>NZ_CP060295.1:4685156-5361041 GCF_014302995.1 Variovorax sp. PAMC26660
CAACATCGACCCCTTCTTCGAAGAAACGACGCTGATCCTGACCTGCGACGTGATCGACCCCGCCGACGGCAAGGCCTACGAGCGCGATCCGCGTTCGCTCGCCAAGCGCGCCGAGGCGTACATGAAGGCTTCGGGCCTGGGCGACACCGCCTTCTTCGGTCCGGAACCCGAATTCTTCGTGTTCGACGGCGTCCGCTGGAAGAACGACATGTCGGGCTGCTTCGTGAAGATCGACTCCGAAGAAGCCTCGTGGAACACCGACAAGGAATACGAGCACGGCAACACCGGCCATCGTCCGGCGGTCAAGGGCGGCTATTTCCCGGTTCCCCCGGTCGACAGCTTCCAGGACATGCGCTCGGAAATGTGCTTGGTGCTCGAAGCCCTGGGCATCCCGGTCGAAGTGCATCACCATGAAGTGGCCAACGCCGGCCAGATGGAACTGGGCACCAAGTTCAGCACGCTGGTCCAGCGCGCCGACTGGGTCCAGCTGCAGAAGTACGTGATCCACAACGTGGCCCACGCCTACGGCAAGACCGCCACGTTCATGCCCAAGCCCATCGTTGGCGACAACGGCTCCGGCATGCACGTGCACCAGTCGGTCTGGAAGGACGGCAAGAACCTGTTCGCCGGCGACGGCTATGCGGGCCTGTCGGACTTCGCGCTGCACTACATCGGCGGCATCATCAAGCACGCCCGTGCCCTGAACGCCATCACGAACCCCGGCACCAACAGCTACAAGCGCCTGGTGCCCGGCTTCGAAGCCCCGGTGAAGCTGGCCTACTCGGCCAAGAACCGCTCGGCCTCGATCCGCATTCCGTTCGTGGCGAACCCCAAGGGCCGCCGCGTCGAAGCGCGCTTCCCCGATCCGCTGATGAACCCGTACCTGGGCTTTGCTGCGCTGCTGATGGCTGGCCTCGACGGCGTGGAAAACAAGATCCATCCGGGCGAAGCCGCCAGCAAGGACCTGTACCACCTGCCGCCGGAAGAAGACGCGCTGATCCCGACCGTGTGCCACAGCCTCGACCAGGCTCTGGAATACCTCGACAAGGATCGTGCGTTCCTGACCAAGGGCGGCGTGTTCACCGATGCGTACATCGACGCGTACATCGAGCTCAAGATGCAGGAAGTCACCCGCTTCCGCATGGCGACGCACCCTGTCGAATTCGACATGTACTACTCGCTGTAATCGCCTGATCGGCAAGCCCCTCACGGGGAAGTAAGACAAAAGGACGGCCCCGGCCGTCCTTTTTCCTTGGCGTGGAACATCTGGTCACCAGTGGCGTCGAATTGCATGAAAATGCGCCTTTGTTGCGCCCTCCACCGATACACATGAAGACTGCTCCCCTCATTTTCCTGGCCGGTTCACTGATCGCTGCGATGCCCGCGCTCGCGCAGGAGCGCGTCTGGCGTTGCGGCAACGAGTACACCAACAACGCCACCATCGCCCAGCAAAAGGGCTGCAAGGTCATGGAAGGCGGCAATGTCACCGTCGTCCAGGGCACCAAGGCGTCGGGCGGTGGCTCGGGGGGCGGTTCCGGTTCGTCCGCCGCGCGTGCGCCGGCCGGCAGCCCGCGCGTCGAAGGCGTCGACCAGCGCGCCCGCGATGGCGAGGCCCGCTCGGTGCTCGAATCCGAGCTCAAGAAGGCCGAGGCTCGGCAAGCCGAGCTGCAGAAGGACTACAACAACGGCGAGCCCGAGAAGCAAGGCAGCGAAGGCCGCAACTACCAGAAGTACCTCGACCGCGTGGCCGAGATGAAGGCCGAGCTGGCGCGCAACGAAAGCGACATCGCCGGCATTCGCCGTGAAATCGGCCGCCTGCCGGTCAAGCAGCCGCAGTAAGCAAGGAAAACATGGCATTCGGGAAGAAGGCGGTTGGCGCCAACGTGCGCTTTCAGACCTTCGACCTGCTGTCCACGCTGATTGCCGTGGTCAACAGCGACGGGTCTGTTCTGTTCGCCAATGCAGGGCTCGAAGACGCGCTGGGTACATCGCGCCGCACGCTCGAAGGTTCGCAGTTCGGCGCGTGCTTTCATGAGCCGCAGGTGCTGCGCACCGCCATCGACGGCGCACGCAGCAACGACTTCGCCACGCTGCGCTACGAGGCCTTTCTGCGCCGAGTGAACCACGAGCTGATGCCCGTGCAGGTCACGCTCGCGCAGGGCGACAAGGTGGGTGAACTCATCATCGAGATGTCCCCGCTCGAACAGCAGGTGCGGCAGGACCGCGAAGAGCGCCTCATCGACCAGGCGCAGGCCAACAAGGAACTCATCCGCAACCTCGCGCACGAGATCAAGAATCCGCTCGGCGGCATTCGCGGCGCGGCGCAGTTGCTGCAGATGGAGGTCGAGTCGCGCGACCTCATCGAATACACCCAGGTCATCATCCACGAGGCCGACCGGCTGCAGACGCTGGTCGACCGGCTGTTGGCACCACACCGCCGCCCGCACGTGGTGGGCGACGTCAACATCCACGAAGTCTGCGAACGCGTGCGCTCGGTCATCCTTGCGGAGTTTCCGCGCGACCTGCACATCGAGCGCGACTTCGACGTGTCCATTCCCGAGTTTCGCGGCGACCGCGAGCAGCTGATCCAGGCCACCCTCAACATCGTTCACAACGCCGCGCAGGCCCTGACAGAGCGGCGCGCGGCCGGTGACGCGCAGATCACTTTCAAGACCCGTGTGGCCCGCCAGGTCATCTTCAACAAGCAGTGGTATCGACTGGCACTGGAATTGCATGTCATCGACAATGGACCGGGTGTGCCGGACACGATCAAGGACCGCATCTTCTATCCGCTCGTCTCGGGCAGGGAAGGCGGGACAGGGCTGGGGTTGACGCTTGCGCAGACTTTTGTGCAACAGCATCACGGCGTGATCGAGTGCGACAGCGTCCCGGGCCGGACTGATTTCAAGATATTGATACCGCTGCCCTAGCGCAGCACGGCAACAAGGAGATGCATGAAGCCGATCTGGATAGTTGATGACGACCAATCGATTCGCTTCGTGCTCGAGAAGGCTCTGCTGCGCGAAGACTTGCCCACGCGCAGCTTCACCAACACGCGCGAGGTGCTCGCAGCACTCGAACAGGCCGACGACGACGAACAGCAAGGCCCCCAGGTCCTGGTGAGCGACATCCGCATGCCGGGCGGCTCGGGGCTCGACCTGCTCGACAAGATCAAGGCCAAGCACCCCGGCCTGCCGGTCATCATCATGACGGCGTTCTCCGACCTCGACAGCGCCGTGTCGGCCTTCCAGGGCGGTGCCTTCGAATACCTTCCCAAGCCTTTCGACCTGCCGCGCGCGGTCGAGTTGATCCGCCGCGCCGTCGATGAAAGCCAGCGCGAAGAGGTGGCCGAAGAGCGCATGGTCGCCGCGCCCGAAATGCTGGGCCAGGCGCCCGCCATGCAGGACGTGTTCCGCGCCATCGGCCGGCTCTCGCAAAGCAACGTGACGGTGCTCATCACCGGCGAATCGGGCTCGGGCAAGGAGCTGGTGGCGCGCGCGCTGCACAAGCACTCGCCGCGCACCAACGGCCCCTTCGTGGCCATCAACACCGCGGCCATTCCGAAAGACCTGCTCGAGAGCGAACTCTTCGGCCATGAGCGCGGCGCCTTCACCGGCGCGCAGACCATGCGGCGCGGCCGCTTCGAGCAAGCTGAAGGCGGCACGCTCTTCCTCGACGAAATCGGCGACATGCCCTTCGATCTGCAGACGCGCCTGCTGCGCGTGCTGAGCGACGGCCATTTCTACCGCGTGGGCGGCCACAACTCGGTCAAGGCCAATGTGCGCGTGATCGCAGCCACCCACCAGGACCTGGAGCAGCGCGTCAAGCTCGGCGGTTTCCGCGAAGACTTGTTCCACCGCCTCAACGTGATTCGTCTGCGTCTGCCGGCGCTGCGCGAACGCGGCGAAGACGTGCCCGCGCTCACGCGCCACTTCCTGCAGGTGAGCGCGCGACAGCTCGGCGTCGAGCCCAAGCGGATCTCCGAAGCGGCGCTGGTCAAGCTCGCGACCTTCGGTTTTCCGGGCAACGTGCGACAGCTCGAAAACATTTGCCACTGGCTGACCGTGATGGCGCCGGCGCAGTTGATCGAAACCAAGGATCTGCCGCCCGAAGTGATGGCTGTGGCCAGTGCCGCAACAACCGCAGTGGATGGGCACGCAACGGAAGCCGCAGCAGTTGCCGCGACGGCGATGCAGCCCCTGGCCGCCGCTGTGCACGGTGCCGAGCATGACCTGGTAGCGACGACTGCTGCCGCGCCCGTAGCTGCTGAAGGCACCCCAGGCGGTGTGAGCAGTTGGGAGGCCGGCCTCGAGATCGAAGCTCAGGCCTTGCTGGCCGCCGGCCGCACCGACGTGTGGGACGTGCTCTCGCGCCGCTTCGAATCCAGGCTGATCCTCACCGCGCTGACCAACACACGCGGCCGGCGCATCGAAGCCGCGCAAAAGCTCGGCATCGGCCGCAACACCATCACTCGAAAAATCCAGGAACTGGGTATCGAGTAAAGGGCCCCGACGGGGCCTTTTTTTATCTGCTGCGCTGGCCCAGAGTGATGGAGTCGATCTGGAACTTCCCACTCTTGTCCCAGAGCCACGTGTCGACGTACGTGTGGCTGCCCAGCTTGCCCGGAGAGGGCAGCGGCGACGTGGCCTTGATCAGTTCGGCAATCATCGGCGGCACTTCCGGCGCATGGCTCGGCACCCGGCTGAAGGCCACGTTCACGACATTGCCGCTCGCATCGAGGTCCGTCTCGACCACCACCACCGCATAGACCAGCGGCGGGATCTTGCCCTTGTAGATGCGGTTGGCGTACTTGCTGTAGATGTGGCGCGCGCCGAGCTTGCGATAAGCCCGCACGGCGGGCGTCTGCGCGGTGATCAGCCGCACGGTCGGCACGTCGCGGCTGCCCGGTGAGGTCTCGTCGGCGGGCGTTGTTGCGACGGGCTTGCCGTCTTCCGTCTTGTCCGCCGGCTTCAGCAGCGAGCAGCCGGCCATCGCGAATGCCGCGACGGCGACCGCAAGCGCTCGAAGGGCCCTTGGAAGGGCGGCGACATGCGAAGCGGCTGCGTGCGCAGTCATCGGCTCAGGCGCCCTGATCGAGATCGAGCACCACCGGCGCATGGTCGCTCGGCTTTTCCCATTTGCGCGGCACGCGATCGATCATGCAGCCCTTCACGCGCGGCACCAGCGGTTCGCTCACGAGGATGTGGTCGATGCGCAGCCCGCGATTCTTCTGGTAGCCCAGCATGCGGTAGTCCCACCACGAGAAGCTCTTCTCGGGCTGATCGAACATGCGAAAGCTGTCTTTCAGGCCCAGATCGAGCAGCGCCTTGAAATGGTTGCGCTCTTCGGTCGTGTGGTGGATGGTTTCCTTCAGGCCCACGGGGTCGAAGCTGTCGCGGTCTTCCAGCACGATGTTGAAGTCGCCCAGCAGCACGAGGTTCGGATGCGCCACGAGTTCCTGGCGCAGCCATTCGCGCAATGCGTCCAGCCACTTCATCTTGTATTCGAACTTGTCCGAGCCCGGCGCCTGGCCGTTCACGAAGTAGCCGTTGACCACGCGCAGCGGGCCCGACGGCGTATCGACCGTGGCCGCGATCACGCGCGACTGCTCGTCCGTGAAGCCGCCGATGTTCTTCACCACATCGCGCACCGGTGCACGGCTCAGGATGGCCACGCCGTTGTAGGTTTTCTGGCCGAACACGGCCGCTTCATAGCCCGCTGCCTTGAGCACGTCGAGCGGAAACTTGTCGTCGGTCATCTTCAGCTCTTGCAGGCAGAGCACGTCGACCGGGTTGGCGGCCAGCCAGTCGAGCACGTGCTGCAGCCGGGCGGTGAGGGAGTTGACGTTCCAGGTGGCGATTTTCATGTGAGAAAAAAAGTGTTTTAGATCAATCACTTGGGGTGCTGATCTGGCTGTCTGGCTACCCTGGCTACCCGTCTAGCTACCCAAAAAACAAGGGCTTCAAACGGGGCTGGGCACCCGATCATCCTAGCCGCCCTCGGTCGATTCTCGAGCCTTGAGAAGTTCGGAAACACTCTCGGCCGTGATGCGGCTACTGCGCTTGCCGACCTTGACCAGGGTGAGGTGCTTGTCGCGGATCAGGCGGTACACCGTCGATCTGGAGACATCCAGCATCTGGGCCACGCGGTTGATCTGAAATGCCATGCAGTTTTGGTTCATCGTGTTCATTGCTTTCTCTCCCCCTCCCCACGATCCAGCCCGGTCTGAGCTGCGGCGAGTGCTGGTTTCATGAATGTGATCCAGTGCGTGTCCGCGCGCTTGCCGGACTTGTGACCAAATAGCGGTTTGTGCTCGGTCAACGCAAGTACCTCGCTCACCTTGATCTGGATCTCGTTCCACTTGAAGATCAAGATGCCCTCGGGCTCCAGCACCCGAAAGCACTCGGCGAATCCCTTGCGAATGTCATCGCGCCAATCTTGGCCAAGCACGCCGTACTTCAGGCCGAGCCAGCTCAGTTTCCCGGCCTTGCGCAGATGCGGCGGGTCGAAGCTGATCAACTTGAACGAGTTGTCGGGAAACGGCATGTCGCGGAAGTCCATGAGAACGTCCGGCTTGATGTCGAGCGCGCGGCCGTCGCAGAGGATGTGCGATTCCTCGCGCACGTCGCCGAACAGCACGCCTTGGTGCTTCGGGTCGAACCAGAACATACGGCTCCCGCAGCAGGCGTCAAGGATTGAAGGCAATGCGCTCACAGCTTCTCTCCCTTGCCATCGGCAGGCTGTGCGGCGGTGAGAAAGGCGCGCGCCTCATTCAATTCGCGGCACAACTGCTGGCGTCCCTTATCAGCCTGTTGCTTGGCCTCAGTCGCGTCGCGCATGGCTGCGATGTTGCTTATCCAGCGAGTTTCAAAGTCAGCCGGCAAATGACCTGACGCCATCAAGTCGCGAGGCGCGGGCGCGTACACAGACGACGTTAGTTCGCGTTCAACTTCTCGCGCGACCTCTGCAGGGAACGGCCATGGGGTGCGTTGCGTTTCGATCACGATGCCTCCCCCGTCTCAGCCTGTGGCGAGGGAGCAGGGGCCGCATCGAGCATCGCCTCGATGGCGCCTTCCAAGCGTTGTTTGAAGAAGGAGCCTTCCTTGAAGCGATGCTTGAAGGCAGCGACCATTTCGGGCGTTGCCGTCTTGGGCCATTGACGAGCCTGCGGCCCCTTGGTGCTTGCGCTCTGCTGGGGTGCTGCTGGCGCTTCCTCGCGTGATGCGAGGGCGGCTTTGCCGATGGCAAAATCGTCATCCAGCGTCTCGGCGATCTTGGCCGCATACCACTCTTTTGAGGGCCGGTCAGCAGCCGACATGGCCGCATCAACATCCGACGAATCACCCGCCGTCCAGAGGCACGACACCAGTTTTCCGGCCTCGTCGTACTTCACCTTGCAGACACCGTATTCGTAGCCCTCGGCATCCTTGTTCGCCGTGTGCAGCCATGCCAGCCGCGCGGTGTTGATTGCCCCCTGCTCGCGCGCAGCGATAGCGGCACTGGGTGCGGCGAGAGGCAGCGGATGCCATTCAGAACAGTGGTATCCGGCGACCAACGTGGCGCCGTTGTAGTGGATGACGGCCGCGACGGGCTCTTGCTCGTCGGCCCATTCAGGCATTTGCCGAACGATGCCGACTACAGGGGCTTCACGCGGGCCAAGCAATACGCGAACGCCGTCTGGTGCTGACGCGAGCGGCTGCCATGCCCCGGGCTGCTTCTCTTGACCGGCAGCGCCATCCTTGGCGGCGAGGAATCGCTCGGCCGCAGCGTGCGCCTTGTGCCACAGAGCAATGTCCACGTCTCGCGTGCCAACAGCGCCATAGGCCAACGGCTTCAAGGCGACGAATTCGCGCAGGGCATCCACCGCCTCGCCACCCTTGCTGCTGGCCTGAGGAGCGGCCACTTTGGCAATGACATGACGCTCTTCATCGTCGGGGTCTGCGTGCTTGAAGACGATTTCCGGCGCGTGGTAGTCGTCGCCGATAGTCTTCAGAAGACGGTCAGCGTACTCGCCGCGCGTGAAGATGATCGTGGTTCCGTCCGTGACGTTAAGCCAGCGAACGGCGCCTCCTCCTGCGTCACGACGACAAGCCTTCCAGAAATCATGGCCGGCCTGAATCAATGCTTCCGCACAGCTTTGCAGGGTGCGTGGCGCCCCTCCCTCAGCACAGCGAAGCACGACTTCGCCAGTCTCGCCGGCAGCGTCCATGCACAGGGTTTTGTTGTCGGTCATGGTGGGCCTCAGGCAGCTTTGAGCCGCAGTTGTTCTTCACGGTCTTGAACGAGTGCAACGAAAGCCATCAGGTCGGCTTCCAGCTTCTCGATGGAGTCCTCATCACGGTCGATGCGGATGATGTGCAGGCCCTTGCGTCCAGCCTTTTCAAGGTCGGGCGCCCACAGCACCAGGTCAACCCATTTGCGGCCCAGCAGCCATAGGTAGCCCAAGCACTGATCGCGGTAGGCCGACAGGTCGCCATCCACCAAGGCCGTGAACAACGTGTCGCTGCTCACAATGGTCTTGATCTCAAGCACGCCGTCGTCATCGATAAGGCCATCAGGACTTAGGCCGAAGAAGCCGTCTTCGGTAGCGAAGAAGCCAACCTCATCGACCATGTAGCCGGTGCGAGCCTCGTACAGCGCCCGCGCTTTCGGCTCTTGCTCTACGCCTGTTCGCATTGCAGCGTTCTGTGACTTGGCAGGAGCGGTGCCACCGAAGCGCTCGCGTGCAACGTCACGGGCATAGTCAAGGCATGATTTGGACGGCTGGCCGTTCTGGAGTTTGCTGCGACAGTCCTTGAAGCGGGAGCCTGTCACGACACCCCGGCGCGCTGCGAGCCATTCCTCGCTTCCCTGATCAAGCTTCAGCCACGGCATCTTTAGCCTCCACATCGGTTACGTCAGCCTTTGCCTGTTCGGCCCTGATCCGAGCTAGGTGCGCCTTGTAGGCCGTCTTCAGCGAGTCGTGCGCTGTTAGGTCGCTGGCGAGCTTGCTGTTGTTCTCAGCCCAGTAGTTCTTCAGTTCGTCTACCGTCTTGGTCATGCGCAAGCCGTCAATGACGGGCTGTGGGTCCAAGCTCACAGACTTCGCATTCAGTGATGCCAGACCTTCGCCGCCATCCGTGTTCAGGTGGTGGATGGCTTGATCGAGGCGGTCCGACTTCGGCCAGTACTTGTAGGCGCGCTTCACGACGGTCTTCTTCGCCATTTCTCCGTAGTCGGTATCCCAAGGTGACTGCTTGCCAGCCTTGACGGACTCCGAGCGGTTCTTGATGGCGTCGATGTCTTCGCGACTCATGCATTCGGTCAGGTAGTCACCGCTGTGCATCTTGACGACCACATAGGCGCCCACCATGTCGCCGCGCTCCTTGGAGAACGGATTGAATGAATGGGTCGGCGGCCGGTCGAAGCCATTGAGCGTGAAGGCGTCATTGGCGTAGACCAGATCAGCCTGAGCCCACATGATCGAACCCGACTGAATGGCAAGATCGATCAGGCCCATGTAGCTGATGTCTAGGCAAATCTTACCCTTGCGTGGCACCAGATATGCCTGCTTCTTGGCGGGGTTCAGGCTGATGCCGATGGCCGCGATGTTGGTCACCGCGTTGACCACGGATTGCCGATCCCCTGCAGCGAGCTTCGCCACGTAGTCATTCGAGGTCAGCACCTGGATAGCGAAACCGGCTTCGCGCTCGAAGTTCAGGGAGCGGTCCACCAGCACATTCTGGAAGCCATCCTCGGCCCCATAGACGTAGTTGGTGATCGTTTGGATAGCACTCATACCGAAGCCCCCCAAAGGCCAGCGAACATGCAAGCGCCAACCAAGATCAAAGAAATGACGAGACTGCCAACCCACGATGAGGGCTCTTCCTCGCTGTGGGCGGTGAAGGGACTGAAAAGGTCGTTCATTCCCGCTCCTTCCACGTGCCAGTCTGGCGGTTGAAGTCTTGCAGCTCGCGCTTCAATTCAGCGAGGACATAACCAGCAACTCCAGCCACGCGAAGGCGACCGCAGAGCAGACTGGCAAGATTGCGAGATGCTGTATCGCCGCGCTTGATGTCGCTCTTGGCAGCTTCGACTGCGCTAGTGAATTCTTGAAAGTCCACGTTCACTCCTTCGCCACAAGGGCACGGTTCTGGGATGCCGCGTACTCAGCGGCGCGGTCGTTTTCGATATGGGCGATGCGTTGGGCTGCATCAACCTCGGATGGTCCGAGTAGTGGCGACATGGCAGGCACTACTACGAGCAGGACGAACAGCAGAAGGCACATGGCCCAGTTGGGCAGGTGGGCGAGGCTCATGGCTTCTCCGCGAGGCCGCGCCAGAAGAAGCATTGCAAGGAGCACGGTTCGACGCCTTCAAGCACGAGACCAAAGACGACGCGGAATTCCGCGATGACTGGGCGAAGTTCGGTTCGGTCCAACTGCTGCCGGCGTTGAACCACGCAGGCTTCGTCATGGTGGGCGCGCAGAGCCGCAAGTTCAGCGTGAAGCTGGCAAGCGCATTCATCGAATGGCTGCTGGCGTTCGGAGCAGAGCACAACGTGCGTTGGTCGACGCCGAAGCGGTGGGGAGTGGCGCCGCAGTGACCTTCGCCCGCAAGCCCTACATCCGCGAGAAATCCAGCGTCATGGCGATGGCTGAGCGCGCCGCCTTGGGCCTGAAGCCTAACGGCGCCCGCAAGGCTGTCATGGCGCATTGCGCCGCTGCTGCGCATCCGGCCCCAAAAGGTGCGCCACCGGCGCGCGGCGGCGTGCTTGAGCAGTTGCACAAGGCCCGGCTCGTCGAACTCGGCTGCATGTGCTGCGACATGGCGCTGGACGTGTTCACGCCCGACGTCGAGCTGCACCACCTGCGCGCAGGCATGGGTTGGGGGAAGGGCGACTGGATGACGCTGATCCCGCTTTGCCCTGAGCACCACCGTGGCACTACTGGCGTGCACGGCCTCGGAACCAAGGCCTTCCCCAAGCACTACGGCTTCACTGAGCAGGACATGCTGGACAAGGCCCTGCAGCTTTTGAACATCACGCCCAAGGGCAAGGAGACGGAATGCTGATCACACGCCCATTCACCAATGAAGAAGTCGCCGCGAACCTTGAAAGCGGCCAGCTCGGCGCAGGGATGATTGCGGAAGCGTGCCGTCGCATCCGGGGCCTTCCGGCATCCGGCTCCGACTCCCGCGCTCGGGCCTTCGCGCTCACGTTCAGCCCAATGGACGTGATCCCGACGAAGCAGTGCGAGGTGCTGCTCTACAACCAGTGCGATGGCTATCACCAAGTCGAGGCGAAGTTCTGGGATGGGAAATTTCAAGGGTTCTGGAATTTCCTGGGTACGTCGCACTACAACCCCGAGCACTTCGCTGCTTGGGCTGAACTGCCCGACTGCAACGCAGACCTGTACCCGGTGTTTGCTGATCAACGTCCATTTGGGGAGCGCGCATGAGCATTCAAGACCGCTACGCCACCGCCGTCCGCTCGTCCTGCCTCACGGTCGACGCCCGCACCACCTACAGCGACACAGACGTGTTGGGCGCGATGGGTTTGGCCGGCCGCGACTTGGCGGAGGGCCGCACATGGTCGCGCGGGCAGCAGGTGCCAATCCCGAAGGCGCCGCTCGCCGTCCCACTCGAGCGCCTGTTTATGGGCGACAACTACGCAGCGCAGGAGATCGTCGAGATCATGGTCGAGTGGCTGCGCGGCAAGGCGCCAGCGATGCACTTGAAGCTGACCATGCTGCAGTGCGCCGACATGGCCAAGGCCTGCCTCGCATGGCACCGTGACAGCGTCTGCAAGCACTGCGGCGGCCACGGGCAGGGGCTGATCAAGGGCAGCACGACCCTCGGCGGGGCGATCTGCAAGCCCTGCAAGGGAACGGGGCGCATCCCATTCGAGCGTCAGTTTCGCCACGAGCATCGAGACCTCGCACGCTGGCTGGTGGGCGAGATGGAGCGCGAGCAGGGTAGGGCCGGCCCTGCTGCAATGCGCAAGATCGCGGCTCGGCTGGACTTCTGAAATACTGCAAAATCTTTTTGCGAGAGGTCGAAAAACTTCTTGCACCTAGCACCAATGGTGCTACAATAGACCCCAGTGGTAGCGCAGCCCGCGCAGCCCGAACCCCAAAAGGATGAACGGAAATGGACAAGACCTTGGACCAGCTCAAAGTTGAAGCAGAGATCGGCAAGCTGATGGCTGAAACCATGAAGCTCAACGCCGAAGCCGCCAAGATGATCCGGGAGCGCATGTGGTATCCGGCTGTTGTCGTCGCCTCGGTGGCCGCAGCAGCAGTAGCGATCACCAAAGTCTTCCTCTAAACACCAAGCGGCCCGAAAGGGCCGTTTTCACTTCCCCATGATTCCCTACGAAGCACCCAGCACAACGGACCTGCAACGCCTCAAGGAGCAGCTTGGGTTCAGCGGTAACGACATGGCCGACCTGGCGAGCGTCGCGGGCGGGCAGCAGTGGCGCAAGTACACAGGCGGCGCAGAGCCGCGAGGCATCAACCTGCACATGCTGTTTTTCATCGCAGCGCGGTTGGCGTTGTCGCCCGCCGAAATGAGCAAGGTCGTTGACAAGATGAAGGAGATCGGCGCCGGGGTGGATCGCGCTGACTTCGATCTGCAGCGCAAATCCGCTTAGGGTAGGCACTGGATAAAAGACCCTTGCGGCGCAGAAATTCGTGTGTTACGCTTCGGCACCCGTATAAATCTGGCGTGTCGCCAGAAAAGCAATAGAGCGGCGCCATCCTTCGTTGGATAGTCGCCTCCAGAATTCGAGCCGCCCTGAGCAATCACGGCGGCTTTTTTGTTTGCCCGGCCGAGGCTCGCTGCACACATTCAATGCCGCAGACCGTCCTCGCGCCGTGGCGACCCTCTTTCAGTGGAGGGGTGTGGTCGGTGACGCGACTTGTGGCGACCCGGAAGGGTCGGCCAGCATCGCCTGGATCTGTTTAGCCAAGTCCAGCGCTGCTGGTGCTGGTATCACAACTCGCCCGATCACAACGTGGTTGATGGGGCCCGGGGTAGATCTGTGATCTATCCGGCCGGCTCCAAGGGTGATATGTACGTTCCCCATATGCATCCATAGGCCCGCGTGTCCTGTTGAGTGGACTTCTGGCGCATGTGGGTTGTCAATGAAATTGACCGGAAGTTGCTCATCTGCCATTGCTGTCTCCTTTTTGGGGTTGGTAGTGCTCGATTCGGGTCAGTCCAAGGCGGAAAGTTCGGACTGCCGTATTCAAGATTTAGTTAAATTCAAACCCGGCACCCAACTAACTCACCGCCGCTCAGGCGCTGGGAAGGCCAAGCCGGCCCGTGCAGTCGTCGGGCAAGACGCCGCCTGCCAGCCAACCGGGGGAGACCACCTGCGGATAACTCCTCTCGCAGCCCCCGGTTGTGCTGTGCCCCATTGAAAGAACCCTATGGCACTCACGAAGAAGCAACAGCGATTCGTGGACGAGTACCTGATCGACCTGAACGGCAAGCAAGCAGCGATTCGCGCGGGCTACACCGTAAGGCGAGCGGAAGTTACTGCATCGGAATTGATCGCAAACCGTAAGGTTTCGGAAGCAATCACCCAAAAAATGCAGATTCGCGCGCAGCGGACGGGGATCACGCAAGACCGTGTGCTTCAAGAGTTGGCGCGTATCGCTTTCTTCGACATCCGGCGCCTCTACAACGAAGACGGCGGCATGAAGGCGCCTCACGAACTCGACGATGACGCGGCGGCTGTGTTGGCCGGCGTCGATGTGACTGAAGAGTTCGAGGGCCGCGGCGAGGATCGCAAGCAGATCGGCTTCATGAAGAAGGCCAAGATCTTCGACAAGGGGACGGCTCTGACGTTGGCCATGCGCCATCTCGGCATGCTGAAGGACAAGGTGGAGCACTCAGGCGGCCTAACCCTTCGTCGCAGCGCACAGGAACTGACGGATGACGAACTCGCAGCCATCGCAGCAGGAGGCGGCGAGGGAGCTGCTGATCAGGCGTAAAGCCCGATCCGACATTCAGCGGTACGTCAGCGCGATTGATGTTCCGGGGCGCCCTGTAAGCGACGACGATCCAGACACTGAGATTTTCCAGCCCGTCGAAGTCGCGCTCGCCCATCACCACCGGCTGCTGCTGCAGAAGCTGGATGAGGTGAGCAAGACGCCTCACGGCCGGATGATGGTGTTCATGCCGCCTGGCAGTGCCAAGAGCACCTATGCCTCGGTGGTGTTCCCATCGAAGTACTTGGGCGAAGTCGGCAAGCGAAAGCTGATCCTGGCGAGCTATGGCGACGACCTGGCCCGCAAGATGGGCCGGCGCACTCGCTCTATCGTCAAGCAGCCGCGTTACAACGGCATTTTCAAATGCGGCCTGACCGTTGAGTCACAGGCCGCGCAAGAGTTTTCGCTGACCAATGGCAGCGAGTACATGGCTTGCGGCATCTTGGGCGGTGTCACTGGCAACCGCGCGAACGGAATCATCATCGACGACCCGATCAAGGGCCGAGAACAGGCGAATTCTGAGACGGTTCGCGCGAAGACTTGGGACGCCTACGAAGACGACCTTAAGACGCGCCTGATCCCCGGTGGCTGGATCGTATTGATCCAAACCCGCTGGCATGAGGATGACTTGGCCGGCCGCATCTTGCCCGAAGGCTGGAACGGCGAGAGTGGAAAGATTCTGTGCAAGGACGGGAACCACTGGGAGGTGCTGTGCCTTCAGGCGCGCTGCGAGGTCGACAGTGACCCGCTCGGGCGTGTTCGTGGCGAGTACCTGTGGCCTGAGTGGTTTGACCGGAAGCACTGGGCCCAGTTCGAGCAGAACCCGCGCACTTGGTCGGCCCTGTATCAACAGCGTCCCTCGCCGCTGGATGGCGATCTGTTCAAGCCTGACCAGATCAAGGTGATCGAGGCGCTTCCTGCGGGGAATATCAAGTGGGTGCGTGGCTGGGACTTGGCCAGCACTGTCGACGGCGATTGGACTGTAGGCCTCCGCCTGGGGCGCACGGAAGATGGGCGATTCATCATCTCCGACGTCCGGCGCATGCGCGTCGGGCCGGACGAGCGCGACGCAGCCATGGTCAACACGGCCGCGATGGACGGCCGCTCAACCAAACAGAGCATTCCTCAAGACCCGGGGCAGGCTGGCAAGACACAGGTTCTCTACCTTACGCGGGCGATGGCGGGAGCATCGGTTGTTAGTTCGCCTGAGTCGGGTGACAAGGTGACTCGTGCAGAGCCTGCGGCTGCGCAGGTGAATGTGGGGAATGTCTCCATGCTTCGAGCGGACTGGAACCAGCCGTTCGTTAACGAACTGCGCAGTTTCCCCAACGGGGCAAACGACGACCAAGCGGACGCATTCGCTCGCGCATTTGCAGAGCTGATCGCACCGCGGCGCTCTTTCTTTGGATAACGCATGTTCAACTGGCTCTTCCGCAAACCCGCCGCCGCGCCAGTTGCTCCGACTCGCGCGGGTGGTGGGTTCTTCAGCACTCACGCCTTCGACGGCATGGGTGCACCCATCGTAAAGATGGGCGATGTCCTGGCAGGTCTCATCCGAAAGCTGCCAGTTGCGAAGGTCTCTGGCGCGATGGACGAGGGCGAAGGCGAGGGGCTGCTGAAGCTGGCCGCACAGCCGACGACGATCCCTGAAGTGCTCGCCATGTGGTACGCGAGCCAGACTTTCATCGGTCACCAACTGTGCGCCATCCTGTCGCAGCACTGGCTGATCGACAAGGCGTGCTCGATGCCTGGCCGTGATGCGATTCGTCAGGGATTTGATGTGGTGAGCATCGATGGCGACGACTTGGACCCAACGGCGCTGAAGATCATGCGCCGTTACGACCGTGCGATGCGCCTGAACTGGAACCTTGAGCAGTTCGTGCGGATGGGCCGGATCTTCGGCATTCGCGTCGCGATGTTCAAGGTCGACTCAACCGACCCGGACTACTACGAAAACGGTTGGCAATGGCGCGGGGGGTACTGGCGGAACAACATCATTTGGGGCCTACGTGTCTGCAACCGGTGGCGTTGGCGGCTCAGGCTCCGCAGCGGCGGCGCAGACCAGCAACACCGGCGGCGGGGGCGGCATTGGGGTAGGCGGCGATGTGTCTATCCGCGGTAGCTCAGGAGGCTCGTCGATTGGTGGAACTGCAACCGGCGCGCTTGCGCTGCTCAGTGGCTTCGGTGGAGCGGCGGCCAAGGGCTCTGGCGGCGTCGCGGGAGTCACGGGAACCTTGAACGGCATCTCTGGCAGCGACGGCGGCGGCGGTGGTGGTGGTGCAGGTTCCTACAACAGCGGTGCTCTGCAGGGCGGTGGCACTGGCGGCTTTGGTTTTGTCATCGTTTCGGAGTATTCCTAATGCAGTACGCACGCATTCAAGACGGCCTTGTCGCCGAACTCATCGCACCTTTCACGCGCACGGAAGCAGACCGGCCGCAGGCACCGGCGCCGCTCGCCGAAGACGCCACCGAGCAAGATCGCGAAACTCACGAGCTTCTGCAAGCTGCCCATGACGACTACATCGCTGGCGACGTTCCGATCGAGGAGCGCTTTCACCCAGACGTAGTTGCAATGTTGGTCGCGGTTCCCGCGGGGGCGACAGTGATGCCAGGGGATTCCTGGGACGGCAAGGTGTTTGGCCCACCGCCGGTGCCAGTGATCCCGCCAGTGACAGCCGATCAGGCCAAGGCCCAGCGCGACACGCTTCTTGCTGATGCCACTTTGCGCATCGGGCCTCTGCAGGATGCGATCGACATCGGCGAGGCCACGGATGCGGAGACCGCAGCGCTCAAGCTGTGGAAGCAATACCGCGTCGACCTCAGCCGAATCGAGACGCAGGCTGGATTTCCTAAATCGGTTGTTTGGCCGAAGGCGCCCGGCTGAAAGAGCCCTAGATCACCGCGACCCGCTTCGGCGGGTTTTCTTTTGCCTGAAAGGACGGCATGAACCAAACAGACCTCACTCCGGTGCACGTCTTCACGCAGCTCGCCTCGCTGGTTTTCGGCATGTCGGTCGCAATGGTTGTTGGTCCGTACATCGTGATCGGCATCGGTGCGATGGGTGGCGCGGCCGTGATGATCATGCAGCGGCAGGGCGACGGGAACATCCGCGCCTTCATCTACTTCTTGGCATCGGCCGCCGTCGCGGTGCTACTGACGGTGCCCATCTCGATGATGGTCGCCTCGTTCTGGGAGCCGATCCGGGATCAGTGGCTGTTTGCGCCAGTGTCCTTCGGGCTGGGCTACGTGGGCGACAAGTATCCAGCAATCATGTCTTGGGTCGGCTCGAAGATCAGTGCGTTCGTCGATGTGTTGATCGCCGCAAGGGGGCAGAAATGACCAGCACGGAATTCCTCCCTGCTGGCCTCAACGCCGCGCTCTCTGCTGCCATCGTCTTCGTGTGCATCTGCCGCGCCGACAAGATCACTGGCAGCGTCCTCAACCGCGTGAAAGCGCAGTACGTGCTCATGGTGATGGGAGCCTGTGCCAACGGTGCTGCACCGTGGCTCTTCGCGATGCCTGGCTGGCCCTCTGTCTTCTTCACCTTCGCGGTGCTCTTCATGCTGGCGGCCGACAGCTACCAGTGGCGCCGCGGCCCTCCCGAAAGTTCAACTGGCCCTGCGCCGTTAGGAGACCTGTGATGCCATCAAACCGCAAAGCTTTCCTCGACATGTTGGCTGTGTCCGAAGGAACCCGCACCAGTCCCGCCACCGTGAACGATGGGTACGACGTGATCGTTACCGGCGTGGATGGAAAGTCCGAAGTTTTCACCGACTACAGCACACATCCGTTTGCCAACGGGCGGCCGTCGAAGGTGATCAACAGTCGCGGGCTGACCTCCAACGCGTCGGGCCGTTACCAGTTCATGCTCAAGGACTGGGCACACTACAAGGCACAGCTCGGCCTCCCGGACTTTGGCCCTGACTCGCAGGATCTATGGGCGCTGCAGCTTATTCGTGAGCGTGGCGCACTGCCGTTGATCGATGCGGGCAGTTTTGACCTGGCAGTGGCGCGCGTGCGCAACCTGTGGGCGAGCCTGCCAGGCGCAGGGTACGGGCAGCCCGAGCACTGCATCGACAGGCTGCGTGCGGCGTACCAGGCCGCGGGCGGGATGCTCGCATGACGCACGTTTGCTGCCTTTGTGGATCTGCAGGTCATGAGACGACGCAGTGCAAGTGGAGGATCGTTCGATGACCAAGATTTTTGACGTGGTGCCCGGCTGGATCTATGCGGCGGTCATTGCACTGCTGCTGTTTTTCATGCTCGGCCAACGTGTGCAAGTCAGCAACGCTAAGGCCGCGACGGCACGCGCACAGGTGGCATTGGCTGACGCGAGAACTCAGGCGGTGCAAGCCGCACAGAAGGCCGAAGAAGATGCCCGAACTGAAGAAACCCGCCGCGAGGCTGAAAAACAGGAAGTGATCGACCATGCACGCCAACAAACTGAAGCCGCTCTGGCTGCTGCCCGTGATGCTGACGCTGCTGCTGACAAGCTGCGCGGTCAGCTCACCGCCTATGTCGCCGCCGTCCGTCGCGCCACCACGAATCCCAGCACTTCCAGCAGAAGCACGCCAGCCGACGATCCCATCGGAGTGCTTGCCGATGTGCTCAGCCGCGCTGACGCAAGAGCGGGCATCCTGGCAAAGTTCGCTGACTCTGCCCACATCGCCGGCACTGCCTGCGAGCGGTACGCCGATGGACTACAGCCTCCCAGTCGGTAAGCTGCCCACGTCACACTGATCCACCATCCCCCCCAGCGTCCGCGCTGGGGGGCTTTTTCGTTTCTGAGTGCGACAATCGCAGACATTCTCAGATGGAGGGATGCGATTGATGAAACGATATGCAAAGGCAGTGCTACGTCCTGCTTGGAACGCATTGAAGTGGCGGATGGACGGGATTGCCAAGGCCGAATCGGGCGCTGCTCTCACCGCAGCCATGCGGCGCGCAGACGATCTTGAAAACGTGCTGCGCGAGACAAATGAGCGGCTTGGGAAAGCGCTCACAAGAATCGACGATGCGGAGCGACAACTTGCGCGAAGCTCGCAGATCTATTCAAAGGTCAGGACTGCGTTTCCTGATCTTTTTTACAGCGATCAGATCGAGAGAGAACTCACGCAGTACAACGATCAGATCGACGTTCACGAGCTGCCGTCAGTTTTCGACTACTGGTCGAACAAGTACATCCTTCCGCTGTTCCATGAGTGCGGGTTCTCCACGGTTGATGAGTTCTATGCGAAGAACCTTGTGCAAGCTGCCCAGCGAGTTGGCGGTACGGCTCGGTTTATCAGCATCGGGGCGGGGAACTGCGACACAGAAATTCGCGTCGTCAAGTTGATGCTCGAACTCGGCCTCAAAGACTTTGAATTCGAGTGCTTGGATCTCAACCCGACGATGCTAGATCGCGGCCGAGAGGCCGTGGACGCTAGTGGGCTTGGCCGAATTTTTCGATTCGTGCAAGGCGACTTCAATGCGTGGATTCCGTCAGGCGAATACGCTGGAGTCATGGCGAACCATTCGCTGCATCACGTCACCAACCTGGAAGGGCTTTTTGATTCGATCAAGGCGTCGCTCAATCCTCGCGGCTACTTCGTGTCGAGCGACATGATCGGGCGCAACGGCCACATGCGTTGGCCTGAGGCGCTTGGACACGTTGAACGCATCTGGCAAGAGCTACCGGCAGAGCGGCGATACAACCACCAAATGCGGCGCGCGGAACCCACGTTCGTGAACTGGGATTGTTCAAGCGAAGGGTTTGAAGGTATCCGCGCGCAGGACATCCTCCCTCTTCTTGTGGATCGCTTCGACTTCCCGGTTTTTCTCGCTTTTGGGAACGTGATCAACCCGTTTGTGGATCGATGCTTCGGCCCCAACTTCGACGCAGATTCGGCAGATGATCGAGCGTTCATCGACCGCATCCATGCCATCGACGAGGCGGGCTTCGAGAGCGGCGAATTGACGCCGACGCAAATGCTGGCCGTGATGAGCCCCACCGCAGTGGATTCCCACGTTTACGCGCGAGGCCTCAGCCCGCAGAAGGCGGCGCGGTCGACAAACTAATCGTTAGCGACCGCATCAGACTACGCCTTGCTCACCTTCAGTTCCAGCCGGTAGCCCAGCGCACTGAAGGCCTGCGCCATCGTGTCGATCTTCGTCGCGTGATGAAGATCCAGGATGCGCGTTACCTCTTGGGGTTTGATCCCCATCGACCGGGCAATGTCGATGGGCCGCGCCTTCTTCTTCAGCACGATGTTCAGCAGTTCCACCTTGGACGCGACGGAGAGCGGAAGCTCAACCAGGCGCTCGTCTTTCTGGAGCGCGCTTGGTCGAGGAACCTCTCTGCCATCCTCAAAGTAGAAATCCATGGCCGTGACGAGTGCGTCAATGGCCATGGCTTGCGCTTCTTCTAAGGTGTCCCCCTGCGTGATGGCCTCCGGTACGTCCCGGAAGGTGACCACAAAGCCGCCTTCATCCGCCGGCTCAAACTTAGCTGGAAATTTCAACATCTATACCTCTACTGTCCTGGCGTTCGTGAATGGAGCAACCCGGGATAGGCCCTTTCGGGCCTCCCTCTCATTTCAGTCCTAGTTGCTTCAGGATTGCTTGTTTAGTGCCTTCCTTCAGTTCCTTGCTTGGGTGTCTCGGTAAGACTGTCTGTTTGCCGTTGATGGAGAGTTTGGAGTGTTTCTTTCCCTCTACCGCTACGACTCCCTGAGTCTTGAGCCACCGCTTGAATTCACTGATTTTCACGACCGCCTTTCTGTTGTTACGATGGATGAATTATAAACAAAAATGCTTTCAACCCGCAAGAGGTTTATACGCATTTTTGCTAAATAATTTCCATCGAAGCAACGGGGCTTGCTGATGCGAAGCAGGCCGGCTGGCTACTCGCTGCCGTTCCGCTCGACCGGCACCACGAGCCATACCTGCCGGTGCTCCCACACTCGATGCACGCCGTCGACCGTCTGGGAGTCGAGTTCGGTTCCTGACAGCAGGAAACCGGGCCCCTTGTGCGCCACGATGACAGGATCGGTGATCCGTCCACGGCTGGCCATCTGCGCAGTGCCGTAGCTGACGTACAGGCTGGCCTCGACCAGGTTGCGCGCCGAGTTGTTCTTGTCGCGGTCGGATTCCAGGATGGTGACGGTTACGCGCATGGGGGCATCGCGCTCGCCAACCTTCAGGCGCAGGCCCTGGCGCATCAGGGGAGTGACTTCGGCGAAGAACATGGCTCAGGCCGCCCGTTTCATTGGGAGCACGTTTTTCGGCAGCGGCGGGGGTTGCCCGGTCTCGCATGCCACGAGGAAGTCGGCCCAGATCCCGAGAGCGTGCCGGCGCTCAGGGATCTCTTCCCGCACGTCGTAGATGCCCTCCATGCCCTTGAGCTTGTGGTTCAGGGCGATCTCGGAAATCTCGCGCGACACGCCCAGGTTGCGCAGATGCCCCTTGGCCGTGCTGCGCGTGTCGTGAGGGGTGAAGCGGCGAATGTCGATGGCGCCGCGAACGAAGGCGCGATTGAAAGCAGCCCAGAGTGTGGTGCGGCCGACAGGCACATCGCCCAACTTGATGACTCGATCTATCCGGCGGGCGGGGAGCACCCACTGCGAATCGCCAGCCACTGAGATCAGCTCGCGGAACCACTCCACCACCACGGGCGGCAGCGGCACCGAAAAACCCACACGGGTCTTCACGGAGTCGTCCGGCACCCACCAGGTGCCGGCGTCCAGGTCTACGTCCACCTTTTTCGCCTTCACCAGCTCGACGCCACGAACGCAGGTGACGAGCAGGATGCGGAACGCCAGACCGTTTTCGCGACCGATGAAGTCGACGCCAGACAGCAGCGCCTTTAGTTCGTCAGTGGCCAGCATGATGCGCTTGCGCACAGGGGGCCGCGGCCCCTTGAGCGATGTGAGCTTGATCCCCATGCATGGGTTGGCCGCCACTATGGTCAGACCGCAGGCGTGGTCGTACAGCTTTGAGGCTGTCGTGAGGGCGCGCTTGGTCATCGTCCATGACCGTTTGCTGTCCTTGAGCACGGTGACGATGTCCATGCTGGTCACCTGATCCACGCGACGCGTACCCAGCTTTGGCACGATGACCTGGTCGAGGTCCGCATTGCGGTAGTAGATCGTGCCGGCCGCAAAGTCGCTGGGCAGCAGCACCTTCTTGCGGTAGTCGTCCACAAGCTCGGAGACGGTCCATGCAGCGGCCGCTCGGGTCTTGCGCTCCTGCTTCTGAGTTGCCGGGTCGACGCCCTTGTCGATGGACGCGCGCAGTGCCCGAGCGTCCTCGCGCGCTGCGGCCAGGCTGATGTCGGGATAGTTCCCAATGGTCATCTCCTTGCGGGCGCCGCCGCCTTGGCGGTAGCGCAGCACCCACGACGCAGTGCCGCCCTTCGACAGGGTGAAGGTCAGGCCGTCGCCATCGGACTTGGCGACAGGCGCCCCCTTGGCGATCCAGCGCTTGATCTGCAGGTCGGAGAGTAGGTGACTGAGTTTGGCCATCGTCTGGGGAGGTTGGGTAGCTAGGCCGTCTAGCTACCCACCTAGCTACCCAGCCAACGCGAGTCAGTGTGACACATCAGGAATCATGAGGCGCCAACTTCTCCAGAAAAATCAACGACTTGCCGAAACTCGCGGCACGCCCTGACACATCCAGAGTCACCAATGAAAATTCCAGGTGGCGATTTTCATAAGCAATGTATCTATCTGATATCCAAGGGCGTACCCCAAAAATCTTCGCTGTCCTGCATCGTTCGTGAGCCGGAGGCGGCAATGAAACACACGGGTGATGCTACAGATTCGATTGGGCCGTATTTTGGGCGGACTCCGGTTCCACTTGGAGGGCGTCTGGACAGACTGTTACTTGTGATTCGGTGGTCCGAGGCCGGATCACGAACTCTTGCCGGCCTCCGCATTTTTCCTCCGGATCCGGCTCGCCTTCTCCTCGGAGTAAGGCTCGCAGGTCGGCTCGCTTCTGGAGACGGTGCCTTCGTCCAGGCCGTGATCGCGGTAGCTGCAAATGGCCCCGGGCTTGACGTTCGCCAGACAGGATTGTTCTGACAAGCCAGCGGCGGTCGGCGCATAGGCCGGCAGTTCTTCTTCGGGGACGTAGGTGTACAGCGCAGGGTTGGCGCGTGCGAGGCCGCCTTGCTTCTCGGCCAGAAGAAGAGGGCCCACGCTGCCATCCGCCTGCAAGGCCGCTTTCCAGACGAAAAACTGCGGCACGGTCGCATCGGTGGTGCTTGCCGCAGCGTCGCCGTTTTTCCAGCGATAGATGGTTTGCACGGGCAGCGCCTTCGGATCTTCCGGTTCGCTGTAGCGCTTGGCTTGGAGGTCCTGGGCTCGCGCGAAATAGAACACGTCGGTCGGCGTCACGTGAACGTAGCTTGCCGTGGAGACTCTCTGGCGCAGGCCGCTGCGCTCGGCGGGCTTGTACTGGTGGGGCTCGGCGGCCAGCACGGTCACCTTCAGGCTCTTGCTGCCGAGGTCGTAGAACCACACCTGGCCTGCCTGCGCGGTGAAGGCGTACTGCAGGCGCGGATGGCCATCGAAGCTTGGCGGCACGACGTTGGGGGCGGCCAGATAGTTTTTCGTGTTCCCCGCATACGTGGGCGGCTTCTCGGTGGGAAGCGAGCCCCACTTCACCTTGTCCGACACGGGCCAAGCGCGCGAGACGCTGCAACTGCAGGAGGCGTTTTTTTCCGTCAGGTTGTTGCAGGTGACGGGCGCTCCGTCGAGCACCTCGCCATCGCGAAACTGCTTGATGGCTACCGTGGATGTTTCCTGGAAGTACACGGTCCTCCATGTCAGCGTCGCGATGCCGTAGGGCGTGATCACGCACCCTGAAAGCAATGAAAAGACAGGCAGCAGGGCGAAGAGCTTGTGCGGCAGCCGCATAGGTTGGTTCCCGTTTCTTGTTTTGGTGAGAGCCGGAGTATCTGCGCCCTTCAACGCGAGGGGAGGCGCGCGCGCAGCGCTCGGATCGTCGTGCGCTGGTAGACCACCAGAAAGCACAGGACCAGCGTCAGGATCGGCCACAGCACGCAAAAGACGTAGACGTTGATCTCGTTGTAGGTGATGCCAAGAACCTTGGCCCAGTGGATCAGGAAATTGACGCACCAGTCAAAGACGGGGTCCACAAAGGTGTGTTTCGACATGCAGTTTTCTCCCGATCGGATGCGAGCCAGACAAGCGCTAGAAAGTTTCGCATCGATCGCGGATCTTCCTCGCGCCGTTCGTCCGCTCGTGTCGAGCACCGGGTCGACCGCGACCGGGGTAAGTCCCTATCCCGTCCAGCCGGACGAACGCGGACATTACCCGCGAGTAGAAAATTTACTGATAAGTAGATTTTCGCGTGTGAGCCTCGAAGAACATCCAAATGGAGACAACAACATGAGACGTACTCACTGGCGGCGCGCAAGCCCGCTTTGCCTGCTGACCCTGATTGCCCTGACGGCATGCGGCGGGGGTGGCGGCGGTGGCCCCGGCTTCCTGCCGGTCTTCGGAGGCAACCCGGTCAGCCCTCCTGCGCAGGACAGCTACAAAGCCGAGATCCGTCGCACGGCCTTCGGCGTGCCGCACATCAAGGCGGACAACTTCGAGGGTGTCGGCTATGGCTACGGCTATGCGCAGGCCCAGGACAGCCTCTGCACGTTGGCCGACTCCTTCCTTACCTACCGTGGAGAGAGGTCGCGCTATTTCGGCGCGGATGCACAGAGCGTCTACGCCGGCATCCTCGGACGGCCGCTCAACCTCGAGTCGGACTTTTTCCACAAGCACGTGATCACCGCCGATACGCTCGACGCGATGCGCGCGGCGCAGCCCGACACCTTGCGTAAGCTGGTCGAGGGCTTTGCCGCGGGCTACAACCGCTACGTCCGGGAGATCAAGGCCGGCGGTCCGGAAAACGCGGCATGCGGCAAGGAAGCCTGGGTTGCGCCCATCACGCCTGACGACATCTACCGGCGGATGTACCACGCCGGCCTTGCGGGCGGCTACAGCAATTTCGTCTCGGGCATCGCGGCGGCGGTGCCGCCGTCGCCGCAAGTTGCCAGGATCGCGTCGGGCAGCGCCAGCGCGCTGAAGGCTGCATCGTCCACTGTGCGGCGTGCGGTCTTGCCCCCGATACAGGTCGGCGGCCAGAAAGGCATCGGCAGCAACATGATCGGGTTCGGCACCACCGCGACCGGCGACGCGAGCCCCTTGTTGTTCGGCAACCCGCACTGGTACTGGCACGGGCCCGATCGGCTCTACCAGGCCCATCTCACTGTTCCGGGCCAGCTCAACGTCAGTGGCGCGAGCTTCCCGGGCGTGCCCGTGATGCTGCTGGGCTTCAACGACAACGTGGCGTGGAGCCACACGGTGTCGACCGCGAAGCGCTACAGCCTCTACCAGTTGCAACTGGCCAAGGACGACGCGACCAGCTACGTGCGCGACGGCCAGAACGTGAAGATGCAGCCCACGGCCATCACGGTGACCGTCAAGCAGCCATCGGGCAGCCTGATGCAGGTCACGCGCACGCTGTACCGGTCAGCGTACGGTCCGCTCGTCGACCTGTCGGGCATCGACCCCTCGTTCGCGTGGAGCCAATCCATCGCCTTTGCCGTGCGCGACATCAACAGCCAGAACTACCGCGTGTGGCGCAGCTGGCTGCGCTGGAATCAGGCCAAGTCTCTCGACGAACTGGTTGCCGTCCAGCGCGAGGAAGCGGCCGTTCCATGGGTCAACACGGTCGCTGTCGGCAGAGGCAGTGCCAAGGCCTGGTATGCCGACATGGGCGCGGTGCCCAACGTATCGGATGCGCAGATCGCCCAGTGCAACACCGACGAGGGGCGCGCGCTTGCGGCATTGTTCGGCGGCGGGGCCGACGCGCCCATCGTGCTTGACGGCTCCCGCAGTGCCTGCGACTGGAAGGACGATCCCGATTCGGCGCAATCCGGCGCCATCGGCCCGTCGCGCCTGCCCAGCCTGTGGCGCGACGACTATGTCGCCAACATGAACGACAGCTACTGGCTCGCGAACCCCAAGGCGCCACTGACCGGCTACCCGTCGATCATGGGACCGGCGGGCACCGCACCCGTCAGCTTCCGCACGCAGCTTGGCAACCGGCTCGCGCAGGACCGCCTCGAAGGCACGGACGGCTACGCGGGCGACAAGGCCACGGTCGACACGGTTAAGCAGATGGTGCTCAACAGCCGCGCCTACAACGCTGAAATCTTCAAGACCCAGATGCTGGACATCGTCTGTGCGGTGCCAACGATCTCAGTCATCGGAGATCCGCTGGGAGACGGGATCTTTCCTTCGCCGCGCGACGTCGATACCGCGCAAGCGTGCGACGTGCTCAGGCAATGGGGCAACACCGGCAACATCGGCGCGCGCGGTGCTCACATCTGGGACGAGTTCTGGAGCAGGGCATCGCAACTGGATGCCGGCGCACTCTACGCCGTGCCTTTCAGCGCCAGCGATCCGTTGCACACGCCGCGCGGCGTCAAGTCCTCGGCCGCCGTCGATCTGCAGCAGGCCTTTGGCGCGGCCGTGCTGCGCGTGAAGGCCAGTCCCTACCCGCTGGATGCGGCGCGCGGTGACTACCTGTTCACCGTGCGCGGCGGCGTGAAGATCCCGCTGTACGGCGGCTGCGTGGACGGCTACTTCACCCACATCTGCGCCAACAACCGGCTCGACAAGGGCGGCTACAACATGGACAGCGACGCCATCGCCAATGGCAACAGCTACCTCCAGATCGTCCGGTTTCCGCAAGGCGGCGTGGAGGCGCACACCCTGGTCTCGTACTCGGTCTCGGAAGACCCGGCTTCTGTGCACTTCGGGGACTACACGCAGGCTTACGGCAACAAGCAGTGGCTGCGGCTGCCGTTCTCCGAGGGGGAGATCACGGGGGACGCGGCGTATCGGAGCGTGACCGTGCGGGAATAGCGAAGGGCGCGCACCCCAGCCCCTCGGCCTAACGCGCCGAGGGGCGCAGTCCCATGATCACGTGGTCTGCAAAGGCCTCGGCAATCGCCTCTCCGCTGGCGTCACCCTTTTCCGTGAACCAGCGGTTGATGTTGTTGATGGCGCCCATGAAGAAGAACACCGCGAGCTTGGGGTCGCAGGGCGCGATCGATCCTTCGTCGACGCAGCGTGCAACCAACGCGCGCAACTGCGTGTCGACCACGCGGCGCCGCTGCTGGATCAGTGCGCTGTGCTGCTCGGTCATCGAGTAGTACTCGGTCAGCACCACGCAGGTTCCCAGCTCACTCGTCATCTTGCGGATGTAGAGACTCACGAACAGGCGCAACGCATCCAGCGCGGTCGTGCCTTCCGACTCGGCACTCTGCAGCGCTTCCTCGGCCATGCCGATGGCAAGACGATGGCACTCGTACAGGATCTCGTGCTTGTTCTTGACGTAGCGGTACAGCGCCGGCTTGGTGACCGACAACGCGCTCGCGATGTCGTCGAGCGTGGTGTTGTGAAACCCCTTGACCCCGAAGGTGCGGCCCGCAGCGGCGATCAGCGCCCGCTTGCGGATTTCGCGCGGATCGGGCGTGTCGGCCAGCGCATTGTTCCAGCGCGCGGTCTTGGCAATGGGGGGATCTGTGGGCGGTGCAACCATGGGTGGAAGTGGATTGTCGGTCAACGGTGAACGGGGTCTGCCCGCTTGACGGGACTCCGGGTCAACTTTATATTCACTCAAAGTTACTGCAAAGTAACTTTCAATGACCGCCAAGAAAAAAGGCCAGTTCGCACCCCGTGCACCGGCCATCAACGGAGACATCAATGGCATTCTTTCGCTCCTGCGGCGCAGCCGTGGCGCTGGCCGCCTGCACGCTCGCCGCGTCTGCACAACAACAGCAACAGCCGCCGATCCGTATCGCGCACATCGACACGTTTTCAGGGCCCACTGCCTCGACCGGCGTGACGGTGTCCAAGACGCTGCTGTACGCGGTGAACCTCATCAACGAGCGCGGCGGCGTGCTGGGTCGCAAGCTCGAAGTGGTGCAGATGGACAACGCCGGCGATCCGGCCAAGGCCATCTCGATGTTCAACAGCACCGTGGACCAGAAGATCAACTTCATGGTCCAGGCCGGCAACTCGGGCATTGCCGGCGCGTTGCTCGGTGCGGTCGAAAAGCACAACCAGCGCAACCCGCAATCGCGCGTGCTGTATCTCAACTATGGCTCGGCGTTGCCTGAATTGACCGGCGAGAAGTGCAGCTTCTGGATGTTCCGCTTCGAGGCGCACCAGCTCATGAAGATGTACGCCATTGCCGACTACGTGAAGAAGAACCCGCAGATCAAGAAGATCTACCTGATCAACCAGGACTACGCGTTCGGCCGCGAGGTCAGCGCCGATGCGCGCGAGATCATCGGCAAGGCGCGTCCCGACGTGCAGTTCGTCGGCGACGACTTCCATCCCTTCGGCAAGGTGAAGGACTTCTCGCCCTACGTGCTGAAGATCAAGCAGTCGGGCGCCGACACGGTGCTCACCGGCAACTGGGGCAACGACCTGTCGCTGCTGGTGCGCGCGAGCAAGGATTCGGGCCTGAACGCGCGCTACATCACCTACTACGGCGGCCTCTTCGGCGTGCCCACGTCGATCGGCGCGGCCGGCGAGAACACCGTGTTCCAGGTCTCGTCGTGGCACCCGAACGTGCCGGTCGAAGACAAGACCCCGGCGCTCGAGAAATACCAGAAAGACTTCAAGGCGAAGTTCGGCGAAGACCTGTACTACACCTCGATCGTGGTGCAGACCGAGATGCTCGCCAAGGCCATCGAGAAGGTCGGCAACACCACCGACCTCGTGAAGATCGCGCAGGCGCTCGAAGGCATGGAATACGACTCGCCCTTCGGCAAGATCCAGATGCGCAAGGACGATCACCAGGCCACGCACCCGCTCTACATCAACCAGTTGGTCAAGGGTGTGAAGTACGACGCCGAAGGCCTGGGCATGGGTTGGAAAACGGTGGCCAAGGTGCCGGGTGCCGTGACCGAATTGCCGGTCAGTTGCAAGATGAAACGCCCGGACTGACATGGGCATGCACGACATCGGCAGTGCGGCGCAAGGCCGTGTAGCGGTGGTCACCGGCGGCGCGTCGGGGCTGGGCGCCGCAACCGCACAAGCGCTGCATGCTGCAGGCGCGCGTGTCGCGCTGATCGACCGCGACGCCGCGGCGGTCGCGGCAACGGCAGCGGCCATGGGCGTCAGCGGATTCGCCGCCGACGTGGCCGACGCAGATGGCATCGAGGCCGCGTTCACCGAGATCGCTGCGCAACTCGGCCGCA
Organism: Variovorax sp. PAMC26660; assembly: GCF_014302995.1. Classification (NCBI taxonomy): domain Bacteria; kingdom Pseudomonadati; phylum Pseudomonadota; class Betaproteobacteria; order Burkholderiales; family Comamonadaceae; genus Variovorax; species Variovorax sp. PAMC26660. The sequence goes on from NZ_CP060295.1 coordinate 4,714,409, forward strand.
CCGCGATCCTCGTGAACTGTGCCGGCATTGCCGACCCCGGCAGCGTCGTGCGCCGTGGCGTGGCGATGCCGCTGGCGGAGTTTCGCCGCGTGATCGAAATCAACCTGTTGGGTGCCATCAACTGCATCCGCTGCGCTGTGCCGCAGATGATCGAAGGCCGAGCGGGCGACCAGGAAGCCGGCGTGATCGTCAACACCGCCTCCATCGCCGCCTTCGACGGCCAGATGGGGCAGGCCGCCTATGCCGCCTCCAAGGGCGGCGTGGCCGGCATGGTGCTGCCGTTGGCGCGGGAGTTGGGCGAGCACGGCATTCGCGTCATGGGCATCGCGCCCGGTGTGTTCGAGACGCCGATGACGATGAACCTCGCGCCCAGGTCGCGCGACGTGGTGTTCGCGGCCGTGCCGCCGTTCCCCAGGCGGCCGGGCCAGGCCAGCGAGTTCGCTGCGCTGGTGCTGGCCATCGTTGCCAACCCGATGCTCAACGGCGAAGTGATCCGCCTCGATGGCGGGCTGCGCATGCCGGCGCGCGTCTGAACACAAGGCAGCAAGGAAAAACGATGCAGATCAAAGGACAGGTTGCCGTCGTCACCGGCGCGGCCTCGGGGCTTGGCCGCGCCACCGTTCAGCGGCTGGCCGAGCAGGGCGCCCATGTGGCGGCCATCGACCTCGCCGGCGCGCCGCTCGACGCACTCGCCAAAGAGTTGAAGCTGCTGGCAATCGGCGGCGATGTGAGTTCGGCCACCGACATGGAAGCTGCCTTCGCGCAGGTGCGCACGGCGCTTGGCACGCCGCGCATTCTGGTCAATTGCGCCGGCGTGCTCGGCCCGGCGCGCGTGTTCCGCACCGACAAGGCCACGGGCCGTGTCATGCCACGCGAGCTGGACGTCTTCCGGCGCGTGATCGAGATCAACCTCGTCGGCACCTTCAACACCATTCGCCTGTTCGCGCAAGGCCTGAGCGGCGAGACCGCCGTCGATGGCGAGGATCGCGGCGTGATCGTCAACACGGCCTCGGTCGCCGCCTACGAGGCGTTGTCGGCACAAACTGCCTACGGCTCGTCCAAGGCCGGCGTGGCCAGCATGACGCTGCCTCTGGCGCGGGAGCTGGCACGCTTCGGCATCCGCGTGATGGCGCTCGCGCCCGGCACCTTCGAAACCGGCATGTACGAAGTCGTGCCTGCCCACACCCGTCGCACGCTGATCGACGACGTGCCCTTTCCTCCACGCCCGGGGCGGCCGGAAGAGTTCGCGCACATGGTGCAGGCGCTGATCGAGAACGGCATGATGAACGGCTCCGTGGTGCGCATCGACGGTGCGGTGCGCATGCGCGAGCCGACCGCGCCGCGCGAAGGACGACCAGCGTCATGACCGGGCCCATCGTCACATCGCACGGCGATACGGTGCGCGTCGAGGCGCTCTACGGCGACCGGCTGGTGCCTTGCTACGCCGAACGGCCGCGCAACCTCGATGCCATGCTGCGTGCGTCGGTGGCGCTGCGTGGCGATGCGCCGGCCATCGAAGACGGCTCCAGAACGATCAGCTACCGTGCGCTCGATCGCATGGCCGACCGCGTCGCCAACGGACTGGCCGCGCAACGCGTAAAGGCCGGTGATCGCGTCGCGCTGTTCGTTGGAAACCGCGCCGAATTCGTGGTGCTGCTGGCAGGCATCTGGCGGCTCGGCGCGATCGCGGTGCCCATCGGCATCCGGCAGAGCGCTGCGGAGCTGAAGTACATGCTCAACCAGTGCGGTGCGACGGCGCTGGTGTTCGACGCCTCGCTCGCCGACCGCCTGCCGTCCGCCGAAGAAATCACTGGCGTGCATTGCATCGTGTGCATCGAAGAGCCCCCGCTTGGCGCCGAGGTGCGGCCCGGTGCCATGGCGTACGCCGCGCTGCTGGCCGCCGGCAGCGATGCGCAGGTGGCTGCCGACTTCGACGACACGCAGGCCGCCTGCATCATGTACACGTCGGGCACCACGGGCCATCCCAAGGGCGCGGTGCTGTCGCACCTGGGTTTCTTCCACACGGCGCGCAACTACATACGCCGCTTCGGCTACGTCGCCGACGACCGCATGCTGCTGGTGATTCCGGCTTCGCACATTTCAGGGCTGCTGGCGGTGATCGTGGTCGCGTTGCAGGCCGGCGCGTGTCTTGTCTGTCTGCGGCAGTTCAATGCAGGCCACGTGCTGGCTGAGATCGATGCACGGCGCATCACCGCCGCTGTGCTGGTGCCGGCGATGTACAACCTCTGCCTGCTGCATCCGGACCTGCAGCGGCACGACCTGTCGTGCTGGCGGATCGGGCATTTCGGTGGCGCGGCCATGCCCGAGATCACCATCGCGCGGCTGGCCGAGGCGTTGCCCGGCCTGGCGCTCTACAACGGCTTCGGGGCCACCGAGACCACGTCGGCCGTCTCGCTCACCGAGCGCGACGATGCGGCGCGCAAGCCCGACACGGTCGGCACGCTGCTGCCTTGCGTCGACATTCGCGTGCTCGATGCCGCGGGGCACGAAGTCGCCGCCGGCGAGTCGGGCGAACTCTGGATTCGCAGTCCCGGCAACGCCATCGGCTACTGGGGCAACCCCGAAGCCACGCGCAGCGCTTTCGTGGCCGGCTACTGGCGCTCGGGCGACATCGGCAGCGTCGACGCCGAAGGCTTTGTGCGTGTGTTCGACCGCATCAAGGACATGATCAACCGGGGCGGGTACAAGGTGTACTGCGTGGAGCTTGAGAACGTGATCCAGCGCCACCCGGGCGTGATCGAGGTGGCCGCCGTCGCGAGCCCCTGCCCGGTACTGGGCGAGCGCGTGCATGTGTTCGTGCATGCCGTCGAGCCGGTGGACACCGAGGCCGTGCGCCAGCTCTGCCGCCGCATGCTGGCCGACTACAAGACACCCGACTTCGTGACCGTGAGCGCAACGCCGCTGCCGCGCAATCTCAACGGCAAGCTCGTCAAGGCGCCACTGCGCGAGCAGGCGCTCAAGGCGGCGCGCGAACGCACCCATACCCTTTCAAAAGAAAGAACCGCATGACTTCCACTCCTGTCTATGTCCTTGGCGGTCACCAGACCGATTTCGCCGTCAATGCCTCACGCAACGGCGACGGCCTGTTCGAGCTGTTGCGCGATGCGGTGCTGGGTGCGTTGGTCGACACGAAGCTTGAACCGCAAGAGATCGAGTCCGGCCATGTCGGCAACTTCGTCGGCGAACTTTTTACTGGCCAGGGCCAGCTCGGAGGCATGCTCTCGGCCATCGCTCCCGGCTTCTACGGCGTGCCCGCGGGGCGGCACGAGGCGGCCTGCGCGTCTGGCAGCATCGCGATGCTCGCGGCCACCGCCGAGATCGAATGCGGCCGCTACGACTGCGTGCTGGTCACCGGCGTGGAGCTGGAGCGCAACGTGCCCGGCGCCGTGGCCGCGCAGCACCTCGGTGCGGCCACCTGGGTCGGCGAAGAGGGCGAGGGCGCGAAGTACATGTGGCCGCACATGTTCCACCTGGTCGGCCAGGAATACGAGCGCCGCTATGGGCTCAAGTACGAGCACCTGGCGCGCATCGCCGAAATCAACATTGCCAACGCGCGCCGCAACCCTTTTGCGCAAACGCGCGACTGGCGCTACACCGAGGCCAGCTTCACTGCTGACGACGAAGCCAATCCCGTGATCGAGGGCATGATCCGGCGCCAGGACTGCGGCCAGGTGACCGACGGTGCAGCGGCCGTGGTGCTGGCGTCGGCGCGCTTCGCCGAGGCCTGGGCGAAACGGCATGGCACGTCGCTCGATGTGCTGCCGCGCATTGCCGGCTGGGGCCATCGCACCGCGCACCTCAAGCTCGCGCCGAAGTTGCAGGCGAGCGCCGGCCAGCCTTATGTGTTCCCTCACGTGCGCGACGCGATCCAGGGCGCCTTCCGCCGCGCCGGCATCGCCGACGTGTCGCAGCTCGACGGCATCGAGACGCACGATTGCTTCACCACCACCGAGTACATGGCGATCGACCATTTCGGCATCACCCCGCCGGGCGAGAGCTGGCGCGCGATCGAGGACGGCACCATTGCACGCGGTGGCCGGCTGCCGATCAACCCCAGTGGTGGCCTGATCGGACTGGGCCATCCGGTGGGCGCCACCGGCGTGCGGATGGTGCTGGATGCTGCCCGCCAGGTGACCGGCCGCGCCGGTGACTGCCAGGTCGAAGGTGCGCGGCGTTTCGCCACGCTCAACATTGGTGGCAGCGCCACCACGGTGGTGAGCTTCGTCGTGCAGAGCGGCGCGAACTGATTCAGTCGGGAGCCGCAGGCCCACGCAAGGCGGCCAGGCAGAACTGCACGACGATCTCGCTCAACTGGCTCGAGGTGGGGCGCTGCGTTGCCGATATCGGCAGCTTGCGGCCCTGCACAGTCAGTGTCGCCAGACCATGCGTCGCCGCCCAGACGGCGAATGCCAGCTCTTCTTCGCTGAGTGTTCCGACCCGGGCACCGGGAAGAATCAACGCCACTGCGTTTCTCAGCAATTGGAAGGACGCACCGCTGGCCTGCAACAGGTCGGGGTACTGATCGCGGCGCACGATCTGCGGGCTGAACATCAGGTGAAAGCGGGCAGGGTGCGCCTGGGCGAACTCGACGTATCCCAGGATCACCGCCCGCAGCCGCGCCGGGCCATCGTTGGCGTCCACCGAGTCCAGGCGCGTCATGCGCAACGACACCATGTCGCGGAAGGCCTGTGCCGCGATGGCCGCAAGCAGCCCGTTCCGGTCCTTGAAGTGATGGGCAGGGGCGCCCTGGGAAACGCCGGCAAGCCTGGCGGCCGCGCGCATGCTCATGCCGGCGATGCCTTTCGTATCGAGCAGGTGGGTGCCCCACGCAATGAGCGATGCGCGCAGGTCGCCGTGATGCCACTGGCCTTCAGGCTTGGTGCTCCCCTCGGCAGGGGGCCTGGGCGCAGCCCTCGACGGGCATTTTGCTGCTGCCGGTTTTGTCATAGGTCGAGCGATGTGTCCGTGGACACCGGGTCACTTCAAACCGCTCATTTTGCCGTTCGGCAATGGGCCTGCGTCAAGCCTCGGAGCGCCAGTTGCCGTGGAAGCCCGCAGGCACGCGGTGCGACAGGTGGGCCAGCGCGACAGGGCCCGCCGCCAGGTCGGTGGCGTTGAAGACGGCCAGGTCGCTGCGGTTGTCCGCGCCGCGCCAGATGACCGACAGCAACCAGCCGTCGCCTTCCTCGGCATCGGCATGGCGCGGCACGAAGATGGGCTCGCCGCAGTGGTCGCCCTCGGGCGGCTGCCAGCGCACGATGCCTCCGCTGGACAGGTCGATGTGGGCCAGGCCGCCGCGAGAGTGATGGCCCTTGATGGCCTCGGTGACCGCGGAGGCGCAGTAGTAGCCGTGCCGATAGGGGCGCATGGCGAAGCGCTCGTCGAGGCGGGGGAATTCGCCGGGGAGGTCGTCCAGCGGCTGCTCCCGGTAGGTTCTCGACGCACCGGCCAAATCAAAGGTCCAGCGCACGAGCCGCGCCGTGGGCGGCCGCTCGGATGAAGGTCGGCCGTCGGGCAGCGGAAAGAGCGGCGCCACCTCGTACTTCATCATGTCGCAGACGATTTTTCCATCTTCAGTGTCGAACCCGTTCATCGGATGGAACACGTAGCTCGGGTCCCCGGTGAACCAGCGAACGTCCGCTGCCGTGCCGTTGCGGGGAACGATGCCGATGTGCGTGCCCTTGTCCGGCTCCCACGCATACCCCGGGCGTCCGCTTTGCACGCGCTCCATCGATCCCGTCAGCGGGAAGATCGGAAACAGCACGTGCGTGCGCGTGACCACGAAGTCGTGAACCATGCTGGGGAAGGGGGCCACGATGTGCATCGAGCTTTGCAGCTTCCCTGCGCGGTCGACGACGTGCAGCATCAGGTCGGGCGTGAAAGGTCCGCGCGCGGCATAGCCGAAGAAGACCATCTCGCCGGTGACCGGGTCCATCTTCGGGTGCGCGGTCATGGGGCCGGAGAGCTTGCCCGCGAAGTCGTGATAGCCGCGCGGCTCCAGCGACACCGGGTCCACCTCGAACGGGGCGTGCACCTCTTCGAGCGCAAGCAGCCGGTCGCCGTGCCACACGATGTTGGTGTTGGCCACCGTGGAGTTCAGCTCCAATATCCTGGGGTCGCTCAGGTGCCTGCTGCCCAGCGATCCGGTCATTCCCTCGCCGTGTTCGTTTTCCATGGACCATTTCGGCGTGCGCACCCAGCGGTTGCGGTAGGCCACGCGCCCGTTGTCGATGTGGAATGCATGCAGCATGCCGTCGCCGGAGAACCAGTGGTAGCGCCCCCGGGGAGCGAACTGCGGGTTGGGTCCGTTGCGATAGAGCGTTCCCCGCAGGCCCGGCGGCATCTCGCCGGTGATCGGCAGATTCGGCGCATCGCTCTCCGCATGAAGCGGGGCGTAGTAGCCGCACAGGAAGGGATCGTCGGTGGGGAATGCCTGGGCCATGGGGTGTCTCCGTTCTTCTGGGGTGGGAACTCAGTGACGACGCGGTCGAAGCCGGTGCGGCCTATGCGGGCTCGGCGACGCGATCGCGCGCAGCGGCTGTGCGGTCCAGCAAGGCGTTGCGCGCGGCGTGGTATTCGTTGGCAAAGCGGTCGATCAGGTCGGCGGCATGCGGGATGTCCCCCAGCACGCCGATGCCCTGTCCGCAGCCCCAGATTTCTTTCCAGGCCTTGGGCTTCTGGCCGTCCGAGCCGAAGTTCATCTTCGACGGATCGCTGGTCGGCAGATTCTCGGGATCGAGCCCTGCAGCTTCCAGCGAGGGCTTCAGGTAGTTGCCGTGGACACCGGTGATGAGGTTGGTGTGGATCACGTCGCGCGCCGCGCATTCTGTGATCATCTTCTTGTAGCCGTCCACGGCGTTGGCTTCCTGCGTGGCGATGAAGGCCGAGCCGATGTAGGCCATGTCCGCGCCCATGGCCAATGCCGACAGGATCGACCGACCGGATGCAATGGAGCCCGACAGAAGCAGCGGACCGTCGAACCACTGGCGAATCTCCTGCACGAGCGCGAAGGGCGACTGCGTGCCCGCATGGCCACCGGCGCCAGCGGCGACCGCGATCAGGCCGTCGGCACCTTTCTCGATCGCCTTGTGTGCAAAGGCGTTGTCGATCACGTCATGCAGCACGATGCCGCCGTAGCTGTGCACGGCCTCATTGATCTCGGGGCGCGCGCCCAGCGACGTGATCACGATCGGCACCTTGTAGCGCACGCACACTTCCATGTCGTGATCGAGCCGGTCGTTCGAGCGGTGCACGATCTGGTTGACCGCGAAGGGGGCCGAAGGCCGCTCCGGATGGCGAAGGTCGTGTTCGTGCAGTTCGCTCGTGATGCGATCGAGCCACTCGGCCAGCGCGGTGGTCGGCCGTGCGTTCAGTGCCGGGAACGATCCGACGATGCCGGCCTTGCACTGCGCGATCACGAGGTCGGGGTTGGAGATGATGAACAGCGGCGACGCCATCACGGGAATGCGAAGGCGCTGCGACAGGATGGGGGGAAGGCTCATGCTTGGAACTCCTTGAAAACTGGAATGTGGATGGCGCGCGGTCTCAGATGGCACGCGCTGTTTTTTGCCAGTGCGGATCACGCAACAGGCGCTTGAAAATCTTGCCGGTGTCCTCGCGCGGCAGCGATGCGTGAATCTCGACGACGCGCGGCACCTTGTAGTTGGCGATGCGCTCCCGCAGGAAGGACTGAACCTCGCTCGCCTCGATTCGGCAGCCGGGCCGAGGCTGAACGGCCGCGGCCAGGCCTTCACCGAACTCGGCATCGGGAATGCCGAAGACGGCGCAATCCGCAACGCCCGGCATGGCCTGCAGAACCGATTCGATCTCCGCGGGATAGATGTTCACGCCGCCCGAGATCACCATGTCCGACTTGCGGTCGCAGATGTAGAGGAAGCCTTCCTCGTCGAGGTAGCCGATGTCGCCCAGGGTGATGAGGCCGTCGCGCTCGATGGCGGTGCGCGCCTCGGGCCGGTTGATGTAGGTGAAGTCGGGTGCGGCGTGCTGGCGGACGTAGATCAGGCCCGTCTCGCGTGTTGGCACCGCCTGGCCCTGCTCGTCGAGGATGCGGACCCGGGCGTGCGGGAGCGGCCGGCCGGCGGAGCCGCGATGCGTCTGCCAGGCGTGGGCATCGATGAACGTCGTGTAGCCTGCCTCGCTCGATCCGTAGGCTTCCGTGACGATGGGCCCGAGCCAATCGATCATCGATTGCTTGAGCGCGGGTGGACACGGCGATCCTGTGGATGCGATCTGCCGCAGCGACGAAAGATCGTGACGCGCGCGATCGGCCGGCTCCATGGCGAGCAGGCGCTGGTACATGGTCGGCACCAGGTAGGCATGCGTGACGCGATGCTGTGCGATGAGCGAGAGCGCACGCTCTGCATCGAAGCGGGGCTCGAGCACCAGGGTGGCGCCCAGCTTGCAGATGTGCGCAAGGTAGGTCATGGACGCGCTGTGATAGATCGGCGCGGAGAGGTATGCGACGACGTCGGGTCCGGTGCCGTAGACGATGTCGGTGACCTGCTGCAGGTCGCGCTCCATGCCGGTGCGCTGGTTCTCGGGCGCGGAGATCCGGCGCACGCCCTTGGGCTTGCCGGTGGTGCCGGAGGTGTAGGCAATCGCACCGTGCGACATCCCCGAACGCGCAGGCATCGCAGGAAGGCCTGCGCCGAAGTCGGTCCAGCTCACTGCGGGATGCGCGGCGCTGTCGGCGCACGGCACCGCGATGACCTCGACGCCGTCAGGCAGGCCTTCGCTGATCTGCGGCAGCAGGTCCTGGTGCACGAAGAGCGCGCGAGCACCGCTGTCGACCAGCACGTGATTGGCTTCCAGTGCCTTGAAGTGCCAGTTGACCGATGCGAGATAAAGGCCCGCATGGCGGCATGCGAGCACCAGTGCCACGTACTCCGGCCCGTTGCGCAGCATGGCTGCGATGGTGCTGCCCTCGTTGCACTCGAGCGCATGAAGACCGGCGAGCACGCGGTCTATTTCAGCCTTCATCCAGTCGCGCGAGTACGCGCGTCCGCCAAACCAGAGCGTTGGAATCATCTTGTCTCCTGTTGCCGAGCCGTTGTGGCGGCGGCTTCGATGGGCGGATCGTAAGCCGTTTAACTAGTCATTGTCTAGTTGGTGATGAAAACGCACCGAATGCCGGTGTGAAAGACGGTTTCGCGCGACGTCATGGTTTGGCCGACATGCGCTATCGCAGCGGCGTGGACTGGTTTGGTCCTTCATTGCCTTCAAGGTGAATGGGGATGGTCGACTCTTGAGATCGGACGGAAATATGGCCGAGCTGAGATACAACCCCTCCTTAAATGCACCGAAATGGGGGTTTTGAGCCGAATTGGTTCGTCAATCCTGCAAAATGCACGATCCGCATAAGGTTATGCACTGATTTGGAAGAAGGATTGGAATGAAGCACGCATCCGTCGGGGGTTTCCTGGCACATGTCGCACAACGCAACCCCGGACAGCCCGAGTACCTGCAGGCCGTGACCGAAGTGATGGAAAGCCTCTGGCCGTACATCGAGCAGCACCCGAAATACGTTGCCCACAGCCTGCTGGAACGCCTCGTGGAGCCTGAGCGCGTGATCATGTTCCGCGTGTCCTGGGTCGACGACCACGGTGAAGTGCAGGTCAACCGCGGCTTTCGCATTCAGCACAGCCTGGCCATCGGGCCGTACAAGGGCGGCATGCGCTTTCATCCGTCGGTCAACCTGTCGATCCTCAAGTTCCTGGCCTTCGAGCAGACCTTCAAGAACGCGCTGACCACGCTGCCCATGGGCGGCGGCAAGGGCGGCGCCGACTTCGACCCGAAGGGCAAGAGCCAGGGCGAGGTGATGCGTTTCTGCCAGGCCTTCGTGAGCGAACTGTTCCGCCACATCGGTTCGGACACCGACGTGCCCGCGGGTGACGTGGGTGTGGGTGGACGCGAAGTCGGCTTCATGGCCGGCATGGTCAAGAAGCTCACCAACCGCGCCGACTGCGTGTTCACCGGCAAGGGCCTGAGCTTCGGCGGCTCGCTGATCCGGCCCGAGGCCACTGGCTACGGCAACGTCTACTTCGCGCAGGAAATGCTCAAGCGCAAGGGCCGAAGCTTCGAGGGCATGCGCGTGAGCGTCTCGGGGGCGGGCAACGTGGCGCAATACACGATCGAGAAGGCACTTGCGCTGGGCGCCAAGGTGGTCACCGTGTCGGACTCCAGTGGCACCGTGGTCGACGAGGACGGCTTCACCACCGAGAAGCTGGCGGTGCTGATGGATGTAAAGAACCACCTCTACGGCCGCGTGAGCGACTACGCCGAACGCACCGGCACCCGTTTCGTGGCCGGCGCAACGCCGTGGCATGTGCCGGTCGATGTCGCGCTGCCGAGCGCCACGCAGAACGAACTCAACCAGGAAGACGCGCGCACGCTGGTGAAGAACGGCGTGATCTGCGTGGCCGAGGGTGCGAACATGCCCTCGACCATGGAGGCCGTGAAAGTGCTCGAGAGCCACGGCGTGCTCTATGCGCCCGGCAAGGCGAGCAACGCAGGTGGCGTGGCGACCTCGGGGCTGGAGATGAGCCAGAACGCAGCGCGCCTGTCATGGACGCGCGACGAGGTCGATGCGCGCCTGCTGCAGATCATGCAAGGCATCCACGAGTCCTGCCTGCACTACGGCGCACGCAAGGACGGCAGCGTGAGCTACGTCGATGGCGCGAACATCGCGGGCTTCGTGCGTGTGGCCGATGCGATGCTGGCGCAAGGGGTGGTCTGAGGCGCTTTTCTTGCAGGCCCGGTCAGAGTTCGATGAATGCGGAGGTGGCCTTGTTCAAGGCCAGTTTTCCCTTGGCGGTGATCGACTCCACCTGGGCCAGCTGACGGATCGCGCGCGCGTCGGGCGTGCGGTCCGAAGGCGGAATGAATGCAGTCACCAACTCGGCCGCACGCAACACGCGCAGCCTGTCGATGTCTGCGGGCGTGTGGACGACGTATGGCAATTTCTGCTCGGAAAGAGCCCGAAGAAATTCCATGGACATGGTCCGTCTCCTTGTCGTGATGGCGGTTCGGACATTGTGCGCAAAAACAATTAGCTGCGTCTAATCCCTGCGGCGCGCATGCCTTTCGGGGCGTGTACCGAAGTGTTCTTTTCGGTTTGCAGAAGAGACGAAGGTGCCGGTTTGTTTCTGGCCGCTGCCGCGTCAGTTGCGGGTCTGGATCGGCCACGCCGTGGTGTCCGGCATCAGGATGTGCCACAGCACCGGATCGATGCCGTCGAAGGTCGCGCGATAGCGATCCGAAAGCCGCCCTTCGCCGGTCACGTCGCGGATCACGATGCCGTCGATGCGGCCTGCGTGGGCGCGCATCACTTGCGCATAGATCTCTGGATCGGCCTCGCCCGAGTCGCCCACCAGCACGAAGCGGCGTTGCGGAAATTCGGTGAACAGCCGCTCGATCACGCCGAGCTTGTGCGCGCGCGAATCTTCGTCGCCGGGAATCAGCGTGCGCCATGTCGTGCTCTCGCGCAGGTGCATGCTTCCCTCGGGAAAATCGGCGCCGCGAATGAAATCGGAGAGTGCCGGATACAACTGGATCGGGCTGGCCGACAGGTAGTGAAAACGCGTGTCGGGTGTCTTTGCCAATGCGCGGTAATACGCCGCCATGCCGGGCGTGGCCTCGAAGCGGCGCGCGAAGGTATTGAGCAGCATCTCGCGCCGGTCGCGCACCTGCGTGTGCTTGATGGTGTCGTCGATGTCCGAAATGATCGATACGCCTTGCGCGGGCACGATCAGGGACTGACCTTTGAAGCGATGCAGCAATTCGCCGGGGCCGGTCACGCCGTGGAACTGCTGCCATTCCTGCAAGGCCGATGTGCGCGGCGCATCGATCACCACGCGCAGGTTACTGCGGCCGTCCTTGCCCGAGGGCGGCATCGCGATGCGGGTCGGCACGCCGTCGAAGGCAATGTCGATCAGCTTGCCTTCTTCGGACTCGGCATGAAACAGCGCGGTGCGCTGGTTGAAGCGCAGCCGCGCGGCAGGCGACAGCTTCTTCAGGCTCAGGCCGAGGTAGCGAGCGAAGGCGGCGTTGAGTCCCCAGCGATGCTCACGCTCGAAGATCCAGGCATGAACGTCGACCTCAAGCCGGCCATCTGCGGTGGGGCGCGCCGTGCCCGTCATGAAGAGCGCTTCTTCATCGGGCTCGAGCGGTTTCGCGGCGGGCAGTGCCTGCAGCGGCGCAAGGCCCGCGAGCAGCGCTGCGCCAGCCACCACGGACCGGCGTCGCAGAGCCGGGCGCGGTGGGCTGTGCGGGCCGTCGCTCATGTCTTGGTGGCGTCGATGCGTTCGTAGGTCACGAAGCTGAAAGGCAGGCCTTCCTTGGCCGACACATGCGCTTCGCGTTGTGTCTCGTGCCATGCGCCGGCATCGAGTGCGGGCGCATGGGCATCGCCTTCGTAGTCGCGCGCGATCTCGGTCACGACCGCGCGTTGCGCGAAGGGCTCGGCCTCGGCATAGATCTGCGCGCCGCCGATCACCCACACCTCGGCCGCCTGCCGTTGCTCGCAGAGCGACAGCGCCTCTTGCAGGCCGCCCACATGCTGCGCGCCTTCGGCACGCCAGTCGGCCTGCCGCGTGACGACGATGTTCTGCCGGCCCGGCAGCGGACGAAAGCGCGGCGGCAGCGAATCCCAGGTCTTGCGGCCCATGATCACCGGTGCGCCCGCAGTCTGCTGCTTGAAATGCGCCATGTCTTCGGGCAGGTGCCAGGGGATGGTGTTGTGGGCGCCGATCACGCCGTTGGCGGCGCGGGCGAAGATGAGGTTGATGCGGGGTGTGCTCATCCTGCTCACACCGCCACTGGCGCCTTGATCGGATCGCCGTGCCGGTAGTCCAGCACCTCGAAGTCTTCGTACTGGTAGTCGAAGATCGAAGCCGGCTTGCGCTTGATGTTCAGCGTGGGGTACGGGTAGGGCGTGCGGCTCAGTTGCAGCGCCACCTGTTCGGCGTGGTTGCTGTAGATGTGGCAGTCGCCACCGGTCCAGATGAAGTCGCCCACGTCCAGGTCGCACTGCTGCGCCACCATGTGCGTGAGCAGCGCGTAGCTGGCGATGTTGAATGGCACGCCCAGGAAGATGTCGGCGCTGCGTTGGTAGAGCTGGCAGCTCAGCTTGCCGCGCTCGCCGGGGGCCTGTGCCGGTGCCACGTAGAACTGGAAGAAGGCATGGCAAGGCATCAGCGCCATCTTCGACAGCTCGGCCACGTTCCATGCGCTCACGATGATGCGGCGCGAATCGGGGTTGGTCTTCAGCGTCTTGATGACGTCCGAGATCTGGTCGATGTGGCCGCCGTCGGGCGTGGGCCAACTGCGCCACTGCACGCCGTACACCGGGCCCAGGTCGCCGTCTTCGCGCGCCCATTCGTCCCAGATGCTGACGCCACGTTCCTTGAGCCAGTTGTTGTTGCTCGATCCGGTCAGGAACCACAGCAGTTCCTGGATGATGGATTTCAGGTGCACCTTCTTCGTGGTCACCAGCGGAAAGCCTTCGTTCAGGTCGAAGCGCATCTGGTGGCCGAACACGCTCTTGGTGCCGGTGCCGGTGCGGTCGCTTTTTTGCACGCCGTGGGTGTCCACGTGGCGCATGAAGTCTTCGTACTGGGAGCGGACGGGGCGATTGGGCGTGGAAGTCATGGGAGGAGGAAGAAGGTGTTTGGCGGGCCGGGCCGGGTGTTTCGAATTTTAAGTGCCTGGGCTTAGCATGGCGGGCATGAGCCAAGACCACCCCACGAACGGCCACGAACACGCCCATGGCCACGACCACAGCGAACTCGGCGAGATGGATCTGCGTGTCCGTGCCCTCGAAAGCGTGCTGACGCAAAAGGGCTACATCGACCCCGCCGCGCTCGACACGCTGATCGACACCTACCAGACCCGCATCGGCCCGCGCAACGGCGCACGGGTGGTGGCACGGGCCTGGGTCGATCCGGCATTTCGCGAATGGCTGCTGGCCGATGCCACGGCGGCCATCGCCTCGCTCGGCTACACGGGTCGGCAGGGCGAGCACATGGTCGCGGTCGAGAACACCGACGCGCAGCACCACATGGTGGTTTGCACGCTGTGCAGTTGCTACCCCTGGCCGGTACTGGGCCTGCCGCCCACCTGGTACAAGAGCGCGCCGTACCGCTCGCGGGTCGTCAAGGACCCGCGCGGGGTGCTGGCCGACTTTGGTGTGACGCTGCTCGAGTCCACGCGCATTCGCGTCTGGGACTCGACCGCCGAGGTGCGCTACCTCGTGATTCCGCAACGCCCGCCCGGCACCGACGACCTGGCCGAAGACGAACTGGCCGCGCTGGTGTCGCGCGATTCGATGATCGGCACGCGGCTGGTCGAGGTGCCTGCCAAAGAGGAGGGCCCCGCATGAGCTACGTCACCAAGGCCGACCTGGGCGGCCAGCCAGGCTTCGGGCCGGTGACGCCCGAACCCGAAGGCGAGTTGTTCCATGGTGCGTGGGAGCCGCGCGCATTGGCGCTCACGCTGGCCATGGGCGCGACCGGTTCGTGGAACATCGATGCGAGCCGCGCCGTGCGCGAGACACTGCCCGACTACCGCGACCTGAGCTACTACCAGATATGGCTCTGCGCGCTCGAACAATTGATGCTGCAACGCGGACAGGTCTTTCCGGATGAGATCGCGTCTGGCGAGATGCGCCACGCGGCAGCGCCCGTCGCCCGTGTGCTGCAGGCCGCGAACGTGCCGGCTGTTCTGGCCAAGGGCTCGTCGACCGAACGCCCTGCGCCGGCCCCGGCGCGTTTTGCCTTGGGCCAACCGGTGCGCATGCATCTGGGCAAGGTCGATCACCACACGCGCCTGCCCGGCTACGTGCAGGGCAAGCAGGGTGTGATCGCGCATCTGCACGGCGCGCACGTCTTTGCCGACGCCAACGCGCAGGGCTTGGGCGAGCAGCCGCAGTGGCTTTACACGGTGGTCTTCGACGAGGCCGAGCTGTGGGGCGTCGACGCTCCACGCCAGAACCTTTCGGTGTCCGTCGATGCGTGGGAAAGCTACCTGGAGGCGATTGCGTGACGGGCGGCAACATGCCGCTGGCGTCCGGCATGCCCCGCGATGCCGACGGGCCAGTGTTCAGCGCGCCCTGGGAGGCGCAGGCCTTCGCGATGACGCTGGCGCTGCATGAAGGCGGCCTGTTCACCTGGACCGAGTGGGCAGAGGCATTGGCTGCGCAGATTTCCGCCGCGCAGGCTGCGGGCGATCCGGACACCGGCGAGACCTACTACCGCCACTGGCTGGCAGCCCTCGAATACCTCGTGGCGCACAAGGGTGCCAGCTCTGGCGACGAACTCGCGCGCTACCGCCATGCGTGGGACCACGCGGCCGACCGAACGCCGCACGGGCAGCCGATCGAGCTGCGCGGCGAGGATTTCCCTTAAGCGCGCTGTTCGCGATCTGCCTGGCGTTTTGGTGCTGCTGTTGTTCAGGGCGGCGCCCACGCCGACGGCGTGCTCTGCTCCGCGAATGTCCCCCGCTTCGCTCCTCCTTTATTTCGCTGCGCAGAGCACACCGCCGTCGTGAGCGTTTTCAGAGCACTGGTTGATCGGCCGCAAACGCACGGCGCGTCCTGTGCGAATGACGCCGGGCACTCCCCGCAGCGAAATAAAGGAGGAGTGAAGCGGGGGACATTCGCGGAGGGGAGTGCCCGGTGTCATTCGCACGCACCCCGAATGCCCCCGACCAACGACTAAACCCGAATCACGCGCCCCGGGTTCAGCGTGTTCTTAGGATCGAGCCCGCGCTTGATCGCACGCATCATCTCCAGCGCCACCGGCGACTTGTGCTTTTCGAGCTTGTCGACCTTCAGCGAGCCCACGCCGTGTTCGGCCGAGAACGAGCCGCCGAACTTCTCGACCGCGTCGTACACCAGCGTGTTGATGCGCTCTTCCTCGTTCGTCAGGAAGGCCTTGGTGTCGATGTTCTCCGGCGCCTGCACGTTGTAGTGCAGGTTGCCGTCGCCCAGGTGGCCGAAGTTCACCAGCCGCACGCCGGCGATCTCGCGCGCCAGCAGCGCATCGGTTTCTGCGACGAAGGCCGGGATGCGCGACACCGGAATCGAGATGTCGTGCTTGATGTTCAACCCTTCCTCGGCCTGCGCCAGCGGAATGTTCTCGCGGATGTGCCAGAGCTGGTGCGCCTGCGTGAGGTTCTCTGCCACCACCGCGTCGGTCACGCAGCCGTCCTCGAAGGCGGTTTCGAGCAGCGCCTCGAAGCGTGCGCGTGCATGGTCTTCGGATTCGTTGTCGGAGTTCTCCAGCAGCACGCAGTAGGGCACGGCCGCATCGTCGACGAAGGGCACGCGCAGTTGCGGCATGTGCTTGGCGACCAGGCTCAGCGCGAACTTGCCCATCACCTCGAAGCCCGTGAGCCCCGAGCCCAGGTGCTTGTGCGCCAGGCCCAGCAGCGTGACCGCATGGTCGAGCGAAGGCACGGCGGCCCAGGCGGTGAGCTGCGCGGCCGGCAGCGGATAGAGCTTCATGGTCGCGGCGGTGATGACGCCCAGCGTGCCTTCGCTGCCGATCATCAGGTCGCGCAGGTCGTAGCCGGTGTTGTCCTTGCGCAGGCCGCTGGTGCCTTCCCAGATCTCGCCCTGCGGCGTGACCACTTCGAGGCCCAGGCACAGCTCGCGCGTGTTGCCGTAGCGCACGACCTGCGTGCCGCCCGCGTTGGTCGCGAGGTTGCCGCCGATGGTGCAGCTGCCTTCGGCCGCCAGGCTCAGCGGGAACAGGTAGCCGGCCTTCTCTGCCGTTTCCTGCAGGGTCTGCAGGATGCAGCCGGCCTCGACGGTCATCGTGAGGTTGGCGGCGTCGATGGTGCGGATGGCGTTCAGCCGCTGCAGGCTCAGCACCACCTGCGTGCCGCTGTCGTTGGGCGTGGAGCCGACCGCCAGCCCGGTGTTGCCGCCTTGCGGCACGATGGACGTGCCGGCTGCGGCGCAGGCCTTGACGACATCGGCTACCTGCTGCGTGTTGGCCGGGCGCACCACGGCCAGCGACTTGCCGCGCGAGCGCTTGCGCCAGTCCTGTTCGTAGGCAGTGAGGTCACCCTCGTTCAGGACGTGCGATGCGCCGACGATGGCGCGCAGTTGGTCGATCAGGGCGGCGGAAGAAGAAATGGTCGTCATTGGGCGGAAGCCTCCAGGGGGCGGGCAGCGGCTTTGGCGTGGCGCAAGCGCAGGCGCACATGCCAGGCGCAAGCGGCGAAGAGCACGAGGCACAGCAGCACCTCGATGAGCGCGAGGACTTGCCCCACGCCATTGGTGTCGCTCCACGCGCGCACCACGCCTTCGGTGAAATAGAGCCAGATCATCAGACTGACCCAGCGGTAGGTGTACATGCGGTTCTTGTAGAGCCCCGCGAGCGGAATCACCAGCGGCAGCACCTTGAGCGCAAGCAGCGAGCCGCCCGGACGCAGCGGCGCCAGCCACAGCTCCCAGGCCAGGCCCAGCACGATGAGGCCGACGAGGCTGCCCACTGCAAGCCATCGGGTGGCGCGGACGGAAGAGGGCGGAAGCGGCAAGTTGGCATTCATGGGCGGGATACCGCGGAACCGGCTTTGCCGGGCCGCTGGTATCGCCCCCGGTGAGGGGGTTGGCGCAGCGACACGAAGTGCGCGGAGGCTGGGGGAGAGTTCAGCTTCTATGATACCGGCCATGAATCGTCGGCAGCTTTGGAGGGATCTTTCGCGCTTTCCGTGGCGCAACACTGCGGCGGTGCTGGGCGAGCGTTTTCGCGAAGACCGGCTCGGGCTCACGGCCAGCAGCCTGACTTTCACCACCACCATCGCGATGGTCCCGTTCTTCACGGTCGCGCTGGCGCTGTTCACGGTGTTCCCGATGTTCGCCAAGATGCAGGGCCGCCTGCAGCGCTGGCTCATCGAAAGCCTGATTCCCGACAACATCGCGCGCCAGGTGCTCGGCTACCTGAACCAGTTCGCAAGCAAGGCCAGCGGCCTGGGCATCGCGGGGCTGATCGTGCTGCTGATCACCGCCATTGCGCTGATCCTCACCATCGACAAGACGCTCAACAACATCTGGCGAGTGCGCTCGCCACGGCCTCTTGCACAGCGGGTGCTCATCTACTGGGCCACCATAACGCTCGGGCCGATCATCCTGGCGGTGAGCCTGTCGACCACCTCTTATGTGTTCTCGGCCTCGCGCGACGTGGTGGGCGGCACCATGGTCAAGCTGGCCTTCGACAGCCTCGAATTCGTGCTGCTCGCGGCGGGCATGGCGTCGCTCTATCACTACGTGCCCAACACCAATGTGCGCTGGTCGCACGCGTGGGCCGGCGGCATTTTCGTGGCGGCCGCCATCGAGATCGCCAAGCGCGTGCTGGCCTACTACCTGAGCCTGGTGCCGACCTATTCGGTGCTTTACGGTGCTTTCGCCACGTTCCCGATCCTGCTGGTGTGGATCTACGTGGCCTGGGTGATCGTGCTGCTGGGCGCGGTGATCGCGGCGTACTTGCCGAGCCTGCTCACGGGCGTTGCGCGCCGTGGCGGCGCCGCCGGCTGGCCGATGCAACTGGCCATGGAAGCGCTGCAGCATCTGGCGCGCGCGCGAGCGACGCCGGCCAAGGGCATGGGCGCGACCGAGCTGGTGACGCGCATGCGGGTCGATGCGCTGCAACTGGCGCCCGTGCTCGAAACATTGGTGGCGCTCGACTGGATCGCGCCGCTGGCCGAAGAGCCCGCCGACCAGGACCCGCGCTACGTGCTGCTGGCCGACCCGTCGACACCCATCGAGCCGCTGCTCAAGGAACTGCTGATGCCGCAGGCCGAGCCGCTCGAAGACCTCTGGCAAAAAGGCCCGTTGCGCGCGCTGCGCCTGGGTGATGTGCTATTGATCTAGGAGCAAACGGGGCGGCTAGATCTTGACCCGGCCGAGCCAGATGTCGCGGTACATCGTCCAGTCGCCCATGAAGGAATAAAGCGGTCGCTTGAACGACGCCGGCTTGTTCTTCTCGAAGCCGAAGTGCCCGACCCAGGCAAAGCCGTAGCCCGCCACCAAGCCGGCCAGCAGCCACCACGGATTGAGCGTGACCACCAGCGCCACCAGGCACAGCAGCGACAGCGTCGAGCCCGCGAAGTGCAGCCGCAGGCAGGTGCGGTTGGCGTGCTCGGTCAGATAGAACGGATAGAACTCCGCAAAGCTCTTGAAACGGCGCGGATCGACGGCAGATCCCGTGGCAGTCGTGGTGTTCATCGTGCGAGTCTCCTGCGCCCCTGGAGGGGCTTTGTCGATAATAGCCACGACCTTCCGGCCGCACCACCCCGGCCTTCCATTGACACCTCTGCCGCATCCGCCTTGAGCGCCTTTCCCGTCGCCCCCGAATCCGCCGAGCCGCCCAGCAGCGATGCGCCCTGGGTCGTGTGCCTGTGCGCTGAATGGTGCGGCACCTGCCGCGACTACCGGCCGCTGCTGGAGCAGGTGGCGCGCGCGCATCCGCAGTTCCGCTTTGCCTGGGTCGACATCGAGGACCACGCCGACATTGCCGACGCCTTCGATGTCGAGACCTTCCCGACCCTGCTGGTCGCCGGTGCCGACGGCACGCGTTTCCTGGGCCCGCTGCTGCCGCATGCCGAGACGCTCTCGCGCATGCTTTCGGCGCTGCAGCCGCCCAAGGCGTCGAGCTTCGACGTCGACCTGCTGCTCGCCGTGCTCAACAAGAAGCCGACCGTCTTCACGGTCTGACCGGAACCCCCTCCATGAACATCCTGATCTTTGGCGCCACCGGCATGGTGGGGCAGGGCGTGCTGCGCGAGTGCCTGCTCGCACCCGACGTGGAGCGCGTGGTGACGATCGGGCGCAGCGTCACGGGGAACACGCATCCGAAGTTGTACGAACTGGTCCACAAGGACATGTACGACTACACGGGCATCGAGTCGGAGCTGAAGGGTTTCGACGCCTGCTTCTTCTGCCTGGGCGTGTCGTCCGTCGGCATGAAGGAGCCCGACTACAAGCGCGTCACCTACGACCTGACGCTCGCGGCCGCCACGGTGCTCGCGCGGCTCAACCCGGGCATGACCTTCACCTACGTGACGGGCGCGGGCTCCGATAGCACGGAGCGCGGCAGCAGCATGTGGGCACGCGTGAAGGGCGCGACCGAAAACGCCTTGCTGCGCCTGCCGTTCAAGGCCGCCTACATGTTCCGCCCCGGCGTCATCCAGCCGTTGAACGGCGCGCGCTCGAAGACGCCGCTGTACAACGGCATCTACGTCGTCATCGCGCCGCTGCTCAGCCTGGCCTACCGGCTCTGGCCCGACAGGATGACGACCACCGAGCAGGTCGGCCGCGCCATGCTGATCGTGGCGCGACGCGGCGCGCCCAAGGTGCTGCTCGAAACGCCGGACATCAACGCGCTGCGCTGAGCTTCCTCGGGCACACTCGGCCGTTGCGTGCCGGTACAGCGCCATGCCGGGGTTCTGTTCAAGGCGCCATGTCTTGTCGGCAAGCATCGGCATCGATGGGCGGGTTTGGACTACGCGCCATCTGAATCGATCCGCGAGCCTGTGCGAGCGACAGGCGATGCGCGCGAAGCTTGCGCTGCATCGTCTCGTTGCCGCCATCTGCCATGAAATTCGCCAACCTCCACGTTTCTCGCCGCCAGCTTCTTCTTTGTGCCTCTGCCGTCCTGGCCGCTCCTGCTGCGGCCGTCGCAGAGGACGCGTGGCCACGCCGGGCAATCCGCCTCGTCGTTCCCTTTTCGCCGGGCGGCGGCACGGACATCGTGGCGCGAAGGATCAGCGAGACCTTGTCGCAGCGGCTGGGGCAACCCATCGTCATCGACAACAAGCCCGGCGCGTCCACGGTCATCGGCACTGACATCGTGGCTCGGGCCCGGCCCGACGGCTACACCTTGCTGCTGTCGGGCTCCACCAGCTACAGCGTGAACCCGGCGCTGCGCGCCACGCGGTCCTACAACCCGTCGCGCGACCTGGCGCCCATCGCCATCGTGGCGCGCGTGCCGCTGGTGCTGTTCGCCGGCAGCGCGACGCCGTGGCGCTCGCTGCCCGAGCTGATTGCCGATGCCAGGGCCAGGCCCGGCCGCATCCGCTACGCCACCTTCGGCAACGCCTCGGGCCCGCATCTCACGGGCGAGCTGTTCGCATTGGCGGCGGACATCGCGCTGCAGGACATTCCCTACCAGGGCAGCAACCAGGGGCTGCTGGCGGTGATCGGCGGAGAAGTCGATCTGGGCATCGACACTGTGGCCTCCGTCGCGCCGCAAGTGCACTCAGGCAAGCTGAGGGCGCTCGGCATCGTGGGTGCCGCACGCTCCGGCCTGCTGCCCGGCATACGCACGCTGGCGGAGCAGGGCCTGCCCGACGCCAGCTTCGACGCCTGGTATGGCTTTGCCGCGCCGGCACACACGCCAGCGCCGGTGCTCGCCAGATTGACGCACGCCATCACCGCGACGATGTGCGACCCTGCGTTGCAGGCGCAATTGCGCGCGCAGGGCATGGAGCCGGTGGCCATCGGCGCAGCTGGATTTCGCCGCCAGATCGACAGCGAGATTCCGCGCTACCGTGCGCTGGCCCACCGCGCGGGCATCGTCACGGACTAAGTCGACCGCGTCAGGGGGCGCTGACGAAATCGCGCAGCGCGAACAGCACTTCGTCGGGCGCTTCGCTCATCAGCGAATGGCCCGCGTGCACCGTCACCACCTTGCCTTGTCGCGCCTTGCCGGCCAGTGCCTTGATGGCGCGCGGCGGCGTCATCTGGTCGGCGTCGCCCAGCAGAAACAGCACAGGACATTGCACCGCTTCCATCGCGGCATCGCCGTTGGCGTAGTCGTTGCAGGCTTTGAAGCCGATGTGGAACACGTTGTGCTCGCGGTTGCTCGCCAGCACGCGGCGCATGAGTGCGCGCGAGCTGCCGTAGAGCCAGGTGCCGGGGCCGAGCGAAGAGGGCGGCGGCGCCAGCAGCGAGTGCGAGAAGGTGTTGACCATCGCGATGGCGCGCTGCGGATCGCTGACCGAGCTTTCTAGCAGCGCGGGCGACACCACCATCGGATAGGCCGTGCCGACCATCGCCAGGTGCGTCACGCGTTGCGGCGCGCGGGCGGCGGCTTCGAGCGCGATCAGCGAGCCGAAGCTGTGGCCGATCAGCGCCGCCTTGTCGACGCCGGCCGCATCGAGCAGGGCGATGACGAACTGCGCCGCTTCTTCCACGCTCGCGGGTGGTGGGCCGTCGCTCTTGCAGTGGCCGGGCAGGTCGACTGCCAGCACGTTCCAGCCGTGGTTGGCGAACCAGCGGCTTTGCAGGATCCACACGCTGTGGTCGTTGAGCACGCCGTGGATGAACACGACCGTGGGCTTGGCCGCGTCGAAGGGCTTGCCGGCGGTGTAGCAGTAGGTGGAATAGTTGTTGACGGTGAGGTTCATGTCTGTTGCTTTGCCGCGCGCAGGTTCGAGTGGGTGCACAGGATACCGGGTACCTACTTGCACCGCTGCCCTGCGCTCCGGGAGCATCGCAGCTTCAGTTCGTCGCCATGATCTCGTACACCGCGTGTGTGAAGCCTCCGATCCCGATCAGCAGGAGCAGTAGCGAAGAGATCAGCAGCAGGCGTCGTTCCTGTGCGGGTCCGACCACGCGGCGTATCAGAAACGCGAGCAGGCCCAGCGTGGTGAAGTCGAGCACGATCCACAGGACCGTCAGCAATCCGAGGCTCTGATCCGGCGTCGGCAACACGCCGATGAACTGAGGCAGGAAGGACGCGAAAAAGATGATGTCCTTCGGATTCGATATGGCCAGCGTGAAGCCGCGAACGAACCCGGCCCGCGCGGGGATCGGGGCGGAGCCTTTGCCTGCGTCGCCGGGCGGTGCGCGCCAAGCCTCCCTGACCATCCCCAGCGCGATCCATGCGATGTAGAGGCAGCCGAACATCCGGACCAGGGAAAACACGGTTCCATCAATGACCAGCAGGCCCTTGATAAGCAGTGCCGACGCGAAGATGAGCACCAGCGATGCCGCGTTGGTGCCACAGATCGTTTGCATGGCGTGGCGCATGCCACCGGCCAGTCCGGCCCGAACCACCAGGAGGGTCACAGGGCCGGGCGTGACGAGCAGCGAGACCACCGACGTCATGTACAGCGCGGTCAGGGAAAAGTTGAGATCGCTCATGATGATTCCTCGGTGTCTTGCTTGATGCGCAGCGGGCAGGCCAGGCTCATTCAATTGAAATTGCTTCCACTCGAAGTTGCCGTGCTCTCCGAAGAAGCCGAGTTCGGCGGGCACGAAGCCGGCGTTGTAGGCGCGCACGCGATCGCGGATCTTCTGTCGTACCAGCTGACCGCCTCGATCTTGGGCACTCGCGACGACGTCGAAGTTCTCGCGCGGATTGACGATCAGGTTCAGGTGGCTGCTCAGGCATCTGCTGCGCAGCGCACGGTGTGCCGGCGAACTGATATTGAAGAACAACTGCACGCCATTGAAGCAGTACGTCCAAAGCGGATCGTTCGGATCCGTCGGAACGCCTGATGGCCAGGGCTGCCGATCGGCATCGAGCAGCCCCTGGAGCAGATGCCACGCGTGGCGATGGTGAGCCTCGGCCTGATGACCGGGCGGATCCTCGACAAAGATGACAAGTGGCGAAAACAGTCGCTGATTGACCGGCGTCTGTTTCACGAACTCGGTGTACTCGATCAAGCCCTGATGAAGATCCTCGAGGCCTTGATCTTCAGCACGTCTGCAAAAGAGCAGGAATGCGCTTTTGTCCCGCCAGGCCCGGCGGCCGAAGAGGCAGGGAAACGCAGGATCGGAAAGCACTTCGTCCAGCTTGCGGAATGCGGTGAAGTGCCATTCGCGTCGGCCAAGCGCCAACTGTTCAATAACGCAATGATGCTGCAGTCGCCCGAAAGCGGCAGCTTGTGGCTGGGGCGGTAATGTGAATTTGGACATGACGAACGTGAGCAGACCCATCGAGGCCTCCCTCGATCAGTCATCCCTGGGCTTGTGGTGTGGTTGAGCGCTATGGCGCGCTGGACTCATCGATGCGCGCGCAGTGCAGCTCTTCCAGCCCCGCCAGCAATTCGCCGGGGCCCATCAGCTCGATGTCATGTCGTTCCAGCCAGTTGTCGTCGTAGAGCTGGTCGAGATAGTTCCAGCCCGAGTCCGCGACGATGCACAGCGCGCTTCTTGCGGAACCCAGATGAAGTTGCCTCAATGCCGAGAGAATGACTGCGCCGCTCGACCCGCCCAGCAACAGACCGGACGTTTTCGCCAGATGGCGGCACATCGAAAAAGCTTCGGTGTCGCCAATCAGCATGTATTCGTCCAGCACCGCCGTGTTGACGTTCCGGGTTCTCCAGCTCAGGCCCAGTCCGTTCATCAGGTGCGGCTTGTACTTCCCCTGGAAGATGGCTGACCCCATGGCATCGACCGCGACGATCTTCGTATTCGGCTTCTCGAGCTTCAGCTTTTCGGCGATGCCGCACAGGTGGCCGCCGGTGCTGACCGAGCCGATGACGGTATCGAATTCGACGTTCAGATCGAGAATTTCCTCCGCTGTCACATCGGAATGGAATTTCCTGTTCGACGCGTTGTCGTATTGGTTGGGCCAGTACGCATCGGGAACCGTCTTCAACAGGTCCTGGACCTTCTTCAATCTCGTTCTTTGATACCCCCCGTTTTCATCCAGGGTATCCACGACGACCACCTGCGCGCCAAAAGCCTCGTAGATCGACAGATTCTGCCGGCTCACCTTGGGGTCGACGACGATGATGACCTTGAAGCCCATGGCCGCCCCCAGCATCGCCAGCGACTTTCCCAGATTGCCGGAGGTCGATTCGATGATCGTGCTTCCTTCTTTCAATTGACCGGAAGCGATTCCAGCCAAGATCAACGCGTAGGCCGTCCGATCCTTGATGCTGC
Source organism: Variovorax sp. PAMC26660 (assembly GCF_014302995.1). Classification (NCBI taxonomy): domain Bacteria; kingdom Pseudomonadati; phylum Pseudomonadota; class Betaproteobacteria; order Burkholderiales; family Comamonadaceae; genus Variovorax; species Variovorax sp. PAMC26660. The sequence continues at coordinate 4,739,349 of NZ_CP060295.1, forward strand.
AGGTCGGATTGAAGGTCTCCATCTTCAGGTAAAGCGATTTACCTTTCGGAATCAGATCGTTTTGAAGCCGCAGAACGGGCGTGTTTCCGATGATTTCGGGCAGGCTGGATCTTATTTTCAGCATTTGATCAGGAGCTCTTCGGCCTTGGGTGAGACCACGAAGGCCTGGTACATGCCTTCGTACATCTGGTAGAAAAGTCTGCTGGTGTGGTGGACGGCAAAAAGTGCCTCGTCCTGCATTTTTTTCGTGGTGCAGTATTCGGAAACGAGATTGAGGCCTTGCTGTACGTGGCCGACATCTTCCTTTCGATGGACGGAGAAAAATCTCAAATCCTGCTCGGTCAGTCCGTAGGTTCTACCGAACAAGCTGTCGCGCGCCTCGTGCGCTTCGTTTTCCAGATTCTGGCCTTCACTCGCGATCATTACTGCTGCAGCCCCGATGTGGTAATTGGAAGGGTCCTTCACCGCGTCCAGTCGGTAGCGAATAAGGTCGAGCGTGCTTTTCATTGGTTTGACGGCATCCCGCACGCTATCCGGCACTCCCAGTGCCTCGATGAAATCCGCCATCAATTCAATGTGATTTTTTGTCCGGGAGAGGCGGCCGGTTTCTTCTTCGTAGAGGTTCGTCAGGAGGAATCGCTTGTGCCTCGGCAATGGGCAATAAAAATAGAGATGCTCTATATAGCTGATGAAATGCTTGGTGACCTGATAGGCTTCCACGGCAACACTCTGCATCAACCTGAGATTCGGGCGTTCCGGATCTAGGAAAAGAGCGAATAGAGGATGTTTTTCGCAATTTCCTGGTGCAGTGTGTTTTCCAGTTTTGCGCGAAAATCGCTTTTATTTTGCAGCACGAGTTTTTCCCCTTTTTGACAATTTTTTCCCAAATCTTCCACGCGTTGATTCATGAAGTGCCCTACATGGCTCCTTCCGCCCGAGCGGGAGTAGTCCTGCAGGACTCCATGACTCTTGAAGCCGAAGTGCGTCCATACCTTGAATGCCCGTGAGTTCTCCCGCGTATCCAAGGTCAACAATTCGATATTTAGTGTTTTGGCTTTTTCGCAAATTTTCAGAAGAAGATTTGACAAAAGCGCTGTTCCACGCATTCTTGGTGTGATATAGCCCTTGCTCAGGTCGGCGATATGCATGTAATTTCGATTTTGATTGATCCGCATGAAGGTCATCGCACACACGCCAGCTTCGTCGCGTGCGAGCAATATGCTGGCCGCCTTGTTCTGTAATTGCCACTCCCAGAATGCGAGAAATGCGTCAGCCTCCTCCCTCGAAAGGCGAGTGCTGTATCCGAGCATGCCGTCATCCCTGACACTTGCGTCGAGCATCTCGAGGATGGCGGCGCCATCTCTTTTCATATCCGATGGACTTCCTATCCAGTCATACGTCATGTTCATGATTGATTCCTCCGCTGTCATTTGAATGGTGGTTCAGACGCCTGATTTATTGAGTCATCGGGCTCGCCATCGCGAAAAGAATTTTTCTTTTTCGTGACCTGCGATTGGCGCAAGGTCAGGATTTCGGGCCGAGAAGCGCTGTTTTCGTCGAGGTTTTTCGCTCGACGGCCCAGAGCCACAGCGTCGAGCCGAAGGCCACTGCCACGAAAGGCAGGATGACCCAGTTCACCGCCTCCCAGCCCTTGTTGTCGAACAAGGCCCCGGCGAGCAGGGAGCCGATGGCCACTGCCGCGAAAGTGATGAACTCATTGGCAGCTTGCGCTCGGGCCCGAATTGCCGCGGGAGCGCTGGAGAACCTCTGGGCCAGCAGCGTTGTCCCGCCGACGAACATGAAATTCCACGCCAGCCCATTCAACGCCAATGCCAGCCGGAAATGGAGCAAGGCTGTCCCGGCCAGTGCCGCCACGCTGCCAATGGCGAACAAGACGGCACCTGTCAGAAGAATCTTGATCACGCCCCAGCGGGCAATCAGCTTTCCCGTGAAAAAACTCGGGACAAACATGCTCAGCAGATGCCATTGAATGACCGACGCAGCTTCACCCACCGAGAAGCCGCATGACACGACCGCCAGCGGCGTCGCGGTCATCACGAAAATCATGACGGCGTAGCCCAGCGCACTGTTGCTGACGGCCACGACGAATCGAGGATTGCGCGCAGTGGAAAGGAATGACACTGAGAGATCCGAGCTGGAAGCAGATGCGATCTGGGTGAATTTCAAGCCGGACAGCACGGCCACCGACGTCATGGCCAATCCCAGGACCACGAGATACGAGCCGGCAAAGGTATGCGGAGCCAATGCGTCCCGCGCCCACGCTGCCAAGGTCGGTCCTGCAACTGCTGCGACAACACCTCCGCCGATGACGATGCTGATGGCCTGAGACTTGAAATGATCGGCGGCCGATTCAGTCGCTGCGAATCGATAGTATTGCGCGCAGGCTTGATAGAGGCCCAGCAGCATATTGGCGGCACAGAACAAAGGGAAGTTGCCCTGCACGATGGCCCAGGTCGCCAAGCCCCCGCCCAATGCGCCAAAGGCGGCGCCCGATGCAAACAGCGGCTTTCGTCCCCAGCGAGCCATGGCCAGGGACACTGGGATGGTGCTCAAGGCGGTGGCCACTGTCACCAGCGCAAATGGGAGCGTGGCCAGACTTCGCGTTGGAGCCAGCATCGCTCCCACCAAACCCGTGAGCGTCAGTCCTATCGCGGAGGCACATACATACAGGGCTTGGCATACAGCCAGAACGGCGACGTTCCGATTTTTTCGAGAAGAAATTTCGCATGCATAGCCCTGAGCTTATGCAAAGGAAGTACCTTGAAACTGCCGAGATGACCGCAAAATCCGCCATGACACTCAAGAAAATATTTAACAAATGTGAATTGCCGCGCACCGTGGTTGTGCTTGCTTATGACGGATGCCAATCATTGGATGTCAGTGGTCCCTGGGAGGTTTTCACAAAGGCTTCGAAATTTTCTCTGGCAGCAGGATTGTTGCAAACATATCAATTGATATTGGCATCGCCGCAGGGTGGGCCGATACAAAGCAATTCGGGACTGCAGTGGAGGAATTCCAGGGCAATCGTTGATATTCAAGAGAACATCGACACCATTTTGGTCGCGGGCGGTGATATCGATGTCATCGAGGGGAAGGAAATGGCGGAGACCCTGTTTCCTTGGCTTCGCTGCAAGACGGGCAGTGTCCGGCGCATTGGCAGCGTGTGCACAGGTGCATTCGCGCTGGCGGCAGCAGGATTGCTCGACGGACGCCGCGCCACAACCCACTGGAATTCATGCGCGAAACTGGCGATGAATTACCCCAAGGTGAAAATCGAGCCCGATGCCATCTACGTCATGGATCCCCCGTTCTACAGTTCGGCGGGAATTTCCGCGGCCATCGATTTGTCGCTTGCCTTGGTGGAAGCCGATCTGGGGCGACCCATTGCCTTGTCGGTCGCGCAGGAGCTGGTCCTCTATCTGCGCCGTCCCGGCGGACAGTCTCAGTTCTCCCCGGGCTTGCAGGCTCAGATGGACGCACGGCATCCGTTGCGCGATCTGGTGACCTGGATGCTGGAGCATCCCCGAGGCGACCTGAGCGTTGCAGCGCTCGCGGAAAGGATGGCCATGAGCACGCGTCACTTTGCCCGCCAGTTTCGCGCTGAAACGGGCGAGACTCCTGCGCGCTTTGTCGAAAGGCTTCGGCTCGATTGCGCCAAGAGCTATCTGGAGCGGACGCCCTGGCCGCTGGAGCGCGTGGCGCAACGCGCAGGCTTCGGCTCTGTCGACAGTCTTCAACGAAGCCTGCGACGCCATGCGGGGACGACACCCGAGCTGTATCGACAGCGATTTGCCTCGACCTTGCTATCTCGGGATGGTTGAGTCGCGCGTCGACCGCCTGCTAAGCGGCCGCCTTTTCCGCGACCTTGAGCGCGCGCTTCAGATCGTCGATCAGGTCGGCCGGATCTTCGAGGCCGATCGACAGGCGGATCGTGCCTTGCGAAATGCCCGCGCCCGCCAGCGCCTCGTCGGTCATGCGGAAGTGCGTGGTGCTCGCCGGGTGAATCACCAGGCTGCGGCAGTCACCCACATTGGCCAGGTGGCTGAACAGCTTCAGCGCCTCGATGAACGCCTTGCCCTGCGCACGGCTGCCCTTGATGTCGAAGCTGAACACCGCGCCGGCCCCACGCGCACCGTGGCGCAGCAGCTTTTGCGCAAGCGCATGGCTCGGGTGCGATTCGATCAGCGGATGTCCCACGCGCGACACGAAAGGATGACTGACCAGGAATTCGACCACCTTCTGCGTGTTGCCAATATGCCGCTCCATGCGCAGCGGCAGCGTTTCGATGCCCTGCAGGATCAGCCACGCCGTGTGCGGGCTCATCGAGGCGCCGAAGTCGCGAAGGCCTTCGCGGCGGGCGCGCAGCAGGAACGCGCCCACCGTGCTTTCCTCGCTGAAGACCATGTTGTGGAAGCCGTCGTAGGCCTGCGTCAGCTCGGCGAATTTGCCGGACTTTTCCCAGTCGAAGCTGCCGCCATCGACCACCACGCCGCCGATCACCGTGCCATGGCCCGACAGGAACTTGGTCGCCGAGTGATAGACCAGGTCGGCGCCCCAGTCGAAGGGCTTGATCAGGTAGGGCGAGGTGAGCGTGGAGTCGACCAGCAGCGGCACGCCGGCTTCGTGCGCGATGTCGCTCACGGCCGGGATGTCCAGCACGTCGAGCCCGGGGTTGCCCACGGTTTCGCCGAAGAAGAGCTTGGTCTCGGGCCGCACGGCCGCGCGCCAGGCGTCGAGGTCGCCGGGCTTGACGAAGGTGGTGTCGATGCCGAAGCGCCGCATCGTGTAGTGCAGCAGGTTCTGCGAGCCGCCGTACAGCGCCGTGCTGGCCACGATGTGCGAGCCCGCGCCCATCAGCGTGGCGACCGACAGGTGCAGCGCTGCCTGGCCGCTGGCGGTGGCAATGGCGCCGATGCCGCCTTCGAGCGCCGACACGCGCTGCTCGAACACGGCGTTGGTCGGGTTGCTGATGCGCGAATACACATGGCCCGCGCGTTCCAGGTTGAAGAGCGCCGCCGCATGGTCGCTGGACTCGAAGACGAAGGAGGTGGTCAGGTGGATCGGCACCGCCCGCGCGCCGGTGGCGGGGTCGGGTGCGGCGCCGGCGTGCAGCGCAAGGGTGTCGAAACCGGGGTCGGAATAACCGGGCATTTAGGCCTTTCTGTTGTCTCTCGCAATGCCCCGTTACGCCTGCAAAGCATGCGTGCGCGACAGGGGCGTTCAGGTCGGCGTCGATTGTGGGCTATATTCAAAAACGGCACGCCGCCGAGATAGAGTCCCGAGAGGAGCACACGATGAAAGTCAGCGACATCCTTCGCGTCAAGGGCAACACGCTCTTCACCATCACACCTGACGACCAGCTGGCACAAGCCGCCACCACCATGGCGGAGAAAGACATCGGCTCGCTCGTGGTCATGGAGCACGGCGACCTGGTCGGCATGCTCACCTTCCGCGAGGTGATCGTGGCCATCGTCAACAACGGCGGACAGCTCGGCACCACGCTGGTCCGCAAGGCGATGGACGACGCCCCAGTCACCTGCACGCTCGAGACCGATCTCGACGAAATCCGCCGCATCATGCTGGAGCGCCATGCGCGCTACATGCCCGTGATGGACAAGCGCATGCTGATGGGCGTGATCAGCTTCTACGACGTGGCCAAGGCGGTGGTCGACAGCCAGAACTTCGAGAACAAGATGCTCAAGGCCTACATCCGCGACTGGCCGGCGGAAGACGAGAGCAAGACCGGCTGACCCCGTCGTTCAGGGCAGCCGCGCGATCTGCGTGCGCAGCAGCGCGTAGAAGCCCTCGATGTCGGCCTCGCTGATCCACAGCGTATTGGGCGTGCGGCGGTTGTAGCCGCGAAAGTCGACCACCGTCGCGCCGGTTGTGAACTCGCCCTTCGTTTCCACATCCACGCTCACCTTCGCGCCCTTGAACAGCTCGGGCTGCAGCAGGTAGGCGATGACGCAGGGGTCGTAGATCGGCCCCACCGCCAGGCCCCGGCGGCGCAGGCCGTAGGCCATCATCGAATCGAAGATGTCCGCCACCACCTTGCCGGCGTTGTTGCCCATGGCCCGGAAGGGCGCGATGCGCTCGGGCGTCAGCAGCACGCGGCGCGCTGCATCGTGCGAGATGGCCGTCACCGGCACGCCGCTGCGGAACACGATCGATGCGGCCTCGGGGTCGGCGTAGATATTGAAGGTGGCGGCCGGCGTGATGTTGCCGCCCACGCCCCAGGAGCCGTCCATCACCACGATCTCGGCAATGGCGGGCTTGATGTCGGGCGCCGCGTTGAGCGCCGCCGCGAAGTTGGTGAGCGGCGCCAGCCCCACGAGCGTGATGCTCTTCGGCGGCGCGGCACGCAGCGTCTCGATCAGGTACTGCACCGCATGCGTGGGCATCAGCTGTCCACGCGGCTCGTGCAGCACGGGGCCTTCCATGCCGGTCTTGCCGTGCACGTCGTCGGCAAAGATCGGTTCGCGCACCAGCGGACGCGGGTAGCCGGCGTACACCGGAATGTCGGGCCGATTGGCCCAGTCGCGCACCATGCGCGCATTCTTCTCGGTCACGGTGAGCGGCAGGTTGCCCACGCTCACGGTCAGCGCCTTGATGTCAAGCCTGTCGGTCGCGGCCATGGCCATCAGCAGCGCGATGGCGTCGTCCTGGCCGGGGTCGGTGTCGATGATGACCTGGCGCTTGCCCGGCGCGGCGGGCGGCAGTTGCGTGGCCGGCGTGCCGGCCAGCGCCTGTGCCAGCGCGGCCGGGGTGTTGGACTGCGCGAAGGCCATGCCGGCCATGCTGGCGGCGGAAGCGACGAGCGCGCGGCGGGACAGCAAGGTCTTCATGGCGCGCTCACTCCTTGATGTTGGCGGTCTGCACGATCTTCTGGTTGCGCGCGTACTCGGCCTGCACGAATTTTCCGAACGACTCGGCCGTGCCGCTGCCCGGCAATGCGCCTTGCTCCATCAGCTTGCTGCGCACGCCTTCTTCCTGCAGCACCGCATTGAGTTCATGGTTGATCTGCGCGACCACGGCCGGCGGCGTCTTCGCGGGCGCGAAGATGCCGGTCCAGCTCACCATGTCGAAGCCCTTGAGGCCGGGCATCTCGTCGAATGTGGGCACGTTGGGCAGCGCGGCCAGCCGCTTGCTGCTGGTGATGCCCAGCGCCTTCAGCCGCTTGCCGTTCACATGCGGAATGGCGCTGGTGCTCACCAGCATGGCCAGGTCGACCTGGTCGCCGATCACGTCCGTGGCGATCTGCGCGCCGCCGCGGTAGGGCACATGCGTCACGAAGATGCCGCTGCGCTCCTTCAGCAACTCCATCGCCAGTTGCAGCACGGTGCCCACGCCCGAGGTCGCGTAGTTGTACTTGCCGGGCTTGGCCTTCGCGAGCTTCACGAAGTCGGTGAAGGTCTGGGCTTCGAGGCCGGGCCGCGCGACCAGCACCATCGGCGCGGTGTTGAGCAGGCCGACCGGTGCCAGGTCTTTCAGCGGGTCGAAGCGAAAGGCGGTCGGGTTGACCAGCTTGCCGATGGCGATGGCGCTGTCGGGCCCCACCACCAGCGTGTAGCCGTCGGGCGTGGCGTTCACGGCCTTGGCCACGCCGATGGCGCCGCCCGCGCCGCTCACGTTCTCGATCACCACCGACTGCTTGAGCCGCTCGCCGAGCCGCTGGGCAACGAGCCGGGCGTTCACATCCACGCTGCCGCCGGCTGTGTAGGGAACGATCAGCGTGATCGGCTTGGCGCTCGGCCATGCCTGCGCGAGCGCAGCGGTGGGCAGGGCGGCGCAGAGCGCGGCGGCGAGGAGCAGGCGGCGGAGCGTGTTCATGGCGTGGGCAATCAAAGGGTCGAGGAAGTGGGTGCAGTGTCGAGGCGGGCGCGCAGGGTGTCGAAGGCCTCGCTCCATTGCGTGCGCCATGCGCGGCGCTGCGTGTCGTCGATCCAGGCGCCGTCCAGGCCGTTGTGCATGAAGCCGCGCAGGTCGTCGAGGTTGAAGCCGAAGTCGCGCACCATCATCAGCCAGGCCTGCGTAGGCGTGACCTTGTGCAGCGTCGGGTCGTCGGTGTTGGGGTGGATGCGAAGGCCCAGGCCGGGCATCTTGCGGATCGGATGATCGAGCGCCCAGCGCTCGGGCGGCAGCGTGCGCAGGTAGTAGGAGTTGGTGGGCACCACGGTGAAGATCACGCCGCGCTCTGCGCATTGGCGCGCGAAGTCGGGCTGGTCGACCACCGTGTAGCCGTGGTCGATGCGGTCCACCTGCAGCTCGTCGAGCGCGGTGCGCACATTGGTCCAGGGCATGCCGAACTCGCCGGCATGCGCGGTGGTCTTGAGGCCGGCCTTCTTCGCATCCGCATAGGCCTGTGTGAAAAGCTCGGGCGGGCGGTCGTTCTCGCGGTAGTCGATGCCGATGCCGATCACTTCGTCGCAACGATGGGCCTTGACCCACTCGACCATCTCCACGGCCGCCTCGGGGCTGGCCTCGCGGTCGATGGCGGCGATGAGCCGGCCGACGATGCCGAATTCCTGCTGCGCATCATGAATCGCGCGGACGATGGCGCTCTGTGCCATGGCGTAGGGAATGCCGGAGCCGTGCACCGTGCCGGTCGGGTTCCAGAAGAACTCGGCGTAGCGCACGTTGTGCGAGGCCGCGTCCTGCAGGTATTCGAGCGTGAGCTGGTAGAGGTCGCCGGCGCTGCGCACCAGTTGCGCGTCGAGTGCGCGCAGCACGCGCAGCACGCCAACCGGCTTTTCGCCGCGTGCGTAGAAGCTTTCGATCTCGTCGGCGGCCAGCGGCGCGCCGGCGCGCAGGTTGAGCTGCTTGAAGGTCTCGTGGCGCACGGTGCCGAACAGGTGGCAATGCAGCTCGGCCTTGGGAATCGCATGGAGCATGGATTCCAGCGTGAAGGGCGTGGAGGTGGGGGCGGCGCTGGTCATGCTGACCAGTCTAGGCATCGGGTCCTCATAAGGAAAATTTTGAATTTCTATAATTTGATTCACTGAATCAATAACCGGAGTCGACAACCGGGATGACGCCCATGGCCACCTTGCCCCTGCGTGCGCTCACGCTGCGCCAGTTGCAGTTCTTCTCGGTGCTGGTCGAAGAAGGCCAGTTCGGGCGCGCGGCGCGTCGGCTGGCGATCACGCAGCCCGCCTTGAGCAATGCCATCAAGCAGATGGAAAAGCTGCTCGGTGCAGAGCTGCTGACCCGCTCCACCCACCGGCTCGAACTCACGCCGGTGGGTGCTGAAGTGCTGGCGCGCACCGATTTCCTCGTCAACACCTTCGAGGTGGCGCTGCGCGACATCGAGAGCACGGTGCAGCGCGGGCGGGCTTTCGTGCGCGTGGGCGTGATCCCCTCGGCCAGCGCACGCGTCGCGGCGGCGGCCAGTGAATTCCTGAAAGGCGGGCAGCGCGACGTGGAACTGGCCTGGCGCGATGCGCCCTCGACCACGCTGCTGGCCGAGCTGCGCAGCGGCCAGCTCGACATGGCGGTCGCTGCCATCACAGAGCCGCCGGGCGGGCTTACCTGCATCGACCTGTTCCGCGACCCGCTGGTGCTGGTGGTGCGGCGCGACCACGCACTGGCTGCCGCAGGCGACGCGAACTGGGAAGCCATCGGCAAGGAGCGGCTGGTGCTGTTCGAGAGCGGCAGCATGCCGGCGCTGGGCAACCCGGCGCGCGCACAGTTCGCGCAGGGCGCGGAGCCCTACCGCGTGAGCTATTCCGAAACCCTCTACGCGCTGGTGCGCAGCGGGCAGGCGCTCGGGTTGATGCCGCGCCTGTACACCGCGTCGTTGCGCGACGACCCCGAGCTGGTGGTCGTGCCGCTGCTGAAGCCGCTTGTCGAACGCCGCGTGGTGCTGGCCTACCTGCCGGGGCCGATGCGCAACGTGGTGGCGCAGGAGCTGATCGCCTTCCTGCGTGACCGGCTGCCACAGGCCGGTGAGGCGACCGCGCGGCGCATGACCAAGGGCACGCGGGCACGGCGCTAGGCTTGCTTGCTTCGACGGGCTCAGGTCATCTGCGCTTCCTGCCTGAAGCGCGCCAGCGTCCAGCCGTTGCCGAGCAGGAACATGCGCGTGTGAAGCCCGGCGAGCGTGACATCGTCGATCTCGGGGCCGAGGTAACTCAGGCGCTTGTCGCGCAGGTCGACGAATCCGGCCTCGCAATGGCGGGCGAGGCTCTGCCAGAGCGCGTTCGCGCCCGGTGATTGCCGCGCGCCGCTCATCAGGCAGATCCCGCTGGCCAGGGCCCAGCGGTAGACCGCCGTGGCGAGCCCGCGCCGCTGGTAGGCCGGGTCGTACTGCGAGTGCGGCGCGCGGATGTGGCGGTCGGCCCTGCGGCCCAGCTCGATCAGCCGGTTGAAGACCGTGTAGCCAACGAGCCGTTCGCGGCGAAGGTCTTCGATGTAGACGTAGATCTCGCCATCCGCTTGGCGAAAGCGCACTCGCAGATCGGCATCGTTCGGCGTGAGCAGGGGCAGGTCGTGCAGACGGTCGGCCATGGCGCGCATGCGTTCGTAGACGGGCGTGAGGGGTTCGCTCGGTCTGCCTTTCTTCGGATCGACGTCGATGCGCAGTTCGGCCGGCCGCGGGGTCCGAAGGGGGAGGGAAGCGAAGACAGGCAATGCAAATGCCATGGCGCCCTCACTGCTTCAGAACTGGCGTCAACACGCCGTGAGCCACAGGCTCTGCCTTGACGGGCGAGGCCATGCCACTCCCGCGCGGCACGACCAGCACGTCGCTCGCGGACCACTTCAGCACGCGCTGCGCCACGCTGCCGAACACGAAATCGATGATGGCGGAGCGCCCGTGCTTGCCGACCACCAGAAGCTCTGCCTTCGAGTACTGCTGCTGGACCGCCGCCTGCCGCGCCGGGTCGCCCTGGCCGATTGCGGAGACCACGCGGTTGCGCCGCGCGGTCGACGAGTCGGACAGCGAGAGCATCCGCTCGCGCGCATGGCGTGCGCAGGCATGGCGCAGGGACTTGATGGCGTAGTCGGACACATCCGCGTAGCGCAGCTTGCCCTCGTGCATCGTGTTGAGCGCATGAAAGAGTTCGACCTCGGCCGCGCTGTCGAAAGCCCAGGCCAACTCGACCAGATGCCTCGATTCATCCGTGAGGTCGACCGCCACCAGGATTCGCCGGTAGCGCGTGGCCGCATCGAGGCGCGCGACCAGAACCGGCTTGCGCGCGGCGCGCAGCAATCGCTCCACGGGCTGCCCGTGGAAGAGGGCGAGGGTGCAAGGGGCGCGCACGTCGCCGACCACCAGCAGGTCGGACCAGCGCGCTTCCTGCGCGATGGCTTCCAGATGGCCGCTCGTGTCGTCGACTTTCTTGACCAGGATGCCGAAGTCCTCGGCCATTTCGACGGCCAGGCCCGCCAGATGGCGCGTGGCATGCGCGCCCGTTTCGGTGGCGCCCGTGAAGGCCGTGGGCGCGTACATGAGCTTCAGCAGTGCGCCGTGTTCCGCGGCAATCGCTGCCGCGCGTCGAACCGTGCGATGGCCCCGCGCGGACAGGTCGGTGATCGCGAGGATGGATTGGATATGCATGCTTGTGTTCCTTCCGCAGGGGAAAGCAGGCTGCGCGGCCACAGCGTTGCTGCGGCGGCGAGCCGGAAGATCGGGAGGGGGACGGCGAGAGCGCGACCGTGCGCGAACGCAACCCGTCAGAGGCGAACGGGTGCTACCGCGCGGGGCTGTGGCCCGACGGTCGATGGATGGCGCTGTAAAGGGGGAGGCTGACCGCCGGGCTCAGGGATGTGCGAGGGTCAGCTCTGACCTTGCCGTCACCGCCGCATGCACGACCGCGCGCGATTCGCTCGACGCCAGCGACCTGTGGTCGACCGGAGAGCGGTTCTTGCTGCGGATGAAAGCCTTGCGTTGCATATGGGCCCGAGTGTAGGAAGGCCCACGCCGATCCGCAATCAAAGGCCCCGCACCCTCTGCCAGATTGAATGAGGCGCTGCGGCCTCAGTGCAGTTCGGCTGCGGCGTAGATGGTTTCGCGCACGCGCGGATAGATCTGCGCGTTCCATTTGCTGCCGCTGAACACGCCGTAGTGGCCCACGCCGGCCTGCAGGTGATGGGTCTTGAGATACGGGCGGATGCCGGTGCAGAGGTCTTGCGCCGCGACCGTCTGGCCCACCGCGCAGATGTCGTCGCGCTCGCCTTCCACCGTCAGCAGCGCGGTGCGGCGGATGGCGGCGGGGTTCACGGTGCGGTCGCCCACGGTGAGCACGCCGCGCGGCAGGTCGTAGGTCTGGAACACGCGCTCGACGGTCTCCAGGTAGAACTCGGCCGGCAGGTCGTTCACCGCAAGGTACTCGTCGTAGAAGCTGCCGATGGTGCGGGCCTTCTCGATGTCGCCTTCGACGAGGTGGGTGACCATGTCCTGGAACTGCTTCTTGTGGCGCTCGGGGTTCATGCTCATGAAGGCCGAGAGCTGCAGGAAGCCGGGGTACACGCGCCGCATCACGCCCGCATGCGGCCACGGCACATGGCTGATGAGGTTGCGCCGGAACCATTCGATGGGCTTGCTGGTGGCCAGCGTGTTCACGCCGGTCGGGTTGATGCGGCAATCGACCGGGCCGGCCATCAGCGTGAGGCTGCGTGGCGTTGCGGGGTTGTCGTCCTCGGCCATGAGGGCGGTGGCGGCCAGCGCGGCCACGCAGGGCTGGCACACCGCGACCATGTGGCCGCCAGGGCCGATGGTTTCGAGGAAGCGGATGAGCTGCAGTGTGTAGTCGTCGAGGCTGAAGCCGCCATGCCACAGCGGCACGTCGCGCGCGTTGTGCCAGTCGGTCAGGTACACGTCGTGGTCGCGCAGCAGGGTGCGCACGGTTTCGCGCAGCAAGGTCGCGAAATGGCCCGAGAGTGGTGCAACCAGCAGCACAGGCGGGTGCACGGCCTTGATGTCCTTGCGGAAATGCAGCAGCGTGCCGAAGGGCGAAACGAGGGTTTTCTCTTCGTGGACAGCCACTTGTGTGCCATCGACCGTCACGGTGTCGATGCCGTAGGGCGGCCGCGAATGGGTCAGCCGCATGCGCGAGAACACCTCGAACTGGGCCGCCATGCGCCGCATGATGGTGCGCTCGGTGCCGTCCTGCCAGAGTGCCTTGCCCAGGTACTGCGCCGTGAGCCGCGAGGGCGAGAGAAGGTCGGCTTGGTTCTGATAGGCCCGGTACAGCATGCAGGAGGTGCAGGCAAGTTGCGGGCCAGCCGGGTGGCATGGCGCTTGCACGCAGTCTTGCATCGTCAAGGAGCGTCCGATGGCCAAACCCGTTCTCACCATCAGCAGCAAGAACTACGGCGCGTGGTCGCTGCGCGGCTGGCTGATGTGCAGGCTGGCGGGCCTGGACTTCAGCGAGAAGATCATTCCGCCCGACGACCCGGCCATGAAGGCCGAAATGCTGCTGCTGTCGTCGTCGATGCTCGTGCCTTCGCTGCAGCACGGCAGCGTGAAGGTGTGGGACACGCTGGCCATCGGCGAGTACCTCAACGAGATCAAGCCCAAGGCCGGACTGCTGCCGGCCGACATTGCAGCCCGCGCCCATTGCCGCGCGATCTGCGGCGAGATGCATTCGGGCTTCGGCTCGATGCGCGGCGCGCTGCCGATGAACATCAAGGCGCACTTCAAGAGCTTCAAGGTGTGGTCGCGCGCGCAGTCCGACATCGACCGCATCGTCGCGATCTGGCGCGAATGCCTCAAGGCCTATGGCGGGCCTTTCCTGTTCGGCAAGCAGCCGGGCATCGCCGACGCGATGTACGCGCCGGTGGTCACACGTTTCCTGAGCTACGACGTGGCGCTCGACAGCGTGTGCGCCGCGTATTGCAAGCGCGTGATGGAACTGCCGGCCATGCAGGAGTGGGTGGCGGCCGCGAAGCAGGAGCCTGAAGAGATCGACGAACTCGACGCGGAGTTCTGACCGCGGATCTCAGTGCCTGAACATCCGCAGGTCGAGCACGCTTTCGTTGCCCAGCCACATGGCGTGGGTGGTGTGGTCGGCAAAGTCGTCGCCCGTCACGCCGTGCACGAAGATGTCGAGGCCGTCGCGGTTGGCGTCCAGCCATTCGATCACCTGGTCAAACTCGGCGGCATCGAAGGCGAGCTGGCAGCTCCAGTGCGGATGCGGGCCCACGAGCCGTTCGTGCACGCGGCCCACGACCACCATCAGCTCATGGCCCGCCCGCTCGCAGAGCGCGCGCGCCTGCGCCAGCGTGGCGGGTGCGAAGTAGACGTGGGCGTGGTACTGGGCGTAGAGGTTTTCGGGGCGGCGCGGCATGGTGTGCTCATTGTGGCCCCAAGCGCGCCAATCGGAATCGCCCGCTGTAGCGGAAGACATCGCCGAACCAGTGGTGGCGCAGCAGCATCTTCATGGTGAAGTGGTCGGGGTCGGAAGGATCGGGCCGCTCCTCGACGTAGGCGGTGCCCAGCAGCAGGCCCAGCGGCAGCGGAATGCGCAGGCCGGCAATGCGCCAGATGTAGCCCAGGTCGCGGAACACCAGTGCGCCTTCTTCGGCGCTCACCGCCAGCCGCATGCCGATGCCGAAGCGCACGTACTCGATCACTTCGCTGCCCTGCGCGGGCGTGTGCTCCATGTGCGAGCGGAAGTGGAAGTCCGGCCGACCCTTGAAGTGGAAGACGCGGTCCCAGTACAGGTGGGGGTTGTGGGGGTGGCATCGGTAGTGCACTTCGATCGGCACATCGGTGCCGGTGTGAGGCACCAGCGCGCCGAAGAGGCGGCCGAAGGGCATCAGCAGCGCAGCCCAGGGTGAGTGATGGACTTCGCTCATCGTGCCGCGAACGCACACGTAGTCGTCGGAGAACGGAGTCATCGTGTAGTGGCGCCGGATCACGTCGCCGAGCTGGTCCCATGCGGGCCCCAGCGCCTGCTGGAAGACGGGTTGCGTGTTGTTCTTCGTCATCCTGCGGCCGCCACTGTGCTTTCGCTGCGCGCCTTGTAGAAGCGCAGGATGTGTTCCGCGCCATCGCCCAGCAGGAACTGCAGGACCGGGTCGGCATACCAGTTGAAGCGCGTGCTCACGCGCCACGACACGTCGATGCGCAACTCGGTGCCGCCGTTGCGCGGTGTCAGCGTGTAGGTGGAGTCGCGCAGGTCGAAGTACTGGCCGCCGATCATGACGTGGTCGTCCAGCGCGCCGGCAGGGAAGGAGTCGGGCGTGAAGCGGTAGCGCCACTTCAGCACGCGGCCCGGTTGCCAGTCGGTGATGATTTCGTCGAAGTGCACGTTCTTTTGCCACTGCACCTGGCGCACGCGG
Organism: Variovorax sp. PAMC26660; assembly: GCF_014302995.1. Classification (NCBI taxonomy): domain Bacteria; kingdom Pseudomonadati; phylum Pseudomonadota; class Betaproteobacteria; order Burkholderiales; family Comamonadaceae; genus Variovorax; species Variovorax sp. PAMC26660. The sequence goes on from NZ_CP060295.1 coordinate 4,754,655, forward strand.
CCCTCGGGCGTATCGACGGTCACGCCGGACACCGGCATCGGCACGCCGATGCGGTAGGCCCAGGCATCGCCGACTTCGCTCGGGCGGATGTCGCGCGCGTCGTTCAGCTCGTGCCACACGCGCTCGGTGGGCGCGGCGATGAAGAGCGTGCGAGAGGTGTAGGAGAACTGGTCGGGGTCGGGCAGTTGGGGCTCGATGGCTCCGAGTATCAGCGGCAGCATCGCGAAGCTGTACAGCGCGGGCTTGGGCCAGTTCGTGATGCGGCACACGATGCCCATTGCAAGGCCGCCAACGCTGCCCATGACCGCGAACAGCGGGATGATCACGATCGCGCAGATCAGGCCTTCGATGAAGATCGCCAGGGTGCCGGTCACGAACAGTGCGGTGGAGACCCAGGGCGCCCAGAGGTAGTAGCCCCAGCTGCGCCGTTCGGTGCGCTCGGCCATGTAGACCGTGACCGCGCCGCAAAGCGAGGGCACGAAATAGACGAAGGAGCCGAGCATCGGCGAGAAGCGGTGGCCCGGTCCGCCGCTGAAGGCAATGCGCAGCAGCAGCGCGACCGCCGCGCCGGCCAGCAGGGGCCAGAACCAGGCGAAGGGCATGCGGCGACGGGGTTCATCAGTCGGCTCGCCGTCGTTGGGTGTGGCGGGCGCCAGTTCGGACAGGCGGGTGTCTTCGTGTTCTGTGCTCATGGGCTCCTGTGCTCCTTGTCGTCTGATTGTTGCGTTGTGTTTGACGTTTGTTGTTCAGGGCGACGCTCCCGCCGACACGGTGCTCTTTTTCGCGAATGTCCCCCGCTTCGCTCCTCCTTTATTTAGCTAAAAAGAGCCCCGTATCGGCGTGAGCGTTATGCGGAGCAGTCGTTGATCGGCGATCACCAGCAGCGTGCCCCTGTGCGAATGACACCGGGTGCTCCCCGCAGCGAAATAAAGGAGGAGCGAAGCGGGGGACATTCGCGGAGGGGAGCTCCTGGTGTCATTCGCACTCGCCTCGAACAGCAGCGCCAAAGAACTCAGGCACTGCGAGTAGCCGTCACCATCCCGTAGTCGAAGTCCCGCCAGAACATGCCGAGCGCCAGCGCGCAGTAACTCGCCACGATGTGCTTGCGGCGCCAGGGGCTCAGCCGGCCGCGCGCCTTCCAGAGTTCGGCCAGCGTGAACCGCGTGGCCAGCACGGGGATGTGCAGCGCGCTGGGCGCGATACGCCAGCGCAGCGACTTGAACTGGATGTCCTCGAAGCCGTTGTTGCGCAGAGCGGCAGTGAAGTCTTCGCGCATGGCCAGCGTCGGCACGGCCCAGCTGTCGGCCCACAGGCGATGCAGCCAGCCGGCGATGCGACCGGGCTTCTTGCGCAGCAGGAAACCGTCGATCACCACCAGCCGTGCGCCGGGCTTCAGCAGACGCGCGGCCTCGCGCACGAAGTCGACCTTGGCGGTGCCCTCGGCGTAGCAGGCGCTTTCGAGGGCCCAGGCGCCATCGGCCTGCGCGGCGGGCAGGCCGGTGCGCGTGTAGTCGGCTTCGATGTGCGCGACGCGATCGGCCACGCCGGCCTTGGCGTCGAGCCGCGCGGCGATGCCGTTTTGTACCGGTACGTTGGTCACTGTGACCGCATAGAGCGAAGCGTCGTCGCCGACCAGCGTGCGCGCGGTGGCGCCGGCGCCGCAGCCCAGGTCGAGTACGCAGCGGCGCTGCGAAGGGCTCGCCGCTTCATCGAGCTTGAGCGCCCGGCCGACCGCACGATTCATCTCCACCAGCATGCCTTCGCGCCGCAGCGGGTTGAGGCCGAGGCGCCAGAAGCCGAAGTGCATGTTGTAGCTCGGGCTCCAGGCGCTGTAGTCGACGGCGACCTCGGTGAAGTAGTCCTGCGTGTCTTCGCGTGTGATCGGCGAGGCCATCGCGGGTCGTGCCGCTTCGGACGTGCCGGGCATGCGGAAGTCGGGCTGGAAGACGTTGGGCATCGAGGCTCCTTCGGACGTTGGTTTCTTGTGATTCCCAGGGGGCGTGACAGCGTGATTCGTTCGTTCTCAGACGCGGCAGTTGTCGTCTGCGCAGGTGACCGGCGCGATGGCGCCACGTCCCACGAGCCGCGCGACAAGCCATCGCGGCAGCCGGTAGCGGTTGCGCGCGAGCCCGGCGTAGGCACGATCGGCCAGCGCCCCGACGAGCGGCAGGTCAAGCAGGAAGCCGCCAGCCGGCAGGCCCACCGCCGTGCGGCAGGCGCGGATGGCGCCGACGCCGGACAGCACGCGGCCGCTGGCATCGACCGCGTGCATCGCCGTCATCAGCGCTTCACGCGGGGCCGGGCCGCCTGAGAAGTCGGTGGGCGAGCAATCGACAAGATCCAGCCGACCGGCTGCGTCGCGCGCCTTCATGGCGCCCATTTCGGCCACGCAAAGCGCGCAGGTGGCGTCGAAGTAGACGGTGAGCGGGTACGTGACGAGGGCGGTGCTGGTCATGGCGTTCTTTTTTCTCGATATTTCAGTTGAAACAGAAATTGATAGGCAAAAAAAAGAGAACTCAGATCATCGGAAGACTGGCGTGGTGCGCGTCGGGGTCTTCGCCCTTGCCACCGCTGCCACCCTTGTCCGTGGACGCGGCATCACCACGCACGAACTTCTGCACGCTGGCACCCAGTGTCAGCACCTTGTCGAGCGTGCCGGGCGACAGCCGCAGCATCTCGTCGGCCCAGGTCGCGAGCTTGTCCATGAGTTCCATGGTGGATCGGATGCGGTCCTGCGCGTCGGCCGGTTCCTTCTGGAAGTCGGGGCTGGTGACCAGCTCGCGCAGCATGCGGACCGTGGGGTCGAACTCGCGCTCCTTGCGCTCGCGAACGACCGTGCGGAACAGTTCCCACACGTCGACGCTGGTCTCGAAATAGTCGCGGCGGTCGCCCATGGTGTGGGTGACGCGCACGAGATTCCAGGCCTGCAGTTCTTTCAGGCTGTTGCTGACGTTGGAGCGCGCAACGCCCAGCGTGTCGGACAGCTCTTCGGCGTGCATCGGCTTGCCGTGGGCGAAGAGCAGTGCGTGGATTTGCGAGACGGTGCGGTTGACGCCCCACATGGACCCCATTTCGCCCCAGTGCAGGACGAACTTGCGTTGAATGTCAGTGAGTTCCATGGCCGTGAGTTTAGGATTTCCTATATTTCTGTCAATAGAGAAATGTAAAAACAGAGTGGTGCCTGCGAATCGGTGGAATACTGTATGAATAAACAGTAAATTCCACGCGAAGGATTTGCCATGCCCGCTGCCCAGGTTCCCATTCACATCATCAAGGGCCGTGGTGCGGCCACGCGGCTGGCGCACCGTTTCTCGAAGGACGAGCGCGACGCCTTCGACGACGGCTGGGGCACGCTCGAAGACGGCGCCGCCGAGGCCGAAGGCCTGATGCCGATTGCGACCGAAGTGCGCTTCGAGGACGTGAAGTCGGTGCTTACCGAAAACGACTCGCCCGACATCTACTTCGACCGCGCGCTCAATCCTTATCGCGGCTGCGAACACGGCTGCATCTACTGCTTTGCGCGGCCCACGCACAGCTACCTGAACCTTTCGCCCGGCCTGGACTTCGAGACCAAGCTGATCGCCAAGCGCAACATCGTCGAGGTGCTGCGCGCCGAACTCGGGCGCAAGAGCTATCGGCCGAGCCAGATCGCGATCGGCACCGCCACCGACTGCTACCAGCCCATCGAGCGCGAGTTGCGGCTCACGCGCTCGGTCATCGAACTGCTGAAAGAAGTGCGGCATCCCTTCGCGCTGGTCACCAAGTCGAGCGCGATCGAACGCGACCTCGACCTGATCGCGCCGATGGCGGCCGAGCACCTGGCGGCCGTGTACATCACCATCACCACGCTCGACGGCGAACTGGCCCGCAAGCTGGAGCCGCGCGCGGCCGCGCCGCATCGGCGCCTGCGCACCATCCGCACGCTGGCCGAGGCGGGCGTGCCGGTGGGCGTGAGCGTGGCGCCGCAGATTCCCTTCGTCACCGAAGACATGGAGCATGTGCTCGAAGCGGCATGGGAGGCGGGTGCACGCCGCGCCTTCTACACGGTGGTGCGGCTGCCATGGGAAGTGGCCCCGCTGTTCAAGGAATGGCTGGAGCTGCACTACCCGCAGCGCGCGGACCGCATCATGGCGCGCATCCACGACATGCGCGGCGGCAAGGACTACGACGCCGACTTCGCCACGCGCATGAAGGGCAGCGGGCTGTGGGCCGACCTGATCCACCAGCGCTTCCAGAAGGCGACGAATCGCCTGGGCTTCAACCGCGAGCGGATTCCGCTGGACCTCACCGCGTTCCGACCACCTGGCGCTGTGGGGCAGGGCAACCTTTTCTGACGCTCGCAGGCCGCCGGTCGCGCTCGCAAGCTCACTCCATCGTGGCGCCTGAGTTGCGAACCAGTTCCGCGGCCTCTGGCATCTGCTTTCTGACGAACAGCCAGTATTCGTCGATCGACAGCGGCCTGGCCGCAAGCGCGCCTTGGTCGGCGAACTGCTTCTGGATCTCCCGGCTCTCGATGGTCTTGATCAGCGCGGCGTTCAGCGTGTTCAGCGCAGGGCGCGGTGTGTTGGCGGGCGCGACGAGCCCGTACCAGCTGTCTGTGTAGAAGCCCGCCACGCCCGCTTCCTCGAAGGTGGGCACGTCGGGCAGGGCAGGCAGACGCTGTCGGGCCGCCACGGCCAGTGCACGCAGCTTTCCTGAACGAATGAAAGGAGTCGCTCCCGTGGTGATGATCGTGTCCACACGGCCCGCGATCAGTTCGACCATTGCCGGGGCCGTGCCCTTGAACGGTATGTGCGTCATATCGACGCCGGTGAGCTTCCTGAATGCGGCGGCGGCCATGTGCTGCGAAGAGCCGACGCCGGCCGAGCCGTAGTTCAGCTTGCCCGGGTTCGCCCGCGCGAACTGGACGAGGTCGTGCATCGTGTGGAACGCAGACGCCACGGGCACCAGCAAAGTCCCGGGCGACGTGCTGATCATGCCGACGGGAGCGAAGTCTTCCATGGGGCGGTAGCCGAGCTTCGGGTACAGCGCCGAGTTCCACCCATGTGATGCAACCGTGGCGAGCATGAGGGTGTAGCCATCGGGCCTGGCCCTTGCGACGAACTCGGAGCCGATGTTTCCGCCCGCACCCGGCCGGTTGTCCACGATGAGCTGCTGGCCGAGCAGCACCGACATCTGCGCGGCGATGGGCCTGGCCACGTTGTCCGCCGGGCCGCCGGCCGGCCATCCCACGACCAGGGTGATGGGGCGCGTGGGGTAGCCGGTCTGTGCGCGGACGCTCGCATGCGCTGCGCCGAGGGCGGCAAGGGCCACGCAGATCTGCCTGCGATTGAATCCGGAGGTGGTCTTCATGTTGTCTCCTAGTGCGAACGCAGGTCTGCCAGAAATTTGCGTGCGCGCTCGGTGCCAGGGTTGGAGAAGAAGCTCGTCGGTGAACCGGTCTCCAGCAGGCAACCCTGGTCCATGAACCAGACCTGGTCTGCCACCTCGCGCGCGAAGTTCATCTCGTGCGTCACGCACATCATCGTCATGCCGTCGCGGGCCAGCGACTTCATCACCTGCAGCACCTCGCCGACCATCTCGGGGTCAAGCGCGCTCGTCGGTTCGTCGAAGAGGATGGCCGGCGGATCCATCGCGAGCGCCCGGGCGATGGCCACGCGTTGCTGTTGGCCGCCCGACAACTGGCCCGGAAATGCGTCCGCCTTGGAAGCCAGGCCCACACGCTCGAGCAATTCGAGCGCGCGAGCCCTGGCCTGTGCGCGCTTCTGCTTGCGAACGTTCACAGGGCCCAGCATGATGTTCTGGGCCACCGACAGATGCGGAAACAGGTTGAAGCTCTGGAACACGAAGCCCACGTGGCTGCGAAATCTGTTGATGTCGAGCGATGGCGCGTTCACGTCCTGGCCGTCGAAACGGATGGTGCCGCCCTGGATGGTCTCCAGGCGGTTCACGGTGCGTATCAGCGTCGACTTACCGGACCCCGAAGGGCCGCAGACCACGACGACTTCGCCCTTGCGAACCTCCGCGCTGATGTCGTTCAGCGCGCGGTAGTCGCCATACCACTTGTTCACGAGATCGAAGGCGATGAGGGCAGGAGTGGGGGTCGAAGACATGTTCATGCGGCTTGCTCGGGTGCGATGGGCCCGGCGGCAGCGGGCGCAAGACCCGTCGCCGGCCGGAAGGTGCCTTCGCGCCGCGTGGCAATGCGGCGCTCCAGGAAGCGTGCCAGCCGCGTCAGCGAGAAGCACAGGCAGAAGTAGATGGCCGCAAGAATGAAGTACACCTGAAACGGCTGCGTCATGAGCGAGCTGTTGATCTGGTTGGCCGCGAACGTCACTTCGTTCACGCTGATCACGTAGCCCAGCGAGGTCTCCTTGATGGTGGAGACGAACTGGCTGACCAGCGCCGGCACCATGTTGTAGAGCGCCTGCGGCAGCAAGACCTTCGTCATCGTCTGGATGTAGCTCAGCCCCACGGCACGCGCCGCTTCGGTCTGCCCGCGCGGCAGTCCCTCGATGCCGGCGCGCACGATCTCGGCCAGGTAGGCCGCCTGATAGATCACCAGCGTGATCACCATGGTCGTGAACCCGCTCACCATGCGCCCGGTCAGCACGGGCACGAAGAAATAGACCCAGAAGATGAACATGAGCAGCGGCACGCCGCGCACCACGTAGATCACCGCCATGGCAGGCATGCGCAGCCAGCCGAAGGGGCTGATGCGTGCCAGCGCAATCGCAACGCCGAGGGGAAAGGCCAGCAGCAGGCCCAGCGCGGAGAGAACCAGCGTGATCGCCAGCCCGCCCAGCGGCCCGTTCGGGTACTGGCCGACCAGCAGCAGGACGCCGTACTCGCGCAGGATGGAGAAGATGCTGTCCACGGCTTATCTCGCGCTGATGCGGTAGCGGCTTTCCAGCCGGGCGCCCGCCGTCATGATCAGCAGGGAAACGCCCAGGTAGATCACCGTCGACAGCAGATACACCTCCACTGTCTTGAACGACTGGCTCTCGATTTCCCGCGTGGCATAGGTCAGTTCCGCAACACCGATGGTCATGGCCAGGCTGGTGTTCTTGAACAGCAGCACCGTGTGGCTCACCAGGGTGGGCAGCGCGATGCGCAGCGCCTGCGGCAGCACCACCAGGCGCGACGCCTGCAGGTAGGACAGGCCGATGGCACGCGCCGCTTCCAGCTGCGACTTGGGAATCGACCGGATGCCGGCGCGCAGCCCTTCGGAGACGTAGGCTGCCATGCACAGGCCGATGGCGATCAGGGCCAGCAGGAACTCGCTGTCGTGGGCATTGAGCCATTGCTGTGCCGCATGCGGCAGCAGCGCCGGCATGCCGAAGTACCAGAGGAAGACCTGCACCAGCATGGGCACGTTCTGGTGGTACTCGACATAGCTCGCGACGAAGGCCTTTGCCACGCGGTTGTCCGCCATGCGTATCACGGCCAGCACCGTACCCAGGATCAGGGCGAACAGCCACGCTGCCAGCGTGAGCTCGAACATCGTGAGCACGCCATGCCATATCCATTGCGGATATTCCCCTCGCGCCAGTACAGAGAAGTCGATCTTGCTACCCACGTCGTGCGCCTCGTTACATTGCCGTGCTCAACCCTTGATCTGTTCGACCCTGAAGGCGCGCTGCATCTTGTAGGAGGTCCCCGCGCCCAGCCACCGGTTGAAGATCTGCTGTGCCTCGCCGGACTTTTCCATCGCCTGCAGCGTGGTGTTCACATGCTTGATGAGGCCCGCTTCTTCCTTTCGCATGCCGATGCCCCAGGGCTCCAGCACCAGGGAGGGTTCCAGCACGACGATGGGCACGGTGCTCTCGGATTGCTGGCGGAACTTCGCGAGATTGAGTTCGGAGGCCGCCAACCCCTCCACCTTGCCCTGCTGCATTGCGAGGAAGGCGCTGGGTGGGTCCTGGAAAGTGATGGTCGCAGCACCCGGAATCACCTTGCGCACCAGCATCTCGGAGCTGGAGCCCTTGACCGCGCTGACGCGTTTGCCCGCCAGGTCCTTGAGGGCCGTGAAGCCGCTGTCCTTGCGCGCGGCAACCTTCTGCTCGCTCGCGAAATACTGGTCACTGAAGGCAATCTGCTCGGCACGCTCGGCGCTCCATCCCAGGTTGGCAATCACGGCATCGACGCGGCCTTGCTGCAGCTCGGGGATGCGCGCAGCCACCGAGATGAGCTTCAGCTCCAGCTTGACACCCAGCGACTTGGCCAGTGCCTTGCAGAAGTCCACGTCGTAGCCCTCCACTTCGCGCGTCTGGGCATTGGAAAAGCTGAACGGCTCGGCCGTCCCGAGGGTGCCGCAGGTGAACACACCCTTGGCCTTGATGTCGGCGAGCTGGTCCGCGCAGGCCAGGTTGGCCAGCAATGCCAGGCAGGCGCCGGCGATAAGGGTCGATGCGCTCTTCTTCATGGAACTACTCCGGAAAAGTTGTACGGAACGATGAAACGTCAGGACAGTTCGCGCAATGCGGCTTGCAGCAATTGCCCGCCCTGGTCGATCACGTCGACCCCTGTGGCGAAGGACATGCGCAAGTGGTTAGGCATGCCGTAGGAGGTGCCGTCGATCGCGGCCACGCCGGCGTGCTCCAGCAGGTAGTGCACGACATCGATGTCTGAAGAAAGAACGTTTCCCGCCGGCGTGGTCCGCCCGATCAATCCGGCCACGCTGGGGAACACGTAGAACGCGCCGTCCGGCGGGGCGCACTCGAATCCCGGCAGCGCCTGCAGCATCCGCACCATGTGGTCTCTGCGCTGCCCGAACAGGGCCGCGGCCTCGGCCACGCTTTGCTGCGGCCCATCGAGCGCAACCACTGCGGCCGCCTGGCTCACGGAACTGGGGCACGAGGTGCTCTGGGAGAGCAGCATGGTGATGGCCCGGATCAGCGCCGCCGGCCCTGCGCCGTAGCCGATGCGCCAGCCCGTCATGGCATAGGCCTTGGAGACGCCGTTGATCACCAGGGTGCGCTCGGCCAGCTCGGGCGTCACGTTCAATGGAGAAAGGTGCTCGGCGCCGTCGTAGACGAAGTGCTCGTAGATCTCGTCGGTCATCAGCCAGACCTGCGGATGCCGCTGCAGCACCTCGCCGAGCGCGGCCAGTTCGGCGCGGGTGTAGACCGCGCCCGTGGGGTTGTTGGGTGTGTTGAGCACCAGCCACCGCGTGCGGGACGTGATGGCCGCCTCGAGGGCCGCGGGCGTCAGCTTGAAGCCCTCGCTGGCCAGGCTCGACACCACGACCGGTGTGCCGCCATGCAGTGCCACCATGTCCGGGTAGGACACCCAGTACGGCGCGGGCACGATCACTTCGTCGCCTTCGTTCAGCGTGGCGGCGAAGGCGTTGTAGATGATGTGCTTCGCACCGTTGCCCACCGCGATGTTCTCGGACTGGTACGGCAACGCGTTCTCGCGCTGCAGCTTGTCCGCGATGGCCTGCCGCAGGGCCGGCGTGCCGTTGGAGACCGTGTAGCGGGTGTGTCCGGCCATGAGAGCCGCCACCGCGCCTTCGACGATGTGGCGCGGCGTCGGGAAGTCGGGTTCGCCGATGGTGAAGTCGACGATGCGACGGCCGGCCGCGCGCATTGCGTCGACGCGTGTCTTCGCCGCCATGCTGGGCGAGGGTTTGACGCCGCCGAGGCGTTGGGCCAACAGGATGCTCACTGAGTTGTCTCCAGGCAAGTCGATGGGAATGAGGCCGTGCGCTTCACGGATTCAGAGGCCGTGCGGCGCGAAGGCCTTGGTGAGCCAGGACTGCCCGGCCTTTCCGTTGGCGATCTCGGCCTTGATGGCGGCCTCGAACCGGGCGGTCTGCTCGATGGCGTCGAGCAGCCGTGGTGCCTCGGAGAGCGGAAAGCTCACGATGCCATCGTCGTCGCCAACCACGATGTCGCCGGGCTGCACGATCTGCCCACCCACGCAGACGGGCATGTTGACCGCGCCGGGTCCGTTCTTGTAGGGCCCCCGATGGATGGCGGCACGCGCATAGCAGGGAAAGTCGGCCTCGCGAAAGGCCGCCGAGTCTCGGATGGCACCGTCGATGACGAGGCCGGTGCAGCCGCGCTGCTGTGCGTAAAGCATGATGAGTTCGCCGACCAGTGCGTTGGTGGTGTCGCCACCGCCGTCGACCACCAGCACATGGCCGGCAGAGGCATCCATCAGCGCCTTGTAGATCAGCAGGTTGTCGCCAGGACGGGTCTTGACCGTGATCGCCGTTCCCACCAGCTTGCGCTGCCGGTGGAATCGCTGCAGGCCGACGATGCCGCTCAGCCGCTGCAGGTTGTCGCTGATGTGCGGGGTGGCCACTTCCCGGAAGGCGGCCAGCACATCCTGCGGTGCGACGGCCGGCGTCGGGTGAACTGCAAAACTGGAAGCAACCATGACAAACCGCCTCAACATCAATTCGATGGCGCGATTGTGAAAGTTGCCTAAAATTTCAAAAAGCGAAAAATTCCGGAGGAATTGGTGGAGAAAAAGGAAATCAACAAGGGTTTTTCCTGACCATGATGACGTTCAAGCAATTGGAGGCCCTCTATTGGGTCGTGCAGCTTGGAGGCTTCTCCCAGGCCGCACAGAAGCTCCACACCTCCACATCCGCCGTCTCCAAGCGCGTGCATGAACTGGAAGCCGGCTTCGACCTGGAACTGTTCGACCGGTCCCAGCGCACGGCCCGCCTGACGGAAAAGGGCGAAGAGATGTTCGTGCTGGCCAGGAAGCTGCTCGAACACAGGGACGCCGCCATCGACCAGATCGGCAAGCCCGAAGTCATCGAGCGCCGCGTGCGTATCGGCGTGACCGAGTTCACCGCGATGACGTGGTTGCACAAACTGGTCGAGGCCATCCAGCGCTACTACCCCAAGGTCACGATCGAGCCCGACGTGGACGCGAGCGGCAACCTGAAGGAAAAGCTCCTGGCGGACGAACTCGACCTGGTGCTGGTGCCGGATGTGTTCGCGCAAGCGCATCTGCCGAGCCACGTGGTCGGTGAGTTCTCCAGCGTGTGGATGTGCAAGCCGGGCTTCGTCGAGCCGGGCAAGATCTTCAGGCTGCATGAGCTGGCGTCGCGCCGGCTGCTGCTTCAGGGAAGCAAGTCGGGCGCCGGCATGGCGCACAACAGCTGGATGAAGTCGCAGGGCGTGCAGCCGTCCGACGTGATCATCGTCAACAACCTCGTGGCGATGATGGGCCTTACTGCCTCGGGGCTGGGCATCGGCTGCATGCCCGAGAAATGCCTTGCGCCCATGGTGGCCAGGGGCTCGCTGATGGTCGTGCCCTGCACGCCGGCGCCGCCGGTCATGAAGTACGTCGCCATGTACAAGGGTGATCAGCGCAGCACGCTGATCTCGTCGATCGTCATGCTCTCCCAGGAGTGCTGCGACTTCACGCGGATGTTCGAGATCTCTTCCTCGTGATCTCCGCGGCGGTTGATCCGGGCTGGTTCAACCCGCCTTTGCAGTCCGGTCGGCCGCGGCGGTGGGGCAGGATGCGGAGGGCTTTTCGGCTGTACCAGCCGCGTCCGTGCCGCACCAGTCGCCACCGAGCGCCTTCACGAGGAACACCGAGGTCAGCAGGCGCTGCCCTTGCAGTTGCGCGGCCTGTCGCTCCACCGTCAGCAGCGACTGCTGCGCGGTGATCACGTCGAGATAGGTCGAGGCGCCGCCTTCGTAGCGGCTGGTCGCCATGTCGAGCACGCGGCGCGCTGCAGTCACGGCGGCTTGCGCCTGGGTGTTGGCGCTGTCGAGCGCCGACAGGCCCGTGATGCCGTCTTCCACCTCCTGCATCGCGGTCAGCACGGTGCGGCGGTAGTTGCCCACGGTGACGTCGTAGCCGGCCTTGGCAAAGTTGACGTTCGCGCGCACGCGGCCGCCGTCGAACAGCACCTGCGTGGCCGACACGCCGACCGACCACAGCAGGCTGGGCCCGTTGAACAGGCTCTCGATCAGCCGGCTGTCCACGCCCACCGTCGGCGAAATCATGATGCTCGGATAGAAGGCTGCAGTGGCCACGCCGATCTGTGCATTGGCGGCGGCCATCGCGCGCTCTGCCGAGGCCACGTCGGGCCGGCGTTGCAGGATCTCGGAGGGCACGCCCAGCGGCACCGCCGGCGGCCGGATCTCGCGCAAATCGACCGCCAGCGCAAAGCTCGGCGCCGGCGTACCGGTGAGGGTGGCGAGCGCATGCTCGTATTGCGCGCGCTGCTTCTTCAGCACATCGACCTGTGTCAGCGTGGTTTCGAGCAGCGCCTGCTGCTGCGCCACGTCGAGCCCCGACACGGCGCCCAGGTCATGGCGCGCGGTAACCAGCTCCAGCGCGCGGCGCTGCAGGCCGATGGAGCGCGCGACCACGTCGAGTTCGATGTCGGTCGAGCGCAGGTTGAAGTAGTTGCTGGCGACATCGGCGCCCAGCAGCAGGCGCGTGTTCTCCAGGTCGGCCGCCGATTGCTCGGCCGAGGCGGTTGCGCCTTCGACCGTGCGCTGCACGCGCCCCGCCAGGTCCACCTCGTAGCTTGCGTTGAGCGACAGCGCGAAGTCGTTCTGTACCGTCGAGGCGTTGGCAGTTCCATAGCTGGTCAGCGGCCGGTTGGCGGAAATCTTGAGCCGCGAGGCGCGCGTGCCCAGGCCAAGCTGCGGGAACTGGCTGGCCGCACTGCCTGCGAGCGTGGCGCGCGCCTGCGCCAGCCGCGCATTGGCGATGGCCAGCGTGGGGCTGCCGGCCAGTGCCTGGTCCTGCAGCGCGTCGAGCTGCGCATCGCCGAAGCGTTTCCACCACGGGCCCTTGTCGGCGCTGTCGCTCGGGGTGCTCACGCGCCAGGGCTCCTCCAGCTTCCAGCTGACGGGCAGCGGGGTGTCCGGCGTCTTGTAGTCGGGGCCGACCGCGCAGCCTGCCGCGAGCAGGGCGGCGAATGCTGTGGCGAGCAGGCGCGGTGTCACGCGGGGGCCTTGGGCGTGGGCGCCTTCGGGGCCGCCGGTGCGGGCGCGTCGGGCGCCACCGCCACCACGTCGCCTTCGGCCAGCGAATCGGAGGGGTTGAGCACCATGCGGTCCTTGCCGTCGAGTCCGTCGATCACCTCGACGTTCTCGCCATAGTTGCGGCCCAGCGTCACGGCGCGCAGCCCGACGCGGCCCTGTGCATCGACCACCGCGATGCGCGTGCCCTCGGCGCGGAACAGCAGTGCGTTCGACGGCACCGTGAGCGAGCGGCTCGCCGCCAGCGGCAGCGACACCTGCACATAAGCGCCCGGCAGCAGCGCGCCGTCGCTGTTGGGCAATGAGACCTCGACCTGCATCATCCGCGTGGTCGTGTCGATCGAGCCCGCCGTGCGCGCCACCTGGCCCTTGAAGTTCTGGCCGCGCAGTTCGGCCTGTGTCACGACCACCGGCTGGCCCGGCTTGACGAGTTGCGCATAGGCCTGCGGCACGTTGATGTACACGCGCAGCGGATCGGTCTGCGCCAGCAGGAACAGCGCCCGCCCGGCGCCGCCGCCCGCGCCTGCGTCGATCAGGTCGCCCACATCGACATTGCGCCGGGTGATGACGCCCGCAAAGGGCGCCACCACGCGCTTGAAACCTTCCGTCTGCTTCAGCCGCTGCACGTTGGCATCGGCCGCCGCCACGTTCGATGTGGCTTGCGCGACGGCGCTGCGGCGCTCGTCGAGGTCTTGCTGCGAGACCACGTCCTTCTTGCGCAGCGCCTCCCAGCGCTCGGCCGTGCTCTGCGCGAGCTGCAGTCCCGATGCGGCCTGCGCCCGCGCCGCGACGGCCTGCGAAAGCTGCTGGTCGATTTCCGGCGTCTCGATCTCGGCCAGCAGCTCGCCCTTCTCGACGCGGCTGCCGATGTCCTTGGTCCAGCGTTTGAGGTAGCCGCTGGCGCGCGCCGAGATCGGCGACTGCACGAAGCCCTGCAGCGTGCCCGGCAGAGCGAGCGTCTGGCCGGCGGTGGGCGTGCGGGGCAGGGCGGTCTGCACATATTGCCTGGCGCGCTCGGCGGTGCCGGTTTCGAGTGCGCGCGCGTTGGCGATGCGCACGACCACCGTGCGCGTCGCGCCCAGCGCCAGCAGCGCGAGGACGATCAGCACCAGCCAGCGCGTGCGCCGCACGATCTGCCGGCGGCGCATCAATTCGCCTTCGCCTTCTTCTACCGCGATGGGGTGGATGGCCAATGCCGAGTGGCGTTGCTCCGTCATGACCAGCTCGGCGCCGGGCCGCTCCCAAGGCGAGCTGCGGCCCCCCGGGGGGGCAGCGAATACACGAAGTGAATGAGCGTGGGGGTCAAGTCCTAGTTCTCCTGGGGCGTTGCGCCCGCTGGCGGTTGATGCTGTGCTTCGCGTGCCGCCCGGCGGTGCGCAAGCCGACTGTGCACCCCCGCGAACACGGCGGGCACGAAAAACAATGTCGACACCGTGGCGAAGATCAGCCCGCCGATCACGGCGCGGCCCAGCGGCGCGTTCTGCTCGGCGCCTTCGCCCAGGCCCAGTGCCATCGGGATCATGCCGATGATCATGGCCAGCGCCGTCATCAGCACCGGCCGGATGCGGGTGGCGCCGGCTTCCAGCGCGGCCGACAGCGGCGGAATGCCCGCCTGCAACCGCTCGCGCGCGAACGACACCAGCAGGATCGAATTGGCCGTGGCCACGCCCATGGTCATGATCGCGCCGGTCAGCGCCGGCACGCTCAGCGTGGTGCCGGTGATGAACAGCATCCACGCGATGCCCGCCAGCGCGGCCGGCAGGGCGGTGATGATGATGGCCGCGTCCAGCCACGACTGGAAGGTGACCACGATCAGCAGGTACACCAGCACGATGGCCATCGCCAGCCCCACGCCGAGACCGATGAACGACGACTGCATGGTCTGCACCTGCCCGCGCATGTCGACCCGGCTGCCGCGCGAAAGCTTGGGCCGCATCTCGTCGACCAGCTTTTGCACCTTCGACGCCACGCTGGCCAGATCGGTGCCCTGCACGCTCACGTACACGTCGATCACCGGTGCGATGTTGTAGCGCGACATCACGGCGGGCTGCCGGTCGGCCTGCGTGCTCACGAGATTGCCCAGCAGTTGCTGCGAGCCGGGCCCGCCCGCGCCGATGCCCGCACCCACCGGAATGTTGAGCAGCGAGTCGAGCGAATCGACGGTGTACTGCGGCGTCTGCACCGCGATGCTGTAGACCACGCCGTTCGCCGGGTTGAGCCAGAAGGCGGGCGCCGTCTGCGAACTGCCCGAGAGTGCGATGAGCACGTTCTGTCCCACGTTCGAGGCGGTCAGGCCGTACTGCTGCAGCCGCGTGCGGTCCATCTGCAGATTCAGCGCAGGGCCGTCCAGGCGCTGATGCACATGGGCGTCGACCGCGCCGGGAATCTGCCGGATCGCCTTGGTCAGTTCGGCCGCGCGCACGGCGTTGCCGGCCATGTCGTTGCCGCTGAACTGCACGTCGATGGCCGCGGGCAGGCCGAAGTTCAGGATCTGCGTGACGATGTCCGCCGGCTGGAAGAAGAACTCGATGCCCGGAAAGCGCTTGGGCAGCTCCGCCCGCAGCAGCGAGACGTGCTGCTCGGTTGGCTTGTGGCCCTCTTTCAGCGACAGCAGCAGCTCGCCGTCGAAGGTACCGATGGTGCCGGCGTTGCTGTACGACAGGTTGATGCCGCTGTTGGGCACGCCCAGGTTGTCCAGGATGGTTTCGAGCTGGTCGGGCGGCACCAGCTCGCGGATGGCGGCCTCGACCTGGTCGGTCAGGCGCGCGGTTTCCTCGATGCGGGTGCCGGTGGGTGCGCGCAGGTGCAGGCGAATCTGGCCGGCATCGACGGTCGGGAAGAAGTCGCGGCCCAGCGCCGGGTAGAGCAGGCACGACAGCAGGCAGAAGCCGAGAAACAGGCCGATGAAACCCGCGCGCTTGGACAGCACCGCCGACAGCACCAGCGTGTAGGCACGGCGCACGCGCTCAAAGCGTCGGTCGAAGGCACGGTACAGGCGCTGCAGCGCGCTTTGCCTTATGCCTTCGGGCGGCTGTTGCTGCTGCGCCTGGCCGTGCGAGCCGCTCATCAGCAGCATCACCAGCGTCGGCACCAGCGTGCGCGACAGCAGGTACGACGCCAGCATCGCGAACACCACCGCCTCGGCCAGCGGCACGAACAGGAAGCGCGCCACACCCGAGAGAAAGAACATCGGCACGAACACGATGCAGATGCACAGCGTGGAGACGAAAGCTGCCGAGCCGATCTCGCCCGCACCGACCTCGATGGCTTCCTTCAACGGCGTGCCCATGTGCAGGTGCCGTTCGATGTTCTCGATGGTCACGATCGCCTGGTCCACCAGAATGCCGACCGACAGTGCCAGCCCACCCAGCGTCATGAGGTTGAGCGTTTCGCCCAGCGAATACAGCACCAGGATCGAGGCCAGGATCGACAGCGGTATCGTCAGGCCGATGATGAGCGTGCTGCGCCAGTTGCCCAGGAACAGCAGCACCATCGCGGCCGTGAGTGCGGCGGCCAGGATGGCCTCGAACACCACGCCCTTGACGGCCGCCTTCACGAACACCGACTGGTCGAACAGCGGCGTGATCTTGATGTCTTCCGGCATCGTCTGCGCCGCGATGGGCAGCATGGCGCGAATGTTCGACACGATGTCCAGCGTGGAGGCGCCGCCGTTCTTGAGCACCGACAGCAGCACGCCGCGCACGCCGTCCTGGCGCACCACGTTGGTCTGCGGCGAGAAGCCGTCGCGCACGTAGGCCACGTCGCGCAGGTAGGTGGTGGCGCCATTCACGGTGCGCACCGGCAGGTCGTTCAGGCCCGCGATGGCGTCGGGCGAACCGTTCATGCGCACGTTGTATTCGGTGGCACCGAACTTGGCGGTGCCCGAGGGCAGGATCAGGTTCTGCGTGTTGACCGCGTTCACCACGTCGGCCGGCGACAGGCCGCGCGCCTGCAGCGCTTGGGTGTCGAGGTCGACCGAAATCAGCCGGTTCTTGCCGCCATAGGGAAAGGGAATGGCCGCGCCCGGCACCGTGATGAGCTGCGGGCGCAACTGGTTGACGGTGGAATCGAACAGGGAGTTTTCAGAGCGCGTGGGGCTCGACAGCGCCAGTTGGATCACCGGCACGCTGGAGGCCGAATACTTGATGACCAGCGGCGGCGTGATGCCCGGCGGCAACTGCCGCACCTGCGCCTGCATCGAGGCCACCACCTGCGAGATGGCCATTTCGATGTTGGCGGTCGGCTGGAAGAACACCTTGATGATCGACACGCCCGCCAGCGACTGCGATTCGATGTGCTCGATGTCGCTGACCGTGGTGGTCAGCCCGCGTTCGACCTGGCCGGAGATGCGTTGCCCCATCTCCTGCGCCGGCAGGCCGGTGTAGCTCCAGATGACGCTGACCACCGGGATGTTGATTTCCGGGAAGATGTCGGTGGCCATGCGGGCCAGGACAAATGGCGTGGCCAGCACGATCAGCATCGCCATGACGATGAAGGTGTACGGGCGACGCAATGCGAGCTGGACCATGGACAGGGCTCTCTGCTTCCGACGGAAAAAGGTTTCGCATCATAAGGAAGTAGATTTAAGTTTGCTGGCGCCTCTTTTTAGGGCGTGGCGCTTTACCAAAAGGGTGCATATGGACGGGGTATGGCTGGTAGTGATGGGCGTGTCGGGGTGCGGCAAATCGAGCCTGGGAGCGGCGTTGGCGACCACCCTGGGCCTGCCGCTGATCGAGGGAGACGACCACCATCCGCCGGCCAATGTGGAAAAGATGAGCCACGGTATCGCGTTGACCGACGAAGACCGGGCCGGCTGGCTGGCGACGTTGGGCCGTGCATTGGCCGATGCGCCGCAGGGCGCGGTGCTGACCTGTTCGGCGCTCAAGCGCATCTACCGTGACCAGCTACGGGCGGCGGCGCCGGGGCTGCGCTTCGTGTTCATGGCCATCGAGCGTGCCGAGTCCGAGCGGCGGGTGGCCGCGCGGGCCGGGGCGGGCGAGCACATGTTTCCGGCCAGTCTGGTGGCCAACCAGTTCGCGACGCTCGAGTCGCCAGTGGGCGAGGCGGGCGTGTTGGCGGTCGATGCGACTGCGCCGTTGGGGACGCTGGTCGGGCAGGTGAGAGCCTGGTTACCTGTCGGCTAGTTTTTGCCGCGTGTTTGTGTTCGGGGCGGGTGCGGGTTCATTCAGGGCGAGTGCGAATGACACCGGGTGCTCCCCTCCGCGAATGTCCCCCGCTTCGCTCCTCCTTTATTTCGCTGCGGGGAGCACCCGGCGTCATTCGCACCTGGACACGCTGCTGGTGATCGCCGATCAACCACCGCTCTGTCCAACGCTCACGTCGATACGGGGCTCTTTTTAGCTAAATAAAGGAGGAGCGAAGCGGGGGACATTCGCGAAAAAGAGCCCCGTGTCGGCGTGTGCGTCGCCCTGAACAGCAGCGCCAGTTTCCAACCAGCCCCGACAGTGGAATTCAGCGCTCTTCCAACGCCAGCAGCAGCCGCGTGACGTTCGGATTGCCCGGGTCGCGTTGCAGCCTGAATCCCAGCTTGCGCGCGAGCGCCAGCATGGCGGTGTTGTCGTAGAGGGTGATGTCCGCCAGTTGCTTCACGCCAGCTTCGGCAGCCGCATCGATCAGCTTGCGCAGGAGCTTCTCGGCCAGCCCGCGGTGCTGCCAGGCATCGGCGATGACCACGGCGAATTCGGCCGTGTTGCTGGTCTGTAGCGTGTCGCCGCGCACATAACGAACCACGCCCATCTGCTGCTCGGCACCATCGACTTCGGTGGTCGCGATGAGCGCCAGTTCGCGGTCGTAGTCGATATGGGTCATGCGCCAAAGCTCGTCGGGCTGAGGCTTGCGTGGCGACAGCAGGCGGTGGAAACCCGTTTCGTTCGACAGCCCCGCCACGAAGGCGGAGTGCATGGCCAGGTCTTCGGCGCGGATCGGGCGGATGCGCACCAGCGTGCCGTCGCGCAGTTGCCAGTCCTCGACCAGGTGGCTGGGATAGTCGAGGGCCGGCATGGCGGCATCAGCCGATGACTTCGGGCCAGTCGGTGTGGAAGAACTGGCCTTCGGGCTTGTCGATGCGCTCGTACGTATGGGCGCCGAAGAAGTCGCGCTGCGCCTGCAGCAGGTTCGCCGGCAGCCGTTCCGTGCGGTAGCTGTCGTAGTAGGCCAGCGAGGCGCTGAACGCCGGCACCGGAATGCCGTTGCTCACCGCCAGCGACACCACTTCGCGCCAGCTTTGCTGCGTGCGGTTGAGCAGGTCCTTGAAGAAAGGGTCGAGCATCAGGTTGCCCAGTGCCGGATCGGTGCGGAAGGCGTCGGTGATGCGGTTCAGGAAGCGCGCGCGGATGATGCAGCCGCCGCGCCAGATCGACGCGATGCCGCCCAGGTCGAGGCCCCAGCTCTTCTTGTCGCCCATCGTCTTGATGAGGTCGAAGCCCTGCGTGTAGCTGATGACCTTCGAGGCATAGAGCGCGTCATGCACCTTGGCCACCAGCGCCTTCTTGTCGAGCGACAGTTCGATCTTCGGCCCCTGCAGCACCTTGCTGGCGGCCACGCGCTGCTTCTTTTGCGACGAGAGCACACGCGCCTCGACGGCGGCGTTGATGGTGCTGATGACCACCGCGTTCTCGGCCGCGTTGATCAGCGTCCACTGGCCCGTGCCCTTCTGGCCGGCCTTGTCGAGAATCAGGTCGACGATCGGCTTGCCCGTTTCCGGGTCTTTCTGTTCCAGCGCCTTGGCGGTGATCTGGATCAGGTAGCTCTGCAGCTCGCCGTCGTTCCATTCGTTGAAGATCGTGGCCATTTCGTCGGTCGTGAAGCCGGCCGCCTTGAACAGGCTGTAGGCCTCGCAGATGAGCTGCATGTCGCCGTACTCGATGCCGTTGTGCACCATCTTCACGTAGTGGCCCGCGCCGCCGGGGCCGATGTGAATGACGCAGGGCTGGCCGTCGACCTTGGCTGCGATGCTCTCGAAGATCGGCTTCATCACTTCCCAGGTCGACAGCGGGCCGCCCGGCATGATCGACGGGCCCTTGCGCGCGCCTTCTTCGCCGCCCGAGACGCCCGCGCCGATGAAGCGCAGGCCTTTGCTCGACAGGTAGGCGTCGCGGCGCTCGGTGTCGGTGTAGAGGCTGTTGCCGCCATCGATGACGATGTCGTCCTTGTCGAGCAGCGGAATGAGCTGCTCGATCACCTGATCGACCGGTGCGCCGGCCTTGACCATGATCTGGATCTTGCGGGGCTTGGCCAGGCTCTGCACGAACTCTTCGAGCGTCTTGGCGCCGACCAGCTTCTTGCCGGGGTTCGCGGCAACGAAGGCCTCGGTGGTGGCTTCGGTGCGGTTGTACACGCTGACCTGGAAGCCACGGCTTTCCACGTTCAGCACGAGGTTCTGGCCCATCACGGCCAGGCCGATCAGTCCGAAATCGCTTTTGTTGCTCATGGCCCTTCTTTCGTATGCGGTGGGAGACGGTTGGAGATGGCGGTCATTGTGCCGGGGGCTGCGCCCGGCTGGCGTGGGAGGGCGCCTATACCCGCTTGGCAAATGCGCCCGGGCTGGCTATCTTGGCGGCATGAGCGCCATCGCCCCCGCAGCCACCCCGATCCACACCTGGTCGACCGATGCCGTGTCGCCCTCGAAGCGGTTGGACTATTGGGTGGGCGCGGTCTGCGAAGGGTTTCTGGAGATGGACGTGACCAGCCCGGCGGCAGGGGATTTCGGCGCGACGCTGGTGTCGGCGCCGCTCGGACCCCTCGTCGTCAATCAGGTGCGCGGCAGCGCGCAGGACGTCTACCGCACGCGCCGGGCCATTGCCCAGAGCCGCCACAACTATTTCTACCTGCTGTGCAAGACCGATTCGGCCTGGGTCACCGTGCAGGACGGCCGCGCCGCACGGCTGCTGCCGGGCGACGCGGTGCTGGTCGATTCGCGCCGCCTCTATGAATTTCATCTGCTGCAGTCGGCCGACACCATTTCGCTCGAACTGCCGACCGCCTGGGTCGATGCCTGGCTGCCCGACGCCGGCGACCAGGTGGCGCGCCGCATCGACGGGCAGGCGGGCTGGGGCGGCGTACTCAGCAGCTTCGTTCGCCAGTTGACGCCAACGCTGGCTGCGAACCCGCCGCTGCCGGCCGAACTGCTGGGCGATCAGCTTGGCGGCCTGCTGGCACTGGCCATGGGGCATGGCCCTGCGCAGTCGGTGGACGAGGGGCGTGCCGCGCTGCGGCGGCACGTGCTGGAAGCCACGCGCGAGCGCCATGCCGAGCCCGGCCTCACGGCCGCCAGCGTGGCGCGCGGGCTGGGCATTTCGGAGCGCAGCCTGCACCGCTGCCTGGGCGAGGGCGCCACCACCTTCGCGACCGCGCTGACCGGCTTTCGCATGCAGGTGGCGCAGCGCATGCTGGGCAATGCGCGCTTCGACCGCCTGAGCATCGCGGAGATCGGGTTTCGCGTCGGCCTGGCCGATGCATCGCACTTCGTTCGCCAGTGCCGCCGGCATCTGGGCAGCACGCCCGGTGAATTGCGCCGCCGCCGTTGACGCCGCGCAACCCCGCGCTCAGATGCTGCGCAGGTTCACCCGCTGCGACAGCGCTTGCGCACTCTCGCGCCGCTCGCTGTACCGGTCGACCAGATGGTCCGCGCAATCGCGTGTGAGCAGCGTGAACTTGATCAGCTCTTCCATCACGTCCACCACGCGCTCGTAGTACGGCGAAGGCTTCATCCGGCCGTCGTCGTCGAATTCGAGGAAAGCCTTGGCCACCGACGACTGGTTGGGGATGGTGAGCATGCGCATCCAGCGTCCGAGCACGCGCAACTGGTTCACCGCGTTGAAGGACTGCGAGCCGCCCGACACCTCCATGACCGCGAGCGTCTTGCCCTGCGTGGGCCGCACCGAGCCGACGGCCAGCGGTATCCAGTCGATCTGCGCCTTCATGAGCCCGGTCATCGCGCCGTGGCGTTCGGGCGATGTCCACACCATGCCCTCGGCCCATTGCGCGAGTTCGCGCAGTTCCTGCACCTTCGGATGGTCGTCGGGTGCGCCGTCCGGCAGCGGAAGGCCGTGGGGGTTGTAGATGCGCGGCTCGGCGCCCATGGCCTGCAGCAGGCGCGCAGCCTCTTCGGTCAGCAGGCGGCTGTAGGAGCGCTCGCGCAGCGATCCGTAGAGCAGCAGGATGCGCGGGGCGTGGGTGGCGCGCTGCGCGGGCAGCAAGCGTTGCAGATCCGGCTTGTGGAACGCGTCGGCATCGAGGTTGAGCAGCTCAGGGCTTGGCGACACGCTGGCCCTTTGCGTCGATGACCAACTCGCCGTCTTCCTTCGCGAAGGCACCGCGCTGCGGACGCGGCAGGATGTCGAGCACCGCCTCGGAAGGTCGGCAAAGGCGCGTGGCGATCGGCGTCACCACGATGGGCCGGTTGATGAGGATCGGGTGCTGCAGCATGAAGTCGATCAACTGGTCGTCGCTCCATTTCGGATCGTCCAGGCCCAGTTCGTCGTACGG
This sequence comes from Variovorax sp. PAMC26660, assembly GCF_014302995.1. Lineage (NCBI taxonomy): Bacteria > Pseudomonadati > Pseudomonadota > Betaproteobacteria > Burkholderiales > Comamonadaceae > Variovorax > Variovorax sp. PAMC26660. The sequence goes on from NZ_CP060295.1 coordinate 4,777,133, forward strand.
CGTGCCCTTGCGGCGCAGCACGTCGCGCACCGGCATCGCCATCGCGGCAATCAGGCGCTGCAGCGTGGCGCGGTCCGGCGGGTGCTTCAGGTACTCGATGACCTCGGGCTCGTCGCCCGTGTTGCGGATCAATGCAAGCACGTTCCTCGACGTGCCGCAGGCTGGGTTGTGATAGATCGTGATGTCGTTCATGGGAGTGAAGTCTTTGATGGGGTGATGTGTCAGCCGAGGCTCAGCCGCAGCGCCAGTGCTGCCAGCGTGACCAGCAGCACCGGCACCGTCAGCACGACGCCGACCTTGAAGTAATAGCCCCAGCCGATGGTGGTGCCCTTCTTCGCGAGCACATGGAGCCACAGCAGCGTGGCCAGGCTGCCGATGGGCGTGATCTTCGGGCCCAGGTCGCAGCCAATCACGTTGGCGTAGACCATGGCCTCTTTCACGATACCGCTCGCACTCGATGCGTCGATGGACAGCGCACCGATGAGCACGGTCGGCATGTTGTTCATGACGGACGAGAGCAGGGCCGCGAGCACTCCGGTGCCCAGCGCCGCGCTCCACACCCCGCCCTGGGCGAACACATCGAGCAGCGAGGCGATGTGGCCGGTCAGCCCGGCATTGCGCAGCCCGTAGACCACGAGGTACATGCCCAGCGAGAAGACGACGATTTGCCAGGGGGCCTCGCGCAGCACCTTGCGTGTGTCGATCGCGTGGCCGCGCGCCGCCACCGCGAATAGCACCACGGCACCGAAGGCGGCCACGGCGCTGACCGGCACGCCGAGCGGTTCGAGACCGAAGAAGCCAACGAGCAGCAGCACCAGCACGACCCAGCCCGCGCGAAAGGTTGCGATGTCGCGCACGGCGGTGGCGGGTGCCTTGAGCTGTGCCACGTCGTAGCGCGCGGGAATGCTGCGGCGGAAATAGAGCATCAGCATCGCCAGGCTGGCGAGCACCGCCGCGATGTTCACCGGGACCATGACCGCCGCGTACTCGCTGAAGCCGATCTTGAAGAAGTCGGCCGACACGATGTTCACCAGGTTGGAGACGATGAGCGGCAGGCTCGCCGTGTCGGCAATGAAGCCGGCCGCCATCACGAAGGCCAGCGTGGCGGCGGGCGTGAAGCCGAGCGCGACCAGCATCGCCATCACGATGGGCGTGAGGATCAGCGCCGCCCCATCGTTGGCGAAGAGCGCCGACACCGCCGCGCCCAGCAGCACGATGAACGCGAACAGCAGCCGGCCGCGCCCGCTGCCCCAGCGCGCTACGTGCAAAGCAGCCCACTCGAAGAAGCCGGCCTCGTCGAGCAGCAGGCTGATGACGATCACGGCGATGAAGGTGGCGGTGGCATTCCACACGATGCCCCAGACGACCGGTATGTCCGAGAGCTGGACCACGCCCAGCGCCAGCGCAATCAGCGCGCCGAGCGAAGCGCTCCAGCCGATGCCCAGGCCGCGCGGCTGCCAGATGACCAGCATGAGCGTGAAGACGAAGATCAGGACGGCAGTCAGCATGTCGGCGAGCGCAGGTGTTGGGGCTTCAGCAGCCGCAGGCCGCCGCGCCGTCGGCAAGGCAGGGCTCGCCCTGGCAACAGTTTTTCGTGAGGTAGCCGAGCAGGGCGTTCATGCGATCGAAGGCCGCGCGGTAGATCAGGTTGCGGCCCTGCCGCTCCTGCGAGATCAGCCCCGAATTCGTCAGCTCCTTGAGATGGAAGGACAGGCCCGTGGCGGGCACGCCGAGCGCTTCGGTCAGCGCACCTGGCGTCAGGCCCTCGGGCCCGGCCACCACCAGCGTACGAAACACCCGCAGGCGAACGGGCTGCGCCAAAGCAGCCAAGGATCGGACGACATCGTTTTCTTCCATATTTCAAGTATCGTTGAATTATTGAATGAAGGCAAAGGGCCGGGCGCGAAACGGCCATCGGGTTGGCAGGCAGCGGCCATCGGCACCGCCATGCCTTTCCTACAGTGGTGCTCCTTCACCTACCAGAAGGAGACACCCATGTCCGACACCTATGTTCTCGTCCACGGCGCCTGGCACACCGGCGCCGAAATCGAAGCCGTGGCCGATGGCCTGCGCGACGCCGGCCACACCGTGCATTGCCCTACGCTCGCGGGCAACCGCGCCGGCGACGACCGCGCGCACACCAGCCTCGGCGACGCGATCGACTCCGCCGTGCGCTACATCGAGGAGAAAGACCTCACGCAGGTCCGCCTCGCAGGCCACAGCTACGGTGGCATGGTGATCTCGGGCGTGGCCGACCGCATCGCGCAGCGGCTGCGGCGGCTGGTCTACATCAATGCCTTCGTGCCGCTCGACGGCGAATCGCTCAACGACATGGTGCCGCCGCACTACGTGACGATGTTCGATGCCATCGCCGCAGCCAATGGCAACGCGGTGATGCTGCCCTTCGAGATCTGGCGCGAGGCCTTCATCAACGACGCCGACCTCGCGCTCGCGCAAGCCGCCTACGAGAAGCTGAACCCGCATCCGTACCGCACCTTCACCGACAAGATCAGGCTGCAGAAGCCGCTGGCGGAGTTGGCACTGGGCAAGTCCTACGTCAACTGCCAGCAAGACACCGCGCTGCCGCACAGCCTGCCGTGGCATCCGCGCCTGTCGGAGCGGCTGGGGCTGTTCAGGTTGGTGGAATGCCCCGGCAGCCACGAGATGTTCTTCTCGAATCCGCAGCGGCTGGCGCAGGCCATCGGGGAGGCGGGCCGGGACTGACGACGCTTGCGCACCGGCGGTTTCTTCGTCACCGTACAGCATCTAATGTTTTCGAGAAACGGGCTCTTTCCCCAAGTGGAAAGCACTCGGCAACGATCTTCGTTACTTGCGTGGTCGAGTGAATGGCCGTTGCGCATTCCAGGGGGAATCCTTGTGCTGTGCCTTGAGCAGCGTATTCAACTTGCTCATACGCAATCACCCAGTGTTTATATCTGCGCGCCTTTGGAGTCGGATAACGCTTGGCTATTTGGTCAACAAACGGAGGAGGAAGCAAGCTAGTTTGCACTTGGACGGCGTTGGCCCCGGCCTTGATCCCTGCTACTGCCGTGACGGATTCGGCTTTCTTTCCTAGTGCAATCGCCGCCTCGCGCCGGTCGAACTCGCTAGCGTAGGGCGATGCTGGTTTCGGACTTGAGTACCGCTCGATCGTTACTGAGCGAGAAATTTCACAAGCAGTCCGACTAAGCCCATCGATCAAGGCAGGAGGAGGAGTCGAGCACCCCGGAAGATTCGAATCGGCACTGGCTGCACGCATCAAAAAAAAAGCGACAAGCAAAGCAATACCTTGTCAGACCGCATCATTCAAACGACTCCAAATGCTGGTGAACACAGTTTGCCTCTCGGTGGCATGCAGAGGGACTGCATCAGCGGACAAACACGGAAAGAGTGCGGAGTAGTTTGCAGAGCCCGCTGCTTTGCGCAGTTGGCGACCGGAGCTACAAAGAGCGGAGCTGAGGGCGCAATCCGGGCCTCAAGTTGCAATTGCCTAACAGGCTACCGCGGCAGCGCCAGCCTCCACTCCACCAGAGGAAGGGTCAGGTGCCGGGAAACAGCGCGTCGAAGACGCGGATCGACGCGTAGGCGTCGTTTGCCGCATAGCGGATCTGCGCTTCGGTCAGTTGCTTGTTGGCCCAGTTCGAGGTCGTCGCCTTGCGCGACTTCACGAAGCGGCGGTTGAACACCAGTGCCACCGCCGCCTTCACGCCCACCGACTTGCGGTAGCCACGATGGCGGAATTCGGTGTCGATGTCGAACACCGCCTGCGGCTCGATCTGCAGCTTGTTGCGGATCAGCGTGAGGTCGCCTGACAGGCCGAAGCCCACCTTGCGCAGTTCGGTCGACGCGATCAGCTCGGCCACCAACGGGTTGCATTCGGTGCGATGCAACTGGAACAGCCAGGCCGTGTCGCGTGTAGAGAATTGCACCACGTGCGGGCCGCCGGAGACTTCGTTCTTGGCGAAGGTGGGCTTGGATTCGGTGTCGAAGCCGGCCACGCGCGCGGCCAGCAGCGTGTCGGCGGCGCGTTCGGCTTCTTGCAATGTGGCAACGACAACGATGTTCTTCAGGCCGAGGCCGTCGAAGGGTTCGAGCAGTGCGATCTGTTCGCGCTCGGGCAATGGGGGCAGCGCGGAGTTGTTGTCGCTCACCGGGGAACTGCTTTCTGGGTCTTCTTCACTGCTGCTTTCTTTGCGGGCGTTTTCCGGGCGGCTGTTTTCTTCGCCGCCGGAGGCTTGGGGGTCTTGATCTTTGGCGGTTGGCCTGAGCGCAGCGCTGCTTCGTACGCGCGGCGGCCCCACAGGGCGGCTTCTTCGCGGTCCTCGAACAGATCGGCCGGCGCTTGCCGGTACGACATCGGCATCGACTTGCCCTGGCGCTCGTAGGTGAAGGGCGGCAGGTTCTGCTTGTCGAAGTGCGGGGCGCTTTCGGCATCGGCCTTCAGGTAGAGCGTGTCGCGAATCACCAGCGCGATCATGCGGCCTTCGTGAAAGATGCCGTGGGCGCCGAACATGCGGCGGGGCTCGATGCGGCCGAAGCGCTCGAAGATTTCGTGCAGGCTCTGGACGAAGGCGCTCATGGTGCGGGCCTCGTGTTGTTCATGCGGTGATCTCGATGCGGTTGCCGTCGGGGTCGAGCACGACGCTCTCGTAGTAGCCGTCGCCGGTGCGGCGCGGGCCATCGAGCAGCGGATAGCCGTCGTTCTTCAAGCGCTGCGTGAGTTCGTCGACGGCAGCGTCGGAACCCACGCCGATGGCCAGGTGCGTCCAGCCCATGCGTTGCGCGCCGGCTTCGATGGAAACGGGTGAGAGCGTGCTGGTGGTCATGGCCTCGATGCGCGCGCCGTCGCCCAGGCTCAGGAAGCATGAGGCGAAGCCCTTCGTCGGATTGACGTAGCCCGCGCCGGCCGTGGCGCCGAAATAGTCGACATAGAAACGCTTGCAGCGCTCGAGGTCAGTGGTCCAGAGTGCGATGTGATCGATGCGCATGGGGAAGAAAAATCAGGAAAGTCGCTCAGCCTACGCGCCACGGTGGTCGTGAGGGCGACCAATGGTAGGCAATGCGTTCGCGGCCGCTGGTCGGATGCCGGTCGACCGTGCCGCGCTCCAGGCCATAGCGTTCATAGAAACGCTGGGCCGACGTATTGGTGGTGGCCACATGCAGCCGCCAGCCGGTGGGAATGCGCACGCAGGCTTCGTCGAGCAAGGCCTTGCCCAGGCCCTGGTTGCGCAGGTGGGGCTCGACAAAGAGCTGGGCCACGTACTCGCGCCGCTCCAGCAGCACCATGAAGGCGAGCACCTGTCCGTCGCGCTCGGCCAGCACGACCTCGGCTGGAGACACGAATTCGGTTCGCACGCGCTGCAGCCAGTGCGCGATCGGCTCGATGCTGGCGGCGCCCCGGTTGGCGGAAATCCACGCGCGCCGCCAGATACCGGCCAGTACCATGCTCTCTTCGGTGGAGCCATCGCGCGACCGCAGGTGAAAGGCTGGGATTTGGGCTGCGGACATGCGTTCCATGATACGGCGCGCACCCGCCGTGGTCGATCAGCCGTGCAATGTTTGCGCGTGATGCGCGATGTGATCGGCGATGAAGCTCTGGATGAAGTAATAGCCGTGGTCGTAGCCCGCATGGCGGCGCAGCGTGAGCGGCTGGCCGGCGGCAAAGCAGGCGGCCTCGAACACTTCGGGGTGCAGTTGCTCGGCCAGGAATTTGTCGGTCAGCCCCTGGTCGATCAATATGCCTTGGGGGTAGGGCGAGACGGTCTGCGACTGCATCAGCGCGCTGGCGTCGTGCGCCAGCCATTGGGCGCGGTCGTCACTGGGCGCACCCAGGTAGCCGCTGAATGCTTTCTGGCCCCACGGGCATTGTGTTGGCGCGCAGATCGGCGCAAAGGCCGACAGCGACTTGAAGCGCCCCGGGTGCCGCATGGCCAGCGTGAGCGCGCCGTGGCCGCCCATCGAGTGGCCGAAGATGCCCAGGCGTTGGCCGTCGATGGCGAAATGCTGCGCCACCAGTGGCAGCAGCTCGTGGACGATCCAGCTTTCCATGCGCCAGTGCGTGGACCAGGGTTCGGCGGTCGCGTCGAGGTAGAAGCCGGCGCCGATGCCGAAGTCCCAGTTGTCTTTCGCGCCCGGCAGGCTTTCGGGCTCCGCGCCTCGCGGGCTGGTGTCGGGCGCGATCAACGCTAGGCCCAGGCTTGCGGCCATGCGTTGTGCGCCGGCCTTGGTCGCGAAGGTTTCCTCGTTGCAGGTCAGGCCCGCAAGGTAGAGCAGGGCGGGCACGCGTTCGTGCGCGGCTTGCGGCGGCAGATAGACCGAGAAGCGCATCGGCAGCCCGATCTCGTGCGAGCGGTGCTCGTGAAAGCTCTGCACGCCGCCGAAGGCGTGGTGCTCGGAAAGTGTCTTGAGGGTGTCGGTCATCGGGATTCTTTGTTGTGCAGTGCGGGCACCAGTTCGAGCACGGCGTCGGCGAAGGTGCGCGGCGCTTCCTGCGGCATGTTGTGGCCCACGCCCGGCACGAGCCGGTGCGAGCGTGGTCCGCTGAAGCGGTGCGCGTGGGCCGAGGCCTCGGCGGGTGGGCGTACGCCGTCGTCGATGCCGTCGAAGGTGATGGTGGGCACGGTGATCGTGGGTTCGGCCGCAAGGCGACGCTCGATGTCCGCGTAGGCCGGGTCACCGGGCACGAGGCCGAAGCGATGGCGGTACGACTGGATCACCACGTCCACGAAATCAGGATGGTCGAAGGCGGCGGCGCTGCGCTCGAAGGTGGCGTCGTCGAACTTCCAGGTCGGCGACCACAGCTTCCACAGCAGCTTCGTGAACGCCCTGCGGTCCTCGGCGAGCCCGGCGCGGCCGCGTTCGCTGTGAAAGTAGTACTGGTACCAGAGGCTGTGCTCCTTGGCCGGCGCATCCGGTTCCATCGCCTTGGCGATGTTCTGGATGTTGTAGCTGTTGAAGGACACCAGCCCCGCGCAGCGCTCGGGCCACAGTGCCGCCACCACGCAGGCGGCGCGCCCGCCCCAGTCGTAGCCGGCCAGCACCGCGCGCGGAATGGCAAGCGCATCGAGCAGCGCGAGCAGGTCGGCGCCCAGCGCGGCCTGCTCGCCCGAACGCGGCGTGGCGTCGCTCAGGAAGCGCGTGGCGCCATAGCCGCGCAGGTACGGCACGATCACGCGGCAGCCTTGCGCCGCGAGCATCGGCGCCACTTCGGCGTAGGTGTGGATGTCGTAAGGAAAGCCGTGCATCAGCAGCACGGGTGGGCCGTCGGCGGGCCCGGTCTCGAAGTACGCGACTTCGAGAACGCCCGCCTTGATCTTGCGCAAGGGTTCCATGCGGTTCATGGCGGGCGCCTCCTGAAGAGTTAATACAGAACCACGCCGCGGATCGACTCGCCGCGCTTCATCAGGTCGAAGCCCTTGTTGATGTCTTCCAGCGGCATGGTGTGCGTGATCAGGTCGTCGATGTTGATCTTGCCTTCCATGTACCAGTCGACGATCTTCGGCACGTCGGTGCGCCCGCGTGCGCCACCGAAGGCCGAGCCTTCCCACTTGCGGCCGGTGACGAGCTGGAAGGGACGCGTGCTGATCTCTGCGCCGGCCTCGGCCACGCCGATGATGATGCTGCGGCCCCAGCCCTTGTGCGTGCATTCGAGCGCCTGGCGCATCACCTTGGTGTTGCCGATGCACTCGAAGCTGTAGTCGGCGCCGCCGTCGGTCAGTTGCACGATGGCGTCGACCACGTTCTCGGTGTCCTTCGGGTTGATGAAGTGCGTCATGCCGAACTTGCGGGCCATGGCTTCGCGCTCTGGGTTCAGGTCGACTCCGATGATCTTGTCGGCGCCCACCATCTTGGCGCCCTGGATCACGTTCAGGCCGATGCCGCCGAGGCCGAACACCACCACGTTGGCGCCGGCTTCCACCTTGGCCGTGAAGATCACCGCGCCAATGCCGGTGGTGACGCCGCAGCCGATGTAGCAGACCTTGTCGAAGGGGGCGTCTTCACGGATCTTGGCGAGCGAGATTTCGGGCGCGACGGTGTAGTTGCTGAAGGTGCTGGTGCCCATGTAGTGGGCGATCGGCTGGCCGTCGAGGCTGAAGCGCGAGGTGCCGTCGGGCATCTGGCCCTTGCCCTGCGTGCCGCGGATCAACTGGCACAGGTTGGTCTTGCGCGAGAGGCAGAACTTGCATTGGCGGCATTCGGGCGTGTACAGCGGAATGACGTGGTCGCCCTTTTTCAGGGTGGTGACGCCGGGGCCGACGTCGACCACGATGCCCGCGCCTTCATGGCCGAGGATCGCGGGGAAGATGCCTTCCGGGTCGGCGCCCGAGAGCGTGTAGTAGTCGGTGTGGCAGATGCCGGTGGCCTTGATCTCGACCAGCACTTCGCCGAAACGGGGGCCGTCGAGATCGACGGTTTCAATGGTGAGCGGGGCTCCGGATTTCCAGGCGACGGCGGCTTTGGTTTTCATGGCGGGTTCGGGGAAAGAGAAAGAGGGAGGCGCGAAGGCCCAAGGATACTCAGGCGGAGCCAGCAGGGAAGATACCCGACATGCCAATGAACCCGGGCAAATGGCGGAAATTCCAGACCCAGTTTCGGAGGGCTGGAAATTCGTCCAGTGAAATGCCGCCTTCGCCGGCCAGCGCGACGTACGGAAAGCAGGCCAGGTCGGCAATCGTCGGCTCGGGTGCCGAGGCCAGCCAGCGCAGGCCCATGCTGGCCTGTTCGGCAAGGTGGTCGTCGAGCACGCGGAACACGGCGCGCGCGCCGGCGCGGCAGGCGTCGATGTCGAGGTGGTGGTAGCCGAGCGTGTCGTGCAGCCGCGCGGCCGAGGCGGTGCGGGTGATGTCGTCGGCGGTGGCAAGCCACATCGCGACCTGGCCGCGCAGCTTCGGGTCGTCGGGATGCCAGTGGCCCTGCGCGTCGTGGTGGCGGCTCGCCAAGTAGACGAGGATCGCCTGTGCATCGCGCAGCAGGAAGCCGTCGTCGTCGATCACCGGGAGCTGGCCCAGCGGGTTGATGTTCGCCAGGAAGGCGGCCGATTTGTGCTCGCGCCCAGGGTAGAAGTTGACCGGCACGGTTTCATGGGCGACGCCGAGCCACGCCAGCATCTGCCGCACCTTGAAGCAGTTGCCCGAGAGCGGGTAGTCGTAGAGCTTCAGCATCGTCATGCAGCAGCCCTCACGCCGAAGCGCATGCCGCGCTCGCGCAGCCAGCGGCGGTAGGTGACGGACGAGGTGTCGCCGCGTGTGGGCGTCTCGGCGCGGCCTTCGAGCGGCATGCGCTTGTAGGCGTGGTTCTCCAGGATCGGTTTGTCCTGCCCGAAGATCGTGTGCTGGAACGCGATGAGTTCGGCGTCGGTGGAATCGTCGTCGTAGCAGGCAAGGATCGTGTGGGCGATCACGTGCTCGTCGTCGATGGGCTGCAGGAAGAGGCCGATGGCATCGAGTTCGCCCGCGCGAAAGCTCGACTTGTAGAGCATGGCCGAGAAGGGCTGCATCACGCGGTACTTGTAGAGCACCTCGCTGCCCGAGTCGTGTGCGGCCGAGGCGCGCGGCTGCCAGAAGCGGCAGTCGGTGGCCCAGATTTCTCCCGTGGCTGGTTCGACCTGCACCTGGTACTGCGCCACCTCGGTGTGCGGCACCTTGCCGAGGTAGTCGGCGTGCACGAACGGAAAGTGCGCCATGTCCAGGAAGTTCTCGATCACCCGCAGGCCCGACACCGCAACGCCGATGCCGCCGCAGTCGATGGTGCGGCGACCGGGTTCGCTGTATTCGGGGAAGTCGAACAACGCACGCGCGGGCTGGCCGCTCGGGCAGACCCAGAGGTAGCCGTAGCGTGATTGCACCGCGAGCGGCTGATCGCCCAGGCGGCACTGGGGCGTGCCGTCGGCATCAATCCAGAGCTGCACCGTTTCGCCGAGCAGGCGGGTCGTGCGCGCTTCGGCCGTGGTGGGCCCGACGACCAGCCAGTCGTCGCGCATGTTGGGGTCGTCGGTGACGAAGGGCATGGCTTCTTTCAATCTTTGGGAAAGGCTTCGATCTCGCTGCGCAGGCGGCGGACGGCGACGTGCAGGACTGTCATGGCATGCCCGGCCGGATGTGCATCGCTCCAGAAATGAACAAAGGCGAGGGAGGGCTGGGCGTCGAGGACGAGGGCGGCGGTGTTCACCTCGTCGAGTTGGCCGCGCCATGCGCCCGACGCCGCATCGGCGACCAGGCCGTGCCGGGCCAGCATTTTGCGCACCGTGCTGGCGGGTGCTCGCACGGTCAGCGTGCGGCAGAAGTTCCAGCCGGCAGGGACGGCGTTGGCCAGTTCTGTGGGCGCGATGTGCGTCTCGGGCGACAGGTGAACCCACAGCATTCCTGCTGCCTCGGCCACGTTGAACGTCTTCGCGCAAACGTTGCGCGGCGCTTGCATGGCCGGGTGTGCCGGGATGCGCGTGCATTGCCCGCTGCCGGCCGCGTATTGCCAGCCGTGGTAGGCACAGGCCAGCCGGTTCTCGATCACCTGGCCGAGCGTGAAGCGCACGCTGCGGTGTGGGCAGCGGTTCTCCCATGCCTGCGCTGTGCCATCGGCAGCGCGCCAGAGGGCGAGTTCCTGGCCTTCGGCAAAGCCGGCGACGATGTTGGCGCCGGGGCGCAGGTCGGCCGCCCGTGCCACGGGATGCCAGGGGGTAGTGTTGTTTGTGTTCATGGTGCGTGGGCCGCAGGGGCGTGAGGCTCGGCGCCGGTGATGGCATAGCATTGACGCCACCCCGGCCATGCCGTCTACCGTACCGCGTCTGCCGCACCGATGAAAGCCACATGAAGAGACGCAACTTTTCATTCCTGAAACGCTGGGCTGAAATGACACCCTGTTTTTCTGTTCGTCGCGTTGTGCTTGATTCTTGGCGCTGCTGTTCAGGGCGTCGCTCACGCCGACACGGTGCTCTTTTTCGCGAATGTCCCCCGCTTCGCTCCTCCTTTATTTCGCGAAAAAGAGCCCCGTATCGACGTGAGCGTTGGACAGAGCGGTTGTTGATCGCAGGATCAATAGCAGCGTGCCCATGTGCGAATGACGCCGGGTGCTCCCCGCAGCGAAATAAAGGAGGAGCGAAGCGGGGGACATTCGCGGAGGGGAGCACCCGGCGTCATTCGCACGCGCCCCGAACAACAGCGTTCGGGACACCGAGGCCAGTTCCACGTGTCGTGGATCAAGCGATCACCCCGTGGGGCAACTAGCATGAGCCGCATCGATCTCGCATTGGTCGAGGCCTTCGTGCTGGTCGCGAAGGGCGGTAGTCTCACCAAGGCCGAAAGCCTCTCGGGCGTGTCGAAGGCCACCTTGAGCCGGCAACTCACGCGGCTGGAAAAGCTGCTGGGCGCGCAACTGCTGATGCGTAGCCCGCGCCGCATCACGCTCACTGAAGCCGGCCGCGCCTTTTTCGCCCGCTGCGAAGGGCTGCTCAACGAAGTGACGGGCCGGCTCGAAGCGGCCAGCACCGAAATCCACGAGCTGACGACCGGCGTGTCGGGCAGCCTCTCGCTGCTGTCGGACACGCAGTTCAGCACTTCCTTCGTCTGCCACGTGGTCAAGCTGTTCCTGGAGTCGCATCCGAATGTGCGCTGCCAGCTCGACGTGGCGAACGGCTTTCACGCACCGCAGGTCGGCGATGTCGATTGCTATGTGTGTTCGGAGCCGCCCGATGCCCCCAACCTCGTGGCCAAGCTGCTGGGCAAGTTGAACTACGGGCTCTACGCGAGCCCGCAATACCTCGCGCGCCACGGGACCCCACAGGCGCCGGATGAGCTGGTACGGCACCAGTCGATCGTGATGAAGGCTCCGTCGGGGTTGTCGCAGATGCTGCTGGTGTCGGGCGAATCGGGCAGCTTCGCTTTCCGCCCCGAGCCCGCCTTCGAGACCAACGACCACTGGGTCATGAAGACCTTCTGCATCGACGGCCTGGGCATTGCGCTGCTGCCGGCCTTCTTCGTGCGCCCCGAGGTGGAGCAGGGCGTGCTGGTGCCGGTGCTGCCGCAGTGGCAGCCCGAGCCGCGCCGCATCTACTGCGCCTACCAGCGGCAGCGCTACATGGGCCAGAAACTGCGCGACTTCGTCGACCTGATGGCGCGTTGCGTGGTGGACATCGACTCGTACAACTACTACGTCGGATCATCGACAACGAAGCGCCGCAAGACCGGCGCGAGACCATAATTGGCGGCGTTTGCCAGTTGCCCTCAGGCCTTTACTCATCATGAAGAAAATACTCGTCCTCAACGGCCCCAACCTCAACCTGCTCGGTACGCGAGAGCCCGAGCAATACGGTCGCGACACGCTGGCCGATGTCGAACGTCTGTGCAAGGACACGGGCGCCAAGCTCGGCGTCGAGATCGAGTGCCGTCAGTCGAACCACGAAGGTGTGCTGATCGACTGGATCCAGGAAGCGGGCCGCGAGGTGGCTGCCGGCAACATGCTGGGCGTGGTCATGAACCCCGGCGCCTACACCCACACGTCGATTGCGCTGCACGATGCGATCAAGGGCGCGAGCGTGCCGGTGATCGAGCTGCACATCTCGAACGTGCATGCGCGTGAAGAGTTTCGCCACCACTCCTACATCTCGCCCGCGGCGCGCGGGATCATCGTGGGGCTGGGGGTGAAGGGCTATACGCTGGCTATTGCTGCGCTTGTTCCTTAGGCCTACTTCAAGGTCTTGCGTGTTTCGTGTCGGGCGGTTCGGGGGCGCTTTTGTTCAGGGCGCGTGCGAATGACACCGGGTGCTCCCCTCCGCGAATGTCCCCCGCTTCGCTCCTCCTTTATTTCGCTGCGGGGAGCACCCGGCGTCATTCGCACCTGGGCATGCTGCTGGAGTGCAGCCGATCAACGACCGCTCTGTCCAACGCTCACGTCGATACGGGGCTCTTTTTAGCTAAATAAAGGAGGAGCGAAGCGGGGGACATTCGCGAAAAAGAGCACCGTGTCGGCGTGAGCGGCGCCCTGAACAGCAGCACCCCAAAAATTTCAGTAGGCCTGCTTCGGCGCCGCAGCCTTCCAACTACGACTGATGCGCCCAGCACTGTCGATGCTTTCAAGGTGCACGTCAAAGCCCCAGAGCCGAGCAACATGCTTCAGCACTTCTTCCGCACCGTCATGCAACGGCAGGTTGTTGCGCTGCGTATGCCGCAGTGTCAGCGAACGGTCGCCGCGCGTGGCGACATTCCACACCTGGATGTCGGGCTCGCGGCTGCTGATGTCGTACTGTCGTGACAGCGATTCGCGCAACGCCTGATAGCCGCTGTCGTCGTGGATGGCCGACACCTCGAGTTCGGACTCGCTCTGGTGATCGCGGATCGAGAACAGCCGAAAATCGCGCATCGTCTTCGGGCTCAGGAACTGACCGATGAAACTCTCGTCCTTGAAGTTGCGCATCGCGTAGTCGAGCGTCTTGACCCAGTCGGTACCCGCAAAGTCGGGGAACCATCGGCGATCTTCGTCGGTCGGCTTCTCGCACACGCGCCGCAGGTCGGTCATCATCGCGAAGCCGAGTGCATAGGGATTGATGCCGCTGTAGGCGCGATGGCCTACCGGTGGCTGGAAGATCACACCGGTATGCGAGCTGAGCCATTCCATCATGAAGCCGTCGGCGAGCTGACCACGGTCGTACATGGTGTTGAGCAGCGTGTAGTGCCAGAAGGTGGCCCAGCCTTCGTTCATGACCTGCGTCTGGCGCTGCGGGTAGAAGTACTGTGCAATCTTGCGCACGATGCGCACCACCTCACGCTGCCAGGGTTCGAGCAGCGCGGCGTTCTTCTCGATGAAGTAGAGCAGGTTCTCCTGCGGCTCCGACGGAAAGCGCCGTGTGGCGTCGGAGTCGGCTGCCTGCTCGGCACGCCGCGGCAGCGTGCGCCAGAGATCGTTCACCTGCTGCTGCATGTGGCGCTCGCGGTCCGCGCGCTGCACGCTCTCCTGTGCCAGCGAACGCTTCTGTGGGCGGCGATAGCGGTCGACACCGTAGTTCATCAGCGCATGGCAGGAGTCGAGCAGTTCCTCGACTGAATCAACACCGTGCCGCTCTTCGCACTCGGCGATGTAGTGCCGCGCATAGACGAGGTAATCGATGATGGAGGACGCATCGGTCCACATGCGGAACAGGTAGTTGCCCTTGAAGAAACTGTTGTGGCCATAGGCCGCGTGCGCGATTACCAGGGCCTGCATGGCCATGGTGTTTTCTTCCATCAGGTAGGCGATGCAGGGATCGGAGTTGATGACGATCTCGTACGCCAACCCCATGTGGCCGCGCTTGTAGTTCTTCTCGGTCGCGATGAACTGTTTGCCGTACGACCAGTGGCGGTAGATCATCGGCATGCCCACGCTGGCGTAGGCGTCCATCATCTGCTCGGCCGTGATCACTTCGAGCTGGTTGGGATACACGTCGAGCCCGAAGCTCTTGGCTGTCTTGGCGATCTCGGTGTGATAGGTCTCGATCAGCTCGAAGGTCCAGTCGGAAGGACTGGGCAGGCGCTCCAGGACAGGGCCGGACGAAGGGCGGTCAGTGTTCATGAGTTGACCCCTTCCTTCTTGAACAGGTCACGAAAGACCGGATAGATGTCTTGTGCGTCCGACACCTTGCGCATTGCAAAGTTAGGCTGCACGCCTTCGAGCTGCTGGTATTCCTGCCACAGGTTCTGCTCGGTCTCGGCCACCTGCACGTATGCGTAGTAGCGCACCACCGGCAGGATGTTGTCGACCAGCAGCTCGCGGCAGCGGCCGCTGTCCTGGTGCCAGTTGTCGCCATCGCTGGCCTGCGCGCCGTAGACGTTCCATTCGCCGCTGGGGTAGCGCGCCTTGATGATCTCGTCCATCAGCACCAGCGCGCTCGACACCACCGTGCCGCCGGTTTCGGTGGCGTGGAAGAACTCTTCCTCGGTCACTTCCTGCGCCTGCGTGTGATGGCGCAGGAACACGAGGTCGATGGTCTCGTAGTGCCGCGTGAGGAACATGTACAGCAGCATGAAGAAGCGCTTGGCCATGTCCTTGCGCGCCTCGTCCATCGAGCCCGACACGTCCATCAGGCAGAACATCACGCACTTGGCGCTGGGCACCGGCGTCCTCACGCGGTTGCGGTAGCGCAGGTCGATGGGGTCGATGTAGGGCACGTGCCGCATGGTGCGGCGCAGCTCGGCGATGCGCTCTTCGGTTTCGCGGATTTCCTTCTGGATGAGCGCCGTCGTGACCTGTGGATGCTGCTTGAGGTGTTCGAGATGCGCTTCGAGACGCTTGAGTTCCTTGCGCGGTTCGCCGCCGAGCGCGATGCGGCGGGCCAGCGCCCCGCGCATCGAGCGCACCACGTGCAGGTTGTTGGGCGAACCGTCGCTCGTGAAGCCGGCGCGGTGGCTCTTCCACTCGGGCACATCGGCGATCTGGGTGCGAATGAGGTGGGGCAGTGCGAGGTCGTCGAAGAACACGCGCATGAACTCTTCGCGTGTGAGGCGGAAGACGAAGTCGTCTTCCCCTTCGCCGCCGTCGCCGGCCTCGCCGCTGCCGGAGCCGCCACCAGCCTGGCCTTCGGGACGCTTGATGCGGTCGCCCTTCAGGTACTCCTGGTTGCCCGGATGCACGTACTCGCGGTCGCCGCCACGGGCGTGGCCGAACACGGGTTCGGACACATCGTGGCGCGGCAGGGTCACGTCTTCGCCTTGCTCCAGTTCGCGGATGTTGCGGCCACTGACGGCGCGCCTCACCGCTTCCTGGATCTGCCCCTTGTAGCGCCGCAGGAAGCGCTCACGGTTGCCAATGGACTTGTTCTTGCCCGATAGCCGGCGGTCGATGATCTGCTGCAGGATGGCCACGATGGTGTCAAAGCTCCTTGCAAAGAAGAGGGAAGAACTGCTGCGCGTTCGTCGCTATGAACTCTTGCGCACCCGCAGATACCACTCGCACAGCAGGCGAACCTGCTTGGCCGTGTAGCCCTTCTCGACCATGCGGGTCACGAAGTCTTCGTGCTTCTTCTGTTCGTCGGCGCTGCTCTTGGTGTTGAAGCTGATCACCGGCAGAAGCTCTTCGGTGTTGGAGAACATCTTCTTCTCGATCACCGCGCGCAGTTTTTCGTAGCTGGTCCACGCCGGGTTGCGCCCCGCGTTGCCGGCCCGTGCACGCAGCACGAAGTTGACGATCTCGTTGCGGAAGTCCTTCGGGTTGCCGATGCCGGCCGGCCGTTCGATCTTCTCGAGCTCGCCATTGAGCGAGGCCCGGTCGAACACTTCGCCGGTGTCCACGTCGCGGAACTCCTGGTCTTGAATCCAGTAGTCGGCGTAGGTGACGTAGCGGTCGAAGATGTTCTGGCCGTACTCGCTGTAGCTCTCCAGATACGCGGTCTGGATTTCCTTGCCGATGAACTCGGCATAGCGCGGCGCCAGCAGCTCCTTGATGTAGCTGATGTACTTCTGCTCGACCTCCGGCGCGAACTGCTCGCGTTCGATCTGCTGTTCGAGCACGTACATCAGGTGGACCGGATTGGCCGCGACCTCGGAGCTGTCGAAGTTGAAGACCTTCGAGATGATCTTGAAGGCGAAGCGCGTCGACACACCGCTCATGCCTTCGTCGACACCCGCGTAGTCGCGGTACTCCTGGATCGACTTGGCCTTGGGGTCGGTGTCTTTCAGGCTCTCGCCGTCGTACACCTGCATCTTGCTGAAGGTGCTGGAGTTCTCGGGCTCCTTCAGGCGTGTGAGCACCGAGAGCTGGGCCATCATGCGCAGCGTGCCGGGAGCGCAAGGCGCCTTGGCCAGCGACGAGTTGCGCACCAGCTTTTCGTAGATCTTGATTTCTTCCGAGGCGCGCAGGCAGTAGGGCACCTTGACGATGTAGATCCGGTCGAGGAAAGCCTCGTTGTTCTTGTTGTTGCGGAAGGCCTTCCATTCGCTCTCGTTGCTGTGCGCGAGCACGATGCCGTCGAAGGGAATGGCGCCGAAGCCTTCAGTGCCCTTGAAGTTGCTTTCCTGCGTGGCCGTGAGCAGCGGGTGCAGCACCTTGATGGGCGCCTTGAACATTTCCACGAACTCCAGCAGCCCCTGGTTGGCCAGGCACAGGCCACCGGAGTAGGCGTAGGCGTCGGGGTCGTCCTGGGCATAGGTCTCCAGCTTGCGGATGTCTACCTTGCCGACCAGCGAGGAGATGTCCTGGTTGTTCTCGTCGCCGGGCTCGGTCTTGGCGACCGCGATCTGCCGCAGCACCGATGGGTAGCGCTTGACCACCTTGAACTGGCGGATGTCGCCGCCGTATTCCTCGAGCCGCTTGACGGCCCAAGGCGAGAGAATTCGATTCAGGTAGCGATGGGGAATGCCGTATTCTTTTTCAAGGATCTCGCCGTCTTCGGCCGTGTCGAACAGGCCCAGGGGCGATTCGTTCACCGGTGAGCCCTGGATGGCGTAGAAGGGCACACGCTCCATGAGCTGCTTCAGGCGCTCGGCGATGGAGCTCTTGCCACCACCAACGGGACCCAGCAGGTAGAGGATTTGCTTCTTTTCTTCCAGTCCCTGCGCGGCATGGCGGAAATAGGAGACCACCTGTTCGATGGCGTCCTCCATGCCATAAAACTCCTTGAACGCCGGGTAGATCTTGATGACCTTGTTGGCGAAGATGCGCGAAAGCCGGGGATCGTTGCGCGTATCGACCAGCTCGGGCTCGCCAATGGCCTTGAGCATGCGCTCGGAGGCGGTGGCATAAGCCGTGGGATCGCGTTTGCAGGTATCGAGGTAGTCCTGCAGCGAGATGACTTCCTCGCGGGTGCGCTCGTAGCGGGCGGCAAAGTTGCTGATCACATCCATGGTCACGCCTCCATCAGGTCAGTGGGCTTTTGGCCCCGGAGCCTGCAGCAAAAGCAATGCGCGCCATTTAAAAGGTGTGCCCGCCCTCGCTGCATGCGGTGGAAAACTCCCTTACAACAATCTGCTAACAATCAGCATAAAGCAAAGATTGAACCCGGCAAATCATTTCTTAAATCAGAACCACACCAACAAGTAAAGTTCCTCGAAAAAAGCGGAACTACTATTCAAATTTCGGTTAAATTCAAAAGCTCGCTTTTCTAATTCTCTCCGGGTGAAAACACCTATGCCGAACGGCCATCTGCCGCTTTTCGGTTTTTCCGAGAAAGCATCGCCTATTGAGCCTCTGTGCTCAATAAAACCGGCGCCTCTCTTCAATAACGTGTGATCTGCCGTTTGGTTTATTGCACATCAAAAAAAAATATAAAAGCAATCCCCGCGCCACTTTTTGAGGAGGCGCTTGCGTGAGTTGATGTGGGAGGGGAGCGCGGACGCCGGTCAGCGTGTTCCGCAAAGGTGCGAACAGCACCTTTCGTGTGCTTGGCGCCGGATCAGCGGCCGGCATGCACCATTTGGACGAGGTTCACCTCGGGGGCTGCCGTGAAGTAGCCGGAGTTCGAGGTGAAGGTCTGTTGCCCGGAAGCCGGGTGCCGGGCTTCACGTGCAAAGTGAAGAAGTGGGCCGAATCCCCGCACCGCAACTGGGTGGCAATGGGGTCCAGGCTGTTGAACAGGTCCTGCACGCCCTTGGTGCGCTTCAGCGTGATCTCTTCCATGGCCTGCGAAGAGCAAGCCACACAGAAGCGCCAGGTCAGCGAGGCACTAGCCTGGCACTGCCATCAACTGAAGAACTCTTTCGCCTTGTCGAACCAGCTCTTGTCGGTCGGGCTGTGTTTGTCGCCACCCTTCTTGAGCGATTCGTCGAGCTCCTTCAACAGCTTGCGCTGATGCTCGGTGAGCTTCACGGGCGTTTCGACGCGCACGTGGCAGTACAGGTCGCCGGGGTAGCTGGAGCGCACGCCCTTGATGCCCTTGCCGCGCAGGCGGAACTGCTTGCCACTTTGCGTGCCGTCGGGAATGTCGATGGCGGCCGCGCCCTTGAGCGTGGGCACGTTGATCTCACCGCCGAGCGCGGCCGTGGTCACGCTCACCGGCACCACGCAATGCAGGTCGTCGCCATCGCGTTCGAACAGCTCGTGCTTCTTCAGGCGAATCTCGATGTACAGGTCGCCCGGCGGCCCGCCGTTGGTGCCTGGCTCGCCATTGCCGGTGCTGCGAATGCGCATGCCGTCGTCGATGCCGGCCGGGATCTTCACTTCGAGCGTCTTGTTGTTCTTGATCTTGCCCTGGCCGTGGCACACGGTGCAGGGCTCGGGAATGATCTTGCCGCTGCCGTGGCAGGTCGGGCAGGTCTGCTGCACGCTGAAGAAGCCCTGGCGCATCTGCACCGCGCCGGCGCCGTGGCAGGTGGTGCAGGTGATCGGCTTGGTGCCGGGCTTGGCGCCCGTGCCCTTGCAGGTGTCGCAGTTGTCCCAGCTGGGAATGCGAATCTGGGCTTCCTTGCCGTCGGCCGCTTCCTCGAGCGTGACTTCCATCGCGTAGCTCAGGTCGCTGCCGCGGAACACCTGGCGTCCGCTGCTGGTGCGGCCGCCGCGGGCACCACCGAATACGTCGCCGAAGATGTCGCCGAAGGCTTCCGCGAAACCGCCGAAGCCTTCCGCGCCCGGGCCGCCGCGCATGTTGGGGTCGACACCGGCATGGCCGTACTGGTCGTAGGCCGCGCGCTTCTGGCCGTCCGACAGCATTTCGTAGGCTTCTTTCACCTCCTTGAACTTGGCCTCGGCGTCCTTGCTGGTGTCGCCGTGGTTGCGGTCAGGGTGGTGCTTCATCGCGAGCTTGCGATAAGCCTTCTTGATTTCTTCCTCGCTCGCGTTCTTGGGGACGCCGAGGGTTTCGTAATAGTCGCGTTTGGTGGCCATGGCAGGTCGATCTGGAAGCAGCGGGAACTCGGGTAACGTTGAAGCGAGAAAGGCTGGACCACCCCTTCAGGTGATCCAGCCTTGCACAAGGGACTGAAGATCAGCCCTTCTTGACTTCCTTGACTTCGGCGTCGACCACGTTGTCGTCGGCCTGTGCATGCGCAGCAGCTTCCGCGCCACCCGGGCCGCTGGCGGCCGAGGCGCCGGCCGCAGCCTGCGATTCGGCATACATCTTCTCGCCGAGCTTCTGGCTTGCGGTCATCAGCGTGTTGGTCTTTTCCTCGATCACGGTCTTGTCTTCACCCTTGAGGGCTTCCTCGACGTCCTTGATCGCGGTTTCGATCGCTTCCTTCTCGGCGGCTTCGAGGCTTGCGCCGTGTTCGCCCAGCGACTTCTTCACGCTGTGAACCATGGCTTCGCCCTGGTTGCGGGCCTGCACGATCTCGAGCTTCTTCTTGTCGTCTTCGGCGTTGAGCTCGGCGTCCTTCACCATCTTCTGGATCTCGTCTTCGCTCAAGCCCGAGTTCGCCTTGATGGTGATCTTGTTTTCCTTGCCGGTGCCCTTGTCCTTCGCGCCGACGTGCAGGATGCCGTTGGCGTCGATGTCGAAGCTCACTTCGATCTGCGGCGTGCCGCGCGATGCCGGCGGAATGCCTTCGAGGTTGAACTCGCCCAGGGCCTTGTTGCCCGAAGCGATTTCACGCTCGCCCTGGAACACCTTGATCGTCACGGCCGGCTGATTGTCTTCGGCGGTCGAGAAGGTCTGTGCGAACTTCGTCGGGATCGTGGTGTTCTTCGTGATCATCTTGGTCATCACGCCACCCATGGTCTCGATGCCGAGCGACAGCGGGGTCACGTCGAGCAGCAGCACGTCCTTGCGGTCACCCGAGAGCACCTGCCCTTGAATGGCGGCGCCAACGGCCACGGCTTCGTCGGGGTTCACGTCCTTGCGTGGTTCCTTGCCGAAGAAGGCCTTCACCTTTTCCTGAACCTTGGGCATGCGGGTCATGCCGCCGACCAGGATCACGTCGTTGATGTCGCTCACGCTGATGCCGGCGTCCTTGATGGCCAGGCGGCAAGGCGCGATGGTGCGCTCGACCAGCTCGTCGACCAGGCTTTCCAGCTTGGCGCGGGTGAGCTTGATGTTCAGGTGCTTCGGACCCGATGCATCGGCCGTGATGTAGGGCAGGTTGATGTCGGTCTGCGCGCTGTTCGACAGTTCGATCTTGGCCTTTTCAGCGGCTTCCTTCAGGCGCTGCAGGGCGAGCACGTCCTTGCTCAGGTCGACGCCCTGGTCCTTTTTGAACTCGGCAATGATGTAGTCGATGATGCGCTGGTCGAAGTCTTCGCCGCCCAGGAAGGTGTCGCCGTTGGTCGACAGCACTTCAAACTGCTTTTCGCCGTCGACGTCTGCAATTTCGATGATCGACACGTCGAAGGTGCCGCCACCCAGGTCATACACGGCGATCTTGCGGTCGGCCTTGTCGTGCTTGTCCAGGCCGAAGGCCAAGGCTGCAGCGGTGGGCTCGTTGATGATGCGCTTGACGTCCAGGCCCGCGATGCGGCCGGCGTCCTTGGTGGCTTGGCGCTGGGCGTCGTTGAAATAGGCCGGCACCGTGATCACGGCTTCGGTCACGGTTTCGCCGAGGTAGTCTTCGGCGGTCTTCTTCATCTTGCGCAGGATGTCGGCGCTGACTTGCTGCGGGGCCATCTTCTTGCCGCGCACTTCGACCCATGCGTCGCCGTTGTCGGCCTTGGTGATGGTGTAGGGCATCAGGTTGATGTCCTTCTGCACTTCCTTTTCCTCGAACTTGCGGCCGATCAGGCGCTTGATCGCGTACAGCGTGTTCTTGGGATTCGTGACGGCCTGGCGCTTGGCCGAAGCACCGACCAGGACTTCACCATCTTCCTGGTACGCGACGATCGACGGCGTGGTGCGTGCACCTTCCGAGTTCTCGATCACGCGTGTGGTGTTGCCTTCCATGATCGACACGCACGAGTTGGTGGTGCCGAGGTCGATGCCGATGATCTTTGCCATGTTCTTTACTCCTGAAAGCCTGAAAAATATGTTGTTATGAACTTGTGGATAACCCAGCGCGATTCAAGGGATGAAGCGTGGATTTCCTGTGGGAATCTTGTGTGCCGAATGAATTACTTCGGCGCGCTGACCGTGACCAGCGCAGGACGCAGCACGCGATCATTGATGGTGTAGCCCTTCTGGAGCACGCTCACCACGGTGTTCGGTTCCTGCTCGGCGGGCACCACCGAGATGGCCTGGTGCTGGTGCGGGTCGAACTTGGTGCCGGGGGCCGGGGCCACTTCGATCACCTTGTTGCGTTCGAGTGCGCTCTTGAGCTGGCGCAGCGTGGCTTCTGCGCCTTCGCGGATCTGCTCGGGCGTGGCGTCCTTGATGGCGAGGCCGGCTTCGAGGCTGTCGGTCACCGGCAGAAGGCTTTCGGCAAAGGCCTCGACAGCGAACTTGCGGGCCTTTGTGATCTCGTCGTCGGCGCGGCGGCGGGCGTTCTGCACGTCGGCCTGGGCGCGAAGGTACTGATCGGCCAGCTCGGTATTCTTGGCTTGCAGCGTGGCCAGTTCGGCTTGCGCCGCGGCCAATGCGTTCAACGCGTCGGCTTCATTGGCGGCTTGTGCAGCCTCCAGTTCTTCGGGGCTGGGCTCGCCTTGCAGCATTTGCGAATTCTGTGCGGATTGTTGCGGGTCAGACATTTTTCAAAGAACCGGCTGTGGACCGGAAAACAAATCGATAGCCAGCCAGTTTGGGCTGGCCGGGAGCTTTTCAAGCGAAAAAATGCGGCCAAAAGGGCCGCAGAGGCATGAAAAAGGCCCGGAACCGGGCCTTCACGCCATGTTTTGGCGTCGAAACGCGCTCAGTGGGCGTCGAGGAGTTCGACGTCGAACTTCAGCGTGGCGTTCGGGGGGATCACGCCGCCGGCGCCGCGGGCACCGTAGCCCAACGATGCTGGAATGATCAGCGTGCGCTGGCCGCCGATCTTCATGCCGGCCACGCCTTCGTCCCAGCCCTTGATGACCTGGCCGGCGCCCAGCGAGAACGCGAACGGGTCGTTGCGGTCGCGGCTCGAATCGAACTTGGCGCCTTGCACGCCGTCGTTGTAGAGCCAGCCGGTGTAGTGCACATGCACGTGCTGGCCAGCCTTGGCTTCGGCGCCGTCGCCGACGGTGGTGTCTTCGTACTGCAGGCCGGAGGGGGTGGTAGGCATCTTGAAACGCTCCTTGCGTCGATAGGGGAAGAATGGATCGAAGGCGCGGAGTTTACCGAGGCCGGACCGGGCCGGCCTGTCGGCGGTCAGCTGGTGCTGCTGTCGTCGGTGGGTGGCACGGCCGGAACCGCTGGTGCGGGAGCCGGGGCTGGCGCGACTGGCGCAGCAGCCGCCGTCGCCGTGGGTGCCGCAGCTTTCTTGGCCTGGCCCAGTTGCCATTTACCGGCAAAGGCCTGCAGGTCGGACAGCCGCTTGAGCAGGTCCTGCCCGCTGAGCGTGAGGCAGTAGCCGTCGCTGCCATGGCTCACGATGCCGGCTTCGCGAAGCTCCTTGATGCGGGTGTTGAGCGTGTTGGGAGTGATGCCGCCCACGCTGTCCTGCAGCAGCCGGAAGGTTTGGGCATGGCCGTCGCGCAGGGCCCAGAGTACGCGCAGCGCATAACGGGCCTCCAGCAGTGCGAGCAACTGGCTGACGGCTGCGTTTTCCTTGGTACTCATCGACATCATCTCCTCGAAGCTGGGCGGGCCAGCGGCCTTGTGGACAGGGCCGATGTCGCGCGCTTTTGTGTTTGGTTATGGACCGCCTTGCTGGCCGGCGACTATAGCGCAAGGATCACGATGCTACTAGTTTTATAGCTGTTGGGGCATGCTGGATGCGGGTTGTGAGACAAAGCTTCACAAATTTGAATAATTTGCCATGGCTTCGCCCAGGCGGATCGCGCGGGTGGGCGACCAGTCCGGGTTGAAGGCCAGCGCGGGCGCCGGGAACAGCATGACGACCGTGGAGCCGAGCAAGAAACGGCCCATCTCGTCGCCCTTGCGGATGTCGATCTGCTGGTCGTTGTAGCTCCACTCGCGCAACTCGCCCACGCGCGGCGGATTGACCACGCCGTGCCACACCGTGGCCATGCTGCCGACGATGGTGGCGCCCACCAGCACCAGCACGAACGGACCGTGCGCGGATTCAAAGACGCACACCACGCGCTCGTTGCGTGCGAACAGGCCGGGCACGCCGCGCGCGGTGGTCGGGTTGACCGAGAACAGGTCGCCCGGCACATGGATCATGCGCACCAGCCGCCCGTCGCAGGGCATGTGGATGCGGTGGTAGTCCTTCGGGCTCAGGTACAGCGTGGCGAAGCTGCCGTGCGCGAACTTCGCGGCCAGCGCGGCGTCCCCGCCGACCAGTGCGGTGGTCGTGTAGTTGTGGCCCTTGGCCTGGAAGATCTGGTCGCCCTGGATGGCGCCGAACTGGCTGATCGCGCCGTCCACCGGGCAGACCAGGTCGGCTTGTGCGAGCGGCCTTGCATCGGGCTTGAGCGCGCGCGTGAAGAACTGGTTGAAGCTCTTGTAGTACGTGATGTCCGACTCGAGCGCCTCGCCCATGTTGACGCTGTACTTGGCCACGAAGCGCCGGATGATCCACGTCGTGACAGCCCCCCGTTCCTTGCCCGCAACCCAGCCGGCGAAATTGGTCAGTGCCTGTTTCGGGAACAGGTATTGGGGCAGTACTGCGGAGCGGTCGGACACGTGGGGAGGGCCTGGAATGCGGATCGGAGGGGCATTCTATAAAGGGCTTCCGGCGTGGGGCGTAGGAAGCTTCCCTTGGTTTGGGCTTGAGGCTCCCGGCTTGCCGGGAGCCAGCGGATCAATCGGCCTTGATCCCCGCCGCCTTGATCACCTGCGCCCACTTCTCCACTTCGGCCTTCTGGAAGGCCGCGATCTGCGCGGTCGACAGATCCGTGGGCTCCATGCCGAAGCCTTTCAGCTTGTCCTGCATGTCGGGCGTCGCAAGGATCTTGCGGATCTCGGTATGCAGCCGGTCGACGACGGGCACAGGCGTTCCCGCGGGCACGAAGATCGCCTGCCACGACACCACCTCGAAATCCTGCAGCCCCGGCACGCCCGACTCGGCCACGGTCGGCACGTCGGGCATCGAGGCCAGGCGCTTGGCCGACGTCACCGCAATGGCGCGCAGCTTGCCGCTCTGGATGTGCGGCCCCGCCACCACCGTGGTGTCGAACATCATGTCCACCTGCCCGCCGATCACGTCCTGGATGGCCGGGCCGCTGCCCTTGTACGGAATGTGCGTGAACTTCACGCCCGACTTGTAGGCCAGCAACTCCAGCGCCAGATGCTGCGAGGTTCCCGTGCCGGCCGAGGCCGACGACAGCCCGCCCGACTTGGCCTTGCTTGCGGCCATCACGTCCTTCAAGGTCTTGTAGGGGCTGGCCTGGTTCACCACCAGCACCACCGGGTTGGTGCCGATCAGTGTGACCGGCGCGAACGACTTGATCGGGTCGTAGCCGATCTTTGGGTACAGGCTCACGTTGATCGCGTGCGAGCTGATCGTGCCGCCGACCAGCGTGAACCCGTCGGGCGCCGCGCGTGCGCCCACTTCCGAGCCCACGCTGCCGCCAGCGCCGCCCTTGTTGTCGATGATCACGGTCGTGCCCAGCACGGTGCCGAGCTTCTGCCCGATCAGCCGGCCCAGCACGTCCGTGGTGCCGCCCGCGGGAAACGGCACGAGGTAAGTGATGGTCTTGCCCGTCGGCCAGTTGTTGCTGCTCTGCGCGAAGGCCGGAAGGCCGGCGGCGAGCGAAGAGGCGAGGGCGGTTCGAATCAGTGTGCGGCGTTGCATGGTCATGGTCTTGTCTCCTTGTTGTTGGGGTGCATGCCTCCTCAGGGCATGTCGACGATCTCGATCCAGTTCGGGTTCTTGCCCACGTCCAGGTGCGTCGGCTTGCCCAGCGCGCCTGTCGCGGTGTCGATGGCGTACAGCGAAATGCCGTTCGACTCCTGCCCGGCGGCAATCAGGTAGCGGCCGCTCGCATCGATCGCGAAGCCGCGCGGCCCTTTCTCGGTCGGCGTGTGGCCCAGCGGCTGCAGTTGCCCGGTCGCCGCATCGACCTTGAACGTCGACAGCGTGCTCGACGTGCGCTCCGACGCGTACAGGAAGCGACCGTCAGGCGTCAGGTGCAGATCGGCCGCCCAAGGCTTGCCCGTGAAGCCCGCCGGCAGCGTGGTCGTGCTCTGTTCGAGCTTCAGCGTGCCGCGCGTCGCATCCCATGCGAACACATGCAGTGCCGCGTCGAGTTCGTCCAGCAGGTAGACATGGCGCTGCGCCTTGTCCCAGACGAAGTGGCGCGGCCCTGCCTTGTCGGCCGTGGTGGTCAGCGGCGGATCGTTGGGCGACAGCAGGCCCTTGTCGGCGTCGAAGCGCCAGCTCGACACGTTGTCGCCGCCGAGGCTGGTGGCGAGCACGAAGCGGTTGGCCGCATCCGCATGAATGGCATGCGCGTTCGGCGCGGTCTGGATCAACTGATGGATCGCGCCGACTGCGCCGTCCTTGCCGATCGCGTTGACCGTGATCTTTCCGCCCTGGTAGGAGGCGGCGAAGAGCCACTTGCCGGTGGCATCGAGGTCGATGTTCGCCATGCTGTCGGCCAGCGGCGCCTCGCCGAGTTTCTGCAGCTTGCCGCTGGCGCCGTCGATCGACAGCGCGGTCACGCGAAACGGCTGCGAGCGCAGCGCGGCGTACAGCACGCGCTTGTCGTGGCTCACCGCCATCGGCATCACCGTGCCGCCGACATTCAGCGTCTGCACCGGCTTGAGCGCGCCCTGCGCGCGGTCGAGCTCGAGCACCGAGATCTCCTGGCTGTCCGCGTTCGACACATAGACCCAGGTCGCGGCCGAGGCCGGGGCGACTGCAGCCAGCCACAGCAGCGATGCGATGGTTGTTTTCATCACGGCGCGGCTCAGGGCTTGATGCCGAGCTTGGTGATCAGCGCCTTGAAGTACTCGTTGTCCTTGGCCAGCGTTTCCTTGAATGCGGCGCCATCGGTGTAGACGT
The DNA here is from genome assembly GCF_014302995.1 of Variovorax sp. PAMC26660. Taxonomy (NCBI): domain Bacteria; kingdom Pseudomonadati; phylum Pseudomonadota; class Betaproteobacteria; order Burkholderiales; family Comamonadaceae; genus Variovorax; species Variovorax sp. PAMC26660. Next base: position 4,803,994 of record NZ_CP060295.1, read on the forward strand.
AGCCCAGGTTCTGCTTGTCCATCACTTCGCGCAGCAGCGGCTCCTTGGCCGTCTTCGCGGCGATGTCGCGCAGCTTGGCCATCACGTCCGGTGGCGTGTTCTTCGGCGCGCCGAGGCCGCGCCAGGTGCCGATCGAGATGTCGATGCCGCGCTCCTTGGCGGTCGGCACCTTGTCGAAGGCGGCCAGGCGCTTGTCGGCCATCACCACCAGCATCTTGAGCTTGCCGGCCTGCACATAAGTCGACACCTCCGCCGGACTCACGGCCACCGCTTCGACGTGGCCGCCGAGCAGCGCCAGCACGGCGGGGCCCGCGCCCTGGAACGGGATGTGATTGAACTTGGCGCCGGTCTTGTCTTCCAGCGCCGAGGCCGCCAGGTGCCAGATCGAACCGGTGCCCGAATTGCCCACGCCCATCTCGCCCGGCTTCTTCTTGGCTGCCGCCAGGAATTCCTCGATCGTGTTGTAGGGCGAATCTGCCTTCACCGTGATGGCGGCCGGGTCGGCGTTGAGCTGCGCGATCGGCTGGAAGTCGTCGTAGTTGAACTTGGCCAGGCCCAGGTGCGGCAGCGTCAGCAGCTCGACCGTCAGCACCGCCAGCTTGTAGCCGTCGGGCCGCGAATGGATCACTTCATTCCAGCCGATGGCGCCGCCCGCGCCGGGGCGATTCACGATCACGATGCTCTCGGACATGTGCTTGCGGCTCGCGTCGGCAAAGGCACGGGCCAGCGCGTCGGTGCCGCCTCCGGGCTGGTAGGGCACGATCAGCTCGACCGTGTGGTTCGGGTAGTCGTTGCCGGCGGCTTGCGCGGCGGGCGCTGCAGCACCGAACGCGATGCAGGCCGCGCCCGAGAGGGCCGCGAGCTTGCGCAGGAATTTCGTCGTCATCTGTCTTGTCTCCGTTATGGGTCTTGGGTTGCAGAAAAGAAAAAAGCGATGGAACTCAGGGCATGTACTGCCCGCCGTTCACTTCGATCACTTGCCCCGTGACATAGCCCGAGAGCTGTTCCGAGGCGAGATAAAGAAAGGCGCCCACGCATTCTTCAGGCGTACCGATGCGGCCCATCGGAATGCTGGCGCGGAAGTTCTCCAGCATCGCGGGCGTCGAGAAGCGGTCTTGAAACGGCGTCTGGATCACGCCCGGCGCCACCGCGTTGACGCGGATGCGGTCGCCCACCAGTTCCTTCGCCAGGCCGTGTGTTGCCGTGCTCACGAAGCCTTTCGACCCCGCATACAGGTAGGCGGCCGGCCCGCCGCCGGTTCGCGCCGCAACCGAGGTCACGTTGATGATGTTGCCGCCGCCCTGGGCACGCATCAGCGGCACCACCTCGCGGCAATAGGCAAGCACCGAGCGCGCGTTGATGTGCATCACTTCGTCGAACAGCGCGTCGTCGAACTCGGCGATGGGCACGCGCTTGACCAGGCTGCCCGCGTTGTTGACCAGCACGTCGATGCGGCCGAACTCCGCAATGGTCTGCTTCACGCAGTCGCGGATCGCCGCGGTGTCGCGCACATTGGCCTTGACCGCGAAGGCTGTGCCGCCCGCCGCGTGGATGGTGGCGACCACCTGGTTCGCCGCATCGGCCGAGCTGTTGTAGTGCACCGCTACGCGCATGCCGCGCGCGGCGAACGCAATGGCCACCGCGGCACCGATGCCGGTGCTGGCACCGGTGACAAGCGCGGTCTTGCCCTTGAGGTCGTCCATGATGAGTCGCTCCGTGTGAAGGTGGTTCAGGTGACGGGCGCGGGATTGAAAAGCACCAGCGCGTTGTGCAGCTTCCAGTGCTCCGCCCAGGTTTTCTTGCGGCCGCTGGCGACGTCGAGCATCAGCCGGAACAGCTCCCAGCCCACGTCCTCGATGCTGGCTTCGCCGTCGGCGATGCGGCCCGCGTTCACGTCCATCAGGTCGTGCCAGCGGCGCGCCAGGTCGCTGCGCGTGGCGACCTTGATGACCGGTACTTCGGCCAGCCCGTAGGGCGTGCCGCGGCCGGTGGTGAACACATGCAGGTTGATGCCGGCCGCCAGCTGCAGCGTGCCGCAGATGAAATCGCTGGCCGGCGTGGCGGCGTAGATCAGGCCCTTCTGCGTGGCTTTCTCGCCCGGTGCCAGCACGCCGGTGATGGGCGCCGAGCCCGACTTGACGATGGAACCCATCGCCTTCTCGACGATGTTCGACAGCCCGCCCTTCTTGTTGCCTGGCGTGGTGTTGGCACTGCGGTCGACGCGGCCCTTTTGCAGATAGGCGTCGTACCAAGCCATCTCGCGGATCATGGCCTGCGCCACTTCGGGCGTGGAGGCGCGCGAGGTGAGCTGGTCGATGCCGTCGCGCACCTCGGTCGTTTCCGAGAACATCACGGTGGCGCCGGCGCGCACCAGCAGGTCGGTGCAAAAGCCCACGGCCGGATTGGCGGTGACGCCCGAGAAGGCATCGCTGCCGCCGCACTGCACGCCCACCACCAGTTCGCTGGCGGGTACGGTCTCGCGCCGGCGCGCATCGAGCCGCACCAGGTGGGCTTCGGCCTGCCGCATCACCGAATCGATCATCGACATGAAGCCGATGTGCTCGTCGTCCTGCAGGCAGACCACGTCGAGCGCCGCATCGCCAACGGCCTCGCCGCGCTTGTCGACGATGGGAATGCTGCCCGGCGGCAATAGCCGCTCGGGCTGCAGCTTCTCGCAGCCCAGGCTCACCACCATCACCTCGCCGCCGAAGTTCGGGTTGAGGCTGATGTTGCGCAGCGTGCGGATCGGCACGATGGCGTCGGGCGCGTCGATGGCCACGCCGCAGCCGTAGCTGTGCGCGAGCGCCACCACGTCGTCGACGTTCGGGTACCTGGGCAGCAGCTCGGCCTTGATGCGCTGCACCGCGAAGTCGATCACGCCGGCTACGCATTGCACCGTCTCGGTGATGGCGAGGATGTTGCGCGAGCCCACCGAGCCGTCGGCGTTGCGGTAGCCCTCGAAGGTGTAGCCCTCCAGCGGCGGCAGTGCAGGGGGCTTGACGGTTGCGATGGGCAGGCCGTCCAGCTCGGGTGCGACCGGCATGCGCATGACGCGTTCGTGCACCCAGCTGCCGCGCGGCAAGGCTTCCAGCGCGTAGCCGATCACGACGTCGTAGCGCCGGATCGCCTCGCCTTCGGCCAGGTCGGCCAGCGTCACCTTGTGGCCCTGCGGTACGTTGTCCACCAGCACGAGGCCGTCGGCGAATGTGGCGCCAGCCTTCAGGCCGCCATCGTTCGCGACGATGGCCACGTTGTCATTGGCATGGATGCGGATGTAGAGCGGCGAGGCTCCGGCGGCGGCATTGCTCATCGTGAAGGCCTTTGTTGCTTACAGCACCTTGTGGCCGGTCAGCATCGTGGGCAGCCAAGTGGAGAAGGCCGGCACGTAGGTCACCAGGGTGATGGCGATGAAGATCGCCAGATAGTAGGGCCACGCGGTTTTCGTCGCCTCCCCGATGGATATCTTCCCTATCGCGCACCCGATGAACTGCACCGTGCCTACTGGCGGATGCACCAGCCCCAGCGCGCAGTTCAGCAGCAGCATCATCCCGAACTGCACCGGGCCCACGCCCATCTGGATCGCCAGCGGCAGGAACAGCGGCGTGGTGATCAGGATGTGCGCCGCCATGTCCAGGAAGATGCCCAGGAAAATCTGGATGATGTTGATGTACAGCAGCATCAGCCAGGGGCTCGAAGTCGCGGCCAGCAGCACCGTTTCGATGGCGTCCGGAATCTCCAGGTAGGCCATCTGGTAGCGCAGCATGTTCGACACGCCGATCAGCAGCAGGATCACGCCCGTGGTCTTCGACGCCTTGGCCAGCGACTTGAAGAGCTTTTCGCGCGTCATCGTGCGGTAGGCCACCACGGTGAGCAATAACGAATACGTCACCGCGATGGCCGCCGCCTCGGTGGCTGTTGCCACCCCCTGCATCACGCAGACCAGGATGATCACGATCACCATCAGGCCGGGAATCGCCGCCAGGAAGGTCTTGGACACCATGCCCCAGCCCGGGAAGCGCTCGACCATCGTGCTGCCATCGGTGCGCTTGGGGTAGCCGTACTTGGCCGCTTGCCAATAGGCCGCCACCAGCATGCACACCATGATCCAGAACACCGGAATCAGCCCCGCGAACATCAGGTCGCCGATGGACACGCCCTTGATGATGTGCCCGTCGATGGTGCCCACCGCGGCTTGCGCGGCGAAGGCATAGATGATCATGTTGTGCGAGGTCGGCATCAGCGCGCCGGAGAGCGATGCGTGCGTCGTCACGTTCACCGCATAGGCCGCGCTGTAGCCCTCGCGCTTCATGATCGGGATCATCACGCCGCCCATGGCCGAGGTGTCGGCTACCGGCGAGCCCGAGACACCGCCGAACAGCGTGGACGCCACCACGTTGGCCAGCCCGAGGCCGCCCTTCCAATGGCCGACCAGGCTGCGCGCGAAGGCGACGATCTTGTCCGCGATGCCGCCATGCAGCATCAGCTCGCCCGAGAAGATGAAGAACGGAATGGCCAGGAACGAGAACACGTTCATGCCCGAGACCATCATCTGGATGGCGGTCTCGAACGGCAGGCCTTCGTACGCGAAGGTCGCCAGGCAGCTCAGGCCGATGGCAAAGGCCACCGGCATGCCGAGCAGCAGGAAGAGCACGAAGCTCAGCGACAGCACTGTCAATGCCATGATGGAACGACCTTCTGGCCGGTGAATTGAGCAGCCAGGTGCTCGAGAGAGAAGAGGGTGATCAGCACCCCCGCGAAAAGAACCGGCACGTAGCGCACGGCCTCGGACAGCCCCAGCGTGGGAATCGTCGATTCGCGCGTGGACACGGCCATCTCGGCGCCGCCTGCGAACAGCGCGATGGCGAAGCCGATGGTCAGCACATAGACCAGCGCCTTGCACCAGAACTGCGCCTTGTCCGGCAGGGCCTTGACCAGCGAATCGAGACCGATGTGGCCCGAGTCCCGCACGCCGGCGGAGGCGCCGAACATGGCGACCGAGATCACCAGCAGCAGCGCGACCTGCTCGACGTACGGCGGCGCGTCATTGAAGACGTAGCGCAGCACCACGCCGTAGACGACGACGCCGAGCAGGCCGACAAGGCACACGCACGCGACGTACATCGCCCAGCGCGAGAGGCGTGCGTTCAGATGGGTCAGCAAGTGCATATGGATTTCCTGTCTTGCTCCTTCCCCCTCTGGGGGAAGGCTGGGATGGGGGCCGCGCCCAACGAGCGCCATTCCGCGTTCGAGGCCGCTGTGCCCCCACCCCAGCCCTCCCCCGGAAGGGGAGGGGGCAAGACCGTGGGCCTTATTTGATGTTGACGATTTCCTGCACCAGCGCCTTCTGCTCCGGCGTGGTCGCGAACTTGTCCCACACCGGCTTCTCGACCTCGACAAAGCCCTTGCGGTCGATCTCGGAGGCCGCGACGATCTTGGCGCCGCCCTTGATGACGGCCGCCTTGGCGTCCTTCTCGCGCGGCTCCCACAGCTTCACGTAGTAGGGCACCGAGTCTTTGGCGGCCTTGCGGATCGCGACCTGCTCTTCCTTGGTGAGGGTGTCCCAGATCTTCTTGGAGAACACCAGCACTTCGGGCGTCATGACGTGCATGGTCTCGGAGTAGACCGGTGCGGCCTCGAAGTGCTTGGCCTCTTCGTACGAGGGGTAGTTGTTTTCGGCGGCGTCCACCAGGCCGGTCTTCAGGCCGGTGTAGACCTCGGCGATGGGCATCGGCGTGGGCGATGCGCCAGTGGCGCTCACAAGGCTCACCATCAGGTCGGAAGGTTGCACGCGGATCTTCAGGCCCTTCATGTCGGCCACCGACTTGATCGGCTTCTTGGCGTAGACCGAACGCGCGCCGCTTTCGTACATGCACAGGCCGATGAAGCCGGCCTTCTCGAAGGCGGCCAGCACCTTGTCGCCGGCCGGGCCGTACATCGCCTTGCGGAAATGCTCGATGTCGCGGAACAGGAAAGGCAGCGACGGAATGACCGACTCCGGCACGATGCCGTGGAACGACGCGCTGCTCACGCGCACCATGTCGAGTGCGCCGATCTTGACCTGTTCGACCGTGTCCTTTTCAGAGCCCAGCGAGCTGTCGGCAAAGATCTTGATGTTGTCCTTGCCACCCGTGGCCTTCGACAATTCTTCCCCCATGAACTTCACCGCCTGGTTGGTCGGGAAGTCCTTGGCGTGCACCTCGGCGGAGCGGAAGGTCCGCGCCATGGTGACGTTGCTTGCCGTGAGGGCGATCAGGCCGATCGCGATCAGGCCCGACAGCTTCTTCATTTGTAGTGATTTCATTTTTGATGGCTCCTCGGTGGATGAAAAGAAAACGCAGCGGATGAACAACAGGCTCAGATTCCGAAAGCGGGCTCCGCAATGCCCTGCACGCCGGGCCGCAGCGCGAACACGCCGCCGGCCAGTGGTTGGTCCGACAGGTCGATGCCGCCGGGTCGGATGGAGGTGACGAACAGGGTGTCGAGCCCGGCGCCGCCGAAGGCGCACATCGCGGGCTTCTTCACCGGCACTTCGAGCGAGCAGTCGAGCCGGCCGTCGGGCGTGAAGCGGTGCACCAGGCCGGCGTCGTTGCCGCAGATCCAGTAGCAGCCGTCGACGTCCATCGCGGCGCCGTCAGGGCGGCCGGGCAGGGGCTTCATGTCGACGAACAGGCGGCGGTTGCTAGGGGTGCCGCTGTCGGTGTCGTAGTCGAAGGCCCAGACGGCCTGCACGCTCGGGTGCGAATCCGAGAGGTACATCGTGCGGCCGTCGGGGCTGAAGGCCAGGCCGTTGGGTACGATGAAATCATCGAGGCGCAGGGCGGCGTGCTTGTCTCCCTTGCCGTAGCTGTAGAGGCGACCGACGCGTGCGCCCGCCGCCATGTCGAGCAGCATCGTGCCGGCCCAGAAGCGGCCTTGCCGGTCGCAGCGGCCATCGTTGAAGCGCATGGCCGCTGCCGCGTGTTCGACGGGTGCCAGCGAAGTGGCGGCCAGCGTGCCGTCGGCTTGCGGCTTCAGCGAGAAGAGGCCGCTTTCCATGCCGGCGATCCATTCGCCGGGCACGTCGGCGCGCGGCGCGATGCAGGCGATCATTTCGTTCGCCGTCCACTGCGCACGGCCTTCGCCCGCGTGCCAGCGGTTCAGCGTGCGCGCTGGAATGTCGACCCAGTAGAGCGCCTGCTCGCCCGCATGCCACACCGGGCTTTCGCCGGTGCCATTGCGCGCGTCGAGAACGAGTTCAGCGCTCATCGCCGAACGGGCCTTGGGCCGTGAAGGCGCCGCCCTGGTAGATCGCATTCGGATCGGTCGGCGCGACGGGCGGCTGTGCCTCGACCTTGTCGCGGAACACCTCGGAGCCGTCTTGCGGCACGAAGCCCAGATGGGCGGCCGCGCTGTTGTCCCACCACACGTCGCGGTTGTTCGACATGCCGTAGACGATCGTGTGCTTCACATCGGGCGTGAACAGCGATTTCTCGATCAGCGTCGTCAGGTCGCGGTAGCTGAGCCAGGTGCTCATCATCCGGCGGTTGAGCGGCTCGGGGAACGAGGAGCCGATGCGGATGCTCACGGTCTCGATGCCCCAGCGGTCGAAGTAGAACTGCGCCACGTCTTCGCCGAAAGACTTCGACAGGCCGTAGTAGCCGTCGGGCCGGCGCGCCGCGTGCGCGTCGATGGGCTCGCTCTGCTTGTAGAAGCCGATCACGTGGTTCGAGCTGGCGAACACCACGCGCTTGACGCCGTGGCGGCGCGCGGCTTCGTAGATGTGGAACACGCCCTTGATGTTGGCTTCGAGAATTTCCTCGAACGGCCGCTCGACCGAGACGCCGCCCAGGTGCACGATGGCGTCGCAGCCATTCACCAGCGCATCGACCGCCGCCTTGTCCGACAGGTCGCAGGGCATGACCTCTTCGTGCGCATCGGTGGCCGGGGGCAGCGAGGCGATGTCCGACAGCCGCAGCACCTCGGCATAGGGCTTGAGCCGTTCGCGCAACACTTTGCCCAGGCCACCGGCCGCGCCGGTCAGCAGCAGGCGATGAAGTTTGTTCTTGTCTTGCATCGTTCTTGTCCGTTCACAGCTTGGTGATGCGCTCGGGCAGGTCGCGGCCGTGGTACTTCTTGTAGATGGCGTTGAGCTTGCCGTTCTTCTGGTTGGTCACGACCCAGTTGTTGACCCATTCCTTGAGCTTGGGCTGCTCCTTGTTCAGTGCGATGCCCAGGTCGAAATCTTTCTGCGCGAACTTCAGCTCCAGGTTCTTGGTGGGCGCCTGCTTGACCATCTCGCTCAGGTTCGACGGCGTGCTGGAGAACAGGTCGATCTGGCCGGTGACCATCGAGGTGATGAGCGTGGCGTCGTCTTCGTAGCGCACGATCTCGGCACCCTTGGCCTGCTGCGTGGTGAGCGTGTCGTTCACCGTGGCGCGCGTCAGGCCGATGCGCTTGCCGTTCAGGTCGGCGTAGTCGGTGACCTTGATGCTCTTGGGGCCGCCCACGATGATGCTGATGACGGCGTAGGGCGTCGAGAAGTCGACCACCTTCTCGCGCTCGGGCGTGATCGAGAGGTCGGCAATCACGAGATCGGCGCGCTGGGCCTGCAGCGTGGGCACGCGCGCGGCGTTGGTGATCGACACGATCTCCAGCTTCACGCCCAGGTCTTTCGCGAGCTGCGTGGCGGTGTCCACGTCGGAGCCGGTGGGCTGCAGGTTGGCATCGGCAAAGCTGAACAGCGGCGTGCCCATGGCGATGGCCACGCGCACCTTGCCGGCCTTCTTGATGTCGTCGAGCTGGTCGGCCATGGCGGCCTGCGCGACACCGGCCACGAGGGCCAGCGCAATGCACGTGCGGGTGAAGGTGGTGCCGAGTTTCATGAATATCTCCTGGTGTTTCTGGTATGGGAGTGAATGAAATGCCCGGGCTGCCTGCTTACAGCCCGTTGTTCAGGAAGGTGCGCAGCTCCTGCGTCTTGGGCGCGTCGAGCATGTCGCCGGGGCCGGTCTCCCAGACGGTGCCCTGGTGCATGTAGATGATCCGGTCGGCCAGGCGCTTGGCGAAGGCCATCTCGTGCGTGACGAGCAGCATGGTCATGCCGCCGGCCGCAAGGTCTTCCATCACGCGCAGCACTTCGCCGGTGAGTTGCGGGTCGAGCGCGGAGGTGACCTCGTCGAACAGCATGACCTTGGGCGACATCGCGAGCGAGCGCGCGATGGCCACGCGCTGCTGCTGGCCGCCGGAGAGTTGTTCGGGGTAGGCGCCGGCCTTTTCCTTCAGGCCCACCTGGTCGAGCACGCGCAGGGCGACGTCGTGCGCTTCGCCGCGCGACTGCTTCTTCACGTGGCGCAGCGCCAGCATGATGTTTTCCTGCACCGTGAGGTGAGGGAACAGGTTGTAGCTCTGGAACACGATGCCCACTTCGAGCCGCAGCTTCTTCAGGTCGACGTTCGGGCTGTCGACGCGGATGCCGCAGACCTCGATGGTGCCCTTGTCGATCACTTCGAGCCGGTCGATGCAGCGCAGCGCCGTGCTCTTGCCCGAGCCGCTGGCGCCGATGATTGCGATCATCTCGCCCTTGGCGACCTCGAACGAAACGCCCTTCAAGACCTGGTTTGAACCGAAGCTCTTGTAGACGTGGTCCAGCTTAACGATTGGCGACATTGAGTTTCTTCTCCATCGCTTCGCTCCAGCGCGACAGCGGATAGCACAGGGCGAAATAGAAAGCGCCGACCAGGAAGAAAACCAGGAAGGGCTGGAAGATGGTGTTGTTGATGATCTGGCCGGCGCGCGTGAGCTCGACGAAGCCGATCACCGAGGCCAGCGAAGTCATCTTGATGATCTGCACCAGGAAGCCGACCGTGGGCGGCAGCGACAGGCGCACCGCCTGCGGAATGATCACGAGGCGCAGCGTCTGCCAGCGCGAGAGGGCCAGGCATTCGGAGGCTTCCCACTGCGGCTTGGGCATGGCTTCGATGCAGCCGCGCCAGATGTCGCCGAGGTAGGCGCTCACGTAAATCATCATCGCCAGGCCGGCCGCCACCAGCGAGGGCAGCGAGAGCCCGTACACCGACAGGCCGAAGTACACGATGAACAGCAGGATCAGCAGCGGAATGCCCTGGATGCATTCGATGTAGACCACCGCGAACCAGCGCAGCCAGCCGCGCGGCGAGATGCGCGCGAGCATCAGGCCGAAGCCGCCGACAGCACCGAGCGCGAAGGCGATGGCCGAGAGCACCAGCGTCCAGCCGATAGCCTGCACCAGGTAAATCAGGTGCGTGAAGGTGAAATGGCCGAGGCTCATGCAGCGCCTCCGTGGATGGCGACGGCTGCTGCTGGCGCTGCCGGCTGTGCCTTGCCGGCCTGCGCGGCGGCGCGGCGCACCACGCGGCGGCGGCGGAACAGGTACTCGCCCAGCGCCCAGGTCACGAGCTTGATGAAGAGCGACAGCACGAGGTACAGCGCCGCGACCACGATGTAGGTCTCCAGCGAGCGGAAGGTGTCCGACTGCACGGTGTTCGCAATGGCCGTGAGTTCTTCGGCCGAGATCTGCGAAGCCATGGCCGAGGCTTGCATCATCAGCAGGAACTGGCTCGTGAGGGCGGGGTACACCTTCTCGATCGACGGCTGCAGCATCACGTGCCAGCCGATGCGCCACTTCGAAAGACCCAGGCATTCGGCCGCCTCGATCTGCCCGCGCGGCACCGCCTCAAGTCCGGCGCGGATGATCTCCGCGGCATAGGCCGCGATGTTGATCACCATCGCCAGCACGGCGGTCGCGAAGGTCGGCATGCGCACGCCGAAACTGGCCAAGCCGAAGTACAGGAGGAAGATCTGCACCAGGAAAGGCGTGTTGCGCACGATCTCGATGTAGATGGTGCAGGCACGCGAGAGCGGCTTGATCTTGCTGCGCTTGGCAAAGGCGACCAGCGTGCCGATGCAAACGCCAACCACAACCGCAAGCGCGGTCATCTTGAGCGTCAGCCAGGCGCCGTTGATGAAAACGGGCCAGTACGATGCCAGCGGAGCGAAGTCGAGCGAATACTTCATGTGAATGCCGTAGAGACCGCAAAAGCCCCGACGAGGCGTGCGAAACGGCTTCGAAAGAGGTCAGAGTGATAAGTTATCGGTTGTCGTACAACTAATTGGAGATTATCATCGTGGCCATGGTTCAGTCGACTGCGGGTAATCCCTTGATGTCAGATGAAGCGGCAGAAACGGCCGCTTCCGCCGCTCCGGCGGCGGCCGGCGCCGCCTTCGTGGGGCGCCCGCGCCCGCGTGCGCGCGGCCTGGCGCACGGGCTGGTGGACGACCTGGGCGAGAAGATCCGCAGCCAGTCGCTGCGCCCCGGCGACAAGCTGCCGACCGAGTCGGCCATCATGCAAGCCTATGGCGTGAGCCGCACCGTGGTGCGCGAGGCGCTGTCGAAGCTGCAGGCCGGCGGGCTGGTCGAGACGCTGCACGGCGTGGGCACCTTCGTGCTGCAGCCGCGGCCGGGCGGGGTGTTTCGCCTCGATCCGGGTGAAATCGCTGCTTCGGTCGATGTATTGGCGGTGCTGGAGCTGCGCATCAGCCTGGAGACCGAGTCGGCCGGGCTCGCCGCCAGCCGGCGCACCGACGAGCAGTTGGTGGCCATGCGCCAGGCGCTCGACGACTTCGAGCACAACGTGACGGTGGCCGGCGACACGGTGGCGCCCGACTTCCGCTTTCACCTGCAGATCGCCCAGTCGACCGGCAACCCGTACTTCGCGGACATCATGCGGCACCTGGGCACCACGATCATTCCGCGCACGCGCATCAGTGCCATTCGCACCCACGAGGGCGGTGGCGCGCCGTACCTGAGCCGCGTCAACCGCGAGCACGAAGAGATCTATGCGGCCATTGCGCGCCGCGACCCCGAGTCAGCCCGTGCCGCCATGCGCATCCACCTGACCAACAGCCGCGAACGGCTGCGCATGGCACAGGAGGCTGCGCAGCAAAAGGCGAAGGCCGAAGCTTCCGTGGGCATGCCTGCAGCAGCAGGCACTGCTTCGTCCGACAACTCCCCCTCCCGCTGAGTTTTTTGTCCAGGCATGCTGGACAACTTGTCTCTCTAGTTGTACGATGACTGATCTCTTGTCCGGACATCCGGGCGAAGCCATGAGGCAGATCGAACAACAGGAGGCAGCAAGCATGACCATCAACCGACGCGGCGCACTCGGCGCCGCACTGGCCACGACGCTGGCCGCAACCTTGCCCGTGCGTGCATTCGCGCAGGGCAGCGGCGGCACTTGGCCGTTCAAGCCGCTCAGGCTCATCGTTCCGTACCCGCCGGGCGGATCGTCCGACATCATTGCGCGCTCCATCAGCCAGCCCTTGTCGGAGGCGCTGGGCCAGTCGGTGATCATCGACAACCGCGCCGGCGCCAACGGCAACCTCGGCGCCGACCTGCTGGCCAAGGCGCCGGCCGACGGCTACACCGTCATGCTGTGCGACCTCGGCGCGCTGGCCATCAGCCCGTCGCTGTACCCGAAGCTGCCTTTCGATCCGTCGAAGGACCTGCGCAGCGTGGCCATGCTGGCCTACTCGCCGCACCTGCTGGTGGTGCACCCCTCGGTGCAGGCGAGCACGCTCAAGGAACTCGTCGACCTGTCGAAGAAGAGCGATCTGAACTTTGCCGTCACGGCCAGCGGCAGCACCGCGCACCTCGCCGGCATCGAGCTGCAGCGCAAGGTCGGCGCCAAGTGGGAATACGTGCCCTACAAGGGCGGCGTGCAGGCCGTGCTCGACACCGTCTCGGGCCAGACGCAGGTGCTCATGAACGGCATGCTCGCGACCTACCCGCAGGTGCAGGCCGGCAAGCTCAAGCTGATCGCCGTGTCCAAGGCCACGCGCATGCCGCTGATCGGCAACGTGCCGACCATCGCAGAGCAAGGCGTGCCCGGCTACGAGTCGGGCACCTGGCAGGGCGTGGTCGCGGCGCGCGGCACACCCGACGCGGTGATTGCGCGGCTCAACCGCGAGCTGACCCGCATCATCCGCACGCCCGACATCCGGGCCCGCCTCGCGGGGCAGGGCGCCGAAGTCGTGACCATGACCGCGCCCGAGCAGGACCAGTTCTTCGCCAAGGAGCGCGCGCGCTGGGCGCAAGTCATCAAAGAGGCCAACGTCAGGCTCGACTGACCGGCCGCCAACCCTTTCTTCCTTTCCTAATCTTCACTGGACTCTTCCCGATGAACCCGCAAGAACTCAAGACCATCATGGGCTCCGGCCTGCTCTCGTTTCCGCTGACCGACTTCGACAGCAACGGCGACTTCAACAAGAAGGGCTACCAGCAGCGGCTCGAATGGCTCGCTCCCTATGGTGCAAGTGCGCTGTTCGCGGCTGGCGGCACGGGCGAGTTCTTCTCGCTGACCGGCGAGGAGTACCCCGGCATCATCCAGACGGCGGTCGACACCTGCCGGGGCGTGGTGCCGATCATTGCCGGCGCCGGTGGCCCGACGCGCTTTGCCATCCAGTGCGCGCAAGCGGCGGAAAAGGCCGGCGCGCACGGCATCCTGCTGCTGCCGCACTACCTCACCGAAGCCGGCCAGGAAGGCCTTGCTGCGCATGTCGAGGCTGTGTGCAAGAGCGTGAAGTTCGGCGTGATCGTCTACAACCGCGCATCGAGTCGCCTCAAGCCCGACACGCTCGCCGGCCTGGCCGAGCGCAACCCGAACCTCGTCGGCTTCAAGGACGGCGTGGGCGACATCGAAGCCATGGTCGCGATCTACCAGCGCATGGGCGAGCGATTCGCCTACCTGGGCGGCCTGCCCACGGCCGAGGTCTATGCCGCGGCCTACAAGGCCATGGGCACGCCGGTGTATTCGTCGGCTGTCTTCAACTTCATCCCTAAGACGGCGATGGATTTCTATCACGCGGTCGCCAACGACGACCTGCCCACGCAGCACCGCCTGCTGAAGAACTTCTTCATGCCTTACCTCGAACTGCGCAACCGCGTGCCCGGCTATGCCGTGAGCATCGTCAAGGCGGGCGCGAAGATCGTCGGCCACGACGCCGGCCCGGTGCGCGCACCGCTGACCGACCTGAAGCCCGCCGAGATGGAACAGCTCAAGGCGCTGATCGACGCACTGGGCCCACAGTAAGCGCGCTTGCGCCACCACAACAAAAACGACGGAGACAACACGTCATGTCCTTCAAGAAGTTCTTCCTGGTCGCCGCTGCGGCCGCCATGTTCTCGGGCTGCGCGATGATGCCTGCGGGCAGTTCCGCTTCGGCGCAACCCGAGGTGGCCGCGGCCGCCGAGCGCCTGCGCGTCGCAATGATCGACCCGACCGCCGCCGCGCTCGGCGCGCTGGTGGCCGACGACCTGAGCTACGGTCATTCGGGCGGCAAGGTCGACACCAAGACCAGCTTCATCAGCGACCTGATGGATGGCAAGTCCGACTTCGTCAGCATCGCCATCACCGAGCAGACGATCAAGGTGGTCGACAGCCGCACGGCCATCGTGCGGCACACGCTCACGGCCGACACCAACGACTCGGGCAAGCCGGGCAAGGTCAGCCTGAAGATCCTCGGTGTCTGGCAGAAGCAGGGCGGCGACTGGAAGCTGCTGGCCCGCCAGGCCGTCCGCGTCGCGTCCTGAGCGGACACGCGAATGATGAACAGAAGACAAACGCTTGCGGCGGGCCTTGTGCTCGCCGCCACCGCGCTGCTGCCTCTGCATGCGTCGGCGCAGGCCGATGCATGGCCGCAGCAAAAGCCGGTGACCATCATCGTGCCGTTTCCTGCCGGCGGCTCCACCGACATGGTGGCGCGCGCACTGGCGCTGCAACTGCAGACCAGGCTCGGCGGCAGCTTCGTCGTCGACAACCGTCCGGGTGCCACCGGCACCATCGGCACCGGCTTCGTCAAGCGCGCAGCGCCCGATGGCTACACGCTGCTCGTGTCGTCGCTCGGCGCTTTCGTCGTCACGCCACACCTGCAAAAGAGCGTGCCCTACGACGCGACGAAAGACTTCGACTACATCAGCGTGCCCGTGCAGGCGCCCAACGTGCTCGTTGCCAATGTCGCGCGGCCCGAGCACACGGTGGCCGACGTGCTCGCGCTGCTGCGCAAGGCGCCGGGCAAGGTCTCGTTCGCGAGTTCGGGCAATGGCTCGTCCGACCATCTCTCGGCCGAACTCTTCTGGCAGCAGACCAAGACCGAAGGCGTGCACGTGCCCTACAAGGGCGGCGCGCCGGCAGTCAACGACCTGCTGGGCAACCAGGTCGATTTCTCGTTCCAGAACGTGAATGCGGTGCTGCCGCACATCCGCGCGGGCAAGCTGCGCGCCATCGCGGTCACAGGCGACAAGCGCTCGCCCGTACTGCCTGACGTGCCCACGCTGGCCGAGGCCGGCGTGAAGGGCGCCGAGGTCTACTCGTGGCAAGGCATGGCCGCGCCCAAGGGACTGCCGCCCGCACTGAAGAAGAAGCTGAGCGACGCGACGATGGCCGCCATGCAGGACCCCGAGACGAAAAAGCGCATGCTCGACCAGGGCCTTGAAATCGTCGCCAGCACGCCAGAAGATTTCACTGCCTTCCAGTTGCGCGAATGGACGCGATGGAAGACGCTCATCGACACCCGTCACATCACTGCAGACTGAAGCACCGAGCCCGAAGATGACAAGTCCTGAATCCGTTTCCAACGTCGTGTCGGGCGCGCCCGTCGTCACCGGCATGCGCGTCGTGCCCGTCGCGGGCCACGACAGCATGCTGATGAACCTCAGCGGCGCCCATGGCCCCTTCTTCACGCGCAACCTGCTGATCCTGACCGACAGCGCCGGCCACACCGGCGTCGGCGAGGTGCCGGGCGGCGAGAAGATCCGCCAGACGCTCGAGGATGCGCGCGACCTCATCGTGGGCCAGCCCATCGGCCGCCACAACGCGGTGCTCAACAGCCTGCGCAGCGCCTTCGCCGGCCGCGACAGCGGCGGCCGCGGCCAGCAGACCTTCGACCTGCGCGTGACCATCCACGCGGTCACAGCCGTCGAGGCCGCGCTGCTCGACCTGCTGGGCCAGTTCCTCGAAGTGCCCGTGGCAGCATTGCTCGGCGAAGGCCAGCAGCGCGATGCGGTGCAGATGCTCGGCTATCTGTTCTATGTGGGTGATCGCAAGAAGACCGACCTGCCGTACCAGACCGACCCCGGCGCCGACAACGACTGGTTCCGCCTGCGCCACGAAGAAGCGATGACGCCCGAATCCATCGTGCGCCTGGCCGAAGCCACGCACGCGCGCTACGGCTTCACCGACTTCAAGCTCAAGGGCGGCGTGCTGCGCGGCGAAGAAGAAGTCGAGGCGATCCGTGCGTTGCACGAACGCTTTCCGCAAGCGCGCGTCACGCTCGATCCGAATGGCGGCTGGCTGCTGCAGGACGCGATTCGCCTGTGCCGTGACCTGCATGGCGTGATGGCCTATGCCGAAGACCCGTGCGGCGCCGAAGGCGTGTTCTCCGGCCGCGAGGTGATGGCGGAGTTCCGCCGTGCCACCGGCTTGCCGACGGCAACCAACATGGTCGCCACCGACTGGCGCGAGATGGTGCACAGCCTCTCGCTGCAGTCGGTTGACATTCCGCTGGCCGACCCGCACTTCTGGACCATGCAGGGCTCCGTGCGTGTGGCGCAGTTGTGCCAGGCCTGGGGCCTGACCTGGGGCTCGCATTCCAACAACCACTTCGATGTGTCGCTGGCGATGTTCACACACGTGGCCGCTGCCGCACCCGGCAAGGTCACGGCCATCGACACGCACTGGATCTGGCAGGATGGCCAGCGCCTGACCAAGTCGCCACTGCAGATCGAGGGCGGCTTCGTGAAGGTGCCGACGCGCGGCGGCCTGGGCATCGAACTCGACATGGACGAAGTCGAGAAGGCGCACCAGCTTTACCTGAAACATGGCCTCGGTGCGCGCAACGATGCGCAAGCGATGCAATATCTGATTCCCAACTGGACTTTCGACAACAAGCGCCCGTGCATGGTGCGCTGAAGGAAACGACGCAATGCAGAACTTCGACAACCTCATCGCCGGCGAATGGCGTGCCGGCGCAAGCTACAGTCCCAACGTCAACCCCAGCAACCTGGCCGACGTGCTGGGCCAGTACACGCAGGGCGATGCAGCCCACGTCGACGCCGCCGTGGCAGCTGCCACCGCAGCCTTCCCGGCCTGGGCCACGGGCAGCATCCAGGCGCGCTCCGACGCGCTCGACAAGATCGGCACCGAGATCCTTGCGCGCAAGGAAGAGCTGGGCACGCTGCTGGCACGCGAAGAAGGCAAGACCAAGGCCGAAGGCATCGGCGAAGCCACGCGCGCGGGCCAGATCTTCAAGTTCTTCGCCGGCGAATGCCTGCGCCTGTCGGGCGAGCTGCTGCCTTCGGTGCGCCCCAACATCGGCGTCGAGATCACGCGAGAGCCGGTCGGCGTGGTCGGTCTCATCACGCCGTGGAACTTTCCCATTGCCATTCCCGCGTGGAAGATCGCGCCCGCCCTGGCCTTCGGCAACTGCGTGGTGCTCAAGCCCGCCGACCTCGTGCCGGGCAGCGCCTGGGCGCTGAGCGAGATCATCAGCCGCTCAGGCATTCCGGCGGGCGTGTTCAACCTCGTGATGGGCCGTGGCAGCGTGATCGGCGAAGCGCTGGTCAAGCACCCGGGCATCCATGCGATCAGCTTCACCGGTTCGGTGGGCGTGGGCCGCAACATCGCGATCCAGTGCGTCACCAACCACAAGAAGGTGCAGCTCGAAATGGGTGGCAAGAACCCGCAGGTGATCCTGGACGACGCCGACCTCGCGCAAGCCGTGGAGCTGAGCGTACAGAGCGCCTTCTATTCGACCGGCCAGCGTTGCACCGCGTCCAGCCGGCTCATCGTGACCGAAGGCATCTACCCGAAGTTCATCGAGGCGATGAAGGTGCGCATGGCGAAGATCAAGGTGGGCGATGCGCTCACGCAAGGCACCGATGTGGGCCCGGTCTCGTCCAAGTCGCAGCTTGACCAGGACATGGAGTACATCGCCATCGGCAAGGGCGAGGGCGCAACGCTCGCGGCCGGCGGCGAACGCCTGAAGCTGGAGACCGACGGCTACTACATGTCGCCCGCGCTGTTCAGCGAATCGGCCGCCGCCATGCGCATCAACAAGGAAGAAATCTTCGGCCCGGTCGCGAGCGTGATCCGCGTGAAGAACTACGAAGAAGCGCTGGCCACGGCGAACGACACCGAGTTCGGTCTCTCGGCCGGCATCGCCACCACCTCGCTGAAGTACGCCACGCACTTCAAGCGCCACAGCCAGGCCGGCATGGTGATGGTCAACCTGCCGACGGCGGGTGTGGACTACCACGTGCCGTTCGGTGGCCGCAAGGGCAGCAGCTACGGCCCGCGCGAGCAGGGCAAGTACGCGCAGGAGTTCTTCACCACGGTGAAGACGGCCTACACGCTGGCCTGATCTTCAGACCAGCGGCAGCGAACTCGGTGGTGCGCGCCGGCGGCGGCGCATCACGAGTTCGATCAGCTCGAAGATGCCTTCGCTGATCAGCGCCATCGCAGCGGCCGGCAGCGCGCCGGCCAGCAGCAACTCGCGGTCGTTGAGCGCCAGCCCCGTCACGATGCGCTCGCCGAAGCCGCCAGCACCGATAAAGGCGGCGATGGTCGCAGTGCCGATGGCAATGGCCGTGGCCGTTCGCACACCCGCCAGCAGCGTGGGCAGCGCCAGCGGCAGCAGCACCAGTTGCAAGCTCTGCGGCGGCGTCATGCCGAGCGCGGTGCCGGCCAGCCGCAGGCCGTTCGGCACTTCGCTCAGGCCCGTCACCGTGTTGCGCATGATCGGCAGCAGCGAATAGAGCGTGAGCGCGATCAGTGCCGGCAGCGCGCCGATGGCACCGAGCATCGAGATCAGCACGGCCAGCAGCGCCAGCGACGGCACGGTCTGCAGAATCCCCGCAAAGCCCAGCACCAGCGCGCGCAGCCGCAGATGCGGAAACACCAGGATCGCGAGCGGCACGCCGATCAGGATGGCCACGCCCACCGATACCGCCACCAGCAACAGGTGCTGGCGCGCAAGCTGCCAGAGGTCGGGGCCGAACAGCTTGGCGGTGAAACCTCGCTTGGCCTCTTGCGGCGGCTGCACCTTGCCGTCCTTGCCGGCGCTTGCGATGAAGTCGCGCGCAATCACGTCGAAGGGCACGCTCTGCAGTTCGGCGCGCGCATTCATCGCGATCATGGCGTGCTCGTCGACCTTGCCTTCCAGTGTTTGCAGTGCGGCCCACGCCTTGGGCAGTCGCGTCGGCAGGTCGAGCTTGTAGAGCACCACGGCGTCGTAGCGCGGAAAGTACTTCCTGTCGTCTTCCAGCACGCGCAGGCCGAGGTGGTCGATCTTGGCGTCGGTCGTGTAGATGTCGATGGCATCGATCTGCTTCGCCGCCACGGCCTCGTAGGCCAGCCCGTGGTCGAGGCCTGTCGGTGTCTGCGTGAAGCCGTAGCGCGAAGCCAGCCCTTTCCAGCCATCGGCGCGGCCGAGGAATTCGTTCGACAGGCCGAGCTTGAGTTCGGGGTGCTTCGCCAGGTCGCTCAGCGTGCGCAGGCCGAACCGGTCGGCATCGGCCGCCCGCACCGCCAGCGCATAGCCGTCGTTGAAACCGAGCGGAATGGCCACGCCCAGGCCCATCGGTGCGAGTGCGGCATTCATCGCCTCGCGCGTTTCTGCCGGCGAGCCTTTGAGAATTTCGAGCGCGATGGTGCCGGTGTATTCGGCATAGAGGTCGATGGCGCCCGAGCGCAGTGCCTCGTAGACGATGGCCGTGTTGCCCAGCCCTTGCCGCACCACGGGCGGTGATGCGGTGTGCGGCGCGGCGGTCTGTGCCAACAGCTCGGCGAGGATGTACGACTCGGTGAAGCGCTTGGAGCCGACACGCAGCGTCTCGTCGGCGGCCTGCGCAGGCGAGACGGCCGCAAGCCAGGCAATGGAGAGCAACAGGGCTGTGCGCCAGAGGCGGCGGTGCAGGAGCATCCGGGCCAGTGTATAGACATCTCTTCGCGTGGAGTACCCGTTCGCCTCCTACACGCCGTGGTGCGCGGAGCCGATGCGGCGGGACCGCGCGTCGGCCCATAGTCGATTGCCATGAAGTCCAAGCCCACCAAGACCAAGACCCGATCACCCAAACCACAAAAGAGCGATCTGCCAGGCCCCGAGGTCCACGGCCTGCGCGAACTGCCAGGCCTGCTGGTCGACGGCTACAGCCTGCAGTTGCGGGACAAGGACGGCTTTGTCGGCGACCAGGCCAGCCAGACGGCCTTCAGGGAACTGCTTGAACGCTGGCGCAAGCGCCGCCGCAAGAACGGCAAGGACCCGTTGGGCCGCTCGCATTCGCGCGATCTCAGCAAGAAGGAACTCGACCGCGCGCTGCAGGAGAAGAAGGCCTCCGAAGCCGCCGACGTGATGCACGGCGCCATCGAGGAGTTCGCCGAGGAGCTGGCCTTCGTGATCCAGCGCTTCATGCGCCAGCCTTCGTGGCAGAAGGTGCAGCGCATCGTGGTCGGCGGTGGCTTTCCCGAGAGCGACGTGGGCGAGCGCGCGATCCTGCAGGCGGGTGCGATCCTCGAAGACATGGGTGTGCACGTGCAGCTCGGGCGGCTCTCGCACAACGTGGACGACGGCGGCCTGATCGGCTGGGTGCATCTCACGCCGCCCGCCATGCTGAAGAAGCACGACGCGATCCTTGCGGTGGACATCGGCGGCACCAACGTGCGCTGCGGCATCGTCAAGACACGGCATCGCAAGGCGCCCGACTTCTCGCTGGCCAAGGTGGTGCGCCGCGAGAAATGGCGCCACGCCGACGAGGGCCCGAACCGTAGCGACATGGTCGAGCACATCGCAGACATGCTCGAAGACATGGTGGTCTACAGCGAGCGCAAGAAAATCCGGCTCGCGCCCTTCATCGGCATCGGTTGCCCGGGCCTGATTCGCCAGGACGGCTCGATCGCGCGCGGTGCGCAGAACCTGCCGGGTGACTGGGAGAGCCATGCCTTCCACTTGCCCAGCGCGCTGTGGCGCCGCATGCCGATGATGGGCTCGGGCCCGACGCTGGTGCTGATGCACAACGACGCGGTGGTGCAGGGCCTGAGCGAGCTGCCCTTCATGCGCGACGTGCAGCATTGGGGCGTGCTGACCATCGGCACGGGGCTGGGCAACGCGAGCTTCACCAACGTGCTTTGAGCGTGTTGGTGCGCTTCTCGGGGCGCTGCTGTTCAGGGCGACGCTCACGCCGACACGGTGCTCTTTTTCGCGAATGTCCCCCGCTTCGCTCCTCCTTTATTTAGCTAAAAACAGCCCCGTATCGACGTGAGCGTTGGACAAAGCGGTGGTTGATCGCAGGATCACCAGCAGCGTGCCCCAGTGCGAATGACACCGGGTGCTCCCCGCAGCGAAATAAAGGAGGAGCGAAGCGGGGGACATTCGCACAGGGGAGCTCCCGGTGTCATTCGCACGCGCCCCGAACGTACGCGCTTCTGAGCAGGCCGCGCTACAGGTCTTCAGCCTTCAGACCTTCAACACGCAAAGTGACAGAGGCGGCAGCAACGTTGCCTGCCGCATCGGTCGCACGCACCTCGATGTTTGCGGCGCCGGGCTTCGCGGGAGTCCAGGCGCAGACGTAAGGCGTGGCCTGCAGCTTGCACACGACCTGCCCGTCGACGATGAACTTCAGCTCGGCAACGCTCACGTTGTCGGTTGCGTTGGCAGAGAGCCGTGTCGCCATGCCGGTTGCGACGGACTGCGGCACGGTGAGCGTCACGACAGGTGCCACGGTGTCGGCCGGCGGATTGACGATCACGTTGGCGGAGGCGACGGAAGAATTGCCCGCCGCATCGAGCGCGATCACGCGGATCGTCTGCGTGCCCGCTGTCGTCGGCGTCCAGGTGCAGGTGTACGGCGGCGCGGTGAAGGTGCAGATCGGCAGGCTGTCGGCGCCGACCACCTTGACGCCGAAGACGCCGACGTTGTCTACCGCCACCGGCGCGATGGTCGTCGGCTGGCCCACCGTGGCCATGGCCGGGGCGGCCAGCGACACGGTCGGCTTGTAGGTGTCGGGAATGCCGAGCGGCAGGTCGATGGTGAACGTGGCCTGGCCCTGCACCGCCTTCTGCTCGAAGGCGTCGAAGATCGTGAACCAGGTCGCGCCCGGCGCGCGGTCGGGTGACTGTGCCTTCACCAGAAGATTCGTCTTGCCGACGGCGAAGCAACTGAAGCCGCAGTGCCAGTCGAAGGCGAAGCGGCCGTTGGCGTCCGTCGCGCCCTGCACCAGCAGTTCCAGCGGCTTGTGCGCGCCGGCTTCGCGCCAGACCGAGACCTGCGCACCGGCCAGTGCGGCGCCGGTCGTGCTGTCGGTCACGCGCACCTGCGTGGCGGTGGTCGCGGCCATGTACTTCGAGGTGCCGAGCCGGGGCCAGTCGCTCCAGTCGGTGTTGATGTTGGCCTTGGTGCCTTCGGTGAAGCGGATCATCTCCAGCGTGGCGACACGGTTGGCGGCGGGGTCGAAGCGTTGCTCGAACACGGTGCCCAGCAGCGGGTCGAGCCGCCAGTGCTGGCGCGGCCACCAGTAGCGGTCGGTCGGGTTCGCCAGTTCCAGGTTGGTTGTCGGCGCGATGCCGGTGGTGTCGGTCACCGCGGTGGCGTTGTAGTACTCGCCGGAGCCCGCGCCGAAGACGTGTTCGAGTTCATGCAGCAGGGTCTTGAGCTGGCGGCCCAGGTAGTCCTTCTCGGTGGACTCGGGCGCGCTCGGGGTGATCGCGCGCGACAGGCGCAGCGGATCGTGGATGGTGGTCCAGTTGAGGTTCCAGGTCACGCCCTTGGGCGGGAAGGTCGTGCTCGTGGTCAGGCCGCCATGGCTGTAGCCTTGCTGCGACTTCGACACGCACAGCACGATCTCGCGCTCGGCCACGCCGTTGAAGCCGCACTGCGGTGCCGAAGCCGGCGCGACGATGCGAAGGTCTTTCGCGGGGTCGAAGACGAAGCTGCGCACGGTCTCGCGCGTGAACACAGTGTTGATATCGGCCACGTACTGCGCAAGCCGGCGTCCCGCTTCGGGTGCGCCGATGTCGGCCACCAGTTGCGGATCGACGAAGAACTTCAGGCGGTGAACGCTGGGCGTTGCACGGCCGACCTCGTCCATGGCGGCCCGGGCGGGGGCGCACAGCGAAAGCAACAACATGGCGCAGGCCAGAAAAGACATGGCTGCGCCCAGCCGGCGCGCACGCGCCAGCAGCGAATAAACGGATCGCATCGGTTTTTCCCCTCAAGGGGACTCGGCAAAAATCAAAGGGGAATTGCTTCAAGCGACCCGATGAGCCCGGGTTGCAGGAAGCACGCCAACCCCGCCCGAGACCACCTTTGCTGGTCGCGCTTTTGCATCGCATCGAAGTCGCCGAAGGCGAAACGCCCTGAAGGGCGCCGATGCTTCCGAAGTGCGGGGGCTGGTTACAAATCTATGGGAGGAAGGGCGGACCGCTCATTCCTCAACGCGAAGTTGCGATAACCAGTAAGGCCTCAATTTTAATTTTGAGCCCCGTAGGAAGGGGGCTTGCCCCGCTGTAGTGGTTGCCTATTATTTGGGCAGTTTGTCACGCCAAGGAGCATCGGATGCCCTTGCAGGTGGGCAAGGAGCGTGCAGCAGCAGCGCCTAGAGCTGGAACGCGACGGTGAGCAGCAGCCCTTCGGCCACATCGCGCACCAGCCCCGGGCGCCGCGCGCGGTAGGGCTCACCGGCCGAGGCGGTGGTCTCTATCCACTCGGCCAGCCATTCGATGTCGGCCTGCCCGTAGAACACCACATTCGCCTCGTGGTTCAGCAGCAGGCTGCGCAGGTCGAGGTTGATCGATCCGCACATGGCCAGCTCGTCGTCGACCACCACGGCCTTGGCGTGCGCCATGTAGGGCAGCATGCGAAAGCTCACACCGGCGCGCGCCAGGTCGCGCATGGCGCGTGCGCGCACGAAGTCGGCCAGGCGGTGGTTCGATCGTGCGGGCATTGCGATGGTCACCTGCACACCGCGCCGCGCGGCCAGCCGCAGCGCATCACGCAGGCCGTCGCCAGGCACGAAATAGGGCGTGATCGCCAGCAGGCGGTGCTCGGCGCGAAAGCAGGCGTCGATCAGCAGCGCATGCGCGGTGTCCTCGGTCTGGTCGGGGCCACTCGGCAGGAACTGGGCCATGGCGGTGCCCGAGCCCTCGGGCACGTCTTCGGCCGTGATCGCGCGGGCCTTGCGCGGGCGCACGGAGGTCCAGTCATGGTCGAACTGACGCGAGGCTGCGGCGGCCACGCTGCCGTGCAGGTCGAAGGACAGGTCGCGCCAGGCTTCGGGGTGCTTGGTATTGCCGGTGAAGTATTCGCCCGCCAGGTTGCGCCCGCCCGACCAAAGCCAGGCATCGTCTGCAATGGTGAACTTGCGGTGGTTGCGCAGGTTGCGCGGGCCGATGCGGCGCAGGCTGAAGAAGGGGCGGAACACGGCCACCTCGCCGCCCGCTGCGCGCAGCAGGTCGAAGTGATGGCGCGGCAGCGACAGCGCACCGAAGCCGTCGAGCAGCACGCGCACCTTGATGCCTTCGCGCGCCCGTTGCGCCAGCCGCGCGATCACCGCATGGCCGAGTTCATCGTCGCCGATGATGAAAGTGCACACGTCGATGCGCTCGCGCGCGCCGTCGATCACCTGCCACAGCGCCTCGCGCGCGGCCTCGCCGTCGGCATGCATGCGGATCGCGCAGCGCCCCGGCGGCGCCAGGCCGAAGCTCTCGATCAGGTCGGCCGCCCAGTGCCCCGGCGGCACCGAGCGCGGCGGCCGTGGCGAGCCCGCCGGGCGCAGCTTGCGCTGGCCGAACAGCAGGTACATCGGCAGGATGAAATAGGGCAGCAGCACCAGCCCCATGACCCAAGCAATGGCCGTGGTGGGGGCGCGCTGCTCGCGACGTGCGCGCGTGGTCAGTACGTAGACCAGCAGCGCAAAAGTGACGATGAGGAAGTGCTGCGACGGAGAGGGCAGCCAGTCGAACCTTGTATTCGGCATGGGGCCCATGATGCCTCAGTGCCGCGCCGATGCTTGGTCAGCGTTGCAGGAAGGCCGGCACGCCTCGCCCTTGCGAGGCCAGGAACTGCATCATCGGATCGACCACCGCGCGCACTGCCGCCCGGTCGCCCACGCGGTCGCGCCAGGCCACGAGGCGCGGGGTGGCGTCGGTCATGCCCGCGCCCTTGCGGTCGGCGAACACGTGGGCCATGTAGAGCGCGATGTCGGCGAAGGAGTAGGGGCCCGCGAGGTAATCGCGCGTGGCCAGCAGGCTTTCCATCTCTTCGTAGAAGCGCGCGCAGCCGGCGCAGGCCGCGATTGCGGGAGGGCTCTGCATGGCCTCCTGCAGGTCGAACAGCTTGATGACGTTCGGAAAGAAAACTTCGTCGGACTTCTGCTCCAGTTGCCGCGCGCGTGCCCGTTCGGCAATGCCTTCGGGCCACAGCGCTGGGCTGGGGTAGCGGTCTTCGAGGTACTCGAAGATCTGGGTCGAATCGAACAGCGCCACCTCGTCGTCGACCAGCACGGGCACCTGCTGCTTGACGGGGTTGACCCGAAGCACCTCGGGGTGCTTGGGCTCGTAGGCGTCGTCCTTGATGAAGGGCACCATGACCAGTTCGAAGGCCACGCCCTTTTCGCGCGCCGCGATCTCGACCTTGGCGCCGAACATGCTGAGGGGGCCGGAATAGATGTGAGTCGTCATGCCCCCGACTTCACCAGAAACGGCGCCTCAGGTCGAGCCCCAGACCTCCTGTGCGGTCTCGACCACCAGCCGCAGCTTGTTGCGCTGCGCTTCCACAGCGATGTTGTTGCCGTGCACGGTGCTCGAGAAGCCGCACTGCGGCGACAGCGCGAGCTGTTCGAGCGGCACGTACTTGGCGGCGTCCTCGATGCGGCGCTTGAGTTCGTCCTTGTCTTCCATCTGGCCGAACTTGGTGGTCACGAGGCCCAGCACCACGGTCTTGCCCTTGGGCAGGAAGCGCAACGGCTTGAAGTCGCCCGAGCGGGCGTCGTCGTATTCCATGAAGTAGGCGTCGAGGTCCATCTCTTTCAGCAGCGCCTCGGCCACGGGCTCGTAGTTGCCGGCAGCGGCGTGCGTGCTCTTGAAGTTGCCACGGCACAGGTGCATGGCCAGCAGCATGCCCGGCGGCTTCTGCGCCACCACCTTGTTGATGAAGGCGGCGTAGCGGTGCGGCAGTTCGTTCGGATCGTCGCCGCGCTTGCGGGCGGCTTCGCGCATGTGCTCGTCGCACAGGTAGGCAAGGTTGGTGTCGTCCATCTGCACGTAGGTGCAACCGGCGGCGGCCAGCGAGCGCAGTTCGTCGCCGTAGGCCTTGGCCACGTCGTCGTAGAACACCGGGTCGAGCTCGGGATACGCGTCCTTGCTGATGCCGGCGCGGCCACCACGGAAGTGCAGCATCGTCGGCGAGGGAATCGTCACCTTCGGCGTGCGGCCGGCCGAGACCTGGCTCTTGAGGTACTGGAAGTCGGCGAGCTGGATGTCCTTGACGTGGCGCACCTTGTCGATCACGCGCATCGCGGGCGGTGCGAGTTCCTCGGTGCCGTCGGGCCGGCGGATGGTGACCGGAATGTCGGTTTTCACGCCGCCGAGCTGGTCGAGGAAATCGATGTGGAAGTAGGTGCGGCGGAATTCGCCGTCGGTGATGCTCTTGAGGCCGATGTCTTCCTGGAACTTGACGATCTCGGTGATGGCCTGGTCTTCGACCTTGCGCAGTTGCTCGGGCGTGATCTCGCCCTTGGCCTTCTGCTCGCGCGCTTCGAGCAGGTATTTGGGGCGCAGGAAACTGCCCACGTGGTCGTAACGGGCGGGCAGGGCGGCGTGCTGGGACATGGATGAACTCCGTCGTGGCTGGGGAACGAACGGCAAATCGTAAAGCCTTCGGAGTTGACTTGTTTGTATACAGTGATCTGGGTATTTACCCTTGAATTGGCGATTTAAGCTGGAATTTTTCTATTTTCTGTATACATTGGGTATTCATGAAAACGCCCACGACCGCCTTTCCACTGAACGCCTGGTACGCCGCCGCCTACGACGTCGAAGTGCGTCATGCCCTGCTGCCACGCACGATCTGCAACCAGAAAGTGGTGCTGTTCCGCCGCACCGACGGGCAAGTCGCCGTGCTCGAAGACGCCTGCTGGCACCGGCTGATGCCGTTGTCGCTGGGCCGCCTCGAAGGCGACGAGCTGGTCTGCGGCTACCACGGCCTCGTCTACAACAGCCAGGGGCGCTGCATCCACATGCCGAGCCAGGAAACGCTCAACCCCTCGGCCTGCGTGCGCAGCTTTCCCGTGGTCGAAAAGCACCGCTTCGTCTGGATCTGGCCCGGCGACCCAGCCAAGGCCGACCCGGCGCTGGTGCCCGACATGCACTGGAACGACGACCCCGCCTGGGCCGGCGACGGCAAGATGATCCGCGTCAACTGCGACTACCGCCTCGTGGTCGACAACCTCATGGACCTGACGCACGAGACCTTCGTGCACGGCTCGTCGATCGGCAATCGCGAAGTGGCCGAGGCGCCTTTCGTCGCGACGCACGGCGACCGTTCGGCCACTGTCACGCGCTGGATGGAGAGCATCGATGCACCGCCGTTTTGGGGCGGACAGATCCGCCATGCGCGCGGCTACACCGGCAAGGTCGACCGCTGGCAGATCATTCGCTTCGAAGGCCCGTGCACCGTGAACATCGATGTCGGCGTGGCCGAGGCGGGCAGCGGTGCGGTGCCGAAGGACGGCGATCCGGGCGACCGCAGCAAGGGCGTCAACGGCTATGTGCTCAACACCATCACGCCGGAGACCGACAAGACCTGCCTCTACTTCTGGGCCTTCGCGCGCAACTACTGCATCGGAGAGCAGCGCCTCACGCACGAGCTGCGCGAGGGCGTGGCCGGCATCTTTCGCGAGGACGAAATCGTGCTCGAAGCCCAGCAGAAGGCGATGGACGAGCATCCCGACCACCAGTTCTACAACCTCAACATCGACGCCGGTTCGATGTGGGCGCGCCGGCTGATCGACCGCATGGTCGAGAAGGAAAAGCCCGAGCGCGCCACGATTCCGATTCGTCCTGTCGAGTCGCAAACGGCATGAAGGCCGCCGCCGTCTCCCCCGTCGAGCCCGGCGACAGCGGCAGCTCGCAGGCCGTGAAGGCCCAGCTGCGGTTGCGCGAAATGATCCTTGCGGGCGACCTGCCCGGTGGCGCGCGCATTGCCGAGGTCGCCATCTCCGAGCAACTCGGCGTGTCGCGCACGCCGGTGCGCACCGCGCTGATGCGGCTCGAACAGGAAGGCCTGCTCGAAGCGCTGCCCAACGGCGGCTATGCCGTTCGCACTTTTTCCGAGCGCGACGTGGCCGACGCCATCGAGCTGCGCGGCACGCTCGAAGGCCTGGTCGCACGGCTCGCGGCAGAGCGCGGCGCGGCGCCCGTGGTGTTGCGCGAAGCGCGCGCCTGCCTCACGCGCATCGACGAGTTGCTGCGCGAGCCCGCGCTCGACGACGCGGCCTTCTCGCGCTACGTGACGCACAACGAGCGCTTTCATGCGCTGCTCTGCGAAATGGCAGGCAGCCCCGTCATCGCGCAGCAGTTGGATCGCGTGATCAACCTGCCGTTCGCCTCGCCCTCGGGCTTCGTGATCGTGCAGGCCAATTCGCCGGCCGCGCGCGACATGCTCGTGATCGCGCAAGACCAGCACGTGCAGGTGCTCGACGCCATCGAGTCCGGCGAAGGCTCGCGCGCCGAGGCGCTGATGCGCGAGCACAGCCGCATCGCGCGGCGCAACCTGCGCGAAGCGCTGCATGGCACGCCCACCGCCGAGCAGCGCCCGCTGCCCGGCGTGCAACTGATCCGCCGGCGCGGCTGATCGACCGTCTTCCTTTCCCTGTTTGTGGGTGTTCCCCCGATGAAAAGCGATCTTCAATGGATGCAGGCGCAGGTCGTTGCGCTGCGCGATGTCACGCCCACCGTGCGCGAGTTCGAGCTGCGGCCCGATGCGGGCTTTGCCTCGACCTACGAGCCCGGCGCCCACCTGCAGGTGCAGGTGATGACGGCGCAGGGCCGCGTGCAGACCCGCTCGTATTCGCTGGTCGGCGAGGGCGACGGTCAGTGCTGGCGCATCGCCGTCAAGCGGCTCGACGACGGCCGTGGCGGTTCGCTCGCCATGTGGCGGCTGGCCGTGGGCGACCGCCTGCAGGTGAGCGCACCGCAGAACCACTTCGCGCTCGACCTGTCGGCCCCCGGCTACCTGCTGGTGGCGGGCGGCATCGGCATCACACCGCTGGTGCTGATGGCGCAGCGCCTCGGTGCCCATGCGCGGCGCAGCGGCGTGCCGGTGCGGATGCTCTACGGCGCGCGCCATGCCGGCGAGTTCGGCTATCTCGATCACCTGCGCGAAGCACTGGGCGAGGGCGTGGCGGCGCATGAGGGCTCAGCCCCCATCGACTTTGCCGCCGCCATCGCCGCGCTGCCGCCCGGCGGCCAGCTCTACACCTGCGGCCCGGTGCCCATGCTCGAAGCCGTCAAGCGCGCCTGGCATGCCGCGGGCCGGCCCATTGCGGACCTGCGCTTCGAGACCTTCGGCAGCAGCGGTCGCCTGGCGACGCAAGCGTTCCAGGTGCGCATTCCCCGGCACGACCTGTCGATCACCGTGCCGGCCGACTGCACCCTGCTCGAAGCGCTCGACGCGGCCGGTGTGCAGACGCTGTGGGACTGCAAGCGCGGCGAATGCGGCCTGTGCGCCATGGACGTGATCGCGGTCGACGGCGAGATCGACCACCGCGACGTGTTCCTCAGCGCGCACGAAAAAGAGGCGACCACCCGCATCTGCGCCTGTGTGTCACGCGCAGTGGGTACGCTCACGCTGGACTCCGCGTACCGCGCCGACAGCTGATTCTTTCAAGACAAAGACAGCGTTGCGCGATGATCGCGCAGTTCATTTGTTGATCGCGCAACAAAGCCTCGCGGCAGGGGCTGGGTAGGTGATTGCCTGCTCCGCCGAATGTTGCAAAGTGTTGAAAATAGCCCCGGTTCCGTTTCCCGCCCCAATAAGGAGATTTCCATGCAAAGGCGCCATCTCATCCAGACCGCAGCCCTCTCGGCGCTTGCGCTTTCCATGTCCCTGGCCCATGCCCAGGACAACAAGTTCAAGATCGGCCTGATCCTGCCGATGACGGGGCAGTCGGCCTCCACCGGCCGCCAGATCGAAGCCGCCGCGCGCCTGTACATGGCCCAGAACGGCGACACCGTCGCCGGCAAGAAGGTCGAGCTGATCGTCAAGGACGACACCGGCCTGCCCGACGTGACCAAGCGACTGGCGCAAGAGTTGGTGGTGAACGACAAGGTCAACGTGCTGGCCGGCTTCGGTCTGACGCCCCTGGCGCTCGCCGTGGCGCCCATCGCCACCCAATCGAAGACGCCCGAAGTCGTGATGGCTGCCGCCACGTCGAGCATCACCGAGGCATCGCCCTACATCATCCGTTCGAGCTTCACGCTGCCGCAGGTGTCGGTTGCCATGGGCGACTGGGCACCCAAGAACGGCGTGAAGACGGTGGTGACGCTGGTGGCCGACTACGGCCCCGGCAACGACGCCGAGAAGTTCTTCAGCGAGCGCTTCATCCTGAACGGCGGCAAGGTGATCGAGAAGCTGCGCGTGCCGCTGCGCAACCCCGACTTCGCGCCGTTCCTGCAGAAGGTGCGCGACGCCAAGCCCGACGCGCTGTTCGTCTTCGTGCCTTCGGGCGCGGGTGCGGCCGTGATGAAGCAGTTTCTGGAGCGCGGCATGGACAAGGCCGGCATCAAGCTGATCGCCACCGGCGACGTAACCGATGACGATCAACTCAACGACATGGGTGACGGCGCGCTGGGTGTGGTGACCTCGCATCACTACTCGGCCGCACATCCGTCGGCGATGAACAAGAAATTCGTCGAGGCCTTCCAGAAGGCCAACCCGAAGATGCGCCCCAACTTCATGGCCGTGGGTGGCTATGACGGCATGCGCGTGATCTACGAAGCGCTCAAGACCACCAAGGGCCAGGGCGGCGGCGATGCGCTGCTGGCGGCCATGAAGGGCCAGGTCTTCGAGAGCCCGCGCGGCCAGGTGCTGATCGATGCGCAGACGCGCGACATCGTGCAGGACGTGTACCTGCGCAAGGTGGAGAAGAAGGACGGGCAGCTCTACAACGTCGAGTTCGATGTGATCAAGAGCGTGAAGGACCCGGGCAAGACGAAGTAAGGCTGCGCTCTTTGTTTCTGAGGGGCTCTTGTTCAGGGCGCTGTTGTTCAGGGCGACGCTCCCGCCGACACGGTGCTCTTTTTCGCGAATGTCCCCCGCTTCGCTCCTCCTTTATTTCGCGAAAAAGAGCCCCGTATCAGCGCGAGCGTTGGACAGAGCGGTGGTTGATCGGCGATACACCAGCGGCGCGTCCATGTGCGAATGACACCAGGTGCTCCCCGCAGCGAAATAAAGGAGGAGCGAAGCGGGGGACATTCGCGGAGGGGAGCTCCTGGTGTCATTCGCACTCGCCCCGAACAGCAGCACTCCAAACGACCCATGCAGCAGCCTGACGAACCACTGATATGTTGACCATTCTTTTCGACGGCATCGCCTACGGCATGCTGCTCTTCGTGCTCGCCGTGGGGCTCGCCGTGACGCTCGGGTTGATGAACTTCATCAACCTCGCACACGGCGCCTTCGCCATGGCTGGCGGCTATCTCACGGTGTTCGCGATGCAGAAGCTGGGCCTGCCGTTCCTGGCCTGCCTGCCACTCGCGTTCATCGTCGTCGGATTGGCCGGGGCGCTGCTCGAACGCACGCTCTACCGGCCGATGTACGGCAAGTCGCATCTGGACCAGGTGCTCTTTTCCATCGGCCTTGCTTTCATGGCGGTGGCCGCCATCGACTACTTCGTGGGTTCGTCGCAGCAGAACGTGCAGTTGCCTGAATGGCTGCGTGGGCGCAGCGAGTTCGGCGACGGCGCTTTCATGCTGGGCATGGGGCACTACCGCCTGTTCATCATCGGCGTGTGCGCGGTGCTCACGGTGGTGTTGCAGCTCATCCTGTCGAAGACCCGCTTTGGCAGCAGGCTGCGCGCTGCGGTCGACGATCCGCGCGTGGCGGCAGGCCTGGGCATCAACGTCAACATCGTTTTCCTGCTGACCTTCGCCGTGGGCTCGGGCCTCGCGGGCCTGGGCGGTGCGCTGGGCGCGGAAATTCTCGGGCTCGACCCGACCTTCCCGCTCAAGTACATGATCTATTTCCTGATCGTGGTCTCGGTCGGCGGCACTTCGTCGATCACCGGGCCGCTCGCGGCCGCGCTGCTGCTCGGCATTGCCGACGTGGCGGGCAAGTATTTCATTCCGAAGATGGGCGCCTTCACGGTTTACCTGCTGATGATCCTGATCCTGATGTGGCGGCCGCAAGGTCTGTTCACGCGCAAAGGAGGCCGCTGATGAGCGCACCTTCCGCTGCCGACTTCCAGTCGGCCCTCCTGCGCAAGGCGCGCTGGCGCCCGCTCGAATTCGTGGTCTGGGCCGCAGCCTTCGCGCTGCCGCTCGTCATGCCTTCGCATTCGCTGCTGGTCAATGAAATCGCCATCGTCGCGCTGTTCGCGATGTCGCTCGACCTGATCCTTGGCTACACCGGCATCGTGTCGCTGGGCCACGCCGCCTTCTTCGGTTTCGGCGCGTACGCGGCGGCGCTGTTCGCCAAGCTCGTCATGCCCGACCCGACCGTGGGCCTGGTGGTGGCGACGGTGCTCTCGGCTGTGCTGGGCCTGATTGCCAGCGTGACGATCCTGCGCGGCAGCGACCTCACGCGGCTGATGGTCACGCTCGGCACCGCACTGCTGCTGCTTGAACTCGCCAACAAGCTCGACTGGCTCACCGGCGGTGCCGATGGCCTGCAGGGCGTGGTGATGGGGCCGGTGCTCGGCCTGTTCGACTTCGACCTCTACGGCCGCACGGCCGCCTGGTATTCGCTGGCCGTGATGCTGGTGCTGTTCCTGCTGATGCGCCGGCTGGTGCATTCGCCGTTCGGTGCCACGCTCAAGGCGATTCGCGACAACCGCCTGCGCGCCATGGCCATCGGCATTCCGGTGGTGTCGCGGCTCGCGACGGTCTACACCATCGCGGCCGGCGTGGCCGGTGCCGCGGGTGCGCTGCTGGCGCAGACCACCGGCTTCGCCTCGCTCGACGTGCTGGCCTTCGACCGCTCGGCCGACGTGCTGCTGATGCTGGTGATCGGTGGCGTGGGCTGGCTCTATGGCGGCGTGGCCGGTGCCATCGTGTTCAAGCTGCTGCAGACCTGGCTGTCGGCCGTGACGCCACAGTACTGGATGTTCTGGATCGGCCTGATCCTGGTGCTGCTGGTGCTCGTGGGGCGCGAACGGCTGTTCAAGCCCTGGACATGGTTCGGTGCCGGCAAGAAGAAGGGCGGTGCGGCATGACCGACACCGTTCTCTCGACCCACGGGCTGGTGATGCGCTTCGGCGGCATCACGGCCACCAACAACGTGACGATGGACCTCAAGCGCGGCGCACGCCATGCGCTGATCGGTCCCAACGGCGCGGGCAAGACCACGCTCATCAACCAGCTGACCGGCGTGCTCACGCCGAGCGAAGGCCGCATCACGCTGCTCGGCGAGGACATCACGAACCTGGCGCCGCACAAGCGTGTGGCGCGCGGGCTGGTGCGCACCTTCCAGATCAACCAGTTGTTCGACTCGATGACGCCGCTGGAAACGCTGGCGCTCGTGGTGTCGCAACACCAGGGCATCGGTGCGCAATGGTGGCGGCCGCTCGGCGCCAGCACGGCAGTGGCCGAGCGTGCGACGCAGCTGCTCGAACAGTTCCATCTGAGCGATGTGGCGAAGCAGCAGGTCAAGCATCTGGCCTACGGCAAGCGTCGGCTGCTCGAGATCGCGATTGCATTGGCCTGCGAGCCGCGCGTGCTGCTGCTCGACGAACCTGTTGCGGGTGTGCCGGCCGGCGAGCGCGAAGAGCTGCTGCAGACCGTGGCCGCATTGCCGGCCGACGTGTCGGTGCTGCTGATCGAACACGACATGGACCTGGTATTCAGTTTCGCCACGCGAATGACGGTGCTGGTCAACGGCACGCTGCTGACCGAGGGCGACCCCGAAACCATCGCCAACGATCCGAAGGTCAAAGAGGTCTATCTGGGCCACGGAGAAAACGCCCATGTCTGAACTGCTGCGCATCGAGAACCTGAGCGCCGGCTACGGCGAAGCCGTGGTGCTGCACGACGTGGCCTTCACGCTCGGCGAAGGCCAGACGCTGGCGCTGCTGGGCCGCAACGGCACCGGCAAGACCACGTTGATCAACACGCTGGCGGGCGCCACGCGCCAGCACGGCGGAACCATCTCGCTCGGTGGGCAGGCCTTGCACAAGCTGGCGCCGCACCAGCGCGCCACGGCCGGCATCGGCTGGGTGCCGCAGGAGCGCAACATCTTCAAGTCGCTCACGGTGCACGAGAACCTGACGGCGGTGGAGCGGCCAGGAAAGTGGAATCCGCAGCGCGTCTACGAGATGTTCCCGCGCCTGGCCGAACGCAAGACCAACCTGGGCACGCAGCTCTCGGGCGGCGAACAGCAGATGCTGGCCGTGGGCCGCGCGCTGGTGCTGAATCCGAAGCTGCTGCTGCTCGACGAACCGCTCGAAGGGCTGGCGCCGATCATCGTGGAAGAGCTGCTGCGCGCCATCCGCCGCATCACGCAGGACGAAGGGCTGGCCGCGATCATCGTGGAGCAGCACCCGCAGGCGATTCTTGCGATCTCCGACGAAGCGGTGGTGCTGGACCACGGGACCATCGTGCACACCGACAAGGCGGCGGTGCTGCGCACGCAGCCCGAGGTGCTCGACCGACTGCTGGGCGTGGCGCGCTAGGAAGAAGCCTTCAGATCGCGCAGCCGTCGGGGCCGCACATCGGCGGCGTTGCATCGGCGCTTGCCGTGGCCACCGCCTGCGATGGCCCGACGAACTCGGCCAACTTCGCCTTCCATTCCTCCGCCCGGCCCAGCCAGGGGCCGATGTCGACGCGCCCCGCATTGCCGTCGGCCTGCGTCAGCACGAAGGTCGGGAAGCCCTGGCCGCCCGCGCGTTGCAGGAACTGGCGGCTTTCGGCGATGTGCTTTGTGGTCGCTTCGCCCGATAGTTGCTTGAACGAAGCAGCGAAGGCCTCGGCATCGAAGCCGAGTTCGACGGCCAGTGCCACGATCACATCCGCATCGGCGATGCGGCGACCTTCGACATAGTGCGCGCGCTGCAGGCGATGCGCCATGTCCAGGCCACCGCCCGCACGCAGCGTCTCCGCCGCGAGGATGGCGGTGGTCGGCGGTTCGGAGTCCATCACCGCGCCCGTGTCGCGCAGCAGCCCCTCGAAGTAGCCTTCGCCGAAGGGCTGGCCCGTCATTTCGGCGATGCGGCGGTCGTGCGGCATCACGTATTCGCGCCACTGCGGCGTGATCGCGCGGCGGTTGGCGCCGGTCATCATGCCGCCGCCGTGGAACGCGACCTTCAGGCCCGGCACGCCGCGTGCCGCTTCGACCAGCGGCGCGGCCGCATAGCACCAGCCGCACAGCGGATCGAAGATGTAGTGCAGCGTGACCGCGTTCGCGGTGTCGTTCACTGCGGCCACTTCATTTCTCCCTTGATGACCTTGGCGCCCAACTCGAGCGACGAGGCGTCTTCCAGCTTCGGGTAGCGCTTCTTCATCGCGGCGATGAGCGCGGCCGAGTCCTTGGCCTTGTGCGCTTCCACCTCGAAGGCCTTCAGGTAGTCGCGCGTGAACTTCACCGATGCGACCGTGTACGGCGCCGAGCCGTTGGCGTTCGGCAGATAGTGGCCGGGCACCACGGTCTTGGGGTGCAGGGCTTCGATGCGGCCCAGCGTCTTGATCCAGTCGCGGCGCGATTCGGGCGTTTGCGTGTCGGCCACCCACACATGGATGTTGGCCGACACGGGGATGCCGCCGACCACGGCCTTGATCGACGGAATCCACGCGAAGGTGCGCTCGGGCGTGGGGCTGTCGAGTCCGACGATCTGGATCTTGCGGCCTTCGAGCGTCAGGCTGTCGCCGGCCAGCGGCTGCGGCACGACCAGCGCCTTGGGCGCGTTGTCCTTGAGGATCGGGCCCCAGTGTGCGAGCTTGCCGTCTTTCGAGGCCTGGATGGCGGCCACGGTTTGCGGCGTGGCGACGATCTTCGCGTCGGGGAAGGCGGCCTGGATCACGTCGAGGCCGAAGTAGTAATCAGGGTCGCTGTGGCTGATGTAGACCGTGGTCAGCTTCTTGCCGCTGGCCTTGATCTTCTGCACCAGCGCCTCGGCGTCGTTGCGCTGGAACTGCGCGTCGATCAGCACCGCGTCGGTCTGGCCGGTGACCAGCTCGGACGACACCGGGAACATCGACTTGGCGCCAGGGTTGTACACGTCGAGCTTGAGCGGTTCGGTGGCCTGGGCAGCCTGAACGGCCAAGGGGGCGAGGCTCAGCGTGGTGGCGAGGGCGGCGGCGGAAATCAGGGCTCTGCGGAACATGGCGGGCTTTCGTTGAAGGATGGAATGCGTGACAGCACGAACAGACCGAATGTTAGATTTCCTGAAACGAAACAAAAACCACCTCTGATGCAATGGATCGTTTCTGTTTTCGGTCGAATCACGTGCGATGCGGCCCCTCTGCAAGCCGGTCCGTGGCGCAGCGCTCGAGGTGTGCCACCAGCAACTGCGCCGACGGCGACAGCGTCGCTTCGCCGCGAAAGCAGATCGCAAATCGCCGGCGCGCCCAGGCGTCGGTCAATGGCATCAATCGCAGCCCGAAGGCATCGGTAAAGGGCCGTGCAACTTCCGCAGGCACCACGCTGATCGCGAGCCCGGCGCGCACCACGCGCAGCGCCGCGTCGAAGTTGGACACCAGCACGCGGTACACCAGCGGCTTGCCCGCGACGGCCGCCTCGCGTGCCAGCATCAGCTGCACGGCGCTCAGCGCGGGCATGCCGACGAACTCGTGGCCGAGCACTTCCTCGAAGCGCACCTGCGC
Organism: Variovorax sp. PAMC26660; assembly: GCF_014302995.1. NCBI lineage: Bacteria > Pseudomonadati > Pseudomonadota > Betaproteobacteria > Burkholderiales > Comamonadaceae > Variovorax > Variovorax sp. PAMC26660. The sequence goes on from NZ_CP060295.1 coordinate 4,841,088, forward strand.
GTGGCGGGCCACGGGGTGCGTCGGGTGCGAGACGATGGCCAGGTGGTCCGAGCGGTAGTCGCGCCGCTCCAGCCCTTCCAGGTCGGCGGCGTCCCAGCACAGGCCGATGGAGGCGCTGCCCTCGCGGATGCCGCGCACGATCTCGGGGCTGACGCGCTCTTCCATGTCGACGCGGATGTCGCGGTGCGCAGGGTTCTTCAGGAAGTCGGCCACGTCCTCGGCCAGCGATTCGGCCATGACGGAGGCCGAAGCCAGGATGCGCACATGCCCGCGCGCGCCGCCGGCATAGGAGGCCATGTCGCGCTCGATGCGGTTCGCGCTGCCGAGCATCGCGCGTGCGTGTTCCAGCAGCGTCTCGCCGGCTGGCGTCGGCATCACGCCGCGGCGCTTGCGCAGCAGGAGCGGCGTGCCGACGGTGTCTTCGAGCTGGGCGAGGCGCTTGCTGATCGCCGAGCCCACGATGCTGGCCTGTTCGCCGGCCCGCGCGATGCTGCGGGTTTCGCAGACGGAGACGAACAGGCGCAGGGTGGTCAGGTCGAGGTCTCGCATGATGTTCCGTTTGGGAAGCAAATGGCTTCCGAAATGTACCTTCTAGGTCGAATCGGAACTTCTAATATCGGCGCCGTACCCCTCACGACGGAGACAAAGTCTTGATTCACGCCTTCCTGCCGCTCCGCGCGGTCGTCCGCGAAGTGGGGCTGCGCGATGGCCTCCAGAGCATCGCGCGGACCCTGCCCACAGCGCACAAGCTCGAATGGATCCGCGACGCGCACGCGGCGGGCCAGCGCGAGATCGAGGTCGGCTCCTTCGTGCCGGCGCGCCTGCTGCCGCAACTGGCGGACACCGCCGAACTGCTGGCGTATGCGAAGACGCTGCCAGGTCTTTTCGCGTCGGTGCTGGTGCCCAACCTGAAGGGCGCGCTGCGGGCGATCGACGGCGAGGCCGACTTGATGGTCGTGCCCCTGTCGGCCAGCCACGCGCACAGCCTTGCCAACCTGCGCAAGACGCCCGACGAGGTGGTGGCCGAGGTCGGCCGCATCCGGGCTGCGCGCGACGCGGCCGGCTCGAAGACGCTGATCGAAGGCGGTGTCGGCACTGCCTTCGGCTGCACGATCCAGGGCCATGTCGCGCCGGGCGAGGCGTTGCGGCTGATGCAGGCCTTGCTCGATGCGGGGGCCGATCGCGTCAGCCTTGCCGACACCGTCGGCTATGCAGATCCCGCGATGGTTCGCAGCCTGTTCGAGCGCGCGTTGCGCATCGCGGGCGACCGCCTCTGGTGCGGCCACTTCCACGACACGCGCGGGCTGGGCCTCGCCAATGTCTATGCCGCGCTGGAGGTCGGCATCGCGCGCTTCGACGCCTGCCTGGCGGGCATCGGCGGCTGCCCGCATGCCCCCGGAGCCAGCGGCAATGTCGACACGGAAGACCTGGTCTTCATGCTCGAAAGCATGGGCGTCGCGACCGGCGTCGATTTGCCCGGGCTGCTCGAACTGCGCCAGCGCGTGGCCGGTTGGCTGGACGGCGAGACCCTGCAGGGCACCGTGTGGCGAGCGGGCTTCCCGAAGACCTTCGTGCCCACGACTGGAGTGGTGGCATGAGCGCGGCGTCCACCGAAGAAAGGCGCCTGCCGCTCGCCGGCATCCGTGTCATCGAGTTCACTCACATGGTCATGGGCCCGACCTGCGGCATGGTGCTCGCGGACCTGGGGGCTGAAGTCATCAAGGTCGAGCCGATCGAGGGCGACCGCACGCGGCACCTGCTGGGCGCGGGCGCGGGTTTCTTTCCGATGTTCAACCGCAACAAGAAGAGCATTGCGCTCGACCTGCGCAACCCGCGGGGGCTCGAAGCGGCACTGCGCCTGTGCGCCACCGCCGATGTGGTGGCGCAGAACTTCCGACCCGGGACCATGGACAAGTACGGCCTGGGCTACGCCGCACTCGGCAGGCTCAACCCGCGCCTGGTGTACGTGAACCATACGGGCTTCCTGCCCGGCCCCTATGAGCACCGCACCGCGCTCGACGAGGTGGTGCAGATGATGGGCGGGCTCGCCTACATGACCGGCCGCCCAGGCGATCCGCTGCGCGCGGGCACGAGCGTGAACGACATCATGGGCGGCATGTTCGGCGCCATCGGTGCCATCGCCGCGCTGATGCAGCGCGGCGAGACGGGCAAGGGGCAGGAGGTTCAGTCGGCGCTGTTCGAGAACAACGTGTTCCTGGTCGGCCAGCACATGATGCAGTACGCCATCACCGGGCAGGCGGCGGCACCGATGCCCGAACGCATCTCGGCCTGGGCGCTGTACGACGTGTTCACCGTGAAAGACGGCGAGCAGATCTTCCTGGCCGCGGTGAGCGACGCGCAGTGGAAGGTGTTCTGCGACGCAATGGGTTTCAACGACCTGAAGACCGATGCCGCCCTGGGCACCAACAACGACCGGGTGCGCCTGCGGCCCACGCTGCTGGCGGACCTGCGGCTGCGGCTCGCCGACCGCTCGGCGGCGGAGCTGTCCGCCATCTTCGAGGCGCACGGCTTGCCCTTCGCGCCGATCACCCGGCCCGAAGACCTCTACGACGATCCACACCTGAAGGCCACCGGCGGGCTGGCGGACATCCGCCTGCCGGACGGCGAGCGCGCCGGCCAGATGGCGCAGACAACCCTGTTCCCGATCACGCTCGACGGGCAGCGCCTGGGCGTGCGCCTGAATCCACCGACGCTGGGTGAGCACACCCGCGAACTGCTGGCCGAGCTTGGCTATGCCGACGAGCAGGTGAACGCGCTGCACGCCGATGCGGCCGTGGGCTGAGCGCAGAGATTCTTCAAAACCATAAAGAGAGACAACACAATGACCCGGATTCTTCCCACGATGAACCGCCGCACCGCCCTGGGCTTCGGCGCCGCCGCCGCCGCGCTGGCGGCATGTCCCGCGCTCGCGCAGGGCTCCGACAAACCCATCCGATTCATCCTGCCGATCAGCGCCGGCTCGGGCGTCGATACCATTGTGCGCGCCGCATCGGTCGCGCTCGGCAAGGCCTTCGGCCAGCCAGTGGTGATCGAGAACCTGCCGGGCGCGGGCGGCATCACCGGCGCCGCGGCCATCGTCAAGGCCGCGCCCGACGGGCTCACGCTGGGCATGGTGTCGAACAACCACGTCATCAACCCGGCAGTGTTCAAGAAGATGCCCTTCGACGCGATCAACGACGTCACGCCGATCAGCGTGGTGGGCGCGACGCCGCTGGTGCTGGTGGTGAACCCGAAGCTGCCCGCGAAGAATGTGAAGGAGCTGGTCGCGTTGCTGCGCGCGAAGCCCGAGGGCTACAACTACGCCTCGTCGGGCAACGGCACGATCATCCACCTGGCGGGCGAGATGTTCATGGACGAAGCCGGTGTGAAGGCGCGGCACATTCCCTACAAGGGCACCGGTCCGATGGTGACCGACATGATCGCGGGGCAGGTCGAGATCGGCGTGGTCGCGCTGCCGGCCGTGCAGCAGCACATCAGGAGCGGTGCGCTGCGCGCCATCGGCCTGTGCGGGCCGGCGCGCTCGCCTGCGGCACCCGACATTCCGACCATCGCCGAGCAAGGCTTGCCGAACTACAGCATCGAAGGCTGGTTCGCGGTGATCGGGCCGCCGAAGATGCAGGCGGCCGATGTGCAGCGCGTCCACGACGCGGTGGTCGCGGCCTTCACCAGTGCCGACGTGCGCGAGGCCATGGACAAGCAGGGCAACATCATCAAGCCCACGTCACCCGGGCAGGCGGTCAGCTACTTTCGCAGCGAGGCAGCACGCTATGCGGCGCTGGTGAAGAAGGCGAACGTGGTCCTGGAGTGATGCGAGGGCTCAGCCCTGGCTCGTGAGCTTGAGTCCCAGGATGCCCGCGACGATGAGTCCCACGCAGACCAGCCGCGCCGCGTTGGCCGGCTCGTGAAACAGCACGATGCCCAGGATCACCGTGCCCACGGCACCGATGCCGGTCCACACCGCGTAGGCCGTGCCCACGGGCAGCGAGCGCATCGCCCAGCCCAGCAGGATCACGCTGAGCACCATCGAGATGGCGGTGCCGACCGATGGCCAGAGTTTGGTGAACCCTTCGGTGTACTTGAGGCCGATGGCCCAGCCGATTTCGAGCAGGCCCGCGAAGAACAAGACAACCCACGCCATGAGCGCTCCTTGAAAAGTTTCACATCTCCGGCCGCACGGCACGGTAGAGGGCGCGCACGAAATCCGACTGCGTGATCATGCCGGTGAGCCGCTTCTCACTGTCGATGATGGGGATATGGTGATGGCCGCCTTCGGAGAACAGCGGCACCAGCTCGACCACAGGTCGGTCGGCGCTGGCCACGCGCACCTGGCGCGTCATGATCTGGCCGACCACCTCGGGCTTGTTCGAGACCACGGTGCGGGTGGCGCGAATCAGATCGCGCAGTCGGCCCGCAATGCCTTCGTGGTGCTGCAGGTCGAGCTGGCGGAAGAAGTCGGCCTGCGTGACGATGCCGACCACGCGGCGCGTGCAGTCGGTCACCGGCAGGGCCTTGATGCGGCGCGCGTGCATCAGCGCCCACGCTTCCTGCAGCGGCGTGCCGAACTCCACCGAAACGGGCTGGCCCGACATGATGTCGGCGCAATGCAGCGTGCCCAGGCGCCGCTTGTACGACTCCAGCTCGGTCTGCTGGATCAGCGATTCGAGGTCGTCGCGGCTGATGTCCAGCACCTGGTTGTAGCGGCTCAGCACCGCGTCGATGTCGGCCTGGCTGAAGCGGGCGTCGGCGGCCGGTGGGCGCGCCACTTGCACATGCGGATAGCGCCGGCCGGTGAGCGAGTTGTAGGCCACGCCCACGAGCACCAGCAACACCGAGTTCGTGAGGAAGGGGAACAGCGCCGACGAGAAGTGTGTCGTGTGCGTCAGCACCGCGAGCAACGCGGCCGCGCCGCCGGGCGGGTGCAGGCAGCGCGCCGCGAACATCAGGCCGATGGCGCCGCCGACCGCAACGGCGGCAGCCCAGGCCGGATCGGGAATCCAGTTCGCGCAGGCAATGCCGACCAGCGCCGACAGCGTGTTGCCACCGATGACCGACCAGGGCTGGGCCAGCGGGCTGGCAGGCACCGCGAACACCAGCACAGCGCTGGCGCCCAGCGGTGCGATCAGCCAGATGGCGTTGTGGCCCAGCGCGCCGGCCATCCAGCGGCACAGCAGCGCGGTGACCAGCAGTCCGAGTGCTGCGCCACCCACGGCACGCAGGCGCTCGCGGGCATCGACGGTCGTGCGGCCCGGCAGCCAGGCGCGCGCATAGGTCAGGAGCGAAGAAGCCAGGCGCATCGAACGACCCTTTGTCTTTCGGTGCCTCAGCCTTCGGTGGCCACCCCGCGCCCGATGTCGGGCCAGCGGTCATGCAGCCAGACCCAGGCGACCAGGCCGATGACCAGCATCAGCGTGGAAGTGAGCGCGAGCGCGAGCGTCGAGTGCATCACCAGCGGCGCGATCGCGCCGGCCACCACGCCGTTGGCGGTGGAGCCGATCACGGCCTGCAGCGACGAGGCCATGCCGCGCCGCTCGGGGTGCAGGTCGAGCACCAGCAGCGTGACCACCGGCACCATCAGTGCCCAGCCGAAGGCGAACACCGCGAGCGGCCACAGCGCCCACGCCACATGCGCCTGGAAGAAGGTGTTGGCCACCACGTTGACCACCGAGGTCACCAGCATGATGAGAAAACCGTCGCGTATCTGCCGCTTCGGCGCCACCTTGCCGGCCATGCGCCCGCTGGCGCGCGCGCCGAGCATGATGCCGCCGATGGTCAGCAGGAAGAACCAGAAGAACTGCTGCGGCTGCAGCGCGAGGTGGTCGCCCAGGAAGGCCGGTGCCGCCAGCACGTAGAGGAACATGCCGTTGAAGGGCACGCCGCTGGCGAAAGCCAGCAGCAGGAAACGCGGGTCGGAGCACAGCTCACGGTAGCCGCGCATCAGGTGGCGCACCTGGAACGGCTGGCGATGGTCCTTGTGCAGCGTTTCGGGCAGCAGCTTGTAGTTGGCAACGAACAGCACCACGCCCACCGCCACCAGGAACCAGAAAATCGCATGCCAGCCCGCATGCACGAACAGGAAGCCGCCCACGATGGGCGCGATGGCAGGCGCCACCCCGAAGTAGATCGTGACCTGGCTCATCACGCGTTGCGCTTCGGCCGGCGGGAACATGTCGCGGATGACCGCGCGCGAAACCACGATGCCGGCGCCGGTCGACAGGCCCTGCAGGCCACGGAACAACACCAGTTGCGTGATGTTCTGCGACAGCGCGCAGCCCAGCGAGGCCAGCGTGAACACCGCCAGCCCCCACAGCACCACCGGCCGGCGGCCGAAGCTGTCCGACAGCGCACCGTGGAACAGGTTCATGAACGCGAAGCCGAACAGGTAGGCCGAGAGCGTCTGCTGCATCTCGGCCGGCGTCGCGCCGATGGAGCGCGCGATGCCCGAGAACGCCGGGATGTAGGTGTCGATGGAGAAGGGCCCGAGCATGCCCAGCACCGCCAGCAACACGGCAAGGGCCCAGCGCGGGGCTTGCCAGAGCTTGTCTGCATCGGGATTCATGAGGTCGTGTGCTCCATTGTTTTTATCGTCGAGGCCCAAAAAGAAAGCGCCCTTGCGGGCGCCTCCTCGTCAGAGAAATACCGGGAGACCGGCTTAGAGCGTATCAATAAAGCTGCGCAGTTTGTCCGAACGCGACGGATGCTTGAGTTTGCGCAGTGCCTTCGCTTCGATCTGGCGGATGCGTTCGCGGGTCACGTCGAACTGCTTGCCGACTTCTTCCAGCGTGTGGTCGGTCGACATTTCGATGCCGAAGCGCATGCGCAGCACCTTGGCTTCGCGCGGCGTGAGCGAGTCCAGGATGTCCTTGACCACGTCGCGCAGGCCAGCCTGCATCGCGGCTTCGATAGGCGCCGTGTTGCTGCTGTCCTCGATGAAGTCGCCCAGGTGCGAATCGTCGTCGTCGCCGATCGGCGTTTCCATGGAGATCGGCTCTTTCGCGATCTTCATGATCTTGCGGATCTTGTCTTCAGGAATCTCCATCTTCGCGGCCAGGATGCCGGCGTCGGGCTCGAAGCCGAACTCCTGCAGATGCTGGCGCGAAATGCGGTTCATCTTGTTGATCGTCTCGATCATGTGCACCGGGATACGGATGGTGCGGGCCTGGTCGGCGATCGAGCGGGTGATGGCCTGGCGGATCCACCACGTGGCGTAGGTCGAGAACTTGTAGCCGCGGCGGTATTCGAACTTGTCGACCGCCTTCATCAGGCCGATGTTGCCTTCCTGGATCAAGTCCAGGAACTGCAGGCCGCGGTTGGTGTACTTCTTGGCGATGGAGATCACGAGGCGCAGGTTGGCCTCGATCATTTCCTTCTTGGCGTCACGCGAAGACGATTCGCCTTCGTTCATGCGCTTGTTGATGTCCTTGAGCTGCGTGAGCGGCACCACCACGCGCGACTGGATGTCGGTCAGGCGTTGCTGCAGTTCCTGCACCGGCGGAATGTTGCGGGCGAGCACGGCGCTCCAGGGCTTGCCGGCGGCGGCCTGCTTCTCGACCCACTTCAGGTTCAGCAGGTTCGACGCGATACGGTTGCCGTTCTTGTCGTAGCCGCTGAAGTCGCGGATGAACTCGTCCTGCGGGAAGCCGCACTTGTCCACGATGATGCGGCGCAGTTCGCGTTCCTTCTTGCGCACGTCGTCGACCTGCGTGCGCACCAGGTCGCACAGCTTCTCGATGGTCTTGGCCGTGAAGCGGATGGTCATCAGCTCGTCGGACACGGCCTGCTGGGCCTTGGCGTACGCCGGTGTGCCGTAGCCTTCCTTCTCGTAGATCTTGTGGATCTTCTCGAACATGCCGGCGATGCGGTCGAAACGATCGAGCGCTTCGCGCTTGAGTTCTTCGAGCTTCTTGGTGAGCGCCTTGGAGCCGCCCTTGCCGTCGTCGTCGTCTTCTTCGTCGAATTCGTCGAAGTCTTCTTCGGCCACGTAGTCGTCGGCCTCGTTGGGGTTCGAGAAGCCGTCGACGATGGTCGAGATGACAACCTTGCCTTCACGAATCGTTGCGGCCATTTCGAGGATCGCGGCGATGGTGGCGGGGGAAGCCGAGATGGCTTCCATCATGGCCATCAGGCCGCCTTCGATGCGCTTGGCGATTTCAATTTCGCCTTCGCGCGTCAGCAGCTCGACCGTGCCCATTTCGCGCATGTACATGCGGACCGGGTCGGTGGTGCGGCCGAATTCGCTGTCCACCGTGGACAGGGCCGCTTCGGCTTCTTCCTCGGCTTCTTCCACCGTGGTGGCGGTGGGCGCGGTGTTGTTCAGCAACAGGGTTTCGGCGTCGGGCGTCTGCTCGTACACCGCCACGCCCATGTCGTTGAGCATGGTGACCACGACTTCCATGGTCTCGGCGTCGACCAGCTTGTCGGGCAAGTGGTCGGAAATTTCGCCGTGCGTGAGGTAGCCACGGGTCTTGCCCAGCGTGATCAGCGTCTTCAGGCGCGAGCGGCGCTTGGCCAGGTCTTCTTCGGAGAGCACGGTCTCGTCGAGGCCGAACTCCTTCATCAAGGCGCGTTCCTTCGCCTTGCTGATCTTCATGCGCAGCGGCTTGACCTTCTCTTCGGTGGTCGTGGCGACCGCCGGCTCGTCGCCGGCCAGGTCTTCTTCGATGTCCGACAGATCGACGTCGCTCTCGGGAGCGTCATTGCCGGCCTTGGGCTTGCGGCCGCGCTTGGCACCGGTGGCGGGCGCGGCTGCGCCGGCGGCCTTGGGCGGGCGGCCGACTTTCTTGGCGGCGGGGACGGCAGCAACCGTCTTGGCGGCAGCTTTTTTGGGATCGTCGAGAGAGGTCGATTTCGTGGGCACGGTTTTCACTTTCGTTACGGCTGCCGGTTTGGACGCGGCGGCACCCGTCTTATTTGCTGGCTTCGCGCCGGCTTTCAACGGTTTTTCTGTTGCGGGCTTGGTGGCGACGCTTTTGGCAAGTGAAATGGCAGGCTTCTTTGAACTGGGCATACGACCTCGTTACGGCAAGAAAGAACAAGCGGGATCACAGGCGCGTCATCCTTTGGACAACGCCACCACAGCCCGTGCACAGGCACGGACAAAACAATTGGGAAAGAGGAAGTAATTCCTCAACAGGCAAGATGTCGGGCGAACATTTGGTATGCAGTCCTTGCGGTTATTGACCCTTTCCGCAGGAATTTACCGTTGGAGTGCGTTGCGCTAGGGGTCGGCCCGGAGGTGCTGCTGTCGCTCTTGCCTGGATTTCGCCAGTTGCAAAGCCCTACATTATAGCGTGTTGCGGAAATTTCAAGCAGTTTCTGTACCGGACGGCCGCAGGCGGTTGCGCAATTCGAGCCGCCGCGCCTCGAGCGCCTTGTAGCGTTCCAGGGCCTTGGGGTCCTTGCCGACGGCGGCGATGGCCTCGCTTTGCTGGGCCTTGAGGCGGTCGTCCAGCATGAAGTCGAGCACGCTGGTGAGTTCCTTGGCGGCGTCGGCCAAGTGCTGCTCTTCCTCGCCTTCGGGAACGGGGCCAGCTTCGGAGATGTTCATCAGCCGCTCGGCCAATGCCTCGAAATCCAGCCCGCGCATGCCTTCGCGCAGCGCCGCCCAAGGCTGGACGCCATGCTCGTGCAACTGGCTGTCGAGCCACGTGAACAGTGCGCCGTGCGACCCGGGCAGGTCGCACAACATCAGATGGAGTTCGTGCGACAGCGCGTCCCACTGCGCCATGTTCGACAGCAGCAGCCGCACCGCCACGTCGGGCCGGCTCGGCGGCTTGCCACGGCCGCGCAGCGGTTCGATGGGTTCTTCGAACTTTCCGCCCCAGCGCTTGCCCTTGCCTTTGACGAACTTGCGTGGTGCGCTATTACTTTCATAGCGCTGCGGCTCGTAATCTTGCGGCGGCGGCATGTCCGGGTAGTAGTCGTCGCCCCCACCATGGCCGGGTTCGCTGTGGCGCGGCTGCTGTTGTGCAGGTGCGGCCGCCTTGCGCGGACCGGGCGTGGAGGCCCATAGCTCCGACAGCGCCGGCGCATCGAGTTGCACCATGGTCGCGATCTCGCTCAGCAACTGGCGCTTGAGCGCGCCGTCGGGCATGGCGCCCCAGAGCGGGCGCACGTTGCTGGTCATGTGCGCGCGGCCCTCGGCGGAGGTCAGGTCGCAGCCTTCGCGGGCGGCTTCGAGCATGAAGCGCGACAGCGGCGTGGCCTCGGTCACGAAGCGTGCGAAGGCCTCTGCACCGTGTTCGCGGATGAAGCTGTCGGGGTCGTGCTCGGCCGGCAGGAACAGAAACTTGATGCTGCGCACGTCGGTGGCATAGGGCAGGGCGCCATCGAGCGCCTTGCGCGCGGCACGCCGGCCGGCGGCATCGCCGTCGAAGCTGAACACCACCGATTCGGTGAAGCGGAAGAGCTTTTGCACGTGCTCCGTCGTGCAGGCCGTGCCGAGCGTGGCCACCGCGTTCGGAAAGCCGAGCTGGGCGAGGGCGACCACGTCCATGTAGCCCTCGGTCACCAGTGCATAGCCGCGGTCGCGGAAAGCAGAACGGGCTTCGTACAGGCCGTAGAGCTCCCGCCCCTTGCTGAACACGGGCGTTTCGGGCGAATTCAGGTATTTGGGCTTCTCGTCGCCGAGCACGCGTCCGCCGAAGCCGATGCATTCGCCCTTGACGTTGCGGATGGGGAACATCACGCGGTCGCGGAAGCGGTCGTAGCGCTTGGCCTCGCTCTCGCTGAGCTGGCCTTCCTCGTTGTTGACGATCACCAGCCCGCTTTCGGCGAGCAGCGGATCGTCGTAGTCGGGGAACACGCTGGCCAGCGCGCGCCAGCCGGCCGGCGCATAGCCGATGCCGAACTGCTTGGCCACTTCGCCCGAAACACCTCGGCCCTTCAGGTATTCGATGGCACCGGGCGCCTGCCGCAGATGCTTGCGATAGGCGTCGCCCGCCTTTTCGAGCACGTCGCTCAGCGTGGCTTGCTTCTGGCGCTGGCTGGCGGCGCGGGCGCGCTCGGCGGGCGAAGCGTCATCTTCTGGCACTTGAAGACCGTACTGGCCGGCAAGGTCGTGCACCGCCTCGACGAAGCCCATGCCCGCGTGTTCCATCAGAAAGCCGATGGCGTTGCCATGCACCCCGCACCCGAAGCAGTGATAGAACTGTTTCGTCGGGCTGACGGAGAAGGAGGGCGATTTCTCGCCGTGGAACGGGCACAGGCCCATGAAGTTGGCGCCGGCCTTCTTGAGCTGCACATAGCGGCCGACGATTTCGACCACATCGGCGCGCGCGATGAGTTCCTGGATGAATGAAGCGGGGATGGTCATGTAGGCGAAGAGCGGCAAATCATACGCATGCTGCTGAACGCCTGCGGGCCGACGGCATACTGACCGCGACCGGAATCCACGAATGAAGACGCCCAAACCCCTGCAACACGCCGCGCCGATGCTGCGCCACCCGCTCCGATTTGTCTGGGATGCGCTCAAGGAATTTCGCGCCAACCAGGGGCTGCTGCTCGCGGGCGCGGTGGCGTACTACGCCTTGCTGTCCATCGTGCCGCTGCTGATCGTGAGTGTGATCGCGCTGTCGCACGTCATCGAACAGGCCGAGCTGCTGCGCACCATTGGCCGGTATCTCGAGTGGCTGCTGCCGGGGCAGTCGAAGGCCATCGTGGCCGAGTTGTCGAGCTTTCTGGACCACCGCGACGTGCTGGGGCCGGTGCTGCTGGTGACGATGATCTTTTTCAGCTCGCTGGCCTTCAGCGTGCTCGAAAGCGCGATGGCGGTGATCTTTCATCACCGCAAGGCCGATCACAAGCGCCACTTCCTGGTGTCGGTGGCCATGCCCTACATCTACATCCTGTGCCTGTGCGTGGGGCTGTTGCTGGTCACGCTGGTGTCGGGCGCGCTGCAACTGGTGGGGCGGGAGAGTGTCGACCTGCTGGGCCGCAGCTGGTCGCTGTCGGGCGTTTCGGGCCTGCTGCTCTACCTGCTGGGGCTGGGCGGCGAGATTTTCATGCTGACCTCGCTCTACCTCGTGATGCCCGCCGGCCGGATGTCGCTGCGCCACGCGCTGTTGGGTGGCATCACGGCCGCGCTGCTGTGGGAGGCCACGCGGCGCGTGCTGATCTGGTATTTCTCGACGCTGTCGCAGGTCAACGTGGTCTATGGCTCGCTCACCACGGCCATTGTGGTGCTGCTGAGCCTGGAAATCGCGGCCACGCTCGTGCTGCTGGGGGCCCAGGTGATCGCACAGTACGAGCGCCTGGACCGCACCGGCAGCACGAAGCCGCCGCAGCAACCCGCTGTCAACGGGGAGGCAGTCGGATCGCTCCGTCAAGGCGGATGACTTCGCCGTTGAGCATGTCGTTCTCGATGATGTGCTTGGCGAGCTTGGCGTAGTCCTCGGGCGTGCCCAGGCGCGACGGGAAGGGCACGCTGGCGGCCAGCGCGTCCTGCACTTCCTGCGGCATGCCGAACAGCATGGGCGTGCCGAAGATGCCGGGCGCGATGGTCATGTTGCGGATGCCGTTGCGCGCGAGGTCGCGGGCAATGGGCAGCGTCATGCCGACCACGCCGCCCTTTGAGGCGCTGTAGGCGGCCTGGCCGATCTGGCCGTCGTAGGCCGCGACCGAGGCGGTCGAGATCAGCACGCCGCGTTCGCCGGTGGCTTCAGGCTCGTTCTTGCTCATCGCGTCGGCCGCCAGACGGATCATGTTGAAGCTGCCGATCAGGTTGACCGTGACGGTCTTGCTGAACACGGCCAGTGCGTGCGGGCCGTTCTTGCCCACGGTCTTTTCGGCCGGGGCGATGCCGGCGCAGTTGATCAGGCCGGCCAGCTTGCCGAGCTTTTGCGCGGCGGCAACAGCCGCTTGGCCGTCGGCCTCCTGGCTCACGTCGCACTTGACGAACACGCCGCCAATGTCGCGTGCGACGGCTTCGCCCTTTTCAGCCTGCATGTCGGCGATCACCACCTTGCCGCCGTTCGCAGCCAGCATGCGCGCCGCGCCTTCGCCGAGGCCCGAAGCGCCACCGGTCACGATAAAAACCTTGCCGTCGATCTGCATTGAAAGTCTCCTGAGATGAGACACGCATTATCGAAGACGGATTTTGGACAAAAAAAGGCCTCGTCCGAAGACGAGGCCCTGAATTGGATCCGTGAGGACCCAAGGAGACAACTGGTGGTGGTCGGCAGCTTAGCGCTTGCGCGAAGCGGTCGCGGTCTTTGCGGCGGCAACGGCTTGCGTCGACACGGCATTGAAGTTGGCTTCGGCGACATCCGACGCTTGCTTGACGGCCTTTTGAACCGATTCGAAAGCGTTGTTGGCGGCAGCCACGGCGCTCTTCAGAACGGCAACGGCGGTTTCCGAACCGGCGGGTGCGTTCTTGGAAGCGCTGTCGACGAGGCCGACGAAGGCTTGTTGGGCTTCAGCGGCCTTGGCTTCGAAGGCCTTGGAGAACTCGGCGCTGGTGCCTTGGGCGATGTCGTACAGGTGACGGCTGTAGGCAGCGGTCTTTTCGGCCAGGGGCTGGAACAGGCTGGCTTGCAGCGTCAGCAGTTCTTGTGCGTCCTTGACGCTCAGGGCTGCCTGGGCGGTGCCGGCGGCTTCAGACAGAGCGGCCTTGGAAGCGGTCACGTTCAGTTCGACAAGCTTCTCGACGCCTTCGAAAGCCTTGGTGGTCAGGCCGAACAGGGTTTCGAGGTTTGCTTTTTGAGCGGCGAGGATTTGGTCAGCGGTCAGGGCCATGTGAGATCTCCAGAAGGGATGATTGAGCGGTCGGTTCACGTTGCGCTGCCTCGTCGTTCATGTTGCGGTGCAGCATGGCCTCAAGTATAGGCAGCTCAGTTTTGCGATCAAGGGGTTTTTGCTGCCCTGCAGCAATCTAGAGGCCGCCTTCTAAATCGGACCCGCATCGCAGAATGCGGGCATGCGTGCCTTCTATTCCGGCCAGTTCGTGTTGCCCCTGCCACCCGGGCACCGCTTTCCCATGTCGCGCTACGCCTTGCTGCGCGATCGCCTGCTCGAACAGCTGCCGGCCGTCGATATGGACCAGGCGCCGCGAGCCACCGATGGCGAACTCGCACTGGTGCACACGTCCCAATGGATCGCGGCTATCAGCGACGGCAGCGTGAGCCCGCAGGCGATGCGTGAAATAGGCTTTCCCTGGAGCGAGGCGATGGTCGAGCGCTCGCGCCGCTCCACCGGCGCCACCATCGCGGCCTGCAGGGCCGCCTTCTCTGGCGGCGTGTCCGCCAACATGGCGGGCGGCACCCATCACGCCTACGCCGACAAGGGCAGCGGATTCTGCGTCTTCAACGACGCCGCGGTGGCCGCGCGCCTGATGCAGGCGGAGCACGGCCGCATGGGCCAGCAGCTCAAGGTCGCCGTGATCGACCTCGACGTACACCAGGGCAACGGCACGGCCAGCATCTTTCGCGATGACCCCAGCGTGTTCACGCTGTCGATGCACGGACAGAAGAACTTCCCCTTCCGCAAGGAGGCGAGCGACCTCGATGTCGAGTTGCCCGACGGCTGCGGTGACGCCGACTACCTCTGCGCGCTGGAACACGCCCTCGACGAACTGGATCGCCGCTTTTCCCCCGGCCTCGTGATCTACCTCGCAGGCGCCGACCCCTTCGAGCGCGACCGCCTGGGCCGCCTCAAGCTGAGCTTCGACGGCCTGGAGGCGCGCGACCGTCGCGTGTTCGACTGGGCCTGGCAGCGCCGCCTGCCGCTCGCCTTTGCCATGGCCGGCGGCTACGCCAGCGACATCGCCGAGACCGTGCAAGTACAGGTCGGCACCTTCAAGGTGGCCTTCGAGTATTGGCGCCGCTGGCAAAATGCCGCGCGATGAGCACCGCCACCAAACCCACGCCGCACCACCGAAACAGCTACCGCGCGTTCCGCAGCATCCCGACGCGCTGGGCCGACAACGACATGTACGGCCACGTCAACAACGTCGTCTACTACAGCTGGTTCGACACGGCGGTGAATGCGCTGCTGATCGAGCGCGGCGCGCTCGACATCCACCAAGGCCAGGCCATCGGCTTCGTGGTCGAGACGCAGTGCAACTACTTCGCGCCGATCACGTTCCCGCAGACGGTGGAAGCGGGCATCCGGGTGGCCCAGGCTGGCCGGTCGAGCGTGCGCTATGAAATCGCGCTATTTGCAGAGGGCGCCGAAACTGCGGCCGCACAGGGCCACTTCGTGCATGTCTATGTGGACCGCGTCACGCAGCGGCCGGTGCAACTGCCCGAGGCCTTGCAGCAAGTCATCGACTCCTTGAAGGTCTGACCCAATAAAAACGGCGCCCGAGGGCGCCGCTGTCTTTTGTCATCGGCCAAGCCGAGAGGATTACTTCTTCATGGCCTTGATGTCGGCCTTGCCTTGCGCTTCATCGGCCTTGGCCTGCTTCACGCAAGCGTCCTTGGCAGCGCCGGTCTGGTCGTCGCACTTTTCCTTCGCGACTTCATAAGTGGCCTTCACTTTTTCTTCAGCCACCTTGCGGGCGTGGCTGTCGCTCGGCTGGTATTGCTGCTCCAGCTCTGCCTTGGCGACGTCTTCCTTGCCCTTGGCGTCCTTCTGGCAGACGTCCTTGGCGTTGTCTTTCAGCGTGTCGCACTGCGCCTTCGCGACCTTGTAGTCGGCTTCGATCTTTTCCTTGGCGACCTTGTATTCGTCCTTGGTCATCGCGCTGGCTTGCGTGGCAACGAAACAGGTGGAGGCGAGGGCGAGCATGAGCAGATGTTTTTTCATTGGAGTTTTTCCTTCGAGGTGATTGAAATTGGGGGTACGAGGCGGTCGAGGTGACCGGCCTGAATCAGGACTTTTCGAACCAGAGTGCGTCGGGCGTGCGGCCGTCGCGGCCTTCCCAGTCCTTGACCTGCTTTTCGGCTTCGTCGCGGCTGATGCCGTGGCGTTCCTGGATGCGGCCGAGCAGCTGGTCGCGCTTGCCGGCGATGACGTCGAAGTCGTCATCCGTCAGCTTGCCCCATTGCTCCTTGACCTTGCCCTTGAGCTGCTTCCAGTTGCCTTCAATGGTGTCCTTGTTCATGCGAATCTCCTTTGAGAAGTTGATTCGGCGGGCTGTGTGTGCCGCCGTGAAATCAATGTCGCCGCATGAATTCACCCTCACGGTAGGACGTGCTGGGCAGGCCCCGTAGGCACAGGCCGACGCGCCCCGTGATAATCGATGCGACGCCGAAAGTTTGAGACACCGCACCGCATCGCGTACAGCACCATGATCATTCACAGCCTGCTCGACACCGACCTCTACAAGTTCACGATGATGCAGGTCGTTCTGCATCACTTCCCGGGCGCCCGGGTCGAGTACCGCTTCAAGTGCCGCAACCCCGGCGTCGACCTGGCGCAGTTCGCGGGCCAGATCCGCGACGAGCTCCGCAGCCTGTGTTCGCTGCAGTTCCGCGATGCCGAGCTGGCCTACCTGCGGTCCATGCGCTTCATCAAGAGCGACTTCGTCGACTTCCTCGGGCTCTTCCGGCTCAACGAGAAGTACATCAACGTCATTCCCCAGCCCTCGGGCGAACTTGAAATCCGCATCAAGGGGCCGTGGCTGCACACCATCCTGTTCGAGATCCCGGTGCTGGCGATCGTCAACGAGGTGTACTTCCGCAATACGCAGAAGAAGCCCGATGTCGAGGAAGGCCGTCGCCGTCTCGAAACCAAGATCGCGCAGTTGCAGGACTCCGGCCTGTCCGACCTGAAGATCGCCGACTACGGCACGCGCCGCCGCTTCTCCAAGGACTGGCATGAAGAGGTCCTGCGCACCCTGAATGCCCGGTTGGGCGCCGTGACCTCGCCGCCTGCGCATGCCGTGCCCGGCGCGCGGCTGCCGCAGCTCGCTGGCACCAGCAACGTGCTGTACGCCATGAAGCTGGGCCTGATCCCGCTGGGCACCATGGCGCACGAATACCTGCAGGCTTGCCAGGCGCTGGGCCCGCGGCTGCGCGACAGCCAGATCTTCGGCTTCGAGAGCTGGGCGCGCGAGTACCGCGGCGACCTGGGCATCGCGCTGTCCGACGTGTACGGCATGAATGCTTTCCTGCGCGACTTCGACCTGTACTTCTGCAAGCTCTTCGACGGTGCCCGCCACGACAGCGGCGACCCTTTCCAGTGGGGCGAACGCATGCTGGCGCACTACATCGCCAACCGGGTCGATCCGCTCACCAAGACACTGATCTTCAGCGACGGCCTGACAGTGCCGCGCACCATCGAGCTGTACCAGCAGTTCCGTGGCCGTTGCCAGCTGGCCTTCGGCATCGGCACCAACCTCACCAATGACCTGGGTTACGAGCCGCTGCAGATCGTCATCAAGATGATCCACTGCAACGACCAGCCGGTGGCCAAGCTGTCGGACACGCCGTCCAAGAACATGTGCGACGACGAAAAATACCTGGCCTACCTGCGCCAGGTGTTCGAGATCGAGCAGCCGGCCGCCTGACCTCGGTCTGGTACGGTACGGCACCCATGAACAAAACCCTCCGACTCACAGCAGCCGCGGTGCTGCCCATGCTCTTTCCCGCCCTGGCCTCGGCCGCCGACTTCGACGGTGCCCAGCTCTCGCCGCTCTGGGGTGTTCCCTTTGCCGGCATCCTGCTGTCGATCGCGTTGCTGCCGCTGCTCACGCCTTCCTTCTGGCATCACCACTACGGCAAGATATCCGCGGCCTGGACGCTGGCGTTCCTGCTTCCTTTTGCGGCAACCTATGGTTTCGGGCTGACGGGTGCGCAGCTCGTGCATGCGCTGGTGGCCGAGTACATCCCGTTCATCATCCTGTTGACGGCGCTGTTCACGGTGGCGGGGGGCATCCATATCCGCGGCAACCTGCACGGAGCGCCCGGCCTCAATACGGCGATCCTGGCAATCGGTGCGGTGCTCGCAAGCTTCATGGGCACCACGGGCGCCTCGATGCTGCTGATACGGCCGCTGATTCGCGCCAACGACAACCGCACGCACAAAGTGCACGTGATCGTGTTCTTCATCTTCATCGTGTCGAATGCCGGCGGCTCTCTCACCCCGTTGGGCGATCCGCCACTGTTCCTCGGCTTCCTGAAGGGCGTCAGCTTTTTCTGGACCGTGCAGAACATCCTGCCCGAAACGATCTTCATCCTTGCCGTGCTGCTGGCGCTGTTCTATGCGATCGACCGCCACTACTACCGCAAGGACGGCGTGCTGCCGGTCGACCCGACGCCGGACACGCCGGGTATCGGCTTCGACGGCGCCGCCAATTTCTGGCTGCTGGGCGCGGTGGTGGCGCTGGTGCTGCTCAGCGGTTTCTGGAAGTCTCCGGTGCAGTTCGACGTGTTCGGCACCGAGGTCGGCCTGCCGGGGCTGGTGCGCGACGTGGGGCTGGCGCTGATCGCGGTGATTTCCTTCAAGCTCACCTCGCCCAAGGTGCACGCGGACAACAAGTTCGAGTGGGGCCCGATGGCCGAGGTGGCCAAGCTGTTCGCAGGTATCTTCCTGACCATCATCCCGGTGATCGCGATGCTCAAGGCCGGCACGCAGGGGCCGTTCGGTGCCATCGTCTCGGCCGTGACGCGTGCCGACGGCCAGCCCGATCCGGCGATGTACTTCTGGGCCACCGGCGTGCTCAGTTCGTTCCTCGACAACGCGCCGACCTACCTGGTGTTCTTCAACACGGCGGGCGGCGACCCGGTCGCGCTGATGACCACCTACGCCAGCACGCTGGCCGCCATTTCGGCGGGCGCCGTGTTCATGGGCGCGAACACCTACATCGGCAACGCGCCCAACCTCATGGTCAAGGCCATTGCGGAAAGCCGCGGCGTTCGCATGCCCAGCTTCTTCGGCTACATGGCGTGGTCGGTGGCCATTCTGGTTCCGCTGTTCGTCATCTCTACCTTCATCTTCTTCCGTTGAGCGCAGACAACATCATGAGCAAGCCAAAGATCCTGGTCGCACGCGCGATCTTTCCTGAAACCATCGAGCGCCTTTCGCAGTACTTCGAGATCGAGTCGAACCAGGCCGACGAAAGCTGGAGCAAGGAGCAGCTGATCGCCAAGCTGAAAGGCAAGCAGGGCGCCTTCACCACCGGCAGCGAGCGCATCGACGCCGCGGTGCTCGACGCCTGCCCCGACCTGAAGATCTGCGCCAACATGGCGGTGGGCTACAACAACTTCGACGTCGATGCCATGGCCGCCCATGGCGTGCTCGGCACCAATGCGCCCGACGTGCTGACCGAGACCACGGCCGACTTCGGCTTCGCGCTCTTGATGGCCACGGCGCGCCGCATCACCGAAAGCGAACATTTCCTGCGCGCGGGCAAGTGGCAGAAGTGGAGCTTCGACATGTTCGCGGGCTCCGACATCCACGGATCGACGCTCGGCATCATCGGCATGGGCCGCATCGGGCAGGGCATTGCCAAGCGCGGTGCGCATGGCTTTGGCATGAAGGTGGTCTATCACAACCGCTCGCGGCTCGATGCGACGCTGGAGGTCGAATGCAAGGCCAGCTACGTGAGCAAGGACGAGCTGCTCAAGACGGCCGACCATGTGGTTCTGGTGGTGCCTTACTCGCCGGCTTCGCACCACACCATCGGCGCGGCCGAGATCGCGCTGATGAAGCCGACCGCCACGCTGATCAACATCGCACGCGGCGGCATCGTCGACGACGCGGCACTGGCTGTTGCATTGCGCGAGAAGCGCATTGCCGCAGCGGGCCTCGACGTGTTCGAGGGCGAGCCCAAGGTCCATCCCGACCTGCTGACCGTGCCGAACGTCGTGCTGACGCCGCACATCGCCAGTGCCACCGTGCCCACGCGCCGCGCCATGGCCGACCTCGCGGCCGACAACCTCATTGCGTACTTTGGCGGCAAGGGCCCGCTGACGCCTGTCACACCCGTGCCGCCAGCTCACAAGTAAAACAGGCACCGATACCGCGACCTTGGACTCTTCCCTGATTCTTCTCTTGCTGGCTGCACTCGCAGCCGTCCAGCTCGTGCTGGTGATCTGGCTGCTCGCACGCCGACAGCCCCCGCCCGACCACAGCGACATGCTGCGCGTGCTGGCCGCCATGGGCTCGGCCAACGAGCGCACCGAGCGCGAACTGCGCCGCGAAATCGGGGACAACTCGCGTGGCGCGCGACAGGAAACCGCACAGGCTTTCGCCACCTTCCAGCAGTCGCTGGTGCAGCAGGGCGCAGAGGCCACGCGCACCCAGAACGCACAGCTCGATGCCTTCGCGCTGCAACTCGCTTCCCTGCAGAAAACACTGGCCGACACGCTCAACACCCAACTGCAAGGCCTGAGTGAGTCGAACGCGCGTCGCCTGTCCGAAGTGCGCGCGACCATGGAAACCCAGCTCGCGCAGTTGCAGCAGACCAATGCCGCCAAGCTCGACGAGATGCGCAAGACCGTCGACGAGAAGCTGCAGAGCACGCTGGAGACGCGCCTTGGCGAGAGCTTCAAGCAGGTGGCCGACCGGCTCGAGCAGGTGCACAAGGGCCTGGGCGAGATGCAGACGCTGGCTGTCGGTGTCGGCAGCCTGCAGCGCGTGCTGACCAACGTGAAGACGCGCGGCGTGTTCGGCGAAGTGCAGCTCGAAGCGCTGCTCGAACAGGTGCTCACGCCCGACCAGTACGCCAAGCAGATCGAGACCAAGCCGCGCAGCGGCCAGCGTGTCGACTTTGCGATCCGCTTTCCGGGGCGCGGCGAAGAAGGGGCGCCCGTGTGGCTGCCCATCGACGCCAAGTTTCCGCGCGACGACTACGAGCGCCTGATCGATGCCCACGAGCGCGCCGATGCCGCGGGTGCCGAACTGGCAGCCAAGGCGCTCGAGGCACGCATCCGCACCGAAGCCAAGTCCATCGCCGACAACTACCTCGCGGCGCCGCACACCACCGACTTCGCGATCCTGTTCCTGCCCGTCGAAAGCCTCTACGCCGAGGTGCTGCGCCGGCCCGGCCTGATGGAGGCGATCCAGCGGCAGCACCGCGTGACGCTGGCCGGCCCGACCACCTTGCTCGCCATGCTCAACAGCCTGCACATGGGCTTTCGCACGCTGGCGCTGGAGCAGCAGGCTTCCGAGGTGTGGAAGGTGCTGGGCGCGGTCAAGACCGAGTTCGAGCGCTATGGCGAATGGGTTGCGCGCATCAAGGAGCAGGTGGCCAAGGCCTCCGACACGCTGGACAAGGCCGACACGCGCGCCAAGCAGATGCGTCTGGCGTTGCGCAAGGTCGAAGCATTGCCCGAAGCGCAGGCGCAGGTGCTGCTACCTCCTACCGCCGACAGCGAGGGCGACGATATCCCGTGAAAGGTTCCGAACTGCTGCGCGTCATCGGCGCCCAGGTTTGCCTGCATGCCACCATGGCGGGCATGCGACTCGCAACGCCACTGCTGGCGCTGCAACAAGGCTACAGCGCGGCAGCGGTCGGGGTGTTGATCTCGCTGTTCGCGCTGACCCAGGTGTTCCTGGCGTTGCCCGCGGGGCGCTTCGCCGACCGGCACGGATTCAAGCGGCCGCTGTGGCTGTCGGTGATTGCGGCGGTGGTCGGCGCGGGGCTGGTGGCGGCGTTCCCCGTGTTTCCGGTGATGTGCCTTTCGGCCTTGCTGACCGGTGGCGCCACGGGCGCGACCGTCATCGCGCTGCAGCGGCATGTGGGCCGGTCCGCCCATGATCCGACGCAGCTCAAGCGCGTGTTCAGCTGGCTCGCCATCGCGCCTGCCGCGGCCAACTTCGTGGGGCCTTTCCTGGCCGGCATGCTGATCGACCATGCGGGCCGTGGGCCGGCGGACATGCTGGCCTTTCGCATCTGCTTCGTGGTGATGGCGGCGCTGCCGCTCGTCTGCTGGATGCTTGCACGGGGTGCCCATGAGCCGCCGCGCGCTCCGCCCGTCGCGGGGGCCGTGCAGACGCGTGCCTGGGACCTGCTGCGCGAGCCGATGTTCCGGCGCCTGCTGTTCGTGAACTGGCTGCAGTCGTCGAGCTGGGACGTGCACGCCTTCGTGCTGCCCGTGCTGGGGCACGAGCGGGGCATCAGCGCATCGGTGATCGGCTCGATCCTTGGCGCCTTCGCCGTCGCGGCGGCGGTTATTCGCGTGGTGCTGCCCTTGATCGCGTCGCGTGCGTCGGAGCGCAGCGTGATCCTGACCTCGACGATCGTCACCGCGCTGATGTTTGCGATCTATCCGCTGCTCGATTCGGCCTGGACCATGGGCATGTGCTCGGTGATGCTCGGCTTCGCACTCGGCGCGGTGCAGCCGATGGTGATGAGCATGCTTCACCAGATCACGCCGCACACGCGACATGGCGAGGCGCTGGGCCTGCGGCTCATGACCATCAACGCATCGAGCGTCGCGATGCCGATGCTGTTCGGCTCGCTCGGCGCGCTGATCGGCATTGCCGGCGTGTTCTGGGTGGTGGGTGGCGTGCTCGCGCTGGGGGCGCGCGCTACCTGGGGTTTGAAGGTCTGACATGACGAGCGCGTGAAATCCATGCGACAAACAAGATCAATTCGCATTTGATTGACAATTAACTGACCCGAAGTCAGTATCGACGCCTTCCTCAATGACCTTGAAGGCGTCCATGGACTCCCACATTCAGGCGGCGGTCGACCCGCGCCGTCGCCTCGCGCTCGTGGCGGCGGTGTATCTCGGCAGCTTCATCGCCACGCTCGATGTGAGCATCGTCAACGTCGCGCTGCCGACGTTGCAGCGCGCGCTGTCCACCGACCTGGCCGGGCTGCAGTGGGTGATCGACATCTACGCGCTGTGTCTCTCGGCCTTCATGCTCTCGGCGGGACCGCTCGGTGACCGCTATGGCCGCAAGCGCGCCTGGCTGACGGGCGTGGTCGTGTTCACCATCGGGTCCGCGATGTGCGCGATGGCTGGCAGCCTTTTCACCTTGCTGATCGGGCGTGCCGTACAGGGCGTGGCCGGCGCCTTGATGATTCCGGGCGCGCTGTCGCTGCTGGCGCATGCGTTTCCGGAGCCCGCGGGCCGGGCACGGGTGATCGGCGGCTGGTCGTCGTTCACCGCGCTGTCGCTGATCCTCGGGCCCATGCTGGGCGGGCTGCTGGTGGACCACGCCGGCTGGCAGAGCATCTTCCTCATCAACCTGCCGATCGGCTTGCTGACCGTGGGTCTCGGGCTCTGGGGCATCCAGGAAAGCTCGCACCCCGAACACGCGGCGCTCGATCCGGTGGGGCAAGTGCTCAGCGTGCTGTGGCTCGGCGCCTTGACCTATGGCCTGATTGCTGCAGGTGAATACGGTTGGGGCTCGACACCCGCCGCGAGCGCGCTGGTCGCCGCCGTCATTGGACTCGCGCTGTTCCTGATGGTGGAAGCGCGCGTGGAGCGCCCCTTGCTGCCGCTCGCGTTGTTCCGCGATGCCCGCTTCTCGGTCACCAACTTCGCGTCGTTCGTGCTCGGGTTCTCGACGTACGCGAGCCTGTTCTTCTTCTCGCTGTTCCTGCAGCAGGTGCAGGGCTGGTCGGCCAGCGACACGGGCTGGCGGCTGGTGCCGCAGTTCGTCGCAACCGGCATCGTGGCGTCGCAATTCGGCCGCCTGGCGCGGCGGTATGAAGTGCACACGCTGATGGTGGCGGGCTATGGGCTCATCGGCACCTCGATGCTGCTGCTGACCCTGTTCTCGGCTGACACGCCTTATGTGCTGCTGGCGATCCTGTTCGTGTTTCTCGGCGCCGGCGCGGGCCTTGCGGTGCCGGCCACGAGCACGGCCGTGATGGCGTCCGTGCCCGCGCAGCGCTCGGGCATGGCCTCGGCCACCATGAATGCGCTGCGCCAGGCCGGCATGCTGATCGGCATTGCGCTGCTCGGCACACTGATGAGCACGCGCGCCACTTCCCTGCTCGCCGATGCGCTCGAACAGGCCGGACTGCGCGATGCACAACAGGCGGCAGTGGCGGCCATTTCACGGCATGACCTGGGCGCGCTGGCTTCGCTCGATGCCGGCACGGCACACGAGCTCGTGACCGGCGCGCTTGCCGGCGGCTTCCACGTTGCGATGGCCTGCGCCGGATTGGCGGGCTTGCTGGCAGCTGGGCTGCTCCTGAGCGTCAGGCCACGCGCTGCGGTCTTGCCCGTTCGCGCCTGAGCCCCCCGTCTTCCCATGCCCGCCGCATCCGTGCCGGTGCGCTTCAGCGCGCGGCTTCGTTCGATTTTTACCAAGGAGCTTTCCATGATCCATCACGAACTCAGTCAGTGGCCCCTCGTCATCAGCGTCTCGGCCGGATTGCAGACGCTCGAAAGCATGCAGGCCTTCACCGAAGACTGGAACCGCTGGCTCGACCGCGGTGAGCCTTTCGTGTCCCTGCGCGTGTTCGCCGATGCCGATGCGCTGGTCCATCCCGAAGGCAGTGCCCAGAGCGCCAAACAGTGGCTGCAGGAGCGGGGCGCCGACATTCGTCGCCATATGATGGGCATGGCGAGCGTGGTGCCCGCCGACCAGTACGAGAAAATCCGCAAGATGAATGTTGAAAAACTCTTCGGTGTGCCCGCCAGCACCTTCGCCGATTCCGATGATGCGTTGGCGTGGCTTGGCGAACGCGTGATGGTCCCGCGCGGCCTGCCGTTCGATCTGGCGTCCGTGCGTTCGGCCATCGGCGCCGCTCGCGCGGCTACTGCTGCAGCCTGAGGTTGTCCATGGCGAAGAGCGGCACGGTCATGGTCCCTGTTTCCCCCGATGGCGAGGCCGTGCCGCGCCGCCGCACCAAGGCCCCCGAGACACGCGCGGCCGCGCTGATGGATGCAGCCGAACGGCTCTTTATCGCGAAGGGCATCGCCACCACCAGCATCGACGACATCGCCGCCGGTGCGCAGGTGGCCAAGGGCACCTTCTATCTGTACTTCCCCTCGAAGGAAGCCATGCTCGGCGCGCTGCAGCAGCGCTTTGTCGACACCTTCTGCACCCGCCTGCAGGACGCGATGGACAAGCACCGCGCCGACAAATACCGCGCGCGGCTGAAGGCCTGGGTCGAGACGGGGCTGGAAACCTACCTCGACAACGTCGCCTTGCACGACGTGGTCTTCCACGAGTACCGGCCCGAAGACCGGCGCATGCGCAACGACAACGCGGTCATCACGCAGCTCGTCGGGCTGCTCAAGCAGGGCGACGCCGCAGGCATCTGGGAAGTGGAAGACGCAACCCTGACGGCCGTGATCCTCTTCAATGCGCTGCATGGCGTGGCCGACGATGCGGTGGCCATGGGGCCGGCTGCGGACCCGGTGGCCGATCGCCGCCGCCGTGCCCGCGCGCTCACGCGATTCTTCGAGCAGGCGCTGCGTCCCGACGTGGACGACGGCGACGACTGATCCGGCTCAGAGCTTGTAGAAACGCTTGATTGCGCTCCAGGCGTCTTCCGGCGCATCGACGTACTCGAACAGCTTCACATCGCCGGGCGAGATCACGCCTTCGTCGACCAGGAAGTCGAAGTCGATCAGCTTCTTCCAGTAGTCCGAGCCGAACAGCACGATCGGCACGGGCTTCGACTTCTTTGTCTGCACCAGCGTGATCACCTCGAACAGTTCGTCGAGCGTGCCGAAGCCACCCGGGAACGCCACCAGCGCTTTCGCACGCATCATGAAATGCATCTTGCGAATCGCGAAGTAGTGGAACTTGAAGCTCAGCGCCGGCGTGACGTACGGGTTGGCTTCTTCTTCCATCGGCAGTGCGATCGCAAGGCCGACCGAAATGCCACCGCCTTCATGTGCGCCGCGATTGGCCGCCTGCATGATGCCGGGGCCGCCGCCGGTGCAGACGAAGAGCTTGTCTTGCGGCTCCTTGCCGTTGCTGTACTGTGCGACCAGCTTGCCGAAGGCGCGGGCCTTCTCGTAGTAGTGCGAGCTGCGCGCCAGGCGGCGCCAGCGCTCGGCGGCCACCGTGTCGCCCTTGGCTTCAGCCTGCACGATCAGCGCGGCAGCATCTTCCTCGCTGCGAAAGCGGGCGCTGCCGAAGACCACCACCGTGTTCTCGATGCCGTGCTCACGCTGTTCGAGGTCGGGCTTCATCAGCTCGAGCTGCATGCGGATGCCGCGTGTTTCGCGGCGCAGCAAGAACTCAGGGTCGGCGAAGGCGATGCGCGACGGATCGGGGTCGAGCGGGAGGCCCTTGTCGGAATGTGCGCGGAGCGTGGCCCAGGCGTCGGCCAGGCGTTTGTCGTGAAGATCGTGCGTGTTGTTCATGAGAAAACCAGACAGAAGGACTTGTGGGATTGTGCAGCGTTGCAAGCGATGCGCCCGACAAACAAAAAAGGCTCCTTGCGGAGCCTCTTTCGGGGTGGTGGTCGACCGGTAAACCGGCAAGCCGGTAAAGGCTCAGACGCGCTTGCGGTACTCGCCGGTGCGCGTGTCGATTTCGATCTTGTCGCCTTGCGCGACGAAGAGCGGCACCGGCACTTCGAAGCCGGTGGCGATCTTGGCGGGCTTCATGACCTTGCCCGACGTGTCGCCCTTGACGGCCGGCTCGGTCCAGGTGATTTCGCGCTCGACGCTGGTCGGCAGTTCGACCGAGATGGCCTTGCCGTCGTAGAACACCACTTCGACAGCCATGCCGTCTTCAAGGTAGTTCAGGGCGTCGCCCATGTTCTCGGCTTCGACTTCGTACTGGTTGTACTCGGTGTCCATGCAGACATACATCGGGTCGGCGAAGTAGGAATAGGTGCAGTCCTTCTTCTCGAGCACGATCTGGTCGATCTTGTCGTCGGCCTTGAAGACCACTTCGGTGTTGAAGTTGGCGATCAGGCTCTTGAGCTTCATGCGCACTGTGGCGGAGTTGCGGCCGCCGCGGCTGTATTCGGTCTTGAGCACGACCATCGGGTCCTTGCCGTGCATGATGACGTTGCCGGCGCGGATTTCTTGAGCGATTTTCATAACAGGTTCTCTGGATGTTGGCCGCTCGGTGCACAGGGCCATCGGCAAAGTTTGCCGGCGTGTTTGGCCCTGCTGTACATGTCTTGCGGCGGTTTTGCAGGTTTGGCGGAGAGCATCTCGGGTCGAAAAGACCCGGGCCGAAATCCGCAAAGCCCGCTATTTTAGCTTTTTCCGGCGACCAGATGCCGCAGTTGCGTGAGCAGATCGTCTTGCGCACGCAGCCGTTCGCGGGCGGCCAGGGCAATTTCGCACCATGCGCCTTGTGTTTCGAGCATGGGCAGGGGGCTGTCGCCGACGCCGTTCCAGGCGTGGTGAAAAAGCCGCAGCGAGGGCGGGGCGCCGAGCCAGTCGAGCCAGGCATTGAGCTTGGTGTGGTGCGCGTCGTCGCCCTGCGGATAGATCTGCCAGACCAGCGGCGCACCGGCCCAGTGGGCGCGCACCAGTGAGTCTTCACCGCGCACGAAATTCAGATCGCAGGCCCAGAGCAGATGGTCGAAATCCGGTTGGCTGAGGTAGGGCAGGTATGAAATTGATAGCGCATTGCGGCCGCTGGATGTTGGTGCCAGCCCTTTTTGACCTGAAACGCAGGCTTCGACGGCCCGCGCAGCACGGCCCGCGGTCACGAGCAGCCGCGTCGGTGTCGGGCCGGCTGCGAGCTGTTCGAGCAGCGCCGCCAGCGCGCGAGGCTCATAGCAGAACAGCGAGACAAGGCGCTCGCCGTTCTGCCATGGAATCTGTTGCGCCTGAAGCCACTGCGCACGGTCGAAGCGCGCCTGTCGTTCCATCAGGTCAGGCTCCCTTGGCAAGCCGCCGGTGGCGGGGGTGAAGCCGGGGTAGAAAAACCGCTTGGTCAACCCGGCGCCCGGCCCCTTGAACACCGGCGATGGCAGTCTGTGCAGACGCTCGACATAAGGCTCGGCCGAAAGGTATTCGAGGTTGATCCAGGCCCGCTGCGGCCCTTGGGGAACCGAGGCTTCGGCGAACCTCGCGATCAGTTCCGGCGCCGGCTCGCAGCCGAAGGCCTCGATCAGCACATCGGGCGCCGGCTCTGCAGCAGCGCTTTGTACGGCAGCGCTATCGAGCCAGTCGATCACGCGCACGCCATCGCAGCCCGAAGGCGCCATCCAGTCCAGCGCCGTCGCGTCGTCGATCCACAGGCGCACGCGCTCGCCGGTCGCGGCCAGTTGGCAAGCCAGTCGCCAGCAGACGCCGAGGTCGCCGTGGTTGTCGATGACCTTGCAGAAGATGTCCCATTGCATGGCCGCGAGTGTGCCCGTCTTCGGCACCCCGCTGGCCGGGGCGCTTGCTATGCTGGACGGCACAACAACCACCGGAGAGAGAGACCATGAGGATGC
The DNA here is from genome assembly GCF_014302995.1 of Variovorax sp. PAMC26660. Classification (NCBI taxonomy): domain Bacteria; kingdom Pseudomonadati; phylum Pseudomonadota; class Betaproteobacteria; order Burkholderiales; family Comamonadaceae; genus Variovorax; species Variovorax sp. PAMC26660. The sequence continues at coordinate 4,869,316 of NZ_CP060295.1, forward strand.
AGACCCGCCCCCGTTCGCCGTTTTCCTTTCGTTCCGCGAGAACCGTGCTCGCCCTGTCGCTGGCCCTTGGCGGCATGACCGGCACGACCGGTGCGTTGGCCCAGCAAACGCCGCCCCCGTCGCTGACACCGCAGCAGCAGCGCTTTCACGATATCTACAAGGAATTGGTCGAGATCAACACCACCCACTCGGTGGGTGACAACACCGTGGCCGCGCGTGCCATGGAAAAGCGCTTGATCGAATCGGGCTTCGCGCCCGGCGACATCCAGATCTTCGAGCCCTTCCCGAAGAAGGGCAACCTGGTGCTGCGCTTCAAGGGCGACGGCAGCAAGAAGCCGCTGCTCTTGCTGGCCCACATCGACGTGGTCGAGGCCCGGCGCGAAGACTGGAAGACCGACCCCTTCAAGCTGCAGGAAACGGGTGGCTTCTTCACGGCACGCGGCTCCATCGACGACAAGGCGATGGCCTCGGCGTTGGTCTCGGTGGTGGGGCAACTGAAGCAGGAAGGCTTCAAGCCCAAGCGCGACATCATCCTGGCGCTGACCGCCGACGAAGAGCGCGGCGATGCACTCAGCAATGGCGCCTTCTGGCTCATCAGCAACAAGCCCGAATTGCTGCAGGCCGAGTTCGGCATCAACGAAGGCGGCGGCGGTGAACTGCGCGGTGGCAAGCCGAACCTGCACCGCATGCAGGTGGCCGAGAAGATGTACACCACCTACATGCTCGAAGCGCGCGACGTGGGCGGCCACAGCTCGGTGCCGACCAAGAGCAACCCGATCTATGCGCTGTCCGCCGGGCTGGAGCGACTGGGCAACTACGCCTTTCCGGTCAAGCTGGCGGATGTCACCAAGACCTACTTTGCGCGCAGTGCGCCTTTTGCCACCGGCCAGCTGGCTGACGACATGCGCGCCATCGGCACCGGCAACCCCGATCCCTCGGTGATTGAGCGCATGTCGGCCAACCCGGCGTACAACGCCCAGTTCCGCACCACCTGCGTGGCGACGATGGTGCAGGCCGGCCATGCCGAGAACGCGCTGCCGCAATCGGCCAAGGCCACGGTCAACTGCCGCATCCTGCCGCACGACGATCCGGACGAGGTCGAGCGCCTGCTGACCCAGGCGGTCGGCAACGACAAGATCGTGGTGCGCAATGTCGGTCGGCCGCTGCGCAGCCCGGCGTCGCCGCTGAACGGCGACCTCGTGAAGACGGTGGAGTCGCTCACGCAGCAGATGTGGCCCGGCGTGCCGGTGGTGCCGGCCATGAGCACCGGCGCGACCGACAGCCGCTTCATGCGCAACGCGGGCATTCCGATGTACGGCGTGACCGGCATGTTCCTGGAGCCGGCGGATGCGCGTGCCCACGGGCTCGACGAGCGCATCGAGATCCAGCGCCTGTACGACGGCCGCGAGTTCCTCTACCGGCTGGTGTCGGAACTGGCCAAGTAAGCGCGCTCATGAGCGACGCCTGTGAACATCATTTCGTCCAGGTCAACGGCATCCGTCTTCATGTGGTGCAGGCCGGCCCGGTCGATGGGCCGGTGGCCTTGCTGCTGCATGGCTTTCCGGAGTTCTGGCGCGGCTGGGCCAGCCAGATCGACGCGCTGGCCGCCGCCGGCTACCGCGTCTGGGTGCCCGACCAGCGCGGCTACGGGGAAAGCGACAAGCCCGTGGGCGTCGATGCCTACGGCCTTGAAACGCTGGTGGACGACATCTGCGCACTGATCCGCAGCACCGGCCGTGAGGCGGTGACGCTGATGGGCCACGACTGGGGCGGTGTCGTGGCCTGGCGCGTGGCTGCGCGCGAGCCGGCGCTGGTGAGCCGCCTCGTGGTCGTCAACGCGCCGCAGCCGGCCGTGATGCTTGTGCACATGGCAACCGGACGGCAGCGCCTGCGCAGCTGGTACATGCACTTCTTTCGCATCCCGCGCCTGCCCGAACTGCTGTTGAGCCGCAACGGCTTTCGCGGACTCGGCAAGGTGCTGACGCAGAGCAGCCGGCCCGGCGCCTTTTCCGATGCGGAGCTGGTGCTGTACCGCGAGGCCTGGGCCCGGCCGGGCGCGCTGACCGCGATGCTCAACTGGTATCGCGCGCTGATGCGCGATCGCCCGCGCATTCGCGCCGACGGGCGCATACCGATGCCCACGCTGCTGCTCTGGGGCGTGCAGGACCAGGCCCTTGGCCAGGCGATGGCCCAGCCCAGCATCGACCTGTGCGACCAGGGTGAGCTGCAGCGCATCGAAGGTGCGGGGCACTGGGTGCTGCACGAAGAGGGCGAGGACGTGAGCCGGCGGATCCGGGCTTTCCTCGGCCCGGCCGCCGAGGTGCTCGCGCAGCACTGAAGGGGAAAGGCAGGGCCGGCGCCGGCCCTGTGAATCTCAAGGCGTGAAGGTGTCGCCCAGCACGATGCCTTCACGGCGCGGGTCTGCGCCGCCGGTCAACACCGACTTGCCGCCCACGTTGGTACGGATGATGGTGCTCACGCCGCTCGATTGCGGGGTTACCGACACCGTGTGGCCCATCGCGATCAGCCCCTTCACCAGCGGATCGTTGGCGCCTGCGTTGGTCGCATCGATGCTCGGATGTTCGCCGCCCACGTTGGTCGCCGAGACGCTGGGGTTGGAGTCGGGTATCGGGGTGTTGGTGGCGCCGAAGTCGACCAGCGACGTGGCTTGCTGGGCATCAAGGCCCCAGTCCAGCGCACCGACCAGCGTCTTCACCACGTACTGGATGATCGTGCCGCCGCCCGGCGAGCCGGTGCCCATCACGAACTCGCCCATGCTGCCGTCGACGTTCTTCTTGAACACCAGCGTCGGTGCCATCGTGCTGCGCGGGCGCTTGCCTGGGGCGACGCGGTTGGCGAACTTGACGTTCGGGGTCACGGAAGTGTCGATGGGGTTGCGCGCAAAGTCGGTCAACTGGTTGTTCAGCACGAAGCCTTGTGTCATGTGGAACGAGCCCAGCGTGCTTTCCACCGTGGTCGTCATCACAACCACGTTGCCTTGCTTGTCGACGACGGTGAAGTGCGTGGTGCCGTGCTCTTCGGTCTTGTCGATGCCCAGCGGCACGTCGCCCCGGTCGCCGGCCTTGGCCAGGCCCATGCTCTTCGTCAGGCTGATCAGGCTGGCGCGGCCTTGCAGGTAGGGCTTGTTGATCAGCGAGTCGGGGCTTCCCCCGGGCAGGGGAACGAAGTCGGTGTCGGCCACGTATTTGTCGCGGTCGGCGTAGGCCAGGCGCTCGGCCTCGCTCACCAGGTGCACGCCCATCACGGTCGGCTTGCCGCCTTCGAGGTCGATGGCGGTCGGCTTGTACAGGCCCAGGTTGAAGGTCTCCAGGATGCCCAGGGTTGCCACCACCGCGATGCCGCCCGAGGACGGCGGCGACATGCTGCACACGTAGTAGTCGCGGTAGGTGCCGCACACCGGATCACGGCGCTTGGCCTTGTAGTTGGCCATGTCGGCCAGCGTGGTCTTGCCGGGGGTGATGGCCGAGCCGTCGACGGCGGTGGTGACGCCAATCTTGGCGACGATGCCCTTGGCGATGTCGCCGGTGTAGAAGGCGTTGGCGCCCTGGGTGGCGATGGTGTTCAGCGTCTTGGCATAGGCCGGGTTCGTGAGTCGGGTGCCCAGCGCCTTGGGCGTGCCGTCGGCGTTGAAGAAATAGGCCGTGGCTTCGGCGTCGCGCATCAGGTCGGTTTTGGAGGTGGCAATGGCCGTTGCCATGCGACCGCCGATCAGGAAGCCGTCGGAGGCCAGCGTGATGCCGTAGCCGAACAGGTCTTTCCAGGGCAGCTTGCCGTGGTCCTGGTAGGCCAGGTCGAGCATGCGCACCGCGCCCGGCGTGCCGATGGAACGGCCGCTGGCCCGCAGTGGTGACGCCGGCTTGGGTGGCGTCTTGTCGTTGACATCGTCCACATAGAGCAGGTAGTTCTCGGTGGCCGCGGCGGGCGCGGTCTCGCGGCCGTCATAGGCCTGTACCTTCTTGGCAGCAGCGTCGTAATAGAGCATGAAGGCGCCGCCACCCAGTCCGCTCGACTGCGGCTCGACCAGGCCGAGCACCGCCTGCACCGCCACCGCCGCGTCGACCGCGCTGCCGCCGGCCTTGAGCACATCGCAGCCGGCGCGCGTGGCCAACGGGTGGTTCGCCACCACCATGTAGTTCTTGGCGTAGACCAGCTTGTGGCCCGGCACGTAGCCCGAGGCCGGTTCCGGTGCGGCCGGATCGCCCGGATCACCGGAGCCAACGACCACCGATGTGCTGACGGTCGGGATCTGGCAACCGTTGTCGGCGACGGGCGGGGCAGGCTGGTTGGCTGCGTTGATCGCGGCGACGGTCGCGAGCAGCGCCGCGGTGTCCTGCGCGCTGGTGTTGGCGCCGCCGCCGCAGCCGGCCACGGTCAACGAAAGCGCAAGGGGCGTCAGCCCCCACCACACGCGTGCGGAGTTTTTCTTCATGGAGATTTTTCCCGAATAGCTATGTTTGAAAGACGACGGGCGCTCCTCGCGCCCGTTGCCATCTTCAGCACATTTCATTCCACCCTCTGTCGGGGTTTGCGCTGGTGTCGCGGCCGGGTCTGGCGCCGCGCGCCACAATAGCCGCCATGTCAGACGTGCATTCCGATCAACTGCTCAGCGAAGTCGCGGCCCTGCCGCAACTGCCGGGCGTCTACCGCTATTTCGATGCAGCCGGCGCAGTGCTCTACGTGGGCAAGGCGCGCAACCTCAAGAAGCGGGTGGCCAACTACTTCCAGAAGAGCCACGGCGGCACCCGCATCGGCCACATGATCTCGAAGATCGTGCGCATGGAGACCACCGTGGTGCGCTCCGAGGCCGAGGCGCTGCTGCTTGAAAACAACCTGATCAAGACGCTCAAGCCGCGCTACAACATCCTGTTTCGCGACGACAAGAGCTACCCGTATCTGAAGATCGCCTCGCACGCATTTCCGCGGCTGGCCTACTACCGTGGCGCGGTCGACAAGAAGCATCGCTACTTCGGTCCGTACCCGAGCGCGTGGGCGGTCAAGGAATCGATCCTGCTGCTGCAAAAAGTGTTTCGCCTGCGCACCTGCGAGGACACGGTGTACGCCAACCGCACGCGGCCGTGTCTGCTCTATCAGATCAAGCGCTGCAGCGGGCCGTGTGTCGGCTACATCGAGCCCGAGGCGTATGCACAGGACGTGGCCAGCGCCGAAGCCTTCCTGATGGGCGACACGCAGCTCGTGCTGTCCAAGTTGGAGCAGCGCATGACCACGCACGCCGAGAAGCTCGAATTCGAGCAGGCGGCCGAGCTGCGCAACCAGATGTCGGCCATCTCGCGCGTGCTGCACCAGCAGTCGATCGAGATTGCCTCGGACAAGGACGTCGACATCCTCGCGGTCAAGGTGCAGGGCGGCAAGGCCTGCGTGAACCTTGCGATGGTGCGCGGCGGGCGGCACCTGGGCGACCGGCCGTACTTCCCCGTGCATGTGGACGACGCGGCGCAGATCCATCATGGCGAGCTGGACGACGAAGAAGAGGGCGCCAGCCCCGCCGTGGCCGATTCGATCGAGGTGCAGGTGCTCGAAGCCTTCATCGCTCAGCACTACATCGACGTGCCGGTGCCGTCCACGCTGGTGCTGAGCCAGTTGGTGAGCCGCGAGTTGATCGAGGCGATTTCTCTGCAGGCCGGTTCGCGTGTGACGGCCGTGTTCCAGCCGCACGAGCAGCGCCGCCATTGGCTCGAAATGGCCGAGACGAATGCCGCCCTGCAACTGGCCCGCTTGCTGGCCGAAGAGGGCTCGCAGCAGGCGCGCACCCGTGCGCTGGTCGACGCGCTCGAACTGGCGCCCGACGACCTCGACAACTTTCGCGTCGAGTGCTTCGACATCTCGCACACCGCGGGCGAGGCGACGCAGGCTTCGTGCGTGGTGTTCGAGCACCACGCGATGCAGAACCGCGAATACCGCCGCTACAACATCGAGGGCATCACGCCCGGCGACGACTACGCGGCCATGCGCCAGGTGCTGCTGCGGCGCTACGGCAAGCTGGCCGAGGCCATGGCGGCCGAGACGGATGCGCCGCCCGCGGGCGATGCCGAAGGCGCCGGCAGCGATGCGCCACCCAAGACCAAGGCCGCGCGCATGCCCGACCTGGTGCTGGTGGACGGCGGCAAGGGGCAGGTGTCGATGGCGCGTGAAGTCTTCAGCGAACTGGGCCTGTCGCTGTCGCTGATCGTCGGGGTCGAAAAAGGCGAGGGCCGCAAGGTCGGGCTTGAAGAACTGGTGTTTGCCGACGGCCGCGAGAAGGTCTACCTGGGCAAGGACTCGGCCGCGCTGATGCTGGTCGCGCAGATCCGCGACGAGGCGCACCGCTTCGCCATCACCGGCATGCGCGCCAAGCGCGCGAAGGTGCGCGTGGGCGGCAGCCAGCTCGAAGACATTCCGGGCATCGGGCCGAAGCGCCGGGCGCGACTGCTTCAACGCTTCGGCGGAATTCGCGGCGTGGCGGCGGCGAGCATGGAAGACATCGCTTCGGTGGAAGGCATCGCCGCCGATCTGGCGGAAGAAATCTACAAGGCCCTGCACTGAGGGGAGCCCCGTGGCCGCTCGAAACGAGCAAGCCTGGGGGGTACTCCTGCCGTGACACAATCAAGCGATGTTCTGGACCCTACCGACCATCATGACCTGGACGCGCATCGTCGCGATCCCTTTGATCGTCGGCGTGTTCTACCTGCCCATTGCCGAGCCGATGCGCAACCTGATCGCCACGGTCATGTTCATCGTCTTCGCGGCCACCGACTGGCTCGACGGCTACCTGGCGCGCAAGCTCAACCAGACCTCGGCCTTCGGCGCCTTCCTCGATCCGGTGGCCGACAAGTTCCTGGTGTGCGCCTCGCTGCTGGTGCTGGTGCACCTGAACCGGGCCGACGTGTTCGTGGCGCTGATCATCATCGGCCGCGAGATCGCGATCTCGGCATTGCGCGAATGGATGGCGCAGATCGGCGCGAGCAAGAGCGTGGCGGTTCACATGATCGGCAAGGTCAAGACGACCGTGCAGATGGTCGCCATTCCCTTCCTGCTCTATGACGGGTTCCTCTTCAAGGTGATCGACACCGGGCTCTGGGGCCAGTGGCTGATCTGGATCTCGGCCGTGCTGACGATCTGGTCGATGGTCTATTACCTGCAGAAAGCCATCCCCGAGATCCGGGCACGGACCAAATGACCTTGGCCGCCTCGGCCCGCAACACGGGCTGGTTGCGGGCGATGCCGGGCGTCTTCGTGCTGATCTGGAGCACGGGTTTCATCGTTGCGCGCTATGGCATGCCCTATGCGCCACCCCTCAAGTTCCTGGCTGTTCGTTATGCGCTGTCGCTCGTCTGCTTCGGCGTGTGGGTCGTGCTGGCGCGGGTTGCGTGGCCGAAGGAGCGCGCACAGTGGGGGCATCTGGCCGTCACCGGCATCCTGATGCAGGCCGGCTACCTGGGCGGTGTCTGGGCGGCGGTGCACGCGGGCATGGGGGCCGGGCTCGTGGCGCTGCTGGTCGGGGTGCAACCGGTGCTCACTGCGGTCTGGCTGTCTTTCAACGGCGGGCGCATTTCGAAGCAGCAATGGGTCGGGTTGGCGCTGGGCTTCGCGGGGCTGGTGCTCGTGGTGTCGCGCAAGCTGGGGCAGGGCACGGAGGTCAATGCGCTGACCATGGGGCTCGCGGTGATGGCGCTGCTTTCGATCACGGCGGGCACGCTGTACCAGAAGCGCTTTGTCGCGCCTTGCGACGTGCGCAGCGCGAGCGCGGTGCAGATGGCGGCGGCGCTGCTCGTGACTTTGCCCTTCGCGGCAATGGAGTCGCAGAGCATCGCGTGGAACCTGCAGTCGGGTGGCGCGATGGCCTGGTCGGTGCTGGCGTTGTCGCTGGGCGGCAGTTCGCTGCTCTATATGTTGATCCAGCGCGGCACCGCGACTGCCGTCACCAGTCTGCTGTACCTGGTGCCGCCTTGCACGGCGGTCATGGCCTGGCTTCTGTTCGCCGAGCCGATCACGCTCACGACGGTGCTGGGCATTGCGCTGACCGCCGCTGGCGTGAGTCTCGTGGTGCGCGGCGAACGTTGAGCGGGCCGAACGCTTCAGCGCAAGACGGTCTTGCCCGGCTTCCAGGGCTCGCCGCGAAACTGCTCCGCCAGATGATCGACCAACAGACGCACGCGGCGCGGCGTTCTCGGGCGCCAGGGCGCGACCCAATGGATGTCGGCATCGGGCATCGCGTACTGCGGCAGCACGCGCACCAGCTCGCTGCTGGCCAATTGCGGGGCGATGTCCCACAGGCTGCGCAGCATGATTCCGTGGCCCGCCAGGCACCAGTCGCGCACCATCTCTCCTGAATTGCTGGTCAGCGGACCTTGGACCCGCACACGCGCCGTGCTGCCGTCGCGCGCGTGGCGAAGCGTCCACAGCGCGTACTGGCGCTGGCTGGCATCGCCGTTCTCGCGCGCGACCAGGCAATCGTGCGAAGCCAGCGAATCGGCCGTTGCCGGCGTGCCGCGGCGCTTCAGGTAGTCCGGCGCGGCGGCCAGCACGCGCTGGTTGCGCGCGATGCGCCGCGTGACCCAGTCGGCCGCACGGCGCTGCTGCACGGCCCAGAGCCAGAGCGCACCGTCGTAGCCTTCGGCGCCTAGATCGGGCAACTGCTCGGTCAGCATCAGTTCGATCTGCAGGGCCGGATGCTGCGACTGGAACGCCGCGAGCGCCGGCCCGAGCCAGCGTCGACCGAAGCCGAAAGTGGCCGCCAGGCGGATCGTGCCGACCAGCGCGTTCTGCCGCTCGCCGAGTTCGCTTTCGAGCGCGGCGAAGCCGTCGAGCAGCGTGCGGGCATGCAGGCAGACCGCCTCGCCCTCGGCGGTGACGCTGAGCCGCCGCGTGGTGCGATCGAACAGGCGCTGCCCCAGGCGCGCTTCGAGCGCACCGAGCCGCTTGGTGATGACCGAGGGCACGACATCGAGCGTGGCGGCCGCGCCTGCAAGGCTGCCCTGGTCGCGAATGGCCAGCACCAGTGCCAGATCGCCACGGTCCATCGACGGAGAATTCATGCCAGATTGGAAAGTATGAATTGGCTGATTGTTGCTTGATGATCGCGGAGGCGCAACGCACAATCGCCGCGTGACTGCTTCCTTTCTCACCTTTCCGACCTTCGACATCGAGCGCAGCGGCGTGCGCATCCACGGTCGCATCGGCGGTCGCGGTGCTCCCTTGCTGCTGTTGCATGGGCATCCGCAAACGCATGCGATCTGGCACCGCGTGGCGCCGGCGCTGGCCGATCGGTTCACCGTGGTTGCGGTAGACCTGCGTGGCTATGGCGACTCGGGTCGCCCGGCGGCCGACGCAGATCACCTCGCCTACAGCAAGCGGGAAATGGCGCTCGATGCGCTCGCCGCGATGCAGCACCACGGCTTCGAGCGCTTCGGCGTGCTGGCCCATGACCGTGGCGCGCGCGTGGCGCATCGGCTGGCGGCGGATCATTCCGCGGTCGTCGAGCGGATGCTGCTGCTCGACATCGCGCCCACGCTTGCGATGTACGAGAACACCTCCGAGGCATTTGCCAAGGCTTATTGGCACTGGTTCTTTCTGATCCAGCCGCCGCCGTTGCCCGAAGCGCTGATTGCTTCAGATCCGGTGCGCTATGTGCGCGGCGTGATGGGCGGGCGGCATGCGGGCCTCGCGCCCTTCGCACCCGAGGTGCTGGCCGAGTACGAGCGTTGCGCCGCCATAGCGGGCACGGCCGAATCCATCTGCGAGGATTACCGCGCCTCCGCCACCATCGATCTTGCGCACGACCGGATCGACCTTGCCGCCGGCCAGCGTCTTGTGCAGCCGCTGCGCGTGCTGTGGGGCGAGCACGGTGCTGTGGGCAAGGCCTTCGATGTGCTGGCGCTGTGGCGCGAGCGCGCCGCCGATGTGTCGGGCCGCGCCTTGCCGTGCGGCCACTATGTTCCCGAAGAAGCCCCGGACGAATTGCTCGTCGAGGCGCTCGCATTCTTTTCATCTCCCCCTCATTCAGATCACCCAGGTCACCCAGGAGCCACACCATGAGCACCCAGAGAGTTGCAGTCATCGCCGGCGACGGCATCGGCAAGGAAACCATGCCCGAGGGCCTGCGCGTGCTCGAAGCGGCCTCGCGCAAATTCGGTATCGACCTGAAGTTCGATCACTTCGATTTTTCAAGCTGGGACTACTGCGAGAAGCACGGCAAGATGCTGCCCGACAACTGGAAGGACCAGATCGGCGGCCATGACGCCATCTTCTTCGGCGCGGTCGGCTGGCCCGAGAAAATTCCCGATCACATCTCGCTGTGGGGCTCGCTGCTGCTGTTTCGCCGCGAGTTCGACCAGTACATCAACCTGCGTCCCGCGCGCCTGATGCCCGGCATCATTGCGCCCGTGGTGCGGCGCGACGGAAGCCCGCGCGAGCCCGGCGAGATCGATATGTACATCGTGCGCGAGAACACCGAAGGCGAGTACTCGAGCATCGGTGGGCGCATGTACGAAGGCACGCCGCGCGAAATCGTGGTGCAGGAGACGGTGATGTCGCGCGTGGGCGTCGACCGTGTGCTCAAGTTCGCTTTCGAGCTTGCGCAGTCGCGGCCGAAGAAGCACCTGACCAGCGCCACCAAGTCGAACGGCATTTCGATCACCATGCCCTACTGGGACGAGCGCGTGGTCGAGATGGCGAAGAACTACGCGGGCGTGAAGCTCGACAAGTTCCACATCGACATCCTCACCGCGCACTTCGTGCAGCGGCCCGACGTCTTCGACGTGGTGGTGGCGAGCAACCTGTTCGGCGACATCCTGTCCGACCTCGGCCCGGCCTGCACCGGCACCATCGGCATCGCGCCCAGCGCCAACCTCAACCCCGAGCGCACCACACCTTCGCTGTTCGAGCCGGTGCACGGCTCGGCCCCCGACATCGCCGGCAAAGGCATCGCGAACCCGATCGGGCAGATCTGGTGCGGCGCGATGATGCTGGAGTTTCTGGGCCACAAGCAGGCGCATGACGCCATCCTTTCCACCATCGAGAAGGTGCTCGCGCCCCAAAGCGGCGCACCGCGCACCCCGGATATCGGTGGGAACGCAAGCACCAGCGACCTGGGCAAAGCGATTGCCGAGGCGCTTTGAAAAGGTCCTTCGTCAAACGCCCCTAAAATCGCGCGCTCCGCTGATCTGCATGGCCTCGTGTCTTATTGACACCCTGCAGACCAGTGGTTGTAATCCTCGCTGGCAGCGCGCTGCCGAGGCGTCAGGCCTGCCAGGCTCTTGAGTCGCACCGTTTGCGGCCAGGTCGCAGCTGACGGGAGCCGACCAACTTTTTTTCTACAAGGGGCCCTTGTGAACAAGACCGAACTGATTGAGCACATCGCAAAAAACGCCGATATTTCCAAAGCTGCAGCGACCCGCGCGCTCGAGTCCACCATTGGCGCCATTCGCACCACGCTCAAAAAGGGCGGCTCCGTTTCGCTCGTCGGTTTCGGTACTTTCGCAGTAGGTAAACGTGCCGCCCGCACCGGCCGCAATCCGCGCACCGGCGAGGCGATTAAAATCAAGGCCGCCAAGATCCCGAAGTTCCGTCCAGGCAAGGCGCTGAAAGACGCGCTGAACTAAGACGTTAGACTCGGAGAGTATTCCCGGTGGGGTGCTTAGCTCAGTTGGTAGAGCGGCGCCCTTACAAGGCGTAGGTCGGGGGTTCGAGCCCCTCAGCACCCACCACCACCAGATGCAAAGGCGAACACCAGTTCGCCTTTTTTATTGCCGTCCGACATCCGTCGAAAAAGAGTGTTCAAGCATGTTTGATTTCTTCCGCAAGTACAACAAGATCGTCATGATTTTCTTGTTCTTGCTGATCATTCCCTCGTTCGTGCTCTTCGGTGTCGAGCGCTACCAGGGCTCCGGTCGCGACGAGAAGGTGGCCCGCATCGAAGGCCACGACATCACGAAGCCCGAGTGGGATGCGCAGCATCGCATTGAGACCGACCGCATTCGCCAGCAATCGCCGAACGTCGATCCGACGGTGCTTGAGTCCGACGCTTTGCGCTATGCCACGCTGGAGCGCATGGTGCGCGACCGCGTGCTGGCCGCTGCGGCGGCGAAGGCGAACATGACGGTGTCCGAAGAGCGCCTTTCGCGCATCTTCGCGCAGGACCCAGGTCTGGCAGCGTTTCGCAAGCCGGATGGCAGTTTCGACACCGAGACCTTCCAGCGCGTGACGGGCCGCACGCCCCAGCAATACGAGGCTGCGGTGCGTTCGGACATGGCAACGCAGCAGGTGCTGCTGGGCATCTCGGGCACGACCTTCACGCCGCCAGCACTGGCCGCGACCACGATCAATGCCTTCTATGACAGCCGCCAGATCCAGGTGGCCCGCTTCGGCCCCGAGAGCTTCGCGTCGAAGGTCACGGTGAGCGATGCCGACATCGAGGCCTACTACAAGGACCACATGGCGCAGTTCCAGGCCCCGGAACAGGCCAGCATCGAGTACCTCGTGCTGGACCTGGAAGCGGCCAAGAAGAACATCGTCGTGAGCGAGGCCGATCTCAAGTCCTACTACGAGCAGAACACCTCGCGCTTCGGCACGAAGGAAGAGCGGCGCGCGAGCCACATCCTGATCACCGCACCGACGAGCATGTCCGCCGGCGACCGCGCAAAGGCCAAGGCCAAGGCGGAAGAGCTGCTGGCCGAAGTGAAGAAGGCGCCGAACACTTTTGCCGATGTGGCCCGCAAGAATTCGCAGGACCCGGGTTCGGCAGAGAAGGGCGGCGATCTTGATTTCGTCACCCGCGGCGCGATGGTCAAGCCTTTCGAGGACGCGATGTTCGCGCTCAAGAAGGGCGAGATCAGCGGCATCGTCGAGACCGAGTTCGGCTATCACATCATCCATCTGATCGACATCAAGCCTGCGGTGGTGCCGCCCTTCGAGCAGGTGCGCGCCACCATCGAGAACGAAGTCCGCGGTCAACAGGCCACGCAGGAATTCGCGAAGGCCGCCGAAATCTTCACCGACGCGGTGTATCAGTCGCCCGACAGCCTCAAGCCTGCGGCTGAAAAGCTGAAGCTCACGATCCAGACGGCCAGCAACGTTGCGCGCACGCCTGCGCTTGGCGCCACGGGCCCCCTGGCCAGCCGTAACTTTTTGAGCGCGCTGTTTGCCTCCGACTCGCTCGATCGCAAGCAGAACACCGAAGCCATCGAAGTCGGCTCCAGCCAGCTCGCATCGGGCCGCGTGACGCAATACACGCCAGCGCATCCAGTGCCGCTGGCCGAGGTCAAGGACAAGATCCGCGCGCAGCTCGTCAACGAGCGCGCAGCGGTGCTGGCCAAGACCGAGGGTGAAGCCAAGCTCGCGGCATGGACTGCCAAGGCCGATGGCGCGACCTTCGGTGCGCCGATCACCGTCTCGCGTCGCGAGGCGCAGTCCCAGCCGCTGCCGGTGATCGACGCCGCGCTGCGTGCCGACGCCGCCAAGTTGCCCGCGATCGTGGGCGTGGATCTGGGTGCACAGGGTTATGCGGTGGTGCGTGTGCTCAAGGTCGTTCCGCGCACGGCGCCGACACCCGAAGTAGCGCAACAGGAAAACATGCAGGTCGGGCAGTCCGTGGCCGCGGCCGAGGATGCCGCCTACTACAGCATGCTCAAGGATCGCTTCAAGGCCGAGATCCTGGTGCCGAAGCCAGCAGACACGCTGCCGGCCGCACCAGGCCGCTGATACAAGGCTTTCCGCAAGCCACAGCCCGGGTCGACGACTCGGGCTTTTTTATGCACGGCGCAGATTGAGTTGGTCGCACGAGGGACAAGCGGTGCCCGCGCTTCTTGCCAGAATCCCGGGCATGGGAACCCTCTACCTCGTGCGCCACGGGCAGGCCAGTTTTGGTGCTGCCGACTATGACAACCTGAGCGAGCTCGGACACCGGCAGTCTGTTCGCCTTGGCGAATACTGGCGCGAGCGCGGCATGAAGTTCGACGCCGTCATCACCGGCACCCTGAAGCGCCATCGCCAGACCTGGGAGGGCATCGCCAAGGGCCTGGGGCTTGAGCGCGACGATGTGCTGCCATGGCCTGGCCTCAACGAGTACGACAGCGAAGCCGTCATTGCAACGATCCACGAAGGCAAGCTCGAGAAGCCCGATTCACCCGAGATGTATCGCCATCACTTTCGCCTGCTGCGCGAAGGGCTGGGTGCCTGGATGCAAGGCAAGACCCAGCCGGTCGGGATGCCGAGCTACGTCGACTTTCTGGCCGGCGTGACCACTGCGCTCGACCATGTGCGCGACCGGCATCACGGCGCAAAGGTGCTGGTGGTGTCGAGCGGTGGACCGATCAGCACGGCGGTTGGCCATGTATTGGGAACGAGCGCCGAGACGACGATCGAACTGAACCTGCGCATCCGCAACACGTCGGTGACGGAGTTCGCCTTCACGCCCAAGCGGCACATGCTGGTGACGTACAACACGTTGCCGCACCTGGACGGTCCGGCCTATGAAGACTGGATCACCTACTCCTGAGCGGCGCGTTGCGGCTCAAGCCTGCCAGACGCCGTAGCCGGCCTTGCGCAGGATGATGCCGAGCTCGACTTCCATCGAGCGCGCATCCTCGTAGGGCATGGGGTTGTAGCGCTCGTAGAGCGCGGGCAGCAGTCGCAAGCCGAATTCCTGCACGAAGCTGTTGGCCTGGATGCCGGCCTTGTGCTTGTCGAAACGGATGTCGGGGTCCAGCCCGGTCATTCCCACGTAGACAAAGGGCTTGCCGAGCTGGTAATCGGGGTTGGTGCGCCTGAAGCGGCCGTTGTTCCAGACGCGGTCGTCGAGTTCGACCACATAGACATGATGCTTGGCGCGCGGTTTGCGGGGCATCAGCTTCTCTGCCTCATGGCTCGGCGCTTCAGGTCATGCATGGCAAATCAAACCGTGGTCGCCCGCGCGTGGCGGGCGACCACATAAGGCGCATCAGCTCTTGCGTTTGATGAGGCCGTAGAGGATCAGCAGCACGATCGCGCCCAGCACGGATGCGATGAAACCAGCGCCCTGGCCGGCGGTGTACCAGCCCAGCGATTGGCCGACGTAGGTCACGATCAGCGAACCTGCAATACCGATCACAGTGGTCACGATAAAGCCTGCGGAGTCGTCGCCCGGCTTGACGGCGCGCGCCACCAGACCCACGACGAAACCGATCAGAATAGTCCAGACGATGCTCATGAAGAAATTCCTTTGGTGAAGTGGAAGTGGCGAAGTGCCATGCCCGTCTGCGCGGGCCGCGGCCATGATAGCGGAGCCATATGTGGAGCCGGCATCGTGACGAAGAGGGCGCGTGGCGTCCTACAGGATGGCGCGCAGCGCAGAGTTATACCGGCGCATGCTCGAAAAACTGCCTGAAGTCATCGGTCACGCCCTGCAGGGCGTGCGTGCCGGTCTGGACCACATCGTTTTCAACACCCTCGGCATGCGCCAGGGCATGGCTTCGATCGCGCTCACCAGCGTGGCTTTTGCAGACCATGCGCCGATGCGCTCGCGCCATACCGCTGATGGTGAGGGCCTTTCACCGCCGCTGCAGTGGGCTGGATTGCCTGCTGGCACGGTGTCGTTGCTGCTGATCGTTGAAGACGCTGATTCCCCGACGCCGAACCCGCTGGTGCACGCGATCGTGGTGGGCTTGATCGCGAAGAGCGATTCTCTGGCCGAGGCCGCGATTCCGAGCCAGGACAACGAGGGCATCGGCCTGCATGTCGGACGCAATTCCGCGTTGCAGGCTTCCTGGCTGCCGCCCGACCCACCTCCGGGCCACGGGATGCATCGCTACGCGTTCCAGCTGTTTGCACTGGACAGTGCGCCGGAGTTTTCTGAGACGCCCGGTCGTGACGAGATATTCGATGCGCTGCGCGAACATGCCATTGCCAGTGGGCTGCTGATCGGGACTTGCGAAAGGGCGGACGGTTCGATCAAGACTCAGGACGGCGTCACCGCGCCGGGACCGCTGGTAGCGGGTTGAAAAAATGTGACTTTCAGGCCTCTCAATGGATCGAGGTCGTCAAAAGCGGGATTTTTAACGCTACAATCGTGGGCTCTGCGGTGGCTGTAGCTCAGCTGGTAGAGTCCCAGATTGTGATTCTGGTCGTCGTGGGTTCGAGTCCCATCAGCCACCCCAAGTAATTCAAGGCGCTACAGCTATCAAAGTTGTAGCGCCTTTCTCGTTTTATTCCCACCGTGGGAATATCCGGTGCTCTCAATTACAGCGCCGAGCGCTTTACCTCCCTATTGCGGTCGTAGACCTTTGCAGTGGTTGCGGGGTTGGTGTGCAAATCCGGCAATTCGCCGTGCCGTTGCTTGTGTAGCGTCGCGTAATAGGCGCGCAGGTCATGAAAAGTGAATCTGTCGCTCTCGGCCAACACCTTCTTTTCAATTGCGAGAATCACGCACCGCTGCCAAAGCGTTTTAAATCCGCGCGCCGTGTAGGCGTTGTTGTCGCGGGTCGGAAAGACGTAAAGGCAGTCCACGCCGCGCTGCTGGTGAAGCTCCTGCAGGCGGTCCAGCAGGGCGCCCAGCGCCGGCGTGATCGCGATGATTTCAACGATGCGCTCGCGCTTCTTGCCGCGCTGCTTCGCGCGAAAAACACGGATTTCGGCAGCTTTACGGTCCACCTGCGGCCAGGTGAGGGGAAGAAACTCGACTTTGCGATTGCCGGCCAGGCTGGCGTATTCCGCGGCCATGCCGATGATGCGCCGCTGGGGTGTCTGCTCGGTGAGCCACTGAAGGAATCGGGCCAGGACAGCGATGTCTGGCGCCTCGGTGCGCGCCTCGCTGCCGTGCGGCTCGACTCCAAAGGTGCTGTTGACCGTGCAAACGCCCAGCTTGATGGCGTGGCCGAAGATTCGGGACAGCAGGCTCTTTTCGATGTCAGCACGCCGGGGCGAGCCGGCCCGCTCGATGTGCACGTACTGCGCCACCACGGTGGTGGTGACCTCGGTCATGTGCATGTGCCCGAGCCGGTCGTTGATCTGCTTCCACGCCAGCCCGTAGTCATCGCGGGTGCCTTGTGTCAGTTTTTTCCAACGCGGCGATTCCTGGAAACGCTCCCAGACCCAACTGAGCGTGCCCATGCCGTCGCCCGGTGTGCCGCCGTTCATGTCCAACACTTTGCGCAGCGCGGCCGCGAGGTCGGTTCCCAAGTTGATCGGCTTGCGGCCCACGGGGTGGAACCGGTAGGTCACGGTCTTCCCGTTGGACCACGGCCGAGCTTCCATGCGCGGCAGCAGGCCGGCGGCGGAGGCACGATCTCTGTTCCTACCCATTACCTTGCTCCCGCAGGGGTTTTCCAGCGAGGGCCGTTGCTCGCCGCCGGCGGTGCCGACTGAGCTTCGGGCCCGTACAGCCGCGCCCACTCGATGCGCGCCACCAAGGGGCGCCCGTTTGGCCGCCGGTCGACGCGCAAGCCGAGTCGGCGCAGGTATCGGACCTTGGCCAGGTTCTGCGAGAGGCCGAGGCAGATTTGGTCGATTTCTTCGTCGCTCATGTCCGGGCGGTTGGGGTCGGTCGTCATTGGTCAGTACTCAAAACTTCAGTGGTCAACGCGGCGCGCTCGGGTTCGTCACAGATCCAGACCAGCGCTTCGCGCGGCAGGATGCGTTCGTCGGTCGAATGTCATCGGTACAGGTCCCGCGCTCGGAAGACTTCCGCTCCATCGCTGCTTGCGTTCTGACGAGGCGCGTGAGCGGTCAGACCCTGAACGATGGTCTTCATGGCGCTGCGCACAAAGCCCGGCATCGATTGAGAATGCTCCGCCAGGGTGGAAAGCTCGTTGATCCACCCGGCGAGACTGTCTGTTTTCCGATTCCCCCAGTCCGGAGTCGCCGTCTCCCCAGCGCCATCCTTGGTGACGAGGGTGGCGGCCCAACGCGCACCGGCGCCGAAAACGATTCGGTCGTCCTGGCTGTCGGGATACAAGCGGCAGGCTTCACGGTTCATGAGCACAGCAAACTCTCGGGCCTCGCCATCCTTGCCGGCCCACGGCGCGGCCAATTCGTTGGCATCTCCGGAATGGTCGGCCGGCGCTGGCGGGGGCGCGCCTTCGTAGAGCTTGGTGCCCGCCGCCATGCGGCGAAGCAGTCGCAGGCAGTTCCCGTCGCCAAGCACTACGGCTGCGGGCTGGATGGCCGCGGCGCCCGGCCCGGCGATCAGGGCGAAGCCCTTCATGTCGAGCTGCTCGTGATAGATCGCGTGGTCGTAGCCGGCGGCGCGGAGAAGTTGCTCGACCTCGGCGTAGACGGTCGGGCTGACCTCCATCAGTGCGTGTGTGTGCGTCATGCTGTCTTTCCCTTCTGCTGTTGAGCAATCCAGTGCTGCACCGCGCGCGCGGCGGCGACATAGGCTTCGCTGGGGGTCTTCGAGATTTCTTGGCCAGGCCGGTACGTGCGCCAGATGTCGTCGCGCAACGGCTTGGGGATAGCAAACCAGTGGGGGCTGCAGCCCCACATGGCTGGTGGCACCGCGCGCTCGCAGCCGGGCCAGTGGCAGGTATGGCGGTGCGCCGGCGCGGCGCCGCGGGCTTTGATGGCAGCGACGACTGCCCGGCACTGGTCGACGCCGAACCACGCGATGTGGCATTCCTCGACGTTCGCGATGCCGAGCGCGGCGGCGAGCCAGCCATAGGCGGCCGTGCGCGTCATCTGCGCACCGTCGCCCTCCCACAGCGGGTTGAAAGCAGCCTTCGCCGTCTTTCGCGCGGCGCGGATCTCGGGCGTTGCCAAGGTGCCGAGCGGAATGCCGGTGAAGGGATGCAGGCCGACATACGAGTCGCAGCCGGTGCACATCACCGCCCAGGGCCATTCGCCGTGCTCGCGCCCGTAGATGCAACTGTTCGAGTCGATGAAGACTGGCGAACCGCAATTCGGGCAGCAGTCCGGCACCGGAAGCGGGTTCTTCACGCGCGCGGTGGCGCTGCGCGACGGATTCCACGGGGTGATAGGGGCGCGCGCTTCGGTCACGACGGGTCTCCAGCATCGATGCCCACGCTGGAGCAGTCCGGGCAGCGGTGGCCCTTGGGCAGGGTGCAGGCCACGCCGCCAGAATTGCGGCCGCAGATCGGTGCAGCAGAAAGTGCGTGCGCGAGGTGACGGGCGTAGGTGCTGACGGCGCGCCAGTAGGCGTACATCGGACCCTTGTGGCGCCGGTAAGCCGTTTCCGCGTTCACGGCCGCCTCAGCGCGAAGCTCGCGCATGACTGCTTCGATTCGCTTGCGGTCCTCGGCGGGCAGCGCCATCAGTGCGCGGCCGGCGGGCAGGTCGAGCAGGGGGTTGATGTAGCCCATCAAGCAGGCACTCCGTCCCAGGTGCGGCCATCCAGCAGGCGGCCGGCGGCCTTCTTGCCCACGTGCAGCAGGTGCTCGTCTCCTTTGCGGAAATGCCCGTCTGGCTCACGGCCATCGCCGTAGATGTGGATCGCCTTGCCCGCGCGCATCATGTCTCCGAGGCTACGGAGGTCATCGCGCGTGGCGGGCGGTGCCCATTCGCCCCACTGCTTGAACAGGAACGGTGTACCTACCGCCTCGCATTGATCGCGCAGGCTCCGGGCCCAGTCCGGATTCATCGGCCGCGCGCCGGGGCCGCTCTCACCGCCGACGATCACCCAGTGGATGTCTTCCAGCGCGTTCGTGCCGTCTGCGGGGTTCGCGGGATTCGCGAAGAAACCCTCGAAGCTGATCGGGCCCAACAGCGGTTCCATGCTCAGGAAATTGGGGCACGGCAGCGCCAACAGCTTCGGTATGTCGCGGTCGGCTTCGGCCTGGTTAACGATGGTGGCGCCGATGCGGACGTTGGCGGGAAGCCAGCCGGGGATGATCGACACCATGGCCGCGACGTTGCCGATCCGCTTCGTCAGTAGCAGCCAATCCAGATGGGGCGTTGCGCGAATCAACGTGAACAGCTCGTCACGCCATTCGAGCGGCACGGCGTTGTCGAACACGTCGGCCAGGCTGGCGCAAAACACGCGTTGTCGGCGGCCGTGCTGCGCGAAGAAGGCCTCATGCTGGTCGTTCCAGCGCTTCGGCAGCGACCAGTTCGAGACGCTGGTGCGACGGCGCGGCGCACCCGGCCCCCAGTTGATCGGCTGACCGCCGTTGAAGCGCGCATTGCGTGTCTCCGCATAGCAGTGGTCACAGCCGGGCCCGACCTTCTGGCAGCCCTCCCATGGATTGAAGGTGTGGTCGGTCCATTCGATTTTGCTGTTGGCGCTCATGTGGCACCGCCTTTCGATTTGGGTTGCGGGTCAAGTTCGCCGAGCGCCCAGCGGAGCGCGCCAAGTTCGGCCACGTCGTAGGTCAGGTTGCGCGAAGGGTTCTCGACGATCCGACGCTGGAGGTGCTCCGCGCGGCGGCGGAGCATCCCCAGGCGCCGAGCGCGCTTGCTTTCTGGTGTGCGCTCGGCCATGGGTTACGGGCGGCCCGTCAGAACCGTGTAGCCGCTCTTGCCGGCGACGTCCGCGACGTAGCCCTTGAAGGCGTCTTCGATGGCGCGCTCGGGGCGCTCCAGCTCGTACCAGAACTTCACAGAGCCGCTGTGCAGGCGGTACTTGAGGCGGGCGGTGAGCTTGTAGCCGTCGCCGTTCTTGAAGATGCGCAGGCCCAGGGCGAAGGTCTTCGGGATCTTGAGTTCGCCACTGGCGCCGGCCGTGGCGTTCACCATTTCGTTGTAGACCAGCTGGGTCTGGCCATCCTGCAGGCGCTTCGCCGACGCGAAGCTGATGTCGCTCTTCGCTTGCATGGTGGTGGCCACCGTCAGCAGGTTGGTGGCATCTTCGCCCTGCAGATCAGGCTGGTTGTCTTCGATGAACGTAGCGAACTCGTCCTGCGGCATCGCCTTGCTGTTGGACGCCAGCCAGCGCTTTGCCTCGGGCGTCAGCTCGGCCTCGAAGACTGCGCGGTGGTCGCGCCAGCCGGCGCCGTCCTTGGCGTCGTTGAAGACGGCCACGATCTTGCGAGTGTCGGTATCGGCGTAGATGTAGCCGCTGGCCTGTGCACCCTGATCGGCGCAGTAGGCCAGCAGGCTGGCAACGTCGCCGAGCACCACTTCGCCGCGCTTGCGACTCGGCGCCGGGCGCGTCTTCTCCACCATGTCGGTGAGGTCGACGTGGCGGAAGCTCTGCGGCACCACCGCGTGGTAGCTCTCGCCGATCTGCGTTGGAGCCATGCTCCCTGCAGTGAGGGCGGAGATGAATTGGGCGGTTTCGTTGTTGATTGCGTCGCTCATGATGCGTTGACTTCCTTGAGGCCAGTGGAGAGGGGAGGGTTGGAGGCGACGTCGCGCAGCTCGAGAGTCTGCTGACGTGGGTGGTTGCGGGAGGTCTCACCTTCGTCGGTGAGAAAGTAGAAGTCGGTCGGCTGCTCGGCCTTCGGCAGGTCCAGCTTTTGCTCGGCCGTGATGGTCACTTTGTCGACGTAACCCGTGGCGCCCTTGGTGGCGGGTGCCACCTTGAACTTCAGGGTCAGTGCGCCGGCTTTGCCGCTGTGCTGAACGGCGCGCAGCAGGTCGGCAAACGCTGCTGTGGCGGCGGCATGCGTGCTGCCGTCGTTCAGCTCTTGCAGTTGAAGGGAGAAAGCTCTCATGGTTTCCTTGGTGGTTGAGGGAAAGAGGGGGCCGCGTCAGGCGGCCTGGGCGAAGCGGGCGTTGTTGGCGACGGACAGAGCGCGCAGGCGGCGCTCGTCGCGGTCGACCTGCTCCTTGAACTCAAGCAGGTCCTGCTCCATCGCGTTGATGTAGTCGTCGTCTCGGGCGACCTTCACGAGGTGCAGCGGGTAGTCGATCTTTTTCAGCTGCGGGCAATAGAAGCCGAGGTGCCACCACTTGCGGCCAGTGACCCACATGCAGCCCTGCACCTGGTCTTTGAAGTCGTCGGTGTTGCCATCGAGCAGCACGGCGCGCAGCCGCGCGGGCGACACCAAGCACTTGTATTCACTGCCGCCGTCGAGGTCGATCAGCCCGTCGGCGCTGGCGCCGAAACGCCAGTCGTCAGTGACCACAAAACCAGCTCGCTCGACGAACACACCTTCTTGAATCTGATGTTCGGCGCGCGCGGCGGGCTCCAGTTCGTGCCCACGCTGCATCTGCCAGGTCTCGAAGCCTTCGTCGAGTGGTTCGCCGCTGATGCGCTCGAAGGCGACGCGAAAGGAGTACTCCAACGCGGCGGTGCTGAATTCGCCCACGGACTGGCCGGCCAGCACCTTGAGCATCTTCTCGTTGAGCATCAGCTCGTCGGCCTTGGCCGCGGCGTTCTTGTAGCCGGCGAGCGTGGCGGCTGCGAGCGCGTCGCCGGCGGCTTCACCGCGATATGCGTCGGCAAACTTCTGCTGCATGTCCGGCAGGCCGCCGGTGCGGCTGCGCGCCACGCTGAACATGCTGGCGGTGATGACACCGGCGCGGGCCTTGTGCCAGTCCTCGGAACCTTGCTCGCAGTTGATGATTTGAAAACTCATGTTGTGCTCCTTTGGGGTAAATCAGGCGGGTTGCTGCAGAAGCTCGGCTTGGCGCTCTTCGCAGAAGGCTTCGAGTTGCGCCACGGCGCCCTTGTCAGGCACGTGGCGGATGAGGTCGGCCGCGATCTGCAGCGCGTCGAGATCCGCTGCGTCGCGCAGGCGTTGCGCGATCCGCTCTGCGGTGAAGCTGGGCGTGCCGGTAGACGTTGGAACGGGCGCCGGCGCGCGCTTGCGCACTGGCCTTGCTTCCACGTCGGTGACGGCATCGGGTGTCGTTGCTGCCGGCGCAGGCGTTGGTGTCTGCGCTGCGGGCTCAGCACCGCTAGGGACCGTGCGCTTCTCGTCGGCCTCGGCTGTGCGTTGGGCCAGATCCTCTATATCGCCACGCAGAGCGCTGCGCTCGGCCGGCTTCAGCGCCTTCCAGTAGGTCGAAAAGGCATCGCGCCCTTTGTCGGCGGCGGCGCGGGCTGCCAGGAGCAATTCGGAGGGTTCTTCGTCCTGCACAGGCTTGTTGCTCAGCGTGACGCCCTCGCCCGATGCGTTCAGGTGCTCCATGACTTTTCCCAAGCGCTCGCTGATAGGCCACGACTTGTAGGCACGCCGGATGACGGTCTTCTTGAACATCTCGCCTTCGTCGGTGTTCCAGGGCGTGCTCTTCGGCTTGGCTTCGTCGCGCGTTGCCCAATAGGCCTTCCAGCTATCGCTGCGTTCGCGCACTGCATGCACTTGCTCGGTGGTCATCCACTCGGTCACCCAATCACCGTGGACCGTCTTGGCGGAGACGTAGACGCCCACCAGCTCGCCGCGCACATCAGGTTTGGCGAACGGACTGAACTCGTGCAACGGCTGCTCGTCGAGGCCTTGCGGTACGAACCGGTCGTTGGCATGGACCAGCTCGGCCTTCGCCATGCGGATCGAACCGCTCGACACCGCGACATGGAGCAGGCCGCGGTAGCTCACTAGCAGCTGAATCTTCTTGTCGCGCGGCGCGAGATAAGCCAGGGCCAGTGCGGGGTTCAACGTGAGGCCCATGCCTGACACGTTGACCATGGCGTCATGCACGGCCTGTGGGTTCTGGCGGGCCAGATCGACGGAGTACTTGTTCCTGCAAATCTGCTGGATGGCGAACTCCGCTTCGGCGGCGAAGTTCATCGACTTGTCGACAAGCATCGACTCGAAGCGCGGGCGTGCGATGAGCACCAGCTCATCAACTGTGGCCAGGGCGGCTGCCATTGGGTTTCCTTTCAATAGGGGGTTAGAACGGCAGGCCTTCGTCGGCCAACTGGGTGATGCGCCGGGCGGCTGCGGTCAGGTCCATGTCCTGCAGCCACTGGATGACGGTGGATTCGTGCACGCGGTAGTGCAGGGCGAGGGCGCCTATCAGGGCGTCGTCGCTGGGGCGTTGGGTGCGGACGCGCGTGTAGGTGCCGCGGGCGGCCGGGGCTGGCGCCGGCGCAGGGGACGAGAAGTCGGGCTCAGGATCTGGCTCCGGTGCTGGCGTGGCCACGGCCGGCGGCGGCGGAGCCGGTGGAGCGGGTGGCGGTGCTTCGGCCAGTGCCAGCGCATCGGCCTCGGCTGCCGCAGTCTCGTCTTCGAGCGCGGCGCCATGCAGTTCTCGCAGCTCCTGCAGCGCGGTCACAGCGGCGGCGGCGGCTTCGTCGAAGCGGTCGCCGAACCACTCGGCATCCACCACCAACGTGCTGATGGCCTGCTCCAGCGTGGCCGAGTCGCTTTCGACGTGCTGGCCTGACAGCTTGCGGATCTCGTCGATGCGCGCGGCAACGGCTTCGCGATGGGCAAGGGCAGTTTCACGCTGCTCAAGGGCGGCGCGGTCGGCCGCGAGTTGATCGTCGCGGGCCTTCTGCTCGGCGGCGGTGCGCTCCTGCACCTCGGCCGCTTCGCGCATGTTCACCAGCTTGGCGCGCGTGGCAAGCTTCAACGCGAGCACTTCGCCAGTGCGGTCGCCATAGTCCTCTTCCGTGACCTCCGAATCGTCGATCCACTGGATGGTGTCGGCGATGAACGAAGCCGGCTGGTTGATGCAGACCTCGATGCGCGAGCGGATCTCTTCGACGGCTTCGTCGATCAGCGCTTTGCGGGCAGCTTCCTCGCGCGCCGCCTTCGCCTTCTCGTCGGCACGGCGCTTCTCGTCAGCTTTGATGAGTTCGTCGGAGACCTTCTCGATGGCCTTGATCTCCGCGATCAGGGGAGCTTCGGCATCGATCACCTTCTTGCCGAAGTCGATGGCAGGGCGGCGCAGCATCAGGCAGTGCGCAGCGACGGATGGCTGTCGCCAACCCGCTCGACGAGCAAGGCCGCGCGATGTTCTTCCCCGGCGCCCGCGCGCCGGACCCGTCTGCGCACCGCGAAGCGATGTTCCAGCACTACGTGCGCATCGCCGCCATCAATGTTGGCTACGCCCGCTGGGCCGCCGGCGAACTGGCGAAGAGCTGCCCCGACTGGCATGGCGATGTGCTCGACCGCCTCGATGCCGACTTGGCCGTGCGCGGCATCAAGCACCCGCCGCCGTTCCGTGAACCCGAATGCAAGGTGCCCGCGCTCCAGAAGGGGCGCAGGGGCCTCCCCAAACGCAAGTATTTCCACGACACCCCATGACCCTTCACATTTCCGTCCCGCTCCGTCTCGGCCGCGGGCTCAATGATCGCGAGCACCACATGGCCCGGCACCGCCGCGTGCAGTCCGAGCGCGGTGCCGTGCAATGGCAACTCAACGGTAAGAAGCCGCCCGCCGGCGCGGTGCGCGTGCTGCTGGTGCGCGTGTCCGTGCCGTCGGCAACCCGCTGGATCCAGTTGGACGGCGACAACCTGCAGGGCAGCATGAAGGCTGTGCGCGACCAGGTTGCGGCGTGGCTGGGCCGCGACGATGCTGACGGCGGCACGATTCAATGGGAGTACGGGCAACGGCGCGGCACCGACTGGGCGTGCGAGATCCACGTGGTGCCGACACCATGAGCAGCGTCGTTCTCTACCGAGCCGAAGACGGCAAGCTCGCGGGCATGGGCGACAGGGGCCAACGCCAGTTCTCGAAGTTCAAGCGCGCCATCGAGGCCCTGCCCGTCGGCGCCACGCTGCAGTTCGACTACCGGTTGCCGCGCAGCCCGAAGCACCACCGTCTGTTCTTCGCCAAGCTGCGCGAACTGCACGCACGCCAGGAGACCTTCGACACCGAAGACGACCTGCGCATGTGGCTGCTGGTGGGCGCGGGCTACTGCCACTTCATCCCCGGTACTGACGGGCAACTGGTGGCCGTGCCGCAGTCGATGGACTGGGTGACGCTGGAAGAGGCGGACTTCCTCGAAGTGCACCGCCGCGTCGACGCCTTTATGTGGGAGCCGCGGGCCCGCCGCGTGCTGTGGCCGCACCTGGGCGACGAGCGTAGCTATTGGGCGGTGGACTGCTGGCGGCTGGAGTTCGAGAAGCGATGAACGGCGGCCTGTTCGCGTTCTCCACCGGCCAGTTGCTGGCCGAGATCAAGCGGCGCGCCGACGAGGAAGAGCTGGGCCGCAGCATCGAACACTATTGCGACGGCTGCGAGCACTGGCGATTCAGCATGCGCGACGATGACCCGGAGTCCAACTGCACGAAGGGCCACGCGATGCAGTTCCGCATGCCCCTGGACTACCCCGATGGGGAGGCGTGGGGCTTCTACCGCATCGGCTGTCCCGACTGGGCTGTGCGGCCGGGCGATGCGCCGGGCCCGAACCTGAACCCCACGCCGGCGCCGGCCGCGCAATCGCAGGTACGGCGCCGCACCACGCGCCAGCCTGCCCACCATGCCGACGCCACCACCACGCAAGCGCCGCCGGGAGCCGCCCCGATGCTTCACCCCATGCACAAGCGCCCCAGGCCTGGCCAGCGCTTCGCGGTCCACACTCGGGCCGGCCTGATCCGGCACGCATGCCGCGCCACGCGCATCGTGGTCGACGACCGCGACGGCATCGTGATCTACCACGGGAAGTACGCCATCGACGAGAGCGACGCGATCGGCTGGTGGCCGGAGGCGCGCGCGTGATGCGGCGCACTCCGATGAAGCGAGCCGCGTGGCCACGCCGCGGTCAGCCGGAGCCTGGCACGCCGCCCGAGCGCGTCAAGCCCGTGGCCAAGCCGCTGGAGCGGCCCGTGCGATACGCCGCGCCGGCGAACGAGCCGGTGTTCGCGCAGCCGAAGGAGGCCGTGATCGAGCACGAGGGCTACAAACGCCTCGTGCGCCTGCTGCCGTGCGCGCATTGCGGCATCGAGGGCTACACCCAGTTCTGCCACTCGGACGAAGGGAAGGGCATGGGAATCAAGACCGATTCCCGCCGCGGCTGGCCGGGTTGCGGTCCACATGGGAACAGCGCTGGCTGCCACCACCTGGTTGGCAGCACGGGCACGCTGACGCGGGAGGACCGCAGGGAGCTGGAGAGCCGCTACGCCGCGCAGACCCGCGCCAAGATCATTGCCGCCGGCGACTGGCCGGCAGGGTTGCCGCTGCTGGACAATGTAGCAACAGGAGAGCATTGAACATGGTCGAGACCGCAATCACCCTCATCATTTTGAACGCCGTCGGGATGGCATATCTGGTGCTCCGCAGCTTCGGCATTGGCTACGGCACGAAGAAGGGCAACAACGCTGCCGACATTGAGGATCTGCCGAGGCTTACGCAAATCGTAGAGGAGATAAAGCAGCAGAACGCCATGCTGCTGGAGAGCCTGAAGTCACAGAATCAGCTTCGAGTTGCAGCGATCGACAAGCGGCTGCAAGCACATCAGGAGGCCTTTCGCCATTGGTCAAGGTTGCTTACCGTCGTGTTTGATCAAGAAGCAATGAAGCAACTCGTCACTGAATGCTGGGAATGGTGGCTTAGCAACTGCCTCTATCTCGAGCCCTCGGCCCGCGAGGCGTTCCGAATTGCGATGGCGACTGCGCCAGACCACGCGATGATCGTGGATGCCAATCGAGGAACCGGAAATGCGAAACCTGTGCAAGACAGTTGGGCGAACATTTTTGGGGCTGGCGACATCATCGTGAAGGCGGTCGCGCTGCCCGGCCTCACTGTTGGCGAAGGCGAGCAACTCAAGATGTCCACCGAACAGCCCTTGCCACTGCAGTGAAATCCACCGTATGAAAACCGCGCAACTCGTGGGCGAAGCGCTCGAATTGTGGGTGGCCAAGGCCCTGGGCGAGGAACCCGACACGGCCTACACGACAGCATGGCCAGGCTTCGCCCGCCTGCTCGAGCGCGAGGCCATCCACGTCGCGCCGATGGTCGGCAAGAACTACCAGTGGTGCGCTATCGTCGTAGGGTGACCCGGTGGGCGGCTGCCGGAGTCACGCGGGACATGGAAGGAAGGCGCCTCCCCGCGTATCGCCGTGGCCAGGGCGGTAGTCGCCGCCAGATTCGGAGAAGAAATTGATTGAAGATGAAGACTCGAAGGGCAGGCGCAACTTGGTTGTGGCCAGCATGGTGATTTTGCTGGCAGTGTGGCTGCGGGCTCCAGTTGAGGGCCTAGCCGAGAGCCTTTTTAAAGTTAAGCCCGTCGATCCAAAATTCGCGTTTCGCGTTTGGCTGGCCGCGGGCGCTGTGCTGATTTACTTTGGCCTGCGCTTTCGCTTCTCAGACGAGAACCTGAAGGCAATCGGGCCGCTGAACGCCGAATACCTTGAGGTCGAGCAGAGAGTTCTTAGACTTTGGCTCGCGAAGAAGATGAAGAACTACGTTCGGACGCAAAGGGCTGGGTCACTGAATGTCAATGGCTTTGGCATGATCGTGGAGGCTCAACGGCGCGGGATTGTTCAATCCCAAGGTGGGCAGATCGAGCCCGTGCTTGCCGGGATTCGAGTCGCAAAGGTCGTGCGATCCTCGACTTCATACCCTGCGAACGGCCCAGTGAGCTTGAATTTCATCCAAGCAGATCTAATGCTCTCGTTCAAGTGGGATCTGGGGCAGTCCGGCACAGGTGTACCAATTGGGTTCGATGTGCCCTTAGGCGCAAGGCTCCGGATTCAGTGCAACGCGCTCGGCTGGTTGTTGCTCTACTCGAAGGGGAGCATGCAGGTTCTACTGCCATGGTCGCTCGCAGGACTGGCGCTTCTTGCCTCGGTCTACAAGACCGTACGTACTTGGTAGCTTCTGCTGGGTGGACCGCAGGATTAGTACTGCCTCACATTTGACTTTGCAACAGACGGACCCTTTGAGGTCCGTTTGTCGTTTCAGGGGGCACACACGACCCCCCTTGAATCCCGCACCACGAACCGATGCAATCACAGGCGCGGGCTAACTCCCCGCTGCTTGTTGTCTCCGTGGCTTGTTCTGGGAAGTTCCGGCCACCTTCACCCGCCGGCTAATCCCCGGCGGGCTTTTCTTGCCCTCGAAGAAACCGTCGCCTGCTCAAAACGCCGCCAAGCCCACGAAGGCCAAGGCGAAGCCGACCCCCAAGAAGACAACCCCCGCGAAGAAGGCGCCCCGCAAGAAGGCGGCAGCAGCTCCCAAGGTCCCTGCCGCATCGAAGTGGCGCATCGCTTCTCCTGAACCTGCAACCCCGACCAAGGGGGCTGGCGGGCCTGCGGAGATCACCCAACCGGCGCCATCCCGCGCGTTGATGGTGATTCCGCAGCCTGAGCCCCTGACCCCGTGGGGAGCGTTCAAGGCCGGCATGCCCGCGTCGTTCGACGAGTTCATCGGGTTCATCGCAGCAGGGGGGCACCTTGCGCAGTTCGTGACCGAACGGGGAATCCCGTACACCACGATGCTCACCTGGATCAACGTTGACTCGCACCGTTCCGAGATGTACGCGCGTGCGAGGGAAGACCGGGCCGACGTTCTGGCCGACGAGATCATTGCCATCAGCGATGAAGTCGAGTTGGTCACGAAGACGCTGGCGAATGGGCAGACCGTACTGGAGCTGAACCCGACGGCCGTGCAGCGCAACAAGCTGCGCGTGGATGCTCGGAAATGGGCAGCCTCGAAGTTGAAGCCACGCACCTACGGCGAGAAGCTGGAGCTGGGCGGCACGGTGAACCACAAGACGCTCACCGACACCCAGTTGCTGGATCGCCTTGCATCGTTGGGCGTGAAGCTGCCCGCGATCACGCCGAGGCAGGAGGGGGCGAGCGACGATGCTTGAGCTTGCCGCACCACAGAGCACGCCGGTCTCGCCGGTGTTCGACCTCACCACGCTGTCTCACGAGCAGCGCCTGGAACTGACCGGCCTGATCGACGAGCTGGAGCGCCGGCGTCGCACGCGGCTGATCGGAACGATGTTCCCCGACACGGGGCCATTGCGGCGCGAGCTGTACCCGCGCCACCTCGAGTTCTTCCTGTCGGGCGCGATCAACGACGAGCGCGTCTTCATGGCCGGCAACCGGGTCGGGAAGACCGTCGCGGCCGGCACCGAGCTGACATACCACCTGACGGGTCAGTACCCAGACTGGTGGCAGGGGCGCCGCTTCAAGCGCGCCATCCGTGCGCTGGCCAGCGGCGACACAACGGTCACGACCCGGGACATCATCCAAGACAAGATGCTCGGCGGCACGACCGACGAGACGTTGTACGGCACCGGTTTGATCCCGGGCGACTGCATCGTGAACTGGACGAAGCGCATGGGCGTGCCAGGCGCGGTCGAGAAGATCACCGTTCGGCACGTCAGCGGGCAGGACAGCGAACTCTGGCTGCGCAGCTATGAGCAGGGCCGCAAGATCTTCCAGGGCTTTGAGCTCGATGTGTTCTGGCCCGACGAGGAATGCCCGGAGGACGTCTACGAAGAAGGCCAGGTGCGCCTGCTGACGACGGGCGGCATCAGCATGCTGACGTTCACGCCGCTCAACGGCCTGACGACGTTGGTGCAGGCGCTGACCAGCAATGACCCGGACAAGCCGGTCCTGAGCCGCGACGTGATCCAGTGCGGCTGGGATGACGTCCCCCACCTCTCCGAGATCGCGAAGGCAAAGCTGCTCTCGAAGCTGATGCCGCACCAGCGCGATGCCCGCACGAAGGGCATCCCTGCGCTGGGTTCGGGTGCCATCTATCCGGTGCCCGAGACCGACATCGTGATCCCCGACTTCGCGATCCCCGATCACTGGCCGCGCGGCTACGGCATGGACGTGGGTTGGAACCGCACGGCCGTCATCTGGGGCGCGCTGAACCGCGAGACCGACACCGCCTACCTCTACAGCGAGCACTACCGCGGCCAAGCCGAGCCCAGCGTGCACGCCGCCGCCGTGAAGGCGCGCGGCGACTGGATGCAGGGTGCGATCGATCCAGCCAGCCGTGGCCGCAGCCAGAAGGACGGCGAGCAACTGCTTCAGAGCTACATCGACCTGGGCCTGCAGCTCGCGATGGCTGACAACGGCGTGGAGTCGGGCCTGTACGACGTGTGGGAGCGCATGTCCACCGGCCGCCTCAAGGTCTTCGCCTCGTGCCGCAACTGGGTCGACGAGTACCGCATCTACCGGCGCGACGACAAGGGCCGGATCGTCAAGGAGAAGGACCACTTGATGGATGCCACCCGCTACTTCGTGAAAACCGGGCTTGGCCTCGCCACTGTGCGACCACGCCCGACCTCGCGCGCCCGCTCGGGCTCATGGAGAACCGCATGACCTTCTACAGCATCCCGCACCCCACCCGCGACGACTGCTTGCTTCGGGTATCGGCCGCGAAGTACTGGTGGCTCAAGGCCGAGGAAGAGCGCAAGGATTTGCGCGCCTACGGGGCGGCGTTCCCGCTGCACGCCTTCCTCGACCGTCTGCTTTGCCTGGGCGTCGATGGCGAAGGCGCTGAGGTTTTCGCAGTGGAGCTTCGAGGTGCTGAATTCGGCGACCTGATGGCGTCGACCGCATCCGCGAATGGTCTGGATTGGCTTCCACACCAAGCCGACCGCGAGAGAGCCGAGCGATTCGCTCGTGCGCTTAAACCCGGACGTCGATTGCTGGCCATCAGTTGCGGCGTGCTGATGTTCGGCGCGCGCGATCCCATCACCAACACCACCAAGGAGCCCGCATGACGGACTTTTCACTGCTTGGCCCACGCGGCACACCGATGGTCGAACTCGGGGGCGAGCGCGCATGGCGCCAGTACACCAAGGGCGAGATCGTGTGCAGCCTGCAATGGCTCGACCTGCAGGCCCAGGACCCCGCTTTCCCCGAAGACGGCCCCATCCCCTGCATGGTGCTGTTCCATGCGTTCCGGCGCCTCAACACCGCCGCGCACGTCATCCCGCAGCGCTACGCCTACCTCTACGGTGCGCGAGAGGGCAAGCCGACCTTCCACTTCTTCCGAGGCGTGGCCGATGCCTGCGAGACGCTGGGCTTCGACCGCAACGACAAGGCCGCGCAGCACCGAATGATGGACCTGGTTGTCGAGGCCATGCCCGACCTGATCCGCATGCCCACCGACCAGCCCAATGCACTCGAAGTGCAGCGGCACCGCATGGGCATCGAGGTCACAGCCCGGGCCGGCGGCAAGACCCTGCATAGCGAGGTGATCTGATGTTCGACGTAGCTGCTGCCACCACCAACGCGCCGCCCGACCTCGCGGCCGATACCACCACGCGCGAACTCAGTGGCCCGGACAAACCAGGCGATGCGTCCGCGAACGAGGTGACCAAGCACCGGCACCACGTCCTCATGGACTTGTTGGAGTACGAGGCCGAGCGCCAGGCCGAAGAGCGCATCCAGATGCAGATCGATGAGGACTACTACGACCACCTGCAATGGCGGCCGGACGATGCCCGCGAGCTGATGGAGCGCGGCCAGGCGCCGCTGGTGTTCAACGAATCCCGCCAGTCCATCGACTGGATCAGCGGCACCGAGAAGCGCATGCGCAAGGACTACAAGATCCTGCCGCGCGAGCCCGACGACGAGCAGGGCGCCGAGCTGAAGACCAAGATCGTGAAGTACCTCGACGACGTGAACCTCACGCAGTGGCACCGCTCGAAGGCCTTCAAGCAGGCGGCCACCGCAGGCCTATCGTGGATCGAAGAGGGCGTGAACCCCGACCCCGAGCAGGAGATCATCTACTCGGGCATGGAGGACTGGCGCAACGTGTACCGCGACAGCCACTCGCGCAACCTCGACATGAACGTCGATGCCCGCTACCTGTTCCGCCGCCGCGTGATCGACCTCGACTATGCGATTGCGCTGCTGCCCGGCCACGCCGCGCACCTGCGTGCGATGTCGGGCCGCCACGATGCCGACGAAGAGGGCGATGGCATCTGGTACCTGGGCCAGAAGCTCACCGGCGCCAGCGAGACCGAGTGGACGATGAACAGCCTCGCTGGCTTCGGCGAGCGCGCGGCCTACATGAGCCGCAACGGGTACCGCGACACGAGCCGCCGGCAGTCGGTCGAGCTGCTGGAGTGCTGGTACCGCGTGCCCGAGCGCGTGAAGGTGTTCGCCGCTTCCGCCATGCAGGGGAAGATCGTCAACCCTCAAGACCCGACGCACGCGCAGGCGCTTGTCGAGCGCGTGCCGATGTACGAGGCCGTGAAGCTGCGCATGCGGCTGCAGATCGCCACGAAGCAGGCCCCGATGGAGGACATGGCGAGCCCGTACCGCCACGGCCGCTTCCTGCTGACCCCGATCTACGGCTACCGCCGTGCGCGCGACGGCATGGCCTACGGCGCCATGCGCGGCATGCGGGACATTCAGGACGACATGAACAAGCGGCGCAGCAAGGCGCTGTTCGCCCTGTCGTCCAACCGCATGGTGATGGAAAAGGGCGCCGTCGACGACATCGAAGAGGCCCGCAAGGAAGCCGCACGCCCGGACATGGTGCTGGTGAAGAACATCGGCCGGGAGGTCCGCTTCGAGAAACCGATGGCCGACTTCCAGGGCAACCTTGAACTGGCCGCGCAAGACAGCGAGCTGCTGCGCAATGCCGGCGGCGTGACCAACGAGAACCTGGGCCGCAACACATCCGCGCAGAGCGGCATCGCCATCGAGCGCAAGCAGGATCAGGGCTCGCTCACCACGTCGGAGCTGTTCGACAACTATCTGCTGGCCATTCGCCAGGCCGGCAAGCTGCGCCTCTCTCACATCGAGCAGTTCTGGACCGAGCCGAAGGCTATCCGCATCGTCGGTGGCCGCAAGCCCATCGAGTGGCTGAAGGTGAACACCATCGACCCGGCCACCGGCGAGATGCTGAACGACGTCACGGCCCGCGAAGCCGACTTCATCGTGGACACGCAGGACTACCGCGCCTCGCTGGCCCAGTCCGCGCTGGAACAGATGTTCGACCTGCTCGGAAAGATCGCGGTGTTCGCGCCCCAGGTGGTGCTCAACGTGCTCGACCTGGTGGTGGAGTCCGCGGACCTCAAGGACAAGGACGAATGGGTTGCGCGCATCCGCAAGCTCACCGGCCAGCGCGACCCGAGCAAGCCGATGACGCCAGAAGAGCAACAGGTCGAGCAGGCCACCATCGCCAAGCAGCAGGAGCAAGAGCAACTTGCCACCGATACGGCCAAGGCCGCGCTGTCGGAGATCCAGACCAAGGTGGATCTGGTCCGCGCGCAGATCGCGAAGCTGGACACCGAGGGCACTTTGCAGAAGGTCGAGACCATGTACTCGGCGCTGCAGGCAGCCCAGATCGTGGCCACGGTGCCGGGCGTGACGCCGGCGGCCGACGAGATCGCCAAATCCGCCGGGCTGCGTGACGAGAACCCGGGCGGCGTGCCCGCGCCAACGGCGATGGCTGCAGCTGTGGCCGCGAACACCCCGCCAATCGCCCCCTCCGTTCCCGCGCCACCCAGCGTTGCCGACACCGCCCCCGGCCCGCTGGAAGGCATGCAGGCCGGCATCCAAACCCCCGATGGCGCCGACAACGTTGCGCCGCCCGTTGATCCCTCCGTTTCCAACCTACCCCAGGAGCCCATGCAATGACCATTTCCGAAGATGACCTTCGCGGCCTGAGCGCCGTCGAACGCGAAGCCCTCATGAACGACCCCGACGAGGACGGCGAGATCGCGCTACAGCTCGGCGGCGCCGCGGCGCCTGCTGCCGCACCTGCCGCGCCGAGTGCGCGCGACCTCGAGCACCCGAAGGGTGGTGAGGGCGAGGAAGACGACGAAGCCGGCGTCGCTGCTGCAGCTCCTGCGCCGGCCGCCGCCCCTGCTGCTGCGCCAGCACCAGCCGCCGCGCCGCCGGCACCAGCAGCCGATGAAGAAGACGACACGCCGCCGGCCCAGCCCGCGCGCGCCACGCCTGCCGACATCGACGACCAGCGCAAGACGCTGAACGCCAAGGAGGACGAGTCCATGCAGAAGCTGCTGGACGGCGAGATCACCCAGGAAGAGCACTCCAAGGTGAAGAACGAGGTTCGGGCGAAGCTGGATGATCTGCTGGTGGCCCAGGCCACCGACCGCGCGAGTGACGCCATCGTGCAGCGGCAGATGCTGGCCAGCTACGACGTGGACTTGAAGGCCACGATGAAGGAAGCCAAGGCCGTGGGCCTCGACTACAAGGACGCGAAGATCGGCGCTGAGTTCGACCGTGCGGTGCGCATGTTCGCGGGCGACGCCGCCGAGCAGGGCTTGCAGGATCTGCCGGGCAACTTGGCCGCATCGAAATTCGCCCTTGCTGAAGCGCAGGCCTTGATGTTCCGCCGGCATGGCAAGGCGGCGCCGGCTGCAGCGGCACCTGCGCCTGCACCGGCTGCCGCAGCTGCTCCGGCCGCAGCGAAAGAACGGCCCGCGCCCGATCGCTCGAAGCTCGGCGTGACGCTGGCCGGTGTGCCAGCAGCATCGGACGCGGCCATCACCACGGAGTTTGCTCACCTCGACGGCATCAGCAATCCGGCCGCGCTGGAACGCGAGCTTGCGAAGCTCACCCCCGACCAACAGGAAAGGTATCTCGGCGTATGACCAGCTCCACCACATTGATCCGCATGCTGCGGGTGGGCGAGAGCCTGTCCTTCGACCAGGGCCGCATCAAGGTCGAGCTGGAGGAAAAATCCGGGCGCACGGCGCGCCTGCGGCTGACCCTTGGCGAGACGGTGGTGGTGGACAAGCCGCGCGTCGCAGCGAACGACGGCGCAGAGAGTGCGATTAGGGGAAGCACGCCTTGATCGCTGGCAGTGCGTCAACATCGCCCTTGGTCATGGTTTCGCGAATGCCATAGGTCGTCAGGCGGGCGAGCAAGCTTTGCGCGAGTTCGTCGAACGCCGCTTGGTGCTTGCGGATCTCGTCTACAGCAATGTTGATGCATTGGGTTTCTAGATCGGCCAGCTCCTTTTCGGTTTGCGCCTCGACCGTAGTTCCTGGGTGCCGAAGATTTCGCAGGAGCTGAAGCAGCTCGTGTGTTTTGAGCCGGTCTTGTGCGCCGTTGACTTGCAAGCATGCCGCAAAGGCGTCTTGCTTCACCTCTCCGTCTATCCACGCTTCTCCCACCGCTCCCGCCAGCAGGATCGCGATTCGCTTTGCCAGATAGTCCTCTGTCTGCTGCTGCCCCGCCACGGGCATCCAAAGATCCAGTTCGCTTCCACCGCTATGGTGCCCGTGAGGATTGCGCATTTCCAGAAAGATGGTCTTGACGCTGAAGCCAAGGGCTTTTGCCACGATGTAGTGACCGGCCTCGTGCTTTGTGAGACGGAGGAAATTTGGCTTGTCGGCCTTATCGATGAGAAACGGCATGGGAGGAGGGGTGTTGTTTTTTGAGTTTTAGGTTATAGGCTACTAACCACTGATCCCGCAGACGCATCACGTCGGGAGCGCGATCACCGCCGCCGGGGGCTATTCCCGGTTTTCTGCGCAAGACGCGCTACCTCGCCGAAGTCGGCAAAGGAGCGTGTACTGTGCGTACCCTGATCGGTGTCAACGACCCTCAAGCGGTCAAAAAGTGGGCATCGCTGATGGCTGTGGCCATCAACAAGGCGTCCTACTGGGCAAAGAAATTCGTCGGCGAGGGCAAAGACGCTCGCCTCCCCATCCAGCGCATCGATGACCTCGAATCCGGCGCTGGCGACGAAGTAACCGTCGACCTGCTCATGCCCCTGAGCATGGAGCCGCTGATCGGCGACGAGACGCTCGACGGCAAGGAGCAAAAGCTCAAGTACTTCACCGACCGCCTGCGCATCGACCAGGTGCGCGGTGGCGCGGACCTCGGCTCGCGCATGACGAAGAAGCGCACCCTGCGCAACCTTCGCCAGGACGCCAAGCGCGCCAGCACCGACTGGTGGAAGCGCCTGATGGACGAGCTGTACTTCATCTACCTGTCGGGCACGCGTGGCACCGGGGGCGGCATGCTGTGGAGCGCGGCGAACCCGATGTTCGACATCAACTCGCTGACCGCGCCTGACTCGATGCACATGATGTACGCCGGCGCGGCGACCTCGAAGGCATCGCTGGCCGCGACCGACACGTTCAAGCTGCGGCTGATCGACAAGGCGGTGGCCAAGGCCGAGACGATGGGTGGCGACGGTACCGATGAACTCTCGATGATCCCTGTGTCCATCGATGGCGGCGACCACTACATCGCGCTGATGCACACCTACCAGGCCGACGCCATGCGCCAAGACGCGGGCACCGGCGGCTGGCTCGACATCCAGAAGGCTGCGGCTGCTGCTGAAGGCGCGAAGAACCCGATCTTCACCGGCGCGATGGGCATGTACAACGACGTGGTGCTGCACAAGCACCGCAACGTGATTCGCTTCAACGACTACGGCGCGGGCGCGAACCTGCCGGCCGCACGTGCGCTGTTCCTGGGCTCGCAGGCCGCGTTGGTTGCCTACGGCGACAACGAAACCGGCACGCGCTTCCGCTGGACCGAGGAAACGAAGGACCACGGCAACAGCGTCGCCATCGGCACGCACGCAATCATGGGCGTGAAGAAGTCCACCTACAAGTCCAAGGACGGCCAGACCGTTCGCGACTTCGGTGTCATCGCGATGGACACCTACAACGCCGACCCGAACGCCCCCTGACCTGATGCCCCGGTGCAAGCCGGGGCGTTGCTCAAGGCTTTCCGCCCATCCCCTCATTCAGGAGCCCGAAATGGCAAAGATTCTTTCCGACGTGATGACCGGCAAACGGTCGGTCCCGCAACCCTACGACGCCACCGTCATTCAGGTGTCCGTGGCCATCGTGCTTCCGGCCGCACTGGCTGTGAACGATCTGCTTTCGCTCATCGAGCTGCCGCCCGGCGTGGATCTCGTCGACTACGACATCTTCGCGCCGCAGCTCGACTCGAATGCTGCGCCGACCAACACCTACTCCATCGGTTCCGAGAATGCAGCGGGCACCGACCTCGCAGTGGTCTACGAGACCGGCCTGACCGCCGGCCGTACTGCTACCGGGTCGGTGTCGCGCTGCACCGTTGCCGCCCAGCTGGCTTCCGACCGCAACACCGCTCGCAAGGTGTCGCTCAAGGTGACCGCCGCATTCGCCACGTACGCCGGCGCGGGGAAGTCCCTGCTCGCCATCTTCCACGTCAAGAGCTGATCGCGCCACCCCGGTTTGTGTGCAGGGGGCCGCAGCGGTGTGGCCCCCTTTTTCGTTCTCTTTCCCTCATTCAAGGAAGCAAGATGCATATCCACGCCTTCACCCGCAGCACCGAAACGCCCGTCAACCTCTTCGGCATCGATGTGCTGTTCAAGCTCAATGCCGTCGGCCATGCCGTCGCCGAGGTAACGGACGCGAGGGCAGCCGAGCGGCTGCTCTCCATCAAGGAGGCCTACCGCGAGTACCACCCGAGCACCGCCGATGCTGTGGTTGCTGCAGCGGCTCCTGTTGCCACCCCCGCGCCGGCGCCCGCCCCAGTCGCGCCAATTTCGGTCGAGCCCGACCCGGAGCCCGAAGTGCCGAAGGGCCACAGCTCCGACGCTTTCCCGCTCACCTTCGAGATCGCAGAAGGCAAGACCGTGACCATCGCCGAGATTCTGGCTGCCGCCCAGGCGCGCAGCGGGCTCGACGTCGAGGAATGGAACCTCAACGACGTGGAAGACCGCGACACGCTGATCGAGGCCGAGATCGACCTGCAGGTGCAAGCCGCTGCCCCCGCCGCGACGCCTGAAGGCGCCGCAACGCCGGTGCCGGCCATTTCGTTGGTGCTGAAAGCTGAAGACGGCACCACGGTCGATGTGGGCGCCATGTCGGCGAAGGACGTGCGCGCCTTCGCCGCGCAGAACGGCGTGGAGCTGCCCAGCGGCAACAGCACGAAAGTCGCCGACCTGCGGCTGATGGTCGTGCAGGCACTGACCAAGGCCTGATCCCATGCTCGCCAAGCAGATCCTCCGCAAAGCGCGTTTCCTCCTGAGCGACCCCGATGCGGTGCGCTGGTCGGACCCGGATCTGCTCGGCTGGCTCAACAGCGCGCAGCTCCAGATCGTCGCAGTGCGACCCGATGCGAAGGCCACGAAGGTAGATCACCCGCTGGCCCTCGGTGTCGAGCAGGTCATCCCTGCCAATGGCACCAAGCTGCTGGACGTCATCCGCAACACCTCGGGCCGCGCGGTGACGCTCATCAGCCGCGACCAGCTCAGCTCCTACGACCCGGACTGGTACACGTCGGCTCCCAGTGCGACCACCAAGCACTACACCTTCGACGAGAGCGATCCCAAGTCCTTCGAGGTGTTTCCGCCAGCGGCGGCCGGGGCGAAAGTGCGGCTGCTGTATGCGGCCATCCCCACCGACTGCGCCGACGTGGACAGCGCGATCGATCTCGATGCCATCTACGAGGGGCCGCTGATCGACTTCGTGTGCTACCGCGCTTGGGCGCAGGACAGCGACAACCCTGGCGACGCCGGCAACGCAGCGAACGCCATTTCGACGTTCATGCAGGCCCTGACCGGCAAGACCCAATCTGACCAGGCCACCCGGCCCGCGCGCAAATGAAGCTCTGGAATGCCTTCCTCCGCGATGTGCGCCCGTCGGCGCCCACCACGCCCGAGCCGGTGCTCGAGCACGCCATCCTGCGCGCGGCACAGGAGTTTTGCCAGCGCACGCGCGCGTGGGTGGTGGAGTTTGACCCGACGATCACATCGGCCGACGCGACCGAGTACGACATGGAGTTGCCAGCCGGCACAGAGCTTGTGCGCATCGAGAGCGCCAGCCTTGATGGTCACCCGTTCGCCGTGTGGAGGCGTGACGCCAAGGCCTCCGGCCGGTATGTCTTCACGCCCGATGGCCGAACGTTGCGCTTCTCGCAGCGGTCGACCGATGGCCAGAGCCTCGTGCTCACTTGCAGCGTGAAGCCAGGGGAGGGCGCCAAGGGTATCGATGACGTGGTGTTCGCTCGCTACGTCACGGTCATCGCGCTTGGCGCGGTGGCAGGCATCACCGGCGATGCGGCGAAGCAGGGCCGCTTCGAGGCCAAGTGCGACGACATCGTTTTCCAGCTCTGGAAGGGCAATGCCGCCACGCGGCAGCGCACCGAACCCAGCTTCTTCTAGCGAGATCCCGACCATGAGCAACATCCCAACTTGCGCCGTCCGGGCCGTCGTGCGCGATTCGGTAGGTGGCCAGCCCGTCGAAGGGGCCAAGGTCAGTGCACGTCTGTCGAGCTACGAGGTGTATCAAGGCTACGTGGTGCCGCATCTGGTGCAAGGCGTCACCGACGTGAACGGCGAGTGCATCCTGAACCTCTGGCCCAACCAGCTTGGGGCCGTGGAGTCGAACTACGCGGTCACAATCCTGGCACTCGGCAAGTCGCTCAAAACCTTCTGCGTGGTGCCAAGCGCACCAGCAGCGGAACTCAGCGACATCGCGGAGCTGCCACCCTACGACGGCCTGAACGACGGTTCCCTCATCATTGGCCAGGTGTTGGCGGCCTTGACTGCTGCGCAGGCCGCGCGCGACGTCGCGATCACGAAGGCCGGCGAGGCCGGCATTTCGGCGACTAACGCCGCCAACAGCGAGACGAACGCGGCCGCGAGCATGGCCAATGCGGCCACGAGCGAGACGAGTGCACTGGCCTCGAGAAATCGCGCTCAAGCCTGGGCCATCCAACTTGGCATGCCGGTCGAGGGCGGCGAATACAGCGCCAAGTACCACGCCCTCAAAGCTGCAGAGTCGGCCGCCAGCATTGCGGATGGTCCGGTCTACTCGTGGATCGGCCTGTTCGGCATCATCACGCAGGCGCAGGCGCGCACGGCGCTGAACATCGGGAATGTCCAGAACACGGCTGACATCGACAAGGTTGTCAGCACGCCCACGCGGGACGCGCTCAATCTGAAGCTCGACATCACAGCCGCGACGGATCTTCTTGCCAAGAAGGCCGATCTGGTGGGAGGCTTGATCCCTGCTTCGCAGCTTCCGAGCAGTGTCGACAACATGGACGAGTTTCCGACGCGGGCCGACTTTCCCGCTGTCGGCGTGAAGGAGCGCATCTACCTTGCGGTGAACGATGCGACGCCTGCGAACCCAACGCGGCAGTACCGATGGGCCGGAACAACCTACGCCGAAATCAATCCTTCGCCTGGCACCACCGATGCGCTGATCGAAGGGAGCGGCAACCTTTACTTCACGGCTGCGCGCGTCCGTGACACGGTGCTGGCCGGCCTGAGCCTCGTCGCCAACGCAGCCATCACGGCTTCCGACACGGTGGTGTCGGCATTGGGGAAACTGCAGAAGCAGGTCACGGACCTCATTGCGGCCGTGGGGTTGAAGGCAGACGCCGCGACGACCGTAACGAAAGACATGGCGACGGGGGCGGCCAACATTCCGGTCGGCACCACTGCACAGCGGCCAGTGAACGGGGCGGGAAAACTGCGCTTCAACTCATCGCTTGGCCGATGGGAAGGCAATACCGGCGCAGCTTGGGGTTCGCTTGGCGGCGCCTCGGGCGGTGGCACAGACGCCATCTTCTACGTGAGCGATGCCGTGATGACGGCCGACCATACCGTTGCTGCGGGGACCAACGAGGGGGTATTCGGGCCGCTCACCATCGCGCCAGGTGCGGTCCTTGAAATCTCTGCGGGCTCAACGCTCACCATCGTCTAAGGAGCGATATGTCCGTAAAAATCGACGGCAACGGCGAAATCATCGGCGCCACGAATACCGTGCCGACCGGCATGCCGCACATCTTCTTGCGAACGACCGTCCCGCCAGGGTGGATAGCGGCAAACGGCACCGTGGCGACCATCGGCAACGTCGGCAGCGGCGCAGCGCGCGCGAATGCCGACACGCTTGCCCTGTTCACCGAGTGGTGGAGGTATACCGACGCGCAGTTGCCCATCTTCACGAACGCGGGCGGCGCTTCGACACGCGGCGCCAGCGCGCAGGCCGACTGGCTTGCCGGCAAGCGCTTGAGCGTGTTCAACATCGCGGGGCGCTTCCTGCGCGCGGCGGGAACCATCAACACGTTGACATTCGTCAACGGCACGGCCTATGCCGACACATTCCGCTCGCACGATCACGGTATCGCCGGGCCGGGCACTTTTTCCGTGGGTGGCTCGGCGGAATACGCCCCCAATGTTGGCCGCAACAAGCTGTCTGAGGCGGTTGGTGCTGCCGAGACCGCGCCAGTAAGCCTGGCCGGCCTGGCGTGCGTGAAGCTCTAAAGGATCGACATGACCCTCAAACTTCAGTCGGATGCTGTAGGCGGCTCGATCCTCAACGAGGACGGCACCGTAGTCCTGAAGATCGATGCCGGTGGCAAGCTCGTGCTGCCGGGACTCAACCGGCGCAGTCGACGAAATCGCGCGTTGAACAGCAACTTCTGCAGGAACACGCGCAAGAAGACCGGTACCGTGGTGCTGGGCGCCGGCGCCTACGGCTTCGATATGTGGAAGGCCGGCGCGGCCGGCTGCACTTTCACCTTCTCGACCACAGGGCTCGACACCACCATCAACATCACGGTGGGCTCGCTCGTTCAAGTCATCATCGGCGAGAACGTGGTGGGCGGGAACTACGTGATGTCGTGGCTCGGCACCAGCCTGGGGAAGATCGGCGCGGGGTCTCCGACGGCATCCGTGGCGGCTGCCACCAATGTTGCCGCCGCCACGAATTTGAGCATCGAGTTCGGTGTTGGAACGCTCGGCCTTGTGCAGCTCGAAGAGGGAAAGGTGGTCAACGAGTACGACCGCAAGGACGTGGCCGAAGAGGTTCACGACCTCGGCTATTTCCTTGATACCAGCTACGTCGGCGTCGCTCCTGGCACGCCTGCTGCCGCCGAGGGGCGGCTCACGCGCCTCTCGTCTTCGACCTCGTCGTATGTCGAATTCGACATCGTTTTTACGCGCCGGATGTGGAAGAAGCCGACGACGTTCAACCTCTACAGCTACGCGGGTGGCGAGATTGATTCGATCTACAACGAAGCCAACGGCGCCGTCTACGCGGTGGCGAACGTTGGCCCCAATAACACGAGCCCACGGGGCGGCCAGTTCCAGGCGGCGACCGCGCCGACCGCAAGCACCGTTTGCTCGGCCCACTTTTTCGCCTCTTGCGAGCCCTGAAAGAAGAACATGGCATTGAAAAACGACTTCTATCAAGTGGGCCTTAGCGCGACGCCGGGCAACAACTTCGTTTTGCAAACCGATGCGGCGGGTGGCTTCAAGCTGTCTCGCGGCATTCTGGTGGTCGGGGTGCCAGTGACCTCGCAGGACATCCTGACGGCCGATGCGAGCGGCTACGTTGACTTCCTGCCGACGCCGTGGGTCACCTCTTCGCCGACCCCAACGCCTTCCGCTGGCGCTCTGGGCTCTGCGGTGGCCGCCCTCCGGCTTCGGAAGCAAGGGAAGACGGTTCAGTATCAACTGAGTGTAGACATCACGAGCGTAGGCACTGCAAGCGGAACAATTTCCATCCCCCTGCCGTATGTCGCTGCCACGATTGGTGTGCTTCGCGAATGGAACGGCGTCGGCCGTGAATCTCGACAGGTCGGGTATGGGGCGTTGTCCTGGGTGCAAAGTGGAACGAGCACGCTTTTTATCGCAACAGACAACCCCTTCAATAACAACCATTTGTTGAACGTGTCGGGCTCCTACGAGTCGGCGGCCTGAGCAATGAGCCGCATCGCACTGGCCAGTTTCAGCGGCGCCGTGAAGGCGCTGGAGCCGAAGCTGCTCGCCGACACCATCGGGGTGGAGTCCTTCAACCAGAAGCCCGGCCGCGGCGACTTGCGACCGTGGCGCACCCCGCTTGAGGTCTACACCGTGCCCGTGGGCACGAAGACGATCTATCGCATGGGCCGCGCCACACCGAGCGACGTGAACTACTGGTTGACCTGGCCGACGGCGGTGAACGCCATCCACGGGTTCATCAGCGGCGACACGACAGAGCGCACCTACTACACCGGCGACGGGCCGCCGAAGCAGACCAACAACACGATCGCGCTGGCCGCGAAGCCTTACCCGACCGCCTGGGCGCTGCTGGGCGTGCCGGCGCCCGCTCAGGCGCTGCTGGTCACGCCCAAGAACACGGGCGTGGCCAAGGACACCGAGATCCGCTACTACACCTACACCTACGTGACCACATTGGGTGAAGAGAGCGCGCCGGCGCCTGTCTCGGCGCAGGTCACCTGCAAGACCGATGACAAGCTCGACATCACGAACGTCGCAGCGCCGCCGGCCGGGAGCTACGGTATCAACCGCATCCGCTTCTATCGCACGCAGTCAGGCGCGGCGGGCGACACCGAGTTCTACTTCCTGCGTGAAGAAGTTGCGACGGTCACGTCGACCGTCGACGACAACCGCGCATTGGGCGAGGTGCTGCCAACGGATGGCTGGCTCCCGACGCCAGCGTCGCTCACCTGCCTCACGGCGATGTGGAACGGCATGGCGGCCGGCATCGTCGCGGAGGATGGCAGCGTGCGCTACTGCATCGCCTACAAACCCTACGCTTGGCCCATCGCCTACGAGACGCTGACGCCCAACTCGAAGGCGGTGGCGCTGGGGATCTACGGCCAGCGGCTCTTGATCTTGACCAATGGCAAGCCCATGCTCGTGTCGGGCTCGGGCCCGGACGCGCTGGACGAACAGCCACTGGAGATGTCACAGGCATGCGTCGCACCGCGCAGCGCCGTGGGCGTGGGCCACGGTGTGGTGTGGGCCTCGCCCGATGGCCTGGCGTACTTCGGTGAGGCGGGTGGCAAAGTGCTCACCGCGAACATCCTCACGGAAG
Source organism: Variovorax sp. PAMC26660 (assembly GCF_014302995.1). NCBI lineage: Bacteria > Pseudomonadati > Pseudomonadota > Betaproteobacteria > Burkholderiales > Comamonadaceae > Variovorax > Variovorax sp. PAMC26660. The sequence continues at coordinate 4,913,830 of NZ_CP060295.1, forward strand.
ACCAGTGGAAGGAGATGAACCCAGCCAGCGTCACGGGCGCGTTCTATAAGGGCGCGTACTTCGGCAGCTATCTCGACGCCGGTGGCGTGCGCCGTGGCTTCTTCATCGACCCGGTAAACCCGACGGGCATGTTTTTCCTCGAGCAGGGCTTCGAGACCATGTATTTCGATGAGTCACAGGGCCTGCTCTATGTGCTCGACGGCGCGAAGATCAAGAAATGGGACTTCGGCGCCGCGCTGATGACCGCGCGCTTTCGCAGCAAGGTGTTCACGGCGGTGGACCGTAACTACGTCGCCGCGCGCGTCGAGGCCGAGGCCTACCCCGTCACCGTGATGTTCGACGCCCTCGATCTGGATGCTCAGGCCATCGCCGGGCGACTGGCGGAGTCGCCAGCCCTTTTCACATCGCCCGCGGCGGGGGTGCTCCGGCACACGCGCGTGGTCACCGACCGCAAGCCCTTCAGGCTCCCCGGTAAGTTCGTGGCGCGTGCCCACCAGGTGGAAGTGCAAACCGAGAAGGCCGTGCAGTGGGTGATGGTGGCCACCAGCATGAAGGAACTGGCGGAGGCCCCGTAATGGCGACCGACAAGCGCAAAGACCTCCCACAGCCGAGCACGCCCAACTTCGATCAGCGGCTACGCGAAGCCATCATGAACATGTTGGGCCGGCAGGGCGACAAGCTCGACCGTGCCGTCACCGTGCGCGATCTTGTCGACGCTGGCGTGGTTCACCTCAATCCGAACTGGAACGGTGGCCTGACGCCACCGATTGCGGGCCCAGGCGCCGGCACCGGCGGAGGCAGTGCGCCGCCACCGATTCCCACTGGCTTCGATCTCGCAGGCGGCATCAGCAACGTCTTCATCAGCCACGACGAGCCGAAGTACAGGACCGGCGGCGGCCATCGGCGCACGCTCGTCTTCGGCATCGTTGTAGCGCCCGGCGATCCATTGCCGACCTTCGACAAGGCCCTGCCGCTGACCGAGTTCTCCGGCACGGTGTTCGCATATCCGTCAGCGCCGGCGACGACCTGGCGGATGTGGATCAAATGGCAGAGTGCGGCCGGGCAGACCTCGCTGCCGGCCGGTGGTGTCAACGGGCTCGAAGTCCGAACCGGCGAGGACGTACGGAAGCTGATCGACGCGCTCACCGGTGCGGCGGAAGACCCCAACTCGCCATACTCGAAGTTCGCGATCCGCGCAGACCTCTTCTACATCGCCAGCGAGGCTGGGCCCACCAACGCGGGCCTCTTCAGCGTGGTGACCACGCCCATCACCAACAACGGCGTGACCGTGCCGGTCGGGGTGTACATGGCGAACGCCTTCATCATGAACGGCACCATCACCAACGCCAAGATCGGCAACGCGGCCATCGATGACGCCAAAATCGCGAACCTGAGCGCGTCGAAGATCAAGGCGGGCGCCATCGCGGTGGGCGAGTACGTGCAGAGCACGGGGTTCGTGAGCGGCACCAACGGTGTCGGGTGGCGGATCGACGGCCTGGGCACCATCGAAGCCAGCAACGCGATCATTCGAGGCGCCATTCACGCGACGAGCGGGATGATCGGCGGCATCGTCATCACGAACAGCTACATCGCGTCGCCCAACTTCGATGGCACCAACGGGTTCTACCTGGGCGCCAATGGGCAGCTCGTGCTGCCTTCGGGCACGGTTACCACGGCCAAGCTCGCGGCCGGCGCGGTCACGGCCGACAAGATCAACGTGACCAACCTGGGTGCCGTCAGCGCGGAGATAGGCTTTCTGATTTCTCGATGGCCAGATGGCGGCTGGGTTGAGCGTGACGGCAACGGCGAGCGCGTGTACGGGCCTGGCGGCAATCTGCTGGTACGTGTGGGGCGCTGGTAATGGGATACGGGCTTCAGGTTTTGCGGCCCAACGGGGCGTTGGCCTTCGACGGGTCGGATTCGCTTTCGCGTTTTGTGGGCTCATTCAGCACGGGCGGCGCACCAAATGGGGCCGTGATCATGCCGCCTGGACGACTCTGGTTTTCCGCCTACGTGCTGAACACCGTCACTGCGCGTTTCATCCCCACCTTCTTCATCGACGGACTCGGGCGACTGGCGTGGAGCTCCGAGGGGTCACCGTGCCAGGACGCCTACGTGAACTATGGGATCTACTGATGGCTGAAGCTGGCCTCCAAGTGTTCAACAACAGCGGCATTCTTCAGATCGACTCGACATACCGCAACATGCGGCTCGTGGAAAAGGGGGTGCTCATGACTGGGCCGCCTTCTCCAGTTCCGCCGCCGCAGCTCATATGGGGCAGCGGCGTCCTGTGGGTCAGCCTCGTGAGTTCTGTGTTGGCTTGGCGGTGCGCCGCGCGCTGCACGCTCATCACATACGTCCCCTCCGCCGGCATCGCCCAATATGGCTTCTTTACCGAGTCTGCAGCTGCTGTCGAGTGGTGGCGATTTGATACCTCTCCGCCAGCGCCGTCGAACCACGGTCTCCAGGTCTTCAATCCGGCTGGCGCTCTGGTCTTCGACTCAGGCGATGTCTGCGCCAAGGTGCTCGACGTGTTCGAGTCACCTCTCGGCATTGATGGTGGTGCCCATGTTTACCCTGGGAAAAGGATTGCAGTCGTGCAGAACAACGCGGCGGGCATGTTGATCGGAGGCCCAGGGGCACCAGGAAGCGTGCAGCGATGGGCCTATACGGCATACATGCCAAACGATCCCACCGTGATCGTCGACTATCGGATCGTGGAAGCGCGAACGCAGGCGCCACCCTTCATGGGCACGCGCACGACGCCACACCCGAACTACATGGTCATGGACGTGACGGGCCTCTGATGCGCGAGAAAACCGCCAGGTCGTTGTAGCCGTTTCGGGACTGCCCACGCGCAGTCCGACCCCCCTTGTTTTGGCATATCGCGGTAGGCCCAATCCTTGGGATGACGCGCGAATTGCTCTCTGTGGCGCTGGCACGGCGGATTGGGCTTCAGCTCACGCCGGAGCTTGCGTGCGCCATTGCGCAAGAGGCGAACAGCGAGCCGGATTTGACCGTGAACCCGGCTCAGTTTCAGCCCGAGGCGTGGCGCGGCCACACGCTCCAATGCGAAACGCTGCACGCCGCCGGCGAGCCGTTGCGTGAGCACCGGCAGAGCTTCCTTCGAGAGGTTCACGCCGGCAGGCCAGCGAACACCGACTGGGGCAGGTTGCTGGTGCTCCAGCGCCGAGGTGCGCATGTCACGTTCACTGCGCGGGAGACCGACTCCGCCAAGCTGGTTGCGAGTCTGTGGCTGTTCATCGAATGGAACATCGACACCGGCGCATGCATGGCGACCGATGACTTGTTCTACGTGGTGCCTGCGAGCCGCGGCGGCATGCTGGCAGCCCGACTGTGGCGCTACGCGGAACAGGCGATGTTCTCCTATGGCGTGCGCGAAGCCGTCTTCCATTCGCGACTCGATAACGGAGCTGTGCGCCTGGCGCGCTTCCTCGGCTACCGACCCGTTTCAACCAGGGTTACGAAGACCCACATCGGCGACTGCGTTGCCGATCTGCCCACGCGGCACAAGGAGGTCTTCGATGATTCCATCGCTTGAGCGCCGGCACAGTGCTGGCTATCAGCTCACGCCCATGGGTGGCGGGGGCGGAGGTGGGGGCGCCAACAGTCAGGCCCAAGCCATGACCGCCATGATGCAGGCTCAGATGTCGCAGGAGCAGCTGAACTGGGCGAAGCAGATGTACGCGCAGGAGGCGCCAGAGCGAGAAGCGGCGCAGCGCGTCGCAAGCGAAACATCTGCGGCGAGCATGGATCAGATGCGGCTGCAGACCAAGATCCAGCAGCAGTCGTGGGACGACTACAACCAGACCTACCGGCCGCTGGAGCAGAGTCTCGTCAAGGAGGCTCAGGAATACGACACACCGGAGCGCCGCGCGGCGGCTGCAGCATCAGCATCCGCCGACGTCGAGCGCGGGGTTTCCGCACAGCGCGAAGCCACCGCGCGCGAGATGGAGCGCGCCGGCGTGAACCCTGCGAGCGGCAAGGTCGTTGCGATGGCGGGGAGCATGGACTTGGGGGCGGCGAAGGCGAAGGCCGGCGCAGCCAATCAAGCCTCGAAAGCTATCGAGACTGTCGGCTACGCCCGCAAGATGGATGCGGCCAACCTTGGCCGGAACATCGCTAGTGCGCAGGGCACGAGCGCTGCGCTTGGCCTGCAGGCAGGCGCTGCCGCTAACTCCGCAAGCGGCGCCGGCATTGCTGCGGGTCAGGCGGGAGTGGCGGGGATGAACGCTGCTTACGCTGGTGCACAGCAGGGCCTTGCGGGCTCCGGTCAGCAGTACGGAAACATCGCCTCGTCACAGAACGCAGCGGCCGCCAGAGCCAACTCCAACCTGCAGCAAGGTGTTGGCGGGGTCATGACGATTGCAGGGGCGGTGATCTGATGATGAACCTCCCCGCGGTGGAAGCTGCGACCCCCGAGGTGCTGGCGCGCGGCATCAAGGTATTCAACGGCGCATTGTTCGGCGCCGACGAGCGGGAGCACGTCGATGTGCTGCTCGAAGTGCTGGACCCGCCAGCCAACGCCATGCTGATCGACGCCGGATGCGGCGTGGGCGAGATGGCTCGGCTCATGTGCGAGCGTCGGCCCGATCTGGATTTTCTGCTGGTGAACCTGAGCGCGGCGCAGCTTGATCTGTGCCCGCCAATGTTTCACCGCTTGGTTGCCGACTTCGACGACCTGGCCGGTGTCCCCGACGGTTCGGCCGACGCGATCATCTTCAGCTTCGCGATCTGCCATTCGCCGGACTGGTCGAAGACGCTGGCAGAGGCGCGCCGCGTGCTGAAGACCGATGGCGTGCTGCTCATCAACGACATGGCCCGCCTCGCTGGCGTCAACGAGCGCTTCGAGGCAGTGCTCGGTGCGCGGGCGCACGAGCCCGAAGCCATCGAGGCATGGGCTCGGGTGGCCGGCTTCCGACTGGACGTGGCCATCGCGCCCGGCGTTCAGGTTGATCGCATGGCCGAGCTGCTGGCCGCCGATGGGATCGATGGCAGCCTCATGGTCGACGTCATTCCGACGATCTGGCGCTTCACTGCGCTTGCTCCGGCGGATGCGGTGTGGGCGCGTCATGCGGGCCGCATCGCGTTCCAGTTCAGCGGTGGGCGCGACTCCACGGCCGCGCTCTACCTGCTGCGCGACCGGTGGGCGCAGATGGTGATCTATCACCTCGACACCGGCGACCAGTTCCCGGAAACGCGCGCCGTGGTTGCCCAGGTCGAGGCCGATCTGCTGCGCGCGGGCGTGGTGCTGCAGCGCATCGTCTCGGATGTCCAGCAGGTGCGAGAGACGCATGGGTATCCCGTCGACCTAGTTCCGGTGGACAACACCGACTTCGGCCGGCTGGTCAGCGGCGCCGCACTCCACCTCACCGGCCGCTACGAATGCTGCGCCAGAGCGCTCATGGTGCCGATGCACGCCCGCATGGTCGAGGACGGCATCACGCTGATCGTGCGCGGCCAGCGCGACGACGAATACGCCACACCGCCGCTGCGCAGCGGTGCGAAGGCGGAAGGCTTCGAGTTCCTCTACCCGGTGCAGTCGTGGGACAGCGCCGCAGTCGATGACTACCTCCAGTCGCAGCGGCTGCCCGTGGCCGCCTTCTACGCTGCCGGCACGCGCCGCGCGCCCGAATGCATGGGATGCACGGCGTGGTGGGACGAGGGCCGCGCACGCTACATGCGCCAGCACCACCCAGAGCAGCACCGCATGGTGATGCTGCGGATGGCCGACATCAAGAACGCCATCGGCACTCAGCTTGCCTGGCTCAACAGCGAATTGGAGGCCTGACATGGCTGATGGATGGGGTGCTGCTCTTCAAGCAGGCGTCAACGGCTACTTCCGTGGCGCGCAAATGACCGAGGACGCTCAGGACCGGAAGGACGAGAAGGCGTGGCGCGATGAGCAGCGTGCAGCCATGCGTCAGCAGCTGCAGGATCAGCAGGCGGAGCGCACAGCGCTGAAGGACGCCGGCCGGCCCATCGCGCTGGTCGAAGGGGCGGGCGGGGCGGTCAAGCCGCCGGAGATGGACAACCGCGACGTTGGGCTACCGGAAAACGCGGCGCTGCCGAATCAGGGCCTGCAGCAGGGAGGCTTCATCGTTGCCGGCAAGTCCTTCGGAGATCGCGGATCGGCCGAAGCCGAGGTGACACGGCAGAACTCCCCGGAGGCCGTGAACCAACGCGCTGTGCAGGCCTATCGAGGATTGGGACAGCACGACAAGGCGATGGCGTTGGAGCAGAGCACTCGTGCCGCCGAGCTGCAGAACATGCAGCTCGCGGATCAGCGCTGGAAGCGCGACCTCGGCAAGGCGATGCGCGGTGGGCATGCTGGCTTGGCACAGCTCGCGACCGGCTCGGAGGCTGGCGCGATGGCGGGCATGAAGGTGTCCGTGGTGCCGAGCGCGGACGGCAAGACCGTGACCTACGCAGCCCTGGACAAGGACGGCAAGGCCAGTCCGATTCCCGGATTACCGGCTTTCTCCAACGATCAGAACGGCCTTGTGCAGGCCGCGTGGATGCTCGACCAGACGATCACGCCCGAAGCTCGCATGGCGCACTACACCACGGAGAAGAACCGCGAAGAAGACCGAGGCGACAAGAAGGAGAACCGCGACGAAACCAAGCGCCACAACATGGCTATGGAAGGGCTCGCGGGCCGAAAGATCGACATGCGAGGCGCGGGCGGTGGTGGCAAAGCGGCTGGCGCGGACGGTGCAGAACCCTTCAATCCGCTCGGCAATTTCGATGTGAAGAAGGCACGTGCGGTAGCGATGGAACAGGCCAGCAAGGCGGCCGAGAACTCGGCCGTGTCCGGCAAGCCCATGTCCCCGAAAGAGCAAGCCAAGATCGCACAGGATGTCTACCAACAGATGGAAGACGCGGCTTCCCGCGAGAACTCCAATCGACATGTTCAACAGACGGTCTCAAGGGAGCTTCGCACTGCCGGATCCAACCCTGCGCAATACGCCGCGAGCTACGACAAGGCGCAGAAGCTCGGGTTGACGCCTGAGGCGCTGGATGCATGGGGGTTCAAGCCTCCCGGCGCGGCGCCAGGCGCCAAGCCCTCGGCGCCGATGGCCGCAGCTGGCCGGCCTGTCGCGCCGCCTGCACAGGCGCCGATCCGGCAGCCTGTACCCCAGTCTCCTGCTGATGACGCCGGTAGTCGGGTTGACGCCGCGCGCGCCAACCTGGCCGCCTTGCGCAGCCGACCCGCCCCCGGGCTTGCCGCTGGCCAACAGGCTCGCGAAGCATACGCCGCACAGCTCGATCAAGCGCGGGCCGCAGTGGCTCAAGCGGAATCCGAATACCAGAGCGCGCTGCCGCCCGAGGCAACCGCCGCATTTGTTCGCCCATCCAGATAAGGTCCTCATGGCAAAGAAGAAGCCCAAGCCGTCCTACCGCGAAACCACGCTTGATGATCTCGTCAGCTCGGGAGTCCAGTACCAGCAGATCGAGCCCGACGCGGCGCCCGAACCAGAACAGAAGCCGCGTTCCTGGGCGCGCGTTGCTGGCGATGTCGGCATCACGGCGCTCAAGGGCGCGATCAGCGTGCCCGAGTCCGTTGTCGGGCTGGCTGACATCCCCACCGGCGGCCGCGTAGGCAAGACGCTGGAGAACATCGGCTTCCGTCCGAAGGAAGCCAAGGCCTTCCTCGACGAGCAGTACTCGGACGAGCAGAAGCAGGCATTCAAGAACGTCAACGACGCCCAGGGCTTCGGTGGCAAGTTCGTTGCCGCGCTACAGAACCCGTCCGTGATCGGCCATACGGTGGTGGAGTCGCTGCCGTCGATGATGGCGGGCGGTGTGGTGGGTCGTGGCGTGATGGCCGCCGCGCCGCGCCGCGCCTTGGCGCCGTCGGCTCCGCCGCAATCGGCGAAGGTGTGGTGGGCGGTGGCAGCGCCGCAGAGCAGATTCGGCAAGAGACTCCCGACGGGCTGCTCACGCCGGCGCAATCTGGGCTTGCTGCGCTGTCTGGTGCTGGTACCGCCGCCTTCGGTGCGCTGGGCAACAAGGTTGCCAAGGCACTCGGGATCCATGACGTCGACATGATGCTGGTGGGCGCGGTGCAGAACCCGGCCACTGCCAAGGGTGTCGTTCGTCGCGTGCTGGAAGGCGCCTTGTCCGAAGGCGTGCTCGAAGAGCTGCCGCAGTCTATTCAGGAGCAGGTGCTCCAGAACGCCGCACTGGGCAAGTCGCTCGATGAAGGCGTGGATCAAGCCGCCGTGTTGGGCCTCTTGAGCGGCGCTGCGATGGGCGGTGGTGCCAATGTGCTTGGCGGCAGGCATCGCGGCCCGGCCGCCAACGAACCGCTCCTGACTCCGCCCCCGGTCCCGCCAGTGCTGGGCCTGCCGGCGCCGACGATCACCGTCGACCAGGCCGGCGTCGCTCAGACCACCGATCAGCGGCAGGCGCTGCGCGAGAGCGTCGCCGCGCGCGTCGGGACCATCTTGGAGCGCGGCCCCCTCACGAAGGCGGCCAACGCTGCGAACGCCGATGTGCTGGATGTCCAACCAAAACCCGCAGGTGCCCTTGCGCGTGCTGCGGCCACCGTCAATCCCGAAGGAATCTCGAATGAAAGTGCGATCGATCAAACGCCGGCTGATGAAGTCAGCCAACAGCTTCCCGGTGCGGGTGGAGCGCAGCTATCGAATGCTGATGCCCCGGCTGTCGAACCCGCAGTGGCTGGCAGCGTGGCGCCGGGCGTGCTGGGCGAAGGGGCGGCCGTCGGCCTTGAGCAAGCTGATGCGCCTGCCGTTGAACAGCTCGCTGCCGCAGAACCTGTAGCGCCAGCAGTCTTCCCGACCTACGAAGCCGCCAACAACTTTCGCCGAGAGCAGAAGGCGCGAGGCGCGACCATCGACGCGCTCCCCGCGCCCGTCGATGGTGGATTCGTGCTGGCTCGTAAGGGCACCGCCGAATACACCGCCGGCGAGGCACTGCGCGACGAGCGCCGCACCGCCAAGGAGCGCGCGGCAGCCGGCATTCTCGATGGCGACATCCTGAATAAGCAGGGCAAGCCGTTCACGATCAAGCTGCCGGCGGTCAATGCCGCGAAGAAGGCGGGCGACGGCCATGAAGTCGTGGCCGTGAAGGGCGGGTTCGTTGTGCGTCCAACTGTTCAGGAATCCTTAACAGTTGCTACCGCGCCGGCCGCCGCGGCTGAGCCAGAAGCCGTGCCGCAGGCTTCCATCGTGGAGCACACCACGGGCCGTGGCAAGGTGCTGCGCGGCGTGGTGCGCACGGACCTCTCCAAGGAAGAGGCGTCGGCCATCGACCCGTATACCTTCAAGAAGGACGGCGGCTGGTTCATTCGCGAGAAGCACGCCTCCGCTGAGCCTGTCGGGTCCGTCGAGTCGTCGGCCCCCGCCGCCGCGGGCGATCTCACAGGCAAGAAGATCGATGGCGAGTGGACCGCCTTCGCGCCCGACTCGGGCACGCGGGGCGTGCCGCGCGCCGACATGCCGCAGATCAAAGCCGAACATCGTGGCGCAATGGTCAATTTCCTGAACGCGCGCGGCATCGCGCACGAGCAGGTCGAGATCCCCGCAACGGACTTGAAGCCAACGCAGGCAGAGTTTTCGCCCGCGCGCGTGGACAAGGCCAAGGCCTTCGAGGGGGGCGACCGATCGATCCTCGTGTCGGCGGATGGGCATGTGCTGGACGGGCACCACCAGTGGCTCGCCAAGCGCGATGCGGGCGAGCCGGTGAAGGCCATCCGCCTGGACGCGCCGATCTCGAAGCTCATCGAAGAGGTCAAGCAGTTCCCCAGCGCGGAGACCTCCGACGGTGCCGCTGCGCCGGCCGTGCCGGCCTCGCGCCCCACCGGCATCCAACCGGATGACGGCCCGGTGCCGAAGAATCCGAAGGGCGAGCACGTTGCCGAGCGCACGCCCGGCCTTTCGGTGCGGCAGGCGGTCAAGGGCACCTACATCGTCTACGACAAGACCGGCAAGGAACTGGCCTCGTTCAGGATGAGCCAGAGCTTCTGGCCTGCGCACATCACCTATGCGGACGGCGTGCAGGCAACCTACGGCATCGAGAACGAGATGCAGGCGTTCGCCGCGCCAATCCGCCAGGCCGAATTGAGCAAGGGCTCGGCGCCCGAGCCCGTGAAGTCACCGAAGACGCCGAAGGGCAACACCATCTTCACCGAGGGCGCAGCGGCCGCCGCACGCGCCCGCATGAAGGCGAAGCTGAGCACGCCGATGAGCGGCATCGACCCCGAGCTGCTGCAGGACGGCATCACGCTGGCGGGCTACCACATCGAGAAGGGCGCTCGCACCTTCGCGGCCTACGCACGCGCCATGCTGGACGACATGGGCGAGGGCATCCGCCCCTACCTCAAGCAGCTGTACATGGCGGTGAAGTTCGACCCGCGCGCCACGGCGCTTGACGGCATGGACGGCGCGGCATCCGTCGAAGCTGTGAATCTGGACAGCATTGAAGCGGCGCCAGCGAGCGCCGATACTGGAGGCAAAGAGAATGGACAAGATGCAACACGCAACCTGGATCGCACAGGCACGGGAGCACTGGAAAGAGCACCTGCCGAAGATGTACGCCCGCCTGGAGAAGGCGGGGACGCTGGAGCACGCGCTGACGGAAGCGGCGGAAGCGACGAGCGAAGCGATGCGGGTGCTGACAGGGCAGGGCGCGACGCATCAGGAAGCGTGGGAGCAGACACGCGAGACTTACCTGTTCCTGCCCGAGGAACCCGAGCAACTGCCAAAGATGAAGGAAACCGAAGGGTACCGCGCGCACCGCGACCTGATGCGCGGGCTGAGCGACTTCGACCCGAATCTTCGGGACTGAACCTCGAGGGCGGGCCCAACCCCGCCCCCAACGCGCCGGCCATTGCGGCGCCACAGGTCGAAGCCAAGGACTTCACGATTGATGACGACCTCGGCCTGGGCGAGGGTGGTCAGAAGACGAAGTTCAAGAACAACGTCGCGGCCATTCGCCTCGTCGCCGAGCTGGATGCCACCGGCCGACTCGCAACCCCCGCCGAGCAGCGCGTGCTTGCGCAGTATGTGGGCTGGGGTGGACTGCCGCAGGCGTTCGACCCTGCCAACGCGGATTGGTCCCGCGAGCACGCTGAACTGAAGGCCCTGCTGTCGGAGCAAGACCTTGCGGACGCCAGGCGTTCCACGCGCTATGCGCACTACACCTCGCGGCCCATCATCGTCGACGGGATCTATGCGGCGCTGCGCCGCTTCGGCTTCACTGGTGGTAAGACGTTGGAGGCCGGCGCAGGTGTCGGCAACTTCATCGGTCTCATGCCCGCCGACATGCGCAGCGCCGGCCGCTTCACTGCCATCGAGCGTGAACCGATCTCCAGCGCCATCGCGCGCCAGCTGTATCCGCGTCAGAACGTCCAACGTGGCGACTTCACCGAGTTCAAGGGCACTGACGCCTATTTCGACGCGGCCGTGGGCAATCCCCCGTTCGCGTCCGACACTCAGACCGACCGCAGCGGCCGCAAGCACCTGTCCGGCTTGAGCCTGCACAACTACTTCTTCGGCAAGGCCGTCGACATGCTGCGCGAGGGCGGAGTGCTGGCGCAGGTGGTCACGAATTCGTTCCTCGATGCGCGGGCCGATGCTGCGCGGCGCTACATCAGCGACCGCACGGTGTTCCTGGGTGCCATCCGTCTCCCGAACAACGCCTTCGCGAAGAACGCCGGCACCGACGTGACCACGGACATCGTGTTCCTGCAGAAGCGCCCCGACTCGGAGATCGGCGGCAAGGCCGCGCGCGCGGATGCCAAGCGCTGGATGGCGACGGGCACCTACACCGATTCCCGCGGCAAGCAGGTTGCCCTCAATCAGTACTTCATCGACAACCCTTCGATGATGCTCGGCGAGTACGGCGCCTTCGGCAGCATGTACGGGCCCGACTTCCCGGCGCTGGTGGCGCGTGAAGGACAAGACACGCTCGCCCTGCTGCGCGAGGCGGTGCAGAAGCTGCCGGAGGGCATCTACAAGTCCATCGCGGACACGGGCAGTGCGTCGCAGGCGCAGGCGGCCGTTGTCGCGCTCAAGAACCCCACGGTGAGCGAAGGCGGCTATTTCCACGAGGGCGAGAAGCTGATGCAGCGGCTGCCCGACCTGGGCGGCGAGGCGCGCGCGGTGGAGATTACGCCGGCGACTCAGTGGACCGAGAAGACCACGCTGGGCGAGAGCGGCTTCGCGCGCATCAAGGCGCTGGCCAGCATGCGCACCACAGTGCGCGGCCTGATCGCCGCCGAAATGGCCGACGACAAGGCGATGGGGCGACTGCGCACCACGCTCAACGCGCAGTACGACGCCTACCGCAAGGATCACGGGCTCATCAACGACCCCAGCACGCTGCGTGTGTTCGACGACGACCCGGACTTTCCGCTGCTGGCATCGCTGGAGCACGGCTACACGCCAGGCATCGGGCCGGTGGCGGCTAAGCGCCAGGGCGTCAAGCCGACGAAGAGCACGGCGAAGAAGGCGCCCATCTTCGAGCGCCGCGTGGTGGCTGCACGCACGGCGGTGCGCAAGGTGGACACGCCCGCCGATGCGCTGGCCGTGTCGATGGCCGAGCGCGGGCGGCTGGATGCCGCCTACATCGGGAAGCTGCTCGGCCGCGAGCCCGACGACGTGCTGCAGGAGCTGAGCACCGGCGACAAGCCGATGCTGTTCCGCGACCCTGCAACCGACGAATACGTGCTCCGCGACGCCTACCTCTCTGGCAACGTGCGGGCGAAGCTGGCGCAGGCCAAGGCCGCCGGCGCGTTCACGAACACCAAGGCCCTTGAGGAAGTGCAGCCGGCAGACGTCGGTGCGCACGAGATCTCGGCGCGCGTGGGCTCGCCGTGGGTGCCGGAAGCCGTCTACGAGGCGTTCGCCGCAGAGCTTTTTGGCGAGGGCACGACCGCAAAGGTGCGGTACCTGAAGCTCAACAGCTCCTACCAGATCGACGTCCGGCCGGGCAACACCGTGGCCTGGAACAACACGTGGGGCACGCCGCACACGAGCGGCGGCGACATCCTCTCGGCCCTATTGAACAACCGGGCCATCAAGGTGACCTACCGGGATTCCGAAGGGAAGACTCATACCAATGTCGAGGCCACCGAGGCGGCCAACGTGAAGGCGACCGAGCTGCGCGACAAGTTCAGCGATTGGCTCTTCAAAGACAGCGACCGCGCCGACACCTTGGTGCGTGCCTACAACGACACCAACAACAACTACGTCACTCGGGTGTATGACGGTTCGATGATGACTTTCCCGGGCAAGGTGCCGGACGACGTTATCAAGTTCCGCCGGCACCAGCGCGACGCGATCGCGCGCACTGTGCAGGACCGCACGGCGCTCTACGATCATGTGGTGGGTGCTGGCAAGACCTTCACGGTGGTGTCTAGCGCGATGGAGCTTAAGCGCACCGGCCTGGCGCACAAGAACATGGTGGCCGTGCCCAACCATCTGGTGAAGCAGTGGGCTGCCGACTTCTATCGCCTGTACCCCGGCGCCAACGTGCTGACCGCGACAAAGAAGGATTTCGAGAAGGCGAATCGGCGCAAATTCCTCGCCAAGATCGCCACGGGCGACTGGGATGCGGTGGTGATAGCGCACTCGTCGTTCAGCTTCATCAAGCCCGCGCCCGAATTTGAGGCCGCCTTCAACCAGCGCGAGGTGGCAAAGATCGTGTCAACCATCAACCTCGTGAGAGAGGGCGATGGCGACGGGCCGCTGAAGAAGCGCACCGTCAAACAGTTGGAAGCGTTGAAGGAGCGTCTTGAGAATCGCGTGAAGGCGCTGCGCGACAAGCCGATGGACGACCTTCTCGACTTTGAGCAGCTGGGCGTCGACCAGCTGTTCGTTGACGAGTTCCACATGTACAAGAACCTGATGTTCAGCACGAAGATGCAGAACGTGCAGGGCTTGGGCGACCCGGCGGGCTCGCAGCGGGCCTACGACATGTACGTGAAGATCAACCAGATCTTCGCGAAGAACGGGCGCGATCAGGGTGTCGTTGCGGCGACCGGCACGCCTGTGTCCAACTCGCTGGCCGAGATGTATCACATGATGCGATACCTCATGCCCGGGAAGATGCAGGAGCTGGGCTTCGAGTCGTTCGACGCCTGGGCCAACACCTTCGCCAGCGTCGAGCAGGTGTGGATGCAAAAGCCGTCGGGCGATGGCTTCAAGGCCTCCAGCCGGATGAGCAATTTCGTCAACACCCCCGAGCTGTTGAAGATGTTCGACCAGGTGTGCGACACCGTGACGATGGACGACATCAAGGCGGCCTATCGTGAGGAAAACGCCGGCGCCGAGTTTCCACTGCCGAAGCTGAAGAACGACCGGCGCACGCCGGTCAGCCTGAACAAGACGCCCGCGCAAGAGGCCTACATGAAGGAGCTTGCTGCGCGCGCCAAGAAGGTCGAGGAACGTCGCGGGCCGCCGAAGAAGGGCGAGGACAACGTGCTCGTCATCATGGGCGACGGGCGCAAGGCCGCGATGGACATTCGCCTTGTCGACCCGACCGTCACCGAGCGCGAGCCCGGTGGCCGCATCGATGCCGCGTCGGACCGAATTCTGGAGCGCTACCAGCGCTTTGCGCCCTGGAAGGGCACTCAGCTGGTGTTCTCCGACCTGGGCACGCCGATCAAGCACGCCAAGACGGAGTTGAAGGAGTACGAGGCGCTGCAGCAGCGCGTCGCGCTCGGCAACGAGGACGTGCAGGCGTCGGCCGCGCTGGGCAATGAATCCGCACTCGCCATCATGGAGGATGCGGAAGCCGCACAGGCAGAACTCGACTCGAAGGGTGGCGACTGGCTGGGTGCGGTGCAGGCAGCGCTGCGCGGCTTCAGCGTCTACGACGACTTGAAGGCCGCGCTGGTGGAGAAGGGCATCCCCGAGAACGAGATTGCCTTCATCCACGACTACAACACCGACGACCAGAAGGCCGCGCTGTTCCGCAAAGTCAACGCCGGCGACATCCGGGTGGTGGTGGGCTCGACCGCGAAGATGGGTGCTGGAACCAACGTGCAGGAGCGCGTGGTTGCCGAGCATCACCTCGATGTGCCGTGGCGACCGTCGGACGTCGAGCAACGCGAGGGCCGCGTCCTGCGGCAGGGCAACGTTCTCATGAACGAGATCCCTGACTTCGAGGTGGAAATTCTGGCCTACGTCACCAAGGACACCTTGGACATGCGCATGTGGCAGACGCAAGAGACGAAGCTGAAGATGATCAATCAGCTGCGCATGCGGAAGGTCGGGCGCGAAGTCGATAACGCTTTCGAGGATCTGGAACTGTCGGCCGGCGAGATGCAGGCGGCGGCCACCGGCAACATCGACCTGCTGCACGAGATCCAGTTGCGCACGGAGGTCAAGAAGCTGGAGCAGCGTGGCCGGGCCTTCTATGCCAGCAAGAACGAACTTGAATCGCGGCGCCGACGCAATGCCGAGCGGTTGGTCGAATTGCCGAAGAAGATGGAGAAGGGGCGAGCGCTGGCGCAGCAGGTCGAGGCCTACCAGGCTGATGCACTTGCCCAGCTGGAGGACTTCAAGGCCACCATCGACGGCACCGAATACACCGATTGGCGTGAGGCCCAGCGCTACCTGCGCGACAAGACCGATGCGACGGTGGAGACTGCCGACAAGGACGGTAACGTCGCGAAGCGCGCAGCACCGATTGACGTCACCATCGACGGCGAGCAATACACGGCGCGCGCGGCGCTGGCGGAGGCCTTCTCCGACATCCGTGGTGACATGGACCCCATCGTGTGGCGCGTGGGCAGCAACGAATACCGCCGGCGCACCCGTATCGGTTCCGCGATTCGCCAAGGGGTGATCGACGCCATCGCCGATCAGCAGGAGAAACCTCTCGGCGCCATCGCCGGCTTCGACGTGGCGGTCGAGGGCTCGCTCGACAAGGGCGGTCTGGTGCTGTTGGACGTGACCCTGAGCCAAGGGGGCAAGGTCGTCGCATCCAATGACGTCAGCATCGCCGACACCGGCAGGGCGCCCGATCAGGTCATCCGCATGGTCGACAACATGCTCAACAGCATGGCCAGCGAGCAGCAGTATCTTGGCGCGCAGCTCGAGCGTGCGCAGAAGGAACAGGCCGACCTCGAAGCGACGGAATCGCAAGGAGATTGGGCCGACGAGCCGAAGCTGGAAGATGCGCGCGCCAAGCACAAGGCGGTGCTGGCCCGCCTGAACGGAAAGGGCAGCCCTACGGCCGCGCCCGCCGTGCCGGACGCGCCGGCTTTCAGCCGCGGCTCAGGGGCGGGCATGACGGTCGACGCGGCGCAGCGCGTTGTCGATGCGATCACGGCGAAGTGGAAGAACGCCCCGCGTGTGGTGGTCGTGCCGGACCTTCAGCATGCCAACGTGCCGAACGAAGTGCGCGACGCCAACACGGCGCAGCGCTCGCAGGGGGCCGGCGGCGAACCCGAAGGCTTCTTCTTCCAAGGTGACGTGTTCATCGTCGCTGGCCAGCTTGCGACCGAAGAGGACGTGGCCCGGGTGTTGTTCCACGAATCGCTGGGGCACTTTGGGTTGCGGGGCGCCTTCGGTGCGGACCTGTTGCCAATCTTGCAACAACTGGCCAGCCTGCGGCGCGCGGAGGTGGCGGCGAAGGCTCGCGAGTACGGGTTGGACATGAACGACCCGCAACACCGTCTCATCGCAGCCGAAGAGGTGCTGGCCGAGCTGGCTCAGACCACTCCTGAACTCGGCTTCGTGCAACGTGCAATCGCAGCCATCCGGTCCTGGCTGCGCCGGAATCTTGCCGCCTACAAGGGCTTGGAACTGAGCGATGCCGAGATCGTGCGCGATTTCATCCTGCCCGCCCGCGGGTGGGTGCAGCGGGGCAAGTCGCCGGCCAAAGCGCCGAGCCTTGCTGCTGCATTCAGCCTGGGCGAATCGGAGGACTCCGCCGCTCTGCGTGAACTGAGCAAGGCCGACGACCTGTTTGCGTTGCCGAGATCGGCAGCTAAGACGGTGGCCGGTGTTGCGGCCGACATCAACGACAAGTTCAAGGTGCGCGAAATGAAGCCGTTCGGTGGGCGCACCGACTACCAGATCACCACCCCCGACGGCAGCAGCGCGCGCCTGATGGTGCGTGACCCGAACCCGTACGGCAAGCAGTTGTACGGCTATGACGTGGTGGATGGCGAACTCAACGGCCAGCTCACCGAGCGGCCGGGCGAGAACCCAGAGGACGTGCCTCCCACGGGCGACGTGTGGATCGACGTGTCGCTGATGAAAGAAGGGGTGTACGGTGCCGAGGTCTACGCGATGGCGGCTGCTTTCGCGCACAACACCGGCCGGATCTTCATCGGCGACCCCGCCGGCCTGAGCGACGTGGCGTTGCGCCGCCGGCTGGAGCAGATGATTTCGAGTGCCTTGAAGTACGGCACCACCGCGCACCTTGCGCCGCATCCCGACCAGGTGAAGGGCGGACAGGGCGTGCCAGCGCTGAAGTGGGTCTACGGAGACCATGCGGGCAACATCGAGCGGATGATTGCCGCGTCGGTGGCCGCGATGGATAATGCTTTCCCGGCGGCCAGCGTGGTCGCGTTCAATCCTCAAGATGGCACATTCTTCCGCACAGACAACGGCCGACCCCTCTCCCGAGGGCAGTTGGCTGTTGGACTTGGAGAATCTCTCAAGCGAGCAAGAAAGAGCCCTGGCAGCATGGCGGGCCGAGCACAGGCGGGTTGGCGCACTGTGGCGCGAAGTGCTGTCTTCAAGTCCCTCCTTCGCGAAGCAGGCGGCGGAGTCGGAAGCTCGGACGGGCGATCCGCTGGCCTTCTGGGAGGGTTACTCGCGCAATCACCCCAACTTGGGGACGCCGAGCCGAGCGACCGAATCTTCTACAGCCGCTCCAAGGCAGCTCAGCCAGACGGCCTGAACGATCCGCGCGATTTCCGCGCGAAGGCGACTCAAGCCGTTTCCGATTTGTTCGACGCCCCCGGCGCTGTTGGGTGGTGGCACAAGACGGTCGGCACCATGCACAACCTCGCGAAGCGCTCGCCGCAGTTCGGCCGCGTGTTCGATGCGGTCCAAACCTTCCTGAGTGACGTGTCGGCCTATGCCACCGAGGCGGCCGATCTGGCTCCCTCGTTGCTGCCGAAGCTGGAGACCTGGCGTGACATCGGCAAGAGCCCGATTTCCGCCGACGACACCAAGGCCATTGCGGCACCGATCTTCGAGGGCACGCTCACCTGGGCGCGCGATGCCGACGGCAAGCTCGTCAAGATGGCCGACCTCGAAGCCCGCTATGCAGCCCTGAGCAGTGAGGACAAGGCGCAGATGCTCCTGCGAAAGCGGCTCGTGTCGCCCGAGCAGTTGCAGCGCTGGCAGGCCTCCGCGCTCGACGTCTACACGGGCGCGGTGAGGAACCGCTTCGAGGCGGCCTTCCTGCAGCCGGGCACGGTGTTCACCGATGCCGAACTCAAGGCGACATTCGGCTCCACCCCGGAGCAGATCCGCCTGTACCGGGAGTTCCGTGCGGCGGTCGACCAAAGCCTCAACCGCGTGACCATCAGCGAGATGCTGCGCTTCGGCGGCAAGGACGTGGCCGCCATGCGCGACATCGCGATGGACTCCGGCTCTGCCGATGTCGCCGGCGTGCTGCTGCGCGATCACCTGCTGGCGATGGCCGAGGAAACGCCTGCACGTGCCGAGGTGCTGATCGACACCGCGAACAAGATGATCGAGAAGGCCGACCGGGCGAAGAGCCTGATTGACCGCGGCTACGCGCCGCTCTCGCGCTTCGGCAACTACACGGTCGACGTGCTGGACGAAGCCGGCGAGCGCGCCTACTTCGGCATGTTTGAGTCGCGGGCCGAGGCCAACCGCATGGCGCGGCGCATGCGCGAGAACTACCCGACCGGCACGATCACCCAGGGCACAGTTTCCCAGCAGGCCTACAAGCTATTCAGCGGAATCACGCCGGAGACGCTTGAGCTGTTCGGCGAAATGGTCGGCTTGGAGTCGCAGGGCGAAGACGCCCAGCACCAGATGTTCCAGCAGTACCTGAAGCTGGCGAAGGCGAACCGCTCGGCCATGAAGCGACTCATCGAGCGCAAGGGCATCGCTGGCTACAACGAAGACGCCGGCCGTGTGCTCGCGGGCTTCATCTACTCCAATGCGCGGCTCACCTCGACCAACCTGCACACGGGCGAGATCAACCAGGCGGCCGCTGACATCCCGAAGACGGATGGCGAGCTGAAGGACATGGCCGTGAAGCTGGCTGACTACGTGCGCAACCCGCAGGAAGAAGCGCAGGCGCTTCGCGGCATGCTGTTCACCCAGTACCTGGGCGGCTCGCTGGCATCGGCGATGGTCAACATGACACAGCCGGTGGCCGTGACCATGCCGTACCTGAGCCAGTGGGGCGGCGCGCTCAAGGCCGCCGGCCGCATGCGCAGTGCGCTGGCCGACGTGTTGAAGAAGTCCACTGGTGACGCTCGACTCGACGCGGCGCTGAAGAAGGCCGAGGAAGAGGGCATCGTTGCGCCGCAGGAGGTGCACCAACTCATGGCGCAGGCACAGGGGCGCGGCGCGCTGCGTGCCGGCGACGGGACCGTGGCCGGCAATCTGAGCGCCAAGGCTCAAAACGTGGTCTCGAAGATCGCGCTGGCGTGGGGCAAGCCCTTCGCGGCCGCCGAGCAATTCAACCGCCGCGTGACCTTCATCGCCGCCTTCCGCACGGCCGTGGCGGAGGGCATCGAGAACCCTGCGCGCTTCGCGGAAGAAGCGATTCGTGACACCCAGTTCGTCTACAACAAGGGCAACAAGCCGCAGTGGGCGCGGGGAGCGATCGGAGGCACGCTGTTCACGTTCAAGCAGTACAGCATCAGCTACATGGAGCTGCTTCATCGGATGGCCACGACCGGCGGCGCCGAGGGCAAGAAGGCTGCGCTGTTCTCGCTCGCCATGCTGTTCCTGATGGGCGGTGCTGGCGGGCTGCCGTTCATGGGCGACGCGGAGGACGTGCTCGACGGCATCATGCAGCGTCTGGGCTACAGCTTCTCGTCGAAGCAGGCCCGCCGGCAGTTCTTCATCGACGTGCTCGGCGCGGACGCCGCGAAGTTCGTGGAGCGTGGTGTCTCTGGCCTGCCAGGCGTGCCCATCGATGTTGCCGGGCGGCTTGGCATGGGTAACCTGATTCCCGGCACCGGCTTGCTGACGAAGAAGCAGGACTATGGGCGCGACGTCGCTGAGATTCTTGGGCCGGCGGGCGATCTCGCGCAGCGCGCGTTCCAAGGCGCGGGCCAAGCGCTGTCAGGCAAGCCGCTCGAAGGTCTGACGACGGCGGCGCCGACGGCCGTGCGCAATGTCGCCAAGGCTTTCGACATGTACCAAACGGGCATGTACCGGGACCAAAAAGGCCGCAAAGTGATCGACTCGGACGGGTACGATGCGCTCGTAAAAGCCATTGGCTTCCAGCCGAGCGCGGTGGCGCAGGTGCAGGAGGCGAACGCCGCTCAACAAGACCTCATTGGTCAAAACAAGTTGATGAAGACTGAACTTGCCGATTCGATGGCTGCAGCCGTTTTCGAGCGCGATCCTGAGAGGCAACAGGACGTGCGCGGTCGCATGTTGGCGTGGAACAAGGCGAACCCGCACAGCCCTGTGACCATCGACATGGCGGGCGTGCGCCGGCGCGTCATTGCGATGCGGCAGTCGAAGGCCGAGCGCATCGAGAAGTCGGCGCCGAAGGCGATCCGCAGCGATGTGCGCGCGGCGCTGCAGGAGGGCGCGGTTTGAACTGGGGCGGCGCGATGGTGGCGATCTCCGCGGTGGGCGTCGCCTTTGCGGCGCACCCCGTCGCCGGCGTCGTCGTGCTTCTTGCGCTGGGGTGGCTCTGGAAGCGAAGCTGACCCCCATTGCAGCGAAGCGGCCTGGCCCTCTATAAACACGGGGCACACCTACCGGGGTAGCGCGGTTCCACAAGGAACCCCATGCCCACTCAATCCACGGCGCCGGCCGTATCCGGCATCCCCATCACTGCGGCGCCTGCTGCGGTTTTCTTGCGCTCGCACGAGTGCGCGGGAGCCAGCTGATGGACAGGGAAGCAATCGAAGTCGGGGTGGCTGCCGTCGCCTCGAAGTCCACCTATGCCGGTGCCGGCACATCGTTTCTCGGATGGCTGCTTTCGAGCGAGTTCACCGTCATTTTCGGCATCGTCGTCGCGCTCGCCGGCCTGGGCGTCAACTGGTACTACAAGGCGAAGGCCGACCGCCGCACCGCCGCAGCGGATCGCCGCGCAGATGACCGCGCGCGTGTCGAGCACGAATTGCGCGTGGCCCGCCTGAAGCGCGGCGAATCCAGCGACACGGGCGCGGGGGATCTGTCGTGAGCGCGCAGCGTGTCCGTATCGCCGTCCTGGCGCTGACGTTGAGCGCTGCGGGCTTCGTTGGCATTGTCAGCCGCGAGGGCTATACCGATCGCGCGGTCATCCCCACCAAGGGTGATGTGCCAACGATAGGTTTCGGCACCACTGAAGGCGTGCAACTCGGCGACACAACGACGCCCGTGGTGGCCATGCGTCGTGCCCTGGCCGACTCGAAGAAGTACGAGGGGGCGCTGAAGCAATGCGTCTCCGCGCCGCTGTACCAAGAGGAATACGACCTCTATGTCAGCTTGGCCTACAACATCGGGGCGTTCAACTTCTGCTCGGGTGGCCGGGCGGGCGGTACGTCCAACATCGTGCGCCGGCTGAACGCGGGCGACTACAGCGGCGCCTGCGATGCCATCCTCGACTGGAAGTACGCGGCTGGCTTTGACTGCTCGACCCCTGGCAATAAGCGATGCGCCGGCGTTTGGGCGGATCGGCAGGCGGCCCAGAAGCAATGCAAGGCGGTGCAGTGATGCCCGACTTTCGCACCCCGATGCTCTGGGCCTTGTGCCTCGGCTTGGCCGCTGCGCTGCTGACGGCAGGTGTCGAGCGCACGCGCGGCGCCAGCGCGCGCACCGATGCGGCCAAGGCTCGGCAGGAGCTGGCTGAATACCGCAGCACGGTGGCCGAGTCCGGCCGCCTGGCCGAGCGCGCGCAGCGCACCCAAGAACAGACCTGGCGCAAGCGCGTCGATGGAGTGATTAAAGATGGCCAACAACAAATTGCAGCTGCCCGCGCTGATGCTGTCCGCGCTGCTGACGCTGAGCGCAGGGTGCGCAAGCAACTCGATACCTTCCGCGCCGCCGTTCGTGCAGCCAGCGCAGAGGCCGGCCCTGCCGGCGGAAGCCCGCCAGCCGAAGCCGCCCTCGATCTGCTTGCCAACCTGCTCGGCGGGAGTGGAGCGGCTCTTGTCGAGCTGGGAAAGTTCGCTGATGGTGCCCACATCGCCGGCAGCATCTGCGAGCGGTACGCCGACGCGGTAGAGCCGGCCGTTACCGCAGCAACGTCGCCATCACCTTGATCGCCTCAGTTGCGGTTGGCGCAGTGTGCGTCGAGCAGGACAGCATGAGGTTCATCGACAGGCCAAAGTCCTCGATTGCTGCCCCGCTGGCGTCCCGCAGCACACCTTGCGTGTCGCGCACTGACTGGACGCGGCTGGCGTAGCTGCGCGGTGGCACGCCGTAGGCCACCACTGGCAGGCCCAGCGCCACGGCAACGCCAACCTCGAACACGGTGCCCGAGTCGGGCTCGATCCCGCGAAATGGGGCGAGGTTGGCGATCACGCCGCGCGCGCTACGCAGGCGCTTCATGTTCTCGCGATAAATGTGTCGGGCAAGCTCTTCGGGCGTCATCTGCTGGCCCACCGGCGCCTGGTCGTCAGATGGCAGTACCGCGCGCAGCTCGTGCGCCTCGCAGATCCGCACCAGCTCCTGCAGGTGTGCAGCGGCATCGACGCGGAACACATCCGGGCCGGCAACGTAGACACGCGGCCAGGAGAGAGGGAGAGGCATCAGGCAAGTATGCAGCGCGAGCCAAGCCGCTCAAATAAAGAAAAGCGCTTCGCCAGTGAAGCGCAGTTTCCAGGGGTCAATCGAGAGGGAGATCGGCATCCTTGGCGATTTGATCCAACGTGTTTTGTCTCTCCCTAGCGGCACGTTCAACCGCATCTTTAGCTGCCTTGTCTGCGAGTGAAAAAGCGTCATGCAGCTCGGAAATCGCTTTCTTATTGAAGCGCATGCCCATGCCGGAAGTGACCGTGCAGCGAATCACGGTGGCTTCGACAAAGTTCACTTTGAACCCATTCGGGAGCTTTGCGGTCCGCAGAACCTCTGGCGAAATCGGATCTTGAACGTTGAACGCTACCTCGTTCGAGTTCGCTGTGTGCACGCGATTTACTGAAACAATCTTCATTGGGCGTCGACTCGATGAAAAATGAGCATGGTAGCGTGGCCTGATGTGGGAACAGCAGTCCTGCAGGCCGCGCCGGATCGAGGTCGAAAAGCTGCTAAACTTCCCATCAACACCGCTGCAGCCCGCGTCGTTGTTGGCTTGACGCCACAGATTGTGATTCTGGTCGTCGTGGGTTCGAGTCCCATCAGCCACCCCAAAATATCTCCTTTGCGCTATTGCTCAATAGCATTCAAAGGATTGCACCGCCGGGCTTGTCCCGGCGTTGTCATATCTGGCTATCGCTTCTGACAGCGCGCCGCATACTCTCTTTCTCCCCTCGCCCGTATATAAATGCCCAAATTGGTGCGCTTTACGTTGCGCGCTGTTGCATTAACCCAATGAATCGCCAATTTTTTCTCCGGGCGACATGCTTGTGGCAAATGTAAACTGAATTAAAATCCACTCGTTTTCAATTTCTGGAGTCCAAAAATGGCTTCGACCCTCGCCGATATCAATTCCCAGATCAAGAAGCACGATGAGCTGATCGCGCAATTGCGCAAGCAGGCTGAAGACCTGCGCAACCATGAACGCGCTGGCGTGATCGAGGAGTTGCGCAAGAAGATCGCCGAATACGGTTTGACGGCCTCCGATCTGAAACTCGCGGGTCGTGTGGGCGCGGTCAAACGCAGCGCCAGCGCAGCGCCAGCCAAGGCGGCCGCCAAATACCGTGGCCCGACAGGCGAAACCTGGTCAGGTGGCCGTGGCCGCAAGCCGCGCTGGGTGACCGAAGCATTGGCTGCCGGCAAGTCGCTTTCCGATTACGAGATCAAGTAAGTGCCTCGACCGGAACTGGGCACGTGCCCAATAAAAAAGCCCGCATGAGCGGGCTTTTTTATTGGGTGTCGGCGTGCTGTGCGCTCAGTTCACCATGACAAGTTTTCCTTTGACGCCGCGCGAACCCATGTGGGCATACGCTGCTTTCAATTCCGCCATCGGCATGGTGCTGTCGATCACGGGCTTGATCTTTCCCTGACCGTACCACTGCGCCAATTCGGCCATCATCTGCGCATTGGCCTTGGGTTCGCGCTTGGCGAAATCGCCCCAGAACACACCCACCAGCGAAGCGCCTTTCAACAGCGTCAGATTCAATGGCAGCGACGGAATCGGCCCCGATGCAAAACCCACTACCAAATAGCGGCCGCGCCAACCGATCGAGCGAAAAGCCGGCTCTGCAAAATCGCCACCCACCGGGTCGTAAATCACGTCCGGCCCCTTGCCGTCGGTTGCGGCCTTGATGGCATCGCGAAAACCGTTGGGCAGGGCGTGTGTCGTGTAGTTGATGGTGGCATCGGCGCCAATGGAGCGGCAAAGCTCGCATTTCTCATCGGTGGACGCGGCCGCAATGACTTTGGCGCCGGCAGCCTTTGCAATCTGAATGGCTGCCGTGCCCACGCCGCCGGCCGCGCCGAGCACCAGCACTGTTTCTCCGGCCTTGAGTTGGGCGCGGTCCATCAGTGCGTGCCATGACGTCGCGTAAATCATGATGAATGCCGCCGCGTCGACGTAGCCAAAGCCCTCGGGCAGCGGCATGCACAGCGCGGCAGGCGCCAGCGTGTGGGTGCCAAAGCCGCCCGTGCCCGACAGGCAGGCCACGTTCTGCCCGACCTTGAGATGCGTGACGCCTTCACCGACTGCCTGAACGACGCCTGCATATTCGGAGCCCGGCACGAAGGGCAGCGGCGGCTTCATCTGGTACTTGTTCTGCACGATCAGCAGATCGGGGAAATTCAGGCTGGCTGCCTTGATTTCGATCAGCACCTGGCCCGGGCCCGGGTTGGGTGTCGGCAGTTCCTTCCAGGTCAGCGCGTCGACGCCAATGGGGTTTTCGCAAAGCCATGCGTGCATGCTCGGGTCTCCTTCGGGTGGGTAATGTTGGGGCAATGACTGCGGGCGATGATAGGGGGCGCGGCGGGGTGTCCTTGTCCCTGCTGCGACGCACCCGACGCCTACAATCCGGTGCACCCAGAGGCACCATGAAGATACTTATTTCCAATGACGATGGCTTTCAGGCGCCCGGCATCGTCGCGCTGCATGACGCGCTCAAGGACATCGCCGATGTCGAGGTGGTTGCACCCGAGCACAACAACAGCGCCAAGTCGAATGCGCTGACACTGGCCGCGCCGTTGTACGTGCGTGAAGCCCACAACGGCTTTCGCTATGTGACCGGCACGCCGGCCGATTGCGTGCACATCGCGCTCAAGGGCCTGCTCGACTATCGGCCCGACCTGGTGGTCTCCGGCATCAACAACGGCGCCAACATGGGCGACGACACCATCTATTCAGGCACGGTCGGCGCGGCCATGGAGGCCTATCTGTTCGGCATTCCCGCCATTGCGTTCTCTCAAATAGAGAAGGGCTGGGCGCATGTGGATGCGGCGGCCCAGGTCGCGAGGCGGCTGGTGCAGCAGATCGAACGCGAGCGCATGCTCGGCGGCGCCGCCTTCCTGCTCAATGTGAATGTGCCGAACCGGCCTTTCGACGAGCTGAAGCCCGTCAAGGTCTGCAGGCTCGGCCGTCGCCACTCCGCGGAAAAAGTGATCACCCAGGACAGTCCGCGTGGCGAGACCATGTACTGGATCGCGGGCGCCGGCAGCGCCAAGGACAGCGGCGAGGGCACCGACTTTCATGCCACCGCAGCCGGCCACATTGCCTTGACACCGTTGCAAATTGACCTGACCGACCATGCCAACCTCGGGCAATGGCGCGAGACCGTGGCCCGTCTCGGCAACTGACATGGCCACGCAACGGCCCAGCTTTCCGGTTCGCCTGACCCCCACCGCTTCGGCCGCCACGCGCGGGCGCATGCCTGCCGTGCCGGTCAAGCCCATGGTGCCGACCACGCCTTCGATGGCTTCCGATGCCGTGCGCGCACGCATGGTCCAGAAGCTCGCGGCCCAGGGCATTTCCGATCCGCGCGTGCTGCGTGCGATGAGCGCGGTGGACCGGCATCGCTTTGTCGACAGCGCGCTGGTCAACCAGGCGTATGAAGACACGAGCCTGCCGATCGGCCTGGGGCAGACCATCTCGAAGCCCAGTGTGGTAGCTCGCATGATCGAGTTGCTGCTGGGAGCGCCCGCGCTGGCCGGCAAGCCGCAGGAGCGGTTGGGCCGCGTGCTCGAAATCGGCACCGGCTGCGGCTATCAGGCGGCCGTGCTGAATCAGGTGGCCACAGAGGTCTACAGCATCGAGCGCTTGCGCGGCCTGCATGAGCGCGCTCGCGCCAATCTGCGGCATTTCAGGCTGGCCACGGTGCACCTGATGCTGGGCGATGGCATGGTCGGCTATGCCAAGGGCGCGCCTTATGCCGGCATCATTGCGGCCGCCGGCGGCGAAGCCGTGCCGGAGGCCTGGATCACGCAGCTTGCCGTGGGCGGGCGCATCGTGGCCCCGACCCATTCAGCGAGTGGTGGTCAAGCCCTTGTCGTCATCGACAAGACCCCCCGGGGGCTGGAGCGGCTCGTTCTTGAGGCGGTCCACTTTGTCCCCCTAAAATCAGGCATCGCTTGAAGGAATAACAAATGCAGGGTTTTGGCAATCGGAGTTGGTTCGCTGGCGTCACGTTGGCCGTTGTGCTCGTGATCGCGGGCTGCGCCGCACCGCGTGGGCCGGCGCCAGTCGAAGACCGCGGCACCATGACACGCGCACCGAGCGCGACAGTGCCTGGTGGCCCGCCCATCACCACCGACGCCAACGGCAAGCCGCTCGCCGGTATCGAGAACTACGGCAAGCCCGGCTACTACGCGGTGCGCCCCGGCGATTCGATCCGCCGCATCGGCAACGAGACGGGCCAGCGCTGGCAAGACATCGTTCGCTGGAACAACATCGAGAACCCGGACCTGATCGAAGTCGGTCAGGTGCTGCGCGTGATTCCTCCGACGGGCTCGGGAACAGCTGTCGCCGCGGCGCCTTCGGGCTCTGAAGGCGCGGTCACGAAACCAGTGGCACCGCCGCCTGCCATCGTGCCCTCTACACCCGCCAGCGGTGCGAGCAAGCCACCGGCTGCGGTTACCGCTTCTCCAGCGGGTCCGGGCAGCAACGGCAATTCGGGTGATGAAGACCTCGGTTGGATCTGGCCTGCCAGCGGCTCGCTGATCGCGGGCTTCGATGAAGCCAAGAACAAGGGCTACGACATCAGCGGCAAGGCGGGCGACCCCGTGCTGGCCGCCGCCGATGGCCGCGTGGTCTATGCCGGCGCCGGCCTGCGCGGCTATGGCAACCTGATCATCCTGAAGCACAACAACACCTACCTCACAGCGTATGCGCACAACCAGACGCTGCTCGTGAAGGAAGACCAGTCGGTTCAGAAGGGCCAGAAGATCGCCGAAATGGGCAATAGCGATGCAGATCGCGTGAAGCTGCATTTCGAGATTCGCCGTCAAGGCAAGCCCGTCGATCCTTCGCGTTACCTGCCCGGCCGGTGATGCCATGGCTGCCCCGCGCCCCCGTCGCACGCTGCCAGTGCGCGGGCTGGCGGGTCGGGGCAGTCCATCCCTTTCTTCTTCTCGCGACAAGACCCCCCAGGACGAAGGCTCGCTCCCGGTAGAGGGCGTTGTCGACCTTTCGGCCACGAACACCACGCCGACCCAAGGCGTCATGGCCGACTCGATCGGTGGCGAAGGTGCCGACGCATTGACCATCTACCTGCGCCAGGTCCGGCGTACCGAACTCTTCACGCCCGCCGAGGAATACCAGGCCGCATGTGCCGCACGAGCCGGCGATTTCGCGGCACGGCAGTCGATGATCGAGCACAACCTGCGGCTCGTGGTCAACATTGCCAAGAGCTACCTCGGGCGCGGTGTGCCACTGTCGGACCTCATCGAAGAGGGCAACCTCGGGCTGATGCACGCCATCACCAAGTTCGAGCCCGAGCGGGGTTTTCGCTTTTCCACGTATGCGACCTGGTGGATTCGCCAATCCGTCGAGCGCGCCGTCATGACGCAAGCGCGTGCGATCCGACTGCCGGTTCATGTGGTGCGCGAGCTGCAACAGGTGCTGCGCGCTCGCCGCGTGCTCGAAAGCGACGCGGAATTTCTCGCCCATCGTCCCGATGGCGTGCGCGTGGAAGACATCGCCGCGCTGCTTGGCCGCGAAGTGCAGGCCGTGGCCGATCTGTTGGCGCTCGCCGAGGCCCCGCGCTCGCTGGATGCGGGCGATGCGCGTGGAGACGAAGGCTTCACACTCGCCGACACCGTGGCCTCCGATGACGAGCAAGGCAACCCGACCGGCGTGACGCAGGCGCACGAGGTGGAGCGGCTGCTCGACCAGTGGGTCCATGCCCTTGATGCGCGCGAGCGTGAGGTACTGGAGGGACGCTACGGCCTGCATGACCGGGAGCCCGAAACACTCGAGGTGCTGAGCGTTCGCCTGGGCCTCACGCGCGAGCGCGTCAGGCAGATCCAGAACGAGGCCCTCGCCAAGATGCGACGGCAACTGGCGCGCTCGGGCATCGGTCGGGATGCGCTGTTCTAGTCGCGCGAGAGGTGCGCGCTGCTGCGCGGCAAGACCACCCGGCCGCGCTGAGACAATCGGGGCATGACGGAACCCATCGAAGAAAAGAAAACCCCCACGAATCCCGGCGAAGAATGGCTGCAGGTCGAGTCGCTGGACCTCGACGCGCAGGGCGTTGCGCACAAGGCCGACGGCATGGTCGTCTTCATCGAGGGCGCATTGCCTTTCGAGGAAGTGCAGTTCAGCGTCCATCGCCGCAAGAACAATTGGGAGCAAGGCACGGTCACGGCCATCCGGCGCGAGTCGTCGCAGCGGGTGCGCCCGGGCTGCCCGCATTTCGGCCTCCACACGGGCGCTTGTGGCGGTTGCAAGATGCAGCATCTGGACGCGGCGGCGCAGGTGGCCGTGAAGCAGCGTGCGCTGGAAGACAACCTGTGGCACCTGGGCAAGGTGCGCCCGGACAACGTCCTGCGGCCGCTCGAAGGACCGGCTTGGCACTACCGCTACCGCGCGCGGCTGTCGGTGCGCCATGTGGTCAAGAAGGGCACGGTGCTGATCGGCTTTCATGAGCGCAAGAGCCGCTACCTTGCCGACATGCAGGTGTGCCCGGTGTTGCCGAAGCAGATCAGCGAGATGCTGATGCCCTTGCGCGCGCTGATCGGCTCGATGGACGCTCGCGAAACCTGTCCGCAGATCGAACTGGCTTGCGGCGACGCACCGGGCTCCACGGCGCTCGGCACGATCGCGTTGGTGCTCCGGCACCTGGAGCCGCTGTCGCAGGCCGACATCGGCCGGCTGAAGGCTTTTGCAGCGGCAAACGAAGGCGTTCAGTGGTGGCTGCAGGCCAAGGGGCCGGACACGGTGAAGCTGCTGGAGGAGGGGGGCGCGCAACTGGCGTACCGGCTGCCTGAGTTCGGCGTCACGATGCCGTTCAAGCCCACCGATTTCACGCAGGTCAATCCGCACATCAACCGGGCGCTGGTGGGCAAGGCGTTGCGCCTGCTCGACGTGCAGCCTGAAGAACGGGTGATCGACTGGTTCTGCGGGCTCGGCAACTTCACGCTGCCTCTGGCGAGCAAGGCGCGCGAGGTGCTGGGCATCGAGGGTAGCGACACGCTGGTGGCGCGCGCGGCCGACAACTTCAAGAAGAATCAGCCCGCAACGGCCGCACGCCGTGCGCTATCTGCTACTAAATTTGTAGCGCGCGACCTGTTCGAGATGACGCCGGCCATGCTGGTGGCAGACGGCAGCGCGGACAAATGGCTGGTCGACCCGCCGCGCGAAGGCGCCTTCGCGCTCGCCAAGGCCATGGCCGATCTTCATCAGCAGCCTGAGTTGCGCACCGATGGCTGGACGCCACCAAAGCGCATCGTGTATGTGAGCTGCAATCCGTCGACGCTGGCGCGTGATGCAGGGTTGCTGGTGCATCAGGCGGGCTATCGCTGCACTTTCACGGGAGTGGTCAACATGTTTCCGCACACGGCGCACGTCGAGTCGATTGCGGTGTTCGAGCTGGAATGAAAAAGGGCCCCTCGCGGGGCCCTTTCTCTTGGTCGGTGAGTGTCGGTGTCAGTCGCGCTCGCCACCGAAGATGCCCAACAGCGCCAGCAGGCTCTGGAAGACATTGAACAGGTCGAGGTACAGGGCCAGCGTGGCGGTGATGTAGTTGGTTTCGCCGCCGTCCATGATCTGCTTCAGGTCATAGAGCATGTAGGCCGAGAAGATGCCGATGGCAGCCACCGAGATGACCAGCATGCCGGTGCTCGAGCCGACGAAGATGTTGATGATGGCGCCGAACATCAACACCATCGCGCCGACGAACAGGAACTTGCCCATGCCCGACAAGTCGCGCTTGATGACCGTGGCCAGCGTGGCCATCACGAAGAACACGCCAGCGGTGCCGCCGAAGGCCGTCATGATGAGTTCCGAGCCGTTCTTGAAGCCGAGAACCATCGCGATCAGGCGCGACAGCATCAGGCCCATGAAGAAGGTGAAGGCCAGCAGCACGGGTACGCCGGCGGCGGAATTCTTCGTCTTCTCGATGGCGAACATGAAGCCGAAGGCGCCGCCCAGGAAAACCATGAGGCCCAGCCCGCCGGTGAGCGAGCGTGTCATGCCGGTGCTGACGCCAACCCAGGCGCCCAGCACGGTGGGCAGCAGGCTCAGCGCAAGCAGCCAGTAGGTGTTGCGCAGCACACGTTGGCGCTCAGCCTGCGGCAGCGCCTGGCCGTAGCCGGTGGAAGTGTCGAGACTGGTGACGCGGTCGTTCATGGCCGGAGCTCCTGTGGTTGCTGCAATGACGCAGTTGGGCGCATTCTAGGGGGCTGCAAGTGCAGGTTATCGGAAAGATCGCAAGAGGGATGTTCACGGGCGCCGCAGGCACCTCTGGCGACATGGCCGTTATGCTGTCGGGTTTTTACGCAACCTGAGCTCACCATGAAGACCAAATCATTCCTCGAACTTGCCGACGTCAAGGCCATTGCCGCAGCGGCCGAAGCCGAGGCTCTGAAGAACAACTGGGCCGTGACCATCGCCATTTCGGACGATGCGGGCAACCTGCTCTGGCTGCAGCGCCTCGACGGCGCCGCGGCGCTGTCTTCGCACATCGCCCCTGCCAAGGCTCACACGGCGGCCATGGGACGGCGCGAAAGCAAGGTCTACGAAGACATCATCAATGGTGGCCGCACAGCGTTCCTGACGGCACCTGCAGTGCAGGGGCTGCTCGAAGGCGGCGTGCCGATCGTGAAGGACGGCCACGTGATTGGTGCAGTCGGCGTGAGCGGCGTGAAGTCGAACGAAGACGCACAGATCGCCAAGGCAGGCATCGCCGCTCTGGGCCTCTGAGCTTTCTCACGCACAAAGCAAAACGCCGACTTCGAAGTCGGCGTTTTTGTTTGGCGTTCAGCGTGAAAAAAAGCTTGGCTAGTCGGCGAACCGTTGGCTAGCAAAAAACGACCCTTCGGAGATAAATCTCCTTGAGTCGCCCCACGATGAAACTTGCGCGAGGGGCGGGCTGAATGACCTACTTGGTCAGGATCAGCTTGCCGAGTTTGGTGGCTTGAAGCCGGTAAAGCGAGCCGTTGTGCATGATGCCCACGGTCTTGCTTCCCTTGAGAAGCTCCGTGCTTTCAACCATTGGCGCCGGACGCGTTGCCTGGATGGACGCATGGCCGCCGCCCGATTGGTCGAGCGAAGGATGGTTCAGAACAGAAAAGGCATTCGGTGTGGCTGGCATCTGGAGTTCCCTTATCGAAGCGATGAGTGAATGATAATGATTCGCAATAAAAAGTCAATCGCCGCGATCAACTTTTTTTAATCGCGGTTCAGATCACTTCGTATCGGGCTCCGTGATGAACCCGATCTTGCGCACGCCGGCTTCTCGGGCTTCTGACATGGCCTTGGCCACGCGCTCGTAGCGAACGGCTTTATCGCCGCGAATGTGCAGCTCTGGCTGCGGTTCCTTGGCGGCTTCTGCGGCAAGGCGGGCCGGCAATTCGCTGTCGTCGATCTTCTGTTCGTTCCAGTAGTAGGCGCCGTCGGCCGTGACGCTGAACAGGATGTTCTGCGGCTTCGGCTGCTCGGGCTCGCTGGTGGCACGCGGCAGGTCGATGTTGACGGCGTGTTTCATCACCGGCACGGTGATGATGAAGATGATCAGGAGTACCAGCATGACGTCGACCAGCGGCGTCATGTTGATCTCGTTCATCACCTCATCGGGTTCGTCTTGCGTTCCGAAAGCCATGATCAGCCCTTCTTGAGCGGAACCACGACAGCTTCGCCGCTACCGCTTTGCACCCGAGCGCCAGTCACGAAGTAGGCGTGCAGGTCGTGCGCAAAGCTGTTGAGCTTGGTCAGCACGAACTTGTTGCCGCGAACCAGGGCGTTGTAGCCCAGCACCGCAGGGATGGCCACTGCCAGACCCAGTGCCGTCATGATCAGCGCCTCGCCGATCGGGCCCGCCACCTTGTCGATGGTGGCCTGGCCGGCCGAACCGATGCTCATGAGTGCGTGGTAGATGCCCCAGACCGTGCCGAACAGGCCGATGAAGGGTGCGGTTGAGCCTACCGACGCAAGGATCGCGAGCCCGGTCTGCAGGCGTGCAGTGAACGCGTCGATGCCGTTGCGCAGTGAACGCGTGATCCAGTCGCTCACGTCGAGCGCATCGTGCAGATGGGCCTTGGTGTTGCGGTGGTGCGCCGCGGCTTCGCGGCCTTCGAGCGCCAGTGCGCGGAACGGGTTGCTGTCGTCCTTGCCGAGCTTGTTGAGCGCGGTGGCGAAGTCTTCGCTGTGCCAGAAATCTTGCGAGTGCTTGGCAAGACGCTTGTACTTGATGACGTCGAGGGCCTTGACGATGATCACGATCCACGACGCGAGCGACATGCCGATCAACAGCACCGCGACGGCCTTGGTGACGAAGTCGCCCTGATTCCAGACGTTCATCAAGCCAAATTGGGAATCCATACGAAATTGCTCCAGAGAAAAATTAGTTCAGAACGTAGTTGACGGGGGCGTCATAGGACATGGCCTGCACCACGCCGTTGACCTTGCCGGGCACGAACCGGCATTTGAGGATGTATTCGACAGCGGCCTCGTCGAGGCGATCGAAGCCGCTGGACTTCTTGACCTCTGCGCTCTTGGGCAGCCCGTCGACACCGACCAGCACCCGAACGATCACCTTGCCCTGCTCACCGAGCCGTTTGCTCATGGCGGGGTAGGTCGCCTTCGGGTTTTGCAGGTAGTCGGCGTTGCTCGACGGCAGCTGTACTGCGGGCGGCGCCGGCGGCGCTGGTGGCGGTGCGGGAGGTGCTGGCGGAGCAGGAGGCGACGGCGGTGCCGCCGGAGGCGGCGGTTCCGTGGTTCCGACGGGCGCCTGGGGTGCTGGAGTGGGTTTCGGCTCGCGGATGGCCTGCGGCCGCGGTGGCGGCGGCGCCTTGGTCACTTTGGGCTGGGGCGGCGGAGGAGGCGGCGGGTCCACCTTGGGCTTCGGCGGCTCGACGAACTGGCTCAGTATCTCGACTGGAATAACAATTTCGGCGGCGCGGCGCAGCAATCCGCTCTGCAGCGCCCAGAGAGCGGCGCCGTGAAACAGGATGACGCTGCCGGCAATGACGACATTGCGCGAGAGACCCAGGACGGAAGGAGGGGGGGCAAAGCGGTCAGACACGATCAACCATTCGAGTGCGGGCACGGCGAAACGTACCCCGATTGCAGCAAAACCGCTACGACAACATCACTTGTGAAAAATCCACCAGACTGAACCTGCGACCAGGATCAGGCTGCCGCCGAGTGCCGAGACGAGTTCCATGCCTTGCTTTCCTTGATGGAGTTGGCAAGCTGGATCGCTCTCGGGCCCGTTTCGCAATGCAACGCGGCGACCGGGTGCAAAGCGCTGCACTGTGCGACGATATCGCGCGCACAACCTTCACACTGACCACACTGGGTGGCCACGCCGAGTTCGAATTGCACTTCGTCGAAAGTCATGCCGGCCCGCACATGACGTGCGATTTCACGGTCGGAAACTCGGCGGCAGACGCAAACGATCATGGCTGTGAAAGCGGCAGTTGGCTGGCTGTTGGATGTGACTCATTATAAATAAGAATCCATCGCATTTGCAATAACTATGGTGTTACCGATTTATTCAGGCCCCAGCGCCGATCGCTAGACCTCCGACCAGAGCCGCAGGAGGTTGTGATAGTGACCCGTCAGCGCCACCGTCTCCTCGCATTCACCCAGGCGGGCGCGCAGTTTCTGGATGTTCTGGTCGAGCTCGAACAGCATGCTGCGCTGCTGGTCGTTGCGCACCATGCTCTGCAGCCAGAAGAATGAGCACACACGCGCCCCACGGGTCACCGGGTTGACGCGATGCAGGCTGCTGGCTGGATAAAGAATGAGGTCGCCGGCCGGAAGCTTCACTTCGTGCGACCCGTAGGTGTCGATCACTTCCAGTTCTCCGCCTTCGTATTCGTCCGGATCGCACAGGAACAGCGTGCAAGACAGGTCGGTTCTCAGTTGCTGCGCACTTCCGGGCAGCGAGCGCACCGCGCCGTCGATGTGAACCCCGTAGTGCTCGCCTCCTTCGTAGCGGTTGAACAGCGGCGGAACAAAACGCGAGGGCAATGCCGCTGAAAAGAACAGTGCATGCTGGGCCAGCGCGGCGAGTACCGCGTTGCCGAGTTCGCGTCCAACGGCCGATTGCTCCGGCAACTGTCGATTGCGCTTGACCTGCGCACCCTGGTCACCGACGGTCTCCCGGCCATCGACCCAGTTCGTGGCGTCGAGCGCCGCGCGCATTTCGCGCACCTGGGTGGAACTCAGCACGTCAGGCACATGCAGCATCATTTGTCAGGAACTCCGCAAAGAGAAAAGCCCCGGCGCGCGCCGGGGTTCAAAGTGTCGCACCGCGTGAGGCGGCGCTCAGTAAACGTCGCGGCGGTAGCGCCCGCTCGCCAGCATCTCGCCCAGAAGCGCCTCACCGGCGATCTGTCGCAATGCCGAATCCACACCCGACGCCATACCCTGCAGGCTTCCGCAGACGTAGACGGCCGCGCCGTTGTGCAGCCATTCAAGCAGGGCGTCGGCCGATTGCAGCAGCCGATGTTGGACGTAGACACGCTCGGGTTGGTCGCGCGAAAACACCATGTCCAGCCGCTGCAGCACGCCGTTGGCTTGCCAGGTCTCGATTTCTTCTCGATGCAGGAAGTCGTTCGCTGCCTGGCGTTCGCCAAACACCAGCCAGTTGTCGTGCCTGCCCGCAGCGGCACGGGCGCGCAAATGGGCGCGAAGGCCGGCCAGACCGGTGCCGTTGCCGACGAGGATCAGCGGCCGCGCTTCATTGCCATCGAGGCGGAATCCGCGGTGCGGTCGCAAGCGCAAGGCCACGGTATCGCCGACTGTGAGGGTGGAGGTGAGCAGGCCCGATGCGCTGCCCAGCGTGCCGTCGGGGTGTTGCTCCTGCCGAACGAGCAATTGCAGTTCGCCGTCGGTGTGCAGCGATGCGATCGAGTAGTCGCGCGGACGCGTCGGGTCGCTCGCAACTGCAATCTGAGCCAGATCGCCGGACGCCCAATGTGGCATCGCACCGGCTTGCGGCACCAGTCCCAGATGGAAGACGGGTGCGCCAGCGCTGCCGGGGTTGAGCAATCTGCGTGTGGTGAGCCGCCATTGCGCAAACGTCACTGCCGGATCTCCGCTGCCAGGTTCCACGTCCGCCACATCACCCCAGCGGGTTTGCCATTCGGCCAGCGCCACGGCGTCGCTGTTGTCGACTTCGATGCGTTTGAATTCTCGGACGGCGCCTGCGGCCTGCAGCCAGTCATCGAGCGCGCGACCGAAACCGCAGAAGTTGGCGTATTGGCGGTCGCCGAGGGCCAGCACGGCGTAGCGGAGCGAACCCAGCGGCGGGGGCGATCCCATCACGCGTTCGGCGAACAGGCTGGCGCCGTCGGGCGCATCGCCTTCGCCGTACGTGCTTGCCACGAAGAGGGCGCGACTCGCGGTGACCAAGGTTGCGGCATCGAGCGCGTTCAGCTCCATCACTCGCGCAGACGTGCCGGCAGCGCGCAACTGCCGGGCGGTCTGCCACGCGATCGCCTCGGCCTGGCCAGTCTGGCTTGCGAACAACACGAGCGTGGAAGGCTTGTCTCCATCGCTCGAAAGTGCTGAGGCATCTCGTGCCGTGGCTGCCTTTTGCCTGAGTTGGCGCAGGTAGATTCCCGCGCAGAGTGCGGTATAGACCGCCACTGTGGAGCCCGCGCC
Organism: Variovorax sp. PAMC26660; assembly: GCF_014302995.1. NCBI lineage: Bacteria > Pseudomonadati > Pseudomonadota > Betaproteobacteria > Burkholderiales > Comamonadaceae > Variovorax > Variovorax sp. PAMC26660. Next base: position 4,950,385 of record NZ_CP060295.1, read on the forward strand.
CAGCGCGCGCCATGCAGCCTCGTTCATGCCTCGGTCTGCGCGCGCCAGGCACGTGTGGTTTGCGCGACAGGTGGTTCTTCGCCGCGACTCACGAGCAGCGCAGCCACATCGTGCTGCTCTGCGAAGTCGAACCCTTCTTCCGGTCCCAGTACCGTCAGCACGGTGGCCAGGGCGTCGGCCTGCATGCACTCGGCATGCAGCACTGTGACGCTGGCCAACGAGTGCTTTGTCGGTTCGCTGGTGCGCGGATCGATGGTGTGCGACCAGCGACGGCCTTCGTGCGTACGCTGATGCCAACGATCGCCCGACGTAGCGACCGCCATGTCGGCGAGCGGGATGCGTCGCGCGGCTGCAGGTTCGCTGTCGACCTGCACTTGCCACGGTTGACCGCCTGGTCGCCGGCCCATGCCTCGCAGCTCACCCCCGATTTCGAGCAGAACATCGACCAGGTCGAGCGCACGCAAGGCCTCGATGCCATGGTCGACCGCGAAGCCCTTGGCAATGCCGGAAAGATCGAGGGCGATGCCGCCCGGTTGCAGCAGCGAACCCTTGGCCACATCGAAGGCCAGCAGTTGCCAGCCGACGCGCGCGTGCGCATCGGCGAGTGCTTTCGGAGTGGGCAGGCCCGCCTCTTGTGCCTCGGGGCCGAAGCCCCAGCAAGTGATCAGCGGACCGACTGTTGGATCGATTGCGCCGCCGCTGGCCGCCGCCCATCGAAGGGCACAGGCCATGACCTCGGCGAACTCCCGAGGCAGCGCGTGGCGCGACCCGGCCTGCGCGCGGTTGAAGCGAGTGATGTCCGACTCCGGCTCCCAGTGGCTCATCTGCGCGACCACGCGGGCGAGCGCCGCATCGACCGCTTCGCGCACTTGCGTCAGCGGCAGCATTTTCGGGTTGTCAAAGCGCAGCGACCACGTGGTGCCCATGGTCTGCCCGCCCAACTGCTGCAGGCTGGCCGGATCGGCACGACGTGGAACGGCTGCGTTGGCGTAACCGCCGGCGCGCCAGGAACTGAAGGAAAGACCCAAGGCTGCTTGCTGCGTCAGGGCATCACTTCAAGGGTGGCCGCGTAGCTCAGGCGGCGTTCCTTGGCTTGTGGCACCGTGGTCTTGTTGTCCTTGGTGGTGGCTTCGAGCCAGTACATGCCGGCTGCCGGCCAGGTCACGCTGAACTGGCCCTTGTCGTCGGTCTTGAGCTTGGTCTCTTCGAGCTTGTCGCGGTACTGCGTGTTGCCAGCCGTCACGCTCACTTCGAGGCCCTTGGCGGGCTGGCCGTCCAGGTGCAGCGTGAAGGTGGCTTTTTCGCCCTTGACCAGGTCGGTCGGGCTGCCGGTTGCAATCAACTCCAGGCCTTGGCCGATCGGCTTGAGCGCCGAGGGCTTGCCGACCGTCACGAAGGTCTCGATGCGGCCGGACGATTGTGTGATCGCCAGTTCTTGTGCATCGGCCGGAATTTCCTTGGCAAGGCTCTCCGGGGTGCCGCGCGCACGCTTGTTCTGACCCGTGGCCTTGTCCTTCCAGCTTGCGAAAGCACCGCCGTTGACCACCGCGATGCGGTAGGTGCCCGTCTGCGCGACGCTCACGTCGAACACGTTGCGAAACTTGAGCTTGGCCTCGATCTCGGGCTTGACCGTGCTGCCGTCGGGCGCGGTAATCTGCAGGCCGTCGAGCCGCAGCGATGCGTGGTTGGCGACGAACAGGTCGTTCGACACTGCCGCGTCGACCGTGACCGTGTCGGCCTTGGAGAACACGGTGGAAGAGGGCAGCAGCCAGGCGTTGTGCGCCTGGGACACGGAAGCGATGGCCGACAGGGCAATGGCGAAGCTGGCAGCGCGCAGGGTAATGCGGGTCATGAGAAGTCCTTGGAGTGGCAGGCTGTCGATGAAGAGTGGAACGGTCCGGTGCCGATCAGGGCTTGAGTTCGAGCTTGATCTCGCCGAGCTCTTCCTTGCCGGTGGCGCTCGGTTGCGTGGCGGCCGTGGGTGGCCACTGGAAGGGAATGCTCACGACCTCGCGTCCGCCGACTTCACGCGCAGCCTCGACCACCAGCTTGTAGGCGCCGGGCGCGAGCTTGGGCATCGGGGCCGTGCCTTCCGTGAAGCTCAACTGGTGCTTGCCAGCGGGCTTGGTCGCGCCGGTCACGCCGTCGACTGGCACCGCCAGCTCGCGGCCGCCACGGCGCCACCACTGGCGCATGTCCTTGAGCCATTTGGTGCCTTCGCCCTCGGGGTTGTTGGTCTTGGTGCGCACGTCGTACCAGACGGCCAGCGTGCCGGCGACCGTGTTGTCGGCGCGTTCGATCCAGGTCGCCACATAGGGGCGGTGGTATTCAGAGGCGTTCAGCCGCGGGATCTCGATGTTGACCGACAGGCCTGCCGCAAAGGCGGGGGCGGCGAACAGTGCCGACATGGCAATCGGCGCGAGTGAATAGCGAACGTGCACTTGAAACCTCTTTCCTGAATCTATCGATCAATCAATGAATGAACAGCAGCGCGAGCAGCAGAGGAATCACGAGCCCCATGCCGACCATCGGCCATGTGAAGGGGCGGTTGCCCGCGTGCATCTTGAGAATGAACAGGCCGGTGATCGAGAAGATCAGCGCGGCGCCCGCGAAGATGTCGATGAACCAGCTCCACGCCGTGCCCGTGTTGCGACCCTTGTGCAGGTCGTTGAAATAGGAGAGCCAGCCGCGGTCGGTGCGCTCGTATTCGATCTCGCCGTCGGCCAGATTCAGCCGCAACCAGGCATCGCCGCCAGGGCGAGGGAGCGAGAGATAGATCTCGTCGTCTGACCATTCGGCCTCGCGGCCGGCGGTGCCGACGTCCCAGTTCTTCTTTATCCAGCCTTGAAGCTCGGCAGGCAAAGGCGCTCTGCCTTTTTGGGCCTTGGCGGCGGGCAACTGCTTTTCGAGCTGTGCGCGAAGGGCTTCATCGACGGAGCCATTCAGCTTCGTGATGGCTGGCTTGGCTTCGATCTGCGCTGCATGGTTGAGCGTGAAACCGGTGACGCTGAACAGGATCATGCCGATCAGGCAGATCGCGGAGCTTACCCAGTGCCATTCGTGCAGGGTCTTGAGCCAGTAGGCACGGCGGCGGTTGTCGGGGCGGGCAGCGGTCATCGAAGGCGCGAATTCTATCTGCGCCAATGAGAATGACTGCTATTTGCGGCGTATTAAGTTACGTAAAGCAATAAAAAACGGGACCGAAGTCCCGTTTGTCATCTGCGATTGGCCTGAGGGCCAGAGCGCCTTATTCGAGTTCGCCCATCTGCGATTGCAGGTAGTTCTGCAGTCCGACTTTGTCGATCAGGTCAATCTGCGTTTCGAGGAAATCGATGTGTTCTTCGGTGTCGTCGAGAATTTCCTGCAGCAGGTCGCGCGAGACATAGTCACGCACCGACTCGCAATGCGCGATGCCATCCTTGATCGTCGCTTGTGCGCCGGTTTCGGCGCCCAGGTCGCAACGCAGCAGCTCGGGCACGTCTTCGCCGATGTTCAGCTTGCCCAAATCCTGCAGATTCGGCAGGCCGTCGAGCATGAAGATGCGGTCCATCAGCTTGTCGGCGTGCTTCATTTCGCCGATCGATTCTTCGTATTCCTTCTTTGCCAGCTTGTCCAGACCCCAGTGCTTGAGCATGCGGTAGTGGAGAAAGTACTGGTTGATCGCGGTCAGCTCGTTCTTGAGCTGCGCCTGCAGATGTTCGATGACCTTGGGGTCGCCCTTCATGGTTTTTTTTCCTTGTTCTAAAAGCGGTGATTGTCAGAGGAGCGGACGAGCACTTGCAAGCAATCCCATGCTGCGGCGGTCTGCATGCGTGTGATGGCGATACACGTTCGCATTGAGGCGCAGCAAACCCATCGCAAACATAGCGACTTCCAATACTTTTAATAGCTCATAACTATTGGGAATATGAGATTGGTAGCTATACTCATGGCTCGCACTTATTTTTGTCCACCCGCAGCATCCAAGGAATCAACATGTCCCTGATCAACACCCAAGTCCTACCCTTCAAGACCCAGGCTTACCTCAACGGCAAGTTCATCGATGTGTCCGACGAGACGCTCAAGGGCAAGTGGTCCGTGCTGATCTTCATGCCGGCGGCCTTCACCTTCAACTGCCCGACCGAAGTCGAAGACGCGGCCGACAACTACCCCGAGTTCCAGAAGCTGGGTGCCGAGGTCTACATCGTGACCACCGACACGCACTTCTCGCACAAGGTCTGGCACGACACGTCGCCGGCCGTCGGCAAGGCCAAGTTCCCGCTGGTGGGCGACCCGACCCATACGCTGACCAACGCTTTCGGCGTGCACATCCCCGAAGAAGGCCTGGCACTGCGCGGCACCTTCGTGATCAACCCCGACGGCATCATCAAGACCGCCGAAGTGCACTCCAACGAAATCGCCCGCGACGTCAAGGAAACTCTGCGCAAGCTCAAGGCAGCGGTCTACACCGCCGCCCACCCGAACGAAGTCTGCCCGGCCAAGTGGAATGAAGGCGACAAGACCATCGCTCCGTCGTTCGACCTCGTCGGCAAGATCTAAGCGCCCACGCGCGAAAGCCCGGGCGCTCGCAAGGCCCCGGGCTTTTTTGTCCCCAGTTGATAGTTTTCAGATATCGAAAGTGAGTCCGCCATGCTCGACGACAGCACCAAAGCCCAATTGAAGAGTTACCTCGAACGCGCCACGCAGCCGATCGAGATCGTCGCCTCGCTCGACGACAGCAAGGCCTCGGGCGAAATGTTGTCGCTGCTGAAGGACGTCGCCGAAGCGTCGCCGCTGGTCAAGCTGACCGAAAGCCGCGACGACAACCATCGCAAGCCCTCGTTCTCGGTCAATCGCCCGAGCGAAAACCACGGCCCGCGTTTTGCCGGCCTGCCGATGGGTCATGAATTCACGTCGCTGATCCTTGCGCTGCTGCAGATCGGCGGCTATCCCCCGAAGGTCGATGAGGCCGTGCTGGAGCAGATCCGCGCACTCGACGGCGACTTCGAGTTCGAGATCTATGTCTCGCTCACCTGCCACAACTGCCCCGATGTCGTTCAGGCGCTGAACCTGATGGCCATCCAGAACCCGCGCATCCGCACCACGATGATCGAAGGCGGCACCTTTCAGGACGAGGTGAAGGAGCGCCAGATCATGGCCGTGCCTACCGTGTTCCTCAACGGCACCGAGTTCGGCCAGGGCCGCATGAGCCTCGAGGAAATCCTCGCCAAGATCGACACCAGCGGCGTCGAGCGCGAAGCCAAGAAGATCGCCGGCAAGGACGCGTTCGACGTGCTGATCGTCGGCGGTGGTCCCGCCGGTGCCGCCGCCGCCGTGTACGCCGCGCGCAAGGGCATCCGCACCGGCGTCGCCTCGGAGCGCTTCGGCGGCCAGGTCCTCGACACGCTCGGCATCGAGAACTTCATCTCGATCAAGGAAACCGAAGGGCCGAAGTTCGCCCACGCCCTCGAAGAGCATGTACGCGACTACGACGTCGACATCATGAATCTGCAGCGCGCCAAGGCGCTGGTGCCGGGCAAGGACCTGATCGAAGTGCAGCTCGAAAGCGGCGCATCGCTCAAGAGCAAGACGGTCATCATTTCGACCGGCGCCCGCTGGCGCAACATCAACGTGCCCGGCGAGCACGAGTTCAAGAACAAGGGCGTGGCTTACTGCCCGCATTGCGACGGCCCGCTGTTCAAGGGCAAGCGTGTCGCGGTCATCGGCGGCGGCAATTCGGGCGTCGAAGCGGCGATCGATCTGGCCGGCATCGTGGGCCACGTCACGCTGATCGAGTTCGACACGCAACTGCGCGCCGACGCCGTGCTGCAACGCAAGCTCAAGAGCCTGAAGAACGTCGACGTGTTCACCAACGCGCAGACCACCGAGATCACCGGCGACCAGAAGGTCAATGGCCTGATCTACAAGGACCGCGCGACGGGCGGGCTGAAAAAGGTCGAGCTCGAAGGCGTGTTCATCCAGATCGGCCTCGTGCCCAACACCGACTGGCTCAAGGGCACGGTCGAGCTGTCGAAGCACGGCGAAATCATCGTCGACGCACGTGGCCAGACCTCGGTGCCCGGTGTGTTCGCGGCCGGTGATGCGACCACGGTGCCGTTCAAGCAGATCATCATCGCGGCCGGCGACGGCGCGAAGGCGGCGCTCGGTGCGTTCGACCATCTGATCCGTTCCTCGGCTCCCGCCTGACGCGTTGTTTGACCCCGCTGAAGTAAGGCACAAGTTGTATCAAATGAGAATTGTTCTCATACAATAGGCGGACCGGGTAAACACGCCCGTCACCGCCAGCCAGGTCACACGCGCAAAGCTCCGCGCCCAAGGTCCAGCAAGCAGTTGTTCAACTGTTTCTGGACCTTTTTCGTGGCCGCTAAAACCCTCCGTTCCCGTCCTCATCGTCTTGCCCTCCTGCCACTGCTGATTGCCTCCGGCTTCGGCATTGCCGCGCCTGCCTGGTCCCAGCAGGTCGCGCTCAATGAGGTGGTGGTGAGCGGCTCGCGCTCGGAGCAGGCCCGCCAGGACCTGCCCGTGAGCGTCGAGGTCATCACCCGCGACGACATCGAGTCCAAGCAGATCAACGACATCCGCGATGCGGTGCGCGACCTGCCGAACGTGTCGGTCAAGCGAGCACCGGCGCGTTTCGGCTTGGCGCAGGGCAATACCGGGCGCGACGGCAATGCGGGCTTCAACGTCCGCGGCCTCGATGGCAACCGCGTGCTGCTGCTGACCGATGGCATCCGCACGCCGCGCAGCTATGTGTTCAGTGCCAACGCGTTCGGGCGCGACTACTTCGACATCAGCCTCATCGAGCGCATCGAGATCATCAAGGGCCCGGCGTCGGCGCTCTACGGCTCGGACGGCCTTGCCGGCCTGGTCAACTTCATCACGCGCGAGCCTTCGTCGTACCTGCGCGATGGCAAGACCTTCGGCGGCAGCGCGAGCGTCGGCTACAGCGGTGACGACAGCGGCAAGCGCGCGGGCGTCACGCTGGCGGGCAAGCCCAACGACACGATGCAGTGGCTCGTGTCGGCCAGCCTCGGCCGTGCGCACGAACTCGAGAACATGGGCCGGTTGAACGTGGCCAACGTCGACCGCACCACGCCGAACCCGCAGCGCGACAAGAACGCGGCCGTGCTGGCCAAGGTCATCCTCACGCCCGATGCCGACCAGCGCCACAGCTTCACTTTCGAGCACGTCGAGAAGACGAGCCGCTACGACCTGCTCTCGGGCATTTCCAAGCCGCCTTTCGTCTCGACCTCGGTGATCGGCCTGAACGCCAGGACCGACCTGCAGCGCGACCGCTTCACCTACGAAGGCCGCCTGCGCCTGAACAGTGCCGTGGCCGACAACCTGCTCGGCGTGGTGAGCTACCAGAAGTCCCGGTCGCGCGAGTTCATCCTCGAAGACCGCTTCACTGCGGCCGACCGCACCCGCGACGTCACCTACGACGAGAACACCTGGCAGCTCGGCCTGCAAGCCGACAAGACCGTCCACATGGGCGACTGGGCGCAGAAGATCACCTACGGCTTCGACTACACGCGCACCAACGTCAAGAACCTGCAGACCGGCCTGGTGCCGCCGACCGGCGAAACCTATCCGCTCAAGCGATTCCCCGACACCCGCGAGACCTCGTCGGCGATCTACGTGCAGGACGAGTTCATTCACGACCGCTGGAGCATCACGCCGGGCATCCGCTTCGACCGCTTCTCGCTTGATGCCAAGCAGACGGGCTTCAACGCGCAGGCCGTGTCGCTGTCGGGCTCGGCGGTGTCGCCCAAGCTGGGCGTGCTGTTCCGTGCAACGCCGCAGTTCAGCGTCTACGGCAACTACGCCTCGGGCTTCAAGGCGCCCAATGCCTTCCAGGTCAACAACTTCTTCGAGAACGTGATCCAGGGGTACAAGACCATCCCCAATCCGAACCTCAAGCCCGAGAAGAGCCAGAACATCGAATTCGGCGTGCGCGGCAAGACCGGCGTGCTGAGCTTCGACGTGGCCGCCTTCACCGGTGACTACAAGAACCTGATCGAGAACGACCGTCTCGTGGGCGGCCGCGGCATCCCGCGCATCGACCCGCTGATCTACCAATCGGTGAACGTCGGGCGGGCGCGCATCAGCGGCTTCGAATTCAAGGGCGAGCTTGACTTCACCGACAACGGCAACGGCTTCTCCGTGCCCTTCGCCTACGGCCAGACGCGTGGGACCGACCGCACCAACAACCGGCCGCTCAATTCGATCGATCCGCGCAAGGCCAGTGTGGGCATCAAGTACCAGGCCCCGGTGTGGAGCGTGCGCCTGGACGCGACGAACCACTCGCGCAAGAAGTGGTCCGACGTGGACCGTACCGAGGTCACGACTGGCTCGCAGTTCCTGACGCCGGCCGCCACCACCCTCGACGTGAGCGCGCAATGGCGCATCCGCAAGGACCTGCGCCTGAACGCATCGGTGACCAACCTCACCAACAAGCGCTACTGGAACTGGAGCGACGTGCGCGGCATCACCACCACGTCGATCCTGCGCGATGCGTACACCCAGCCGGGGCGTGCCTTCAATGTTTCGCTCGTGGCGGACTTCTGACGCCCGCCCCCTGGAAGAAGACTTCACCTTAAAAAAGGAAACCTGATGAACGCCGAAGAATCCCGCGATCGTTTTGCCGCACTGCGCGCCAAGGGCATGCGCCACAAGGACGCCGCCGCGGCCATGGGCCTGCCTGAAGGCGCTGCCATTGCCGCCCACACCGGCACGCACGACAAGGGCCTGCGGGCCACGCGCCTGAAGGGTCCGTGGGTCGAACTGCTGCAGTCGCTCGAACTCTGTGGCCCCGTGCTCGCGCTGACGCGCAACGAGACCACGGTGCACGAGAAGACCGGCATCTACGAGAAGGTCTCGGGCAGCGACAAGATGGGGCTCGCACTGGGCGAGGCGATCGACCTGCGGCTTTTCTTCAGCCGCTGGAACGCGGGCTTTGCGGTGAGCGAAGCGGCGGCCAATCCGGGCGTGCCGCCATCGCTGAGCCTGCAGTTCTTCGATGCGAGCGGCCTGGCGGTGCACAAGATCTTTGCGCGCGACGCCACCGATCGCGATGCGCTGCAGTCGGTCATCGACACTCACACTGCCGCTGACGAGCCGGTCGTGTTCGTGCCGGCCGAAGCCAAGGCCGCGTCGCGCGACGACGCTGCCATCGATGCCGCCGGGCTCGCCGACGCCTGGCGCGGCATGAAGGACACGCACGAGTTCTTCGGGCTGTTGAACAAGTTCGAAGTCGAGCGCCAGCAGAGCTTTCGCCTGACCGAGGGCGAGTTCACGCAGCGCGCAGAGCTGAGCGCCATCCGCGACCTGTTGAACGAAGCCGCGTTCGACGGCACGCCGATCATGGTGTTCGTCGGCAGCCCCGGCTGCATCCAGATTCACAGCGGACCGGTGAAGCGCATCGAGCCGATGGAAATGCGCGGGCCCGACGAGAACGCGCCACCGATCCGCTGGCTCAACGTGCTGGACCCCGGCTTCAACCTGCACCTGCGCGAAGACCGCATCGCCAGCATCTGGATCGTCGAGAAGCCGACCAGCGACGGCATCGTGACCTCGGTCGAGGCCTTCGATGGCACGGGCGAACTCATGGCCATGTTCTTCGGCGCGCGCAAACCCGGTGTGCCCGAGCGCGAGGAGTGGCGTCACATCGTGCGTGGTCTTCCGCGTCTGGCAACCATGCAGCAGGCTTGAACCCCATGAGCGACTTCGCACGAATCGACTCCCTGGCACCGCGCCGCCGCGACGTGCTGCGGCTGCTGTCCGTCTCTTCGCTGGGCGCTGTTGCCGCGCTACCCGCATTCGCGCAGACACTGCGCCTGCCCAAGCTGGTGACGGTGAGCGGTGCGATCACCGAGATCGTCTACCTGCTCGGCGCCGAAGGGCAGCTCGTGGGCACGGACACCACCAGCCTGTATCCGGCGGCGGCACGCAACACGCCCAAGGTCGGCTACATGCGGCAGTTGTCGGCCGAAGGCCTGCTGTCGCTGAAGCCCGATGCCATCATCGCGACCAACGAATCGGGCCCGCCCGTGGTGCTCGACCAGATCCGCAGCGCGGGCGTCAAGGTCGAGATCATCGAGGCCGACCACAGTTGGGGCGAAGTGCAGCGCAAGGTGCAGGCCGTGGGCCGCGCTGCGGCCAAGGAAGCGCAGGCGCGTGAACTACAGGCCCGGCTTGATACCGAATGGGCCGTCGTACAACAGCGCGTGGCCGCCGCCAAGGGGCGCAAGCCGAAGGTGCTGTTCGTGCTGTCGCACAGCGCGAGCCCGCAGGTCTCGGGCGAGAAGACCGCTGCGCACTCGGTGATCGGCTATGCCGGTGGCATCAATGCCCTGAGCGGCTTCCAGGGCTACCGGCCGATGACGGCCGAAGCCATGGCCAGCGCCGCGCCGGACATCATCCTCACCAGCACGCAGAGCATCGAGGCGCACGGTGGCGTCGACAAGTTCTGGCAGCGGCCCGAACTGGCGCTCACGCCGGCCTACAAGAAGCGCGCGCTGATCACGCAAGACGCCTTGCTGCTGCTGGGCTTCGGTCCGCGCACACCGGCGTCCATTTCCGATCTGCACGACAAGTTCCTGGCTGCCGTGGCATGAGCCAGAGGTTCACGGCGCGCGCCGTGCTGGGCGGCAGCGCGCTGCTGCTCGTCGCGGCGTTCATGGTGGGGGCCGTGTCCGGGGCCTACGCCATCAGTCTTTCGCAACTCTGGAACGTGTTGACATCATTGGGGCAGGGCGGCGCCGACAAGTCGCCCGAGCACCTGGTGTTTCTCAATATCCGCCTGCCGCGCCTCGTGCTCGGCGTGGCGGCGGGCGCGGGGCTCGGCATGGCGGGCACGCTGATGCAGGGGCTGTTCCGCAATCCGTTGGCTGACCCGGGGCTGGTGGGAATCAGCAGCGGTGCGGCGCTGGCGGCGGGCGTCACGATCGTGCTCGGTGCCTGGCTCTGGCCGGTGTTGCCCCGCACGCTCGGCAGCTGGACGCTGGTGCTCATGGCCTTCGGTGGCGGCTTGTCTGTGACCTTGCTGATCTACGGCCTCTCGCGCAGCGAAGGCGGCACGCGCATGGCGCTGATGCTGCTCGCCGGCATTGCGGTCAATGCGCTTGCGGGCGCGGGGCTGGGTTTCCTGAGCGTGATGGCGACGGACGAGCAACTGCGCAGCCTGCAGTTCTGGCTGCTTGGCAGCCTGGGCGGTGCGCGCTGGAGCGCGGTGTTGCTGGTCAGCGTGGCTGTGCTTTTGTCGTGCCTTGCGGCGCGGTCGCTTGCCTCGCCCCTGAACGCCATCGCGCTCGGCGAGGCACAGGCAGCGCTGCTCGGCGTGGATGTGGAGCGCACCAAGCGGCGCGCGATCGTCGTCACGGCCGTGGCCGTGGGGGCTGTGACGGCCACGACCGGGATCATCGGCTTCATCGGGCTGATCGCGCCGCACTGGGTGCGCATGATGGCCGGGCCCGATCACCGCGTGGTGCTGCCGGCCTCGGCCCTGTTGGGCGGGGCACTGGTGCTTGCGGCCGACACCGTGGCGCGGACCGTGATGGCGCCGGCCGAACTGCCGCTGGGCGTGCTCACCGCGTTCATCGGCGTGCCGATGTTCCTTTTGATGCTGCGGCACTTCAAGGGGCGCATATGACGGTGGGCACGGAACGCGATCCGATGGCGCTGCGCTGTGAAGGCGTCGAGGTTCGCATCGGAGCGAAGACGCTGCTGGCGAACGCTTCGGTCAGCCTGGCGCCGGGCCGGGTGACGGCCATCCTCGGTCCCAACGGCGCGGGCAAGTCGACGTTGCTGTCGGTGCTGGCCGGCCAGCGCATGCCGACGCAGGGCCGGGTGATGCTCGACGGCCGTCCGCTCGGAGACCACGGCATGCCGGCGCTGGCACTGCGCCGGGCGCTGATGCCACAGGAAAGCGCGGTCGCCTTCGATTTCACCGCTCAAGAGATCGTCGCGTTGGGCCGCTACCCGCATCGCAAGGCGCCGGGGCATGACGAAGACGCGATCATTGCCGAGTCGATGGCGCTGACCGACGTGTCGGCACTGGCGTCGCGCGTGCTCAACACGCTGTCGGGCGGGGAAAAGTCCCGGGCGCACATGGCGCGGGCGCTGGCCCAGCTCTGGCATGCGCGGCCCGATGGTGCGACCCGCTGGTTGCTGCTGGACGAACCCACCGCGGCGCTGGACCTGGCGCACCAGCATTCGGCGATGCGACTGTTGCGTGCCTGGGCGCAACGCGGCGTGGGCGTGGTGGCCGTTCTGCACGACCTGAACCTGGCGCGGCGCTATGCCGACGAGGTGGTGGTGCTGGGGGGCGATTCGGGCGGGGTGCGGCAGGGCGCGGCGGCCGAAGTGCTCGAACCGGCCCTGATCGAATCGGTCTGGGGAACGCCGTGCCAGCCCGTGACGAGTGCCGACGGCACCGTGCAGTACCTGTTCGGCTGAAGGAAAAATAGCGCCTGACGGCCGTCAAATGGTCGTCAGGCGCTATTCAAAAGATAGCAAATCAGTAGGTCAGGCGCTCGGGCCGCAGCTCCTGCAGGATCGTCGTGGCGATTTCCTCGATCGACTTGGTGGTGGTCGACAGCCAGCGGATGCCGGCGCGCCGCATCATGGCTTCGGCCTCGCTCACCTCATGGCGGCAGTTTTCGAGACTGGCATAGCGTGAATCGGGCCGGCGCTCGTTGCGGATCTCGCTGAGCCGCTCGGGCTGGATCGTCAGGCCGAAGATCTTCTTGCGGTGCGGCAACAGAGCCGGGGGCAACTGGCGGCGGTCGAAATCCTCGGGAATCAGCGGGTAGTTGGCCGCCTTCAGGCCGTGCTGCATCGCCAGATAGAGCGAAGTCGGCGTCTTGCCGCTGCGGCTCACGCCCACCAGGATCACGTCGGCGCCCTGCAGGTCGCGGTTGCTCTGGCCGTCGTCGTGCGCCAGGCTGAAGTCGATCGCGGCAATGCGGGCGTTGTATTCCTTGCTCTTGCTGACGTCGCTGAAGCGGCCGATGCGGTGGTTCGACTTCACCGCCAGCTCGATTTCCAGCGGCCGCACGAAGGTGCCGAACATATCCAGCAGCATGCCCTTGCAGCCGGTTTCTATGACTTCCAGCACGTCCATGTTGGCCAGCGTGGTGAAGACGATGGGGCGCACGCCCTCCAGCTCGGCCGTGTGGTTGATGTGGCGCACCGCCTGGTGCGCCTTGTCGACCGTGTCGGTGAAAGGCAGCCGGACATGGCGCGGTTTCATCTCGAACTGGGCGAGCACGGCGTTGCCGAAAGTCTCGGCGGTGATGCCGGTGCCGTCGGAAATGAAGAAAACAGTGCGTGTATGCATGGTGTTGCTCTTGCGGCCTTGTCCTGCGGCGCGCGCGACCTTGCCACGCCTACAATCCGGGCCATTATCGGGAATCCGCTTCCCAACCCCCCATTCTTTCCATGCACACCGCGACCGCACCCAAAGCAACGACAACGATCGTGCCGCGCCGTCTGCATGCAGCACCGGTTTCAACTTCTGGAGCTTCCCCATGTCTGCACTTTTCGACGCGACCGCCTTGGTCGTACCGTTTGAAAACCTGAGAATGACCGACGTCGAGGCGGTTGGCGGCAAGAACGCCAGCCTCGGCGAAATGATCTCGCAGCTGCCGCAGGGCGTGCGCGTGCCGACCGGTTTTGCGACCACGGCCCACGCATTTCGCCAGTTCCTGGCCCACGACGGCCTGGCCGACAAGATCAGCAAGCTGCTCGCAGCGCTGGACACCGAAGACGTGCGTGCGCTGGCCACCGCCGGCGCCCAGATCCGCGCCATGGTCGAGGCCCAGCCTTTCCCGGCCGACCTGCAAAAAGCCATCGGCGAGGCCTACGCCACGCTGAGCGCCGGCAACCCGGCCGCCTCGTTCGCCGTGCGTTCCTCGGCGACGGCCGAAGACTTGCCCGACGCCTCCTTTGCGGGCCAGCAAGAGACCTTCCTGAACGTGGTCGGCATCGACGACGTGCTGCACAAGATGAAGGAGGTGTTCGCCTCCCTCTACAACGACCGCGCCATCAGCTACCGCGTGCACAAGGGTTTCGAGCACGACGTGGTCGCGCTCTCGGCCGGCGTACAGCGCATGGTGCGTTCCGACCTCGGCGCTGCCGGCGTGATGTTCACCATCGACACCGAATCGGGTTTCGACCAGGTGGTGTTCATCACTTCGAGCTATGGCCTGGGTGAAACCGTGGTGCAGGGCGCCGTGAACCCCGACGAGTTCTATGTGCACAAGCCCACGCTGCGCGCCGGCAAGCGCGCGGTGATCCGCCGCAACCTGGGCTCCAAGCTGATCCAGATGGAGTTCGCCACGGCCGAAGAGAAAAAAGCCAGCGGCAAGCTCGTGAAGACCACCGACGTCAAGGCCGAGCAGCGCAACCGCTACTCGTTGAGCGACGCCGACGTTGAGCAATTGGCCCGGTACGCGCTGGTCATCGAAGAACACTATGGCCGCCCGATGGACATCGAGTGGGGCAAGGACGGCACCGACGGTCACCTCTATATCCTGCAGGCGCGCCCGGAAACGGTGAAGAGCCAGCAGCAGGGCAAGGCCGAGCAGCGCTACAAGCTGCTGGGCAAGGGGGCCGTGCTCGCCGAAGGCCGTGCCATCGGCCAGAAGATCGGCACCGGCCCTGTACGCCTGGTGCACAACATCAGCGAAATGGACAAGGTCCAGGCCGGCGACGTGCTCGTCACCGACATGACCGACCCCAACTGGGAACCGGTGATGAAGCGCGCCGCCGCCATCGTCACCAACCGTGGCGGGCGCACCTGCCACGCGGCCATCATTGCGCGCGAACTCGGCATTCCGGCCGTGGTCGGCTGCGGCGACGCGACCGATCTGCTGAAAGACGGCACGCTGGTCACCGTGAGCTGCGCCGAGGGCGACACCGGCTTCATCTACGACGGCTTGCTCGAAACCGAAGTGACCGAAGTGCAGCGCGGCGTGATGCCCGAGATCGATCTGAAGATCATGATGAATGTGGGCAACCCGCAGCTCGCCTTCGACTTCGCGCAACTGCCGAACCACGGCGTGGGCCTGGCCCGGCTCGAGTTCATCATCAACAACAACATCGGCGTGCACCCGAAGGCGATCCTCGACTACCCGAACGTCGACAACGACCTGAAGAAGGCCGTCGAGTCGGTGGCCCGTGGCCACGCTTCGCCCCGTGCGTTCTATGTCGACAAGGTGGCCGAAGGCATCGCCACCATCGGCGCGGCCTTCTGGCCCAAGCCGGTGATCGTGCGCCTGTCGGACTTCAAGTCGAACGAGTACCGCAAGCTGATCGGCGGCAGCCGCTACGAGCCGGAAGAAGAAAACCCGATGCTCGGCTTCCGTGGTGCCGCGCGCTACCTGAGCGCCGATTTCGGCGAAGCTTTCGCGATGGAGTGCGAAGCCCTGAAGCGCGTGCGCAACGACATGGGCCTGACCAACGTGCAGATCATGGTGCCCTTCGTGCGCACCCTGGGTCAGGCCGAGCGCGTGACCACGCTGTTGGGCGAGCACGGCCTGAAGCGCGGCGAGAACGAACTCAAGCTGATCATGATGTGCGAGGTGCCCAGCAACGCCATCCTGGCCGACGAGTTCCTGCAGTTCTTCGATGGCTTCTCGATCGGCTCGAACGACCTGACCCAGCTCACCCTGGGCCTGGACCGCGATTCGGGCCTCGAGCTGCTGGCAGCCGACTTCGACGAGCGCGATCCGGCCGTCAAGGCTTTGCTCAGCCGCGCCATCAAGGCCTGCAAGGCGCAGGGCAAGTACGTCGGCATCTGCGGCCAGGGCCCCAGCGACCATCCGGACTTTGCGCTCTGGCTGGCGGAGGAGGGGATTGAATCGATTTCCCTCAATCCCGACAGCGTGATCGACACCTGGCAGCAACTCGCCAATCGCTGATTGATCGCCCGGCGGCGGGTGCGCGCTGCGCCCGTCGCGCGGCAGACTGCGGAAATCCCCATCGGGGGATTCCCCGTGTCAGCTTCATGACATTGAATCAAAGTGTGTTTCTGGTGTCAGACTTGTGACAATTCACAGGGCGGCGCATCCCGGCAGCTTGCCTGAGGCGACCTCGGTCGTCGCGGCGACTTGCCAGCACCTCGCGGGGAGACCTCCATGATTCTTGTCAAGACGGAAGCGGGCCACCAGGCCCTGAAGGACCGCTCGGTGCCGCTGTCGCCGCGCCAGCGTTCGGCATTCATCCTGTTCGACGGCAAGCGCTCGGTGGACGACGTGCTTGCCGCTGGCATGGGCATCGCCCGCGAAGACATCGACCAGATGATCGAGTTGGGTGTGCTGGAGCCTGTGGGCGGGAGGGCTGCGCCACCCGTGGCGGGCGAGACGCACGCCGAGGCCGCCAAACCGGCTGAATTGGCAGCGGCGCCGCCTTCCGGCCGCAGCAAGCAGCAGCGCTACAAGGATGCCTATCCCATCGCGACCCAACTGACCGGCAGCCTGGGCCTCATGGGGTTCCGGCTCAACCTGCAGGTCGAAGGCACGGGGAGCTATGAAGACCTGCTGGCGCTGGCGCCCAAGATCCGCGCGGCGGTCGGTGCCGAGAAGGCGGCCGCCCTCGACAAGGCCCTGAACGACTGAGCGCCTTGCCGGAATGCAAATTCCAGGGCTATAATCGCCGGCTTTGCCTTGCCACACTGCGCCCGACGCTGCAGGTGGCTTTTCCTCTTCTACGGAAGAATCCACAAGGAGTGCCATGCGTCACTACGAAATCATTTTGCTGATCCACCCGGATCAGAGCGAACAAGTTCCGGCAATGCTGGAGCGCTACAAGGGCCTGATCACGGCCGGCGGCGGCAAGATCCACCGCGTTGAAGACTGGGGCCGTCGTCAGCTGGCCTATCAGATCAACAAGCTCAACAAGGCCCACTACCTGTGCGTCAACATTGAAGCCGAGCAAACCGTGATGGGCGAACTCGAACACGCGTTCAAGTTCAACGACGCCGTGCTGCGCCACCTGACCGTTCAGAAGAAGAAGGCCGACACCGGTCCTTCGTCGATGATGAAGACGGTCGAGCGCGAAGAGGCTCGCAAGGCCCAGCAGGCCGAATACGCCGCCAACAACAACTGATGGCGTGACTGCTGCCGCTGCGGCAACCGGGGTCAACCAGCTTTTGCTGACCGCCTCTGTTGCCGAACTCGGAGCCCTGCGATTCACGCCAGCCGGCTTGCCCGCCATCGACCTGAAGCTCGACCATGAGTCGACGCTTCAAGAGGCAGGAAAAGCCAGGCAGGTGAAGACAGCCCTCAAGGCCGTTGCCTTCGGCGCCATCGCCGAACGGCTCGCAAAGCAGTCGATGGGAAGTCTCTGGCGTTTCCAGGGGTTTCTCGCGACACCGGGCAACGGCAAGCATCCGGTCCTGCACATCCAGGATTTTCAGCAAGATTAATTTTCGACAAGAGGTCCTCAAATGGCCACGTTCAAGAAATTCAACAAAGACAAGCGCCCGAAGCGCAACACCCAGTCGCTGCTGTTCAAGCGCAAGCGCTTCTGCCGCTTCACCGTCGCTGGCGTCGAAGAGATCGACTACAAGGACATCGACACGCTGCGTGACTTCATCAGCGAAAACGGCAAGATCATCCCCGCACGCCTGACCGGCACGCGCGCGATCTACCAACGCCAGCTGAACACCGCGATCAAGCGCGCTCGCTTCCTGGCCATGGTGCCGTACAGCGACCAGCACCGCGTCTAAGGAGTCGACACCATGCAAATCATTCTTCTGGACAAGGTTCTGAACGTCGGCGGCCTGGGCGATATCGTCAAGGTCAAGGACGGTTATGCACGCAACTTCCTGATCCCTTCGGGCCGCGCTCGCCGCGCCACCGCTGCCAACAAGGCCGAATTCGAAGCCAAGCGCGTCGAACTCGAAAAGGCTGCGGCCGCCAAGCTGGCCGAGTCGCAAGCCCAAGGCGAGAAGCTCGGCGGTTCGACCGTCAAGCTCACGCAAAAGGCTGGTGTGGACGGTCGCCTGTTCGGTTCGGTCACCAACGGCGACATCGCCGAAGAACTGGGCAAGCAAGGCTACAAGGTTGCCAAGTCGCAAGTGCGTCTGCCCAACGGCCCGATCAAGGTCGTCGGCGACACCACCGTGAGCGTTGCGCTTCACACCGACGTGGTGGTCGACATCACTGTCACGGTCTACGGCGAAACCGCCTGATCCCGAACAGCGTCTCGTGCGCTGTCGAAAAAGCCGCCTCCGGGCGGCTTTTGTTTTTCCGCGACCGAAGTTGAAGTTCTCCGGTGGTAGTGCACTGGAAGATCACCGTTTATTCACAACCTTGTCCACACGCGCAGCGCTGTGCGCGGCTTAGCATGCAGGGTTGCAAGGGAAGTCCATGTCCGCCGTTTTCTCCTATCCCGACGGTAATTCGTCGGCCGACCGCCAGATCGCCCAACTGCGCATTCCGCCTCACTCCATCGAGGCCGAATCGAGTGTGCTCGGTGGCCTGCTGCTCGACAACGGCGCCTGGGACCGCATGGGCGACCTGCTGGTCGACGGCGACTTCTATCGCCACGAACACAAGCTGATCTACGCTGCGATCGGCGGCCTGATCAACGCCACCAAGCCGGCCGACGTGATCACGGTCTACGAGCAACTGCAGAACCTCGGCAAGGCCGACGAGATCGGCGGGCTGGTCTACCTGAACTCGCTGGCGCAGTACGTGCCGAGCGCGAGCAACATCCGGCGCTACGCCGAGATCGTGCGCGAGCGCTCCATCCTGCGAAAGCTCGTGTCCGCCGCCGACGAAATCGCGACGCAGGCCTTCAACCCGCAGGGCAAGCAGGTTGACAAGATCCTCGACGAAGCCGAGCAGAAGATCTTCAACATCGGCGAAGAAGGCACGCGGATGAAGCAGGGCTTCCAGAGCATGGATGCCCTGGTGGTCGAACTGCTCGACCGCGTGACCGAGATGGCCGAGAACCCGAACGACATCACGGGCATCCGCACCGGTTTCCACGATTTCGACAAGATGACCTCCGGCCTGCAGGCGGGCGACATGATCGTGCTGGCTGCGCGTCCATCGATGGGCAAGACCTCGCTCGCGATCAACATTGCCGAACACGTGGCGCTCGAAGAGGGGCTGCCGGTCGCGGTATTCTCGATGGAAATGGGCGCCTCGCAGTTGGCGGTTCGTATCGTGGGCTCGATCGGCCGCATCGACCAGGGCCACCTGCGCACCGGCAAGCTCAGCGACGAAGAGTGGCCGCGCCTGACCGAAGCCATCGAGAAGCTGCGCACCGTGTCGCTGCACATCGACGAAACGCCGGGCCTGTCTACCAGCGAACTGCGTGCGAATGCGCGCCGGCTGGCGCGCCAATACGGGCGCCTCGGCCTGATCGTGGTCGACTACCTGCAGCTGATGTCGACCAGCAGCTCGGGCGACGAAAACCGCGCCACGGCCGTGGGCGAAATCTCGCGGGGCCTGAAGATGCTGGCCAAGGAACTCAAGTGCCCGGTGATCGCGCTGTCGCAGCTCAGCCGTGGCGTGGAAAGCCGGACCGACAAGCGCCCCATGATGAGCGACTTGCGCGAATCGGGCGCCATCGAGCAGGACGCGGACATCATCATGTTCATCTACCGCGACGACTACTACGACAAGAACAGCAAGGAGCCGGGCGTGGCCGAGGTGATCATCAGCAAGCACCGTAACGGCCCCACCGGCACCATCAAGTTGGCCTTCCTGAAGCCGATCACCAAGTTCGAGAACCTGGCCAGCTACAGCCACAACGAACAGTACTGACACGATCGGTCCGCGCAAGGCGCGCGGCGCGAAGAAGGGTTACTTCTTTGGCTGCGCCGCCTTGCCCTGGGCCTTCTCGGCCTTCAGCTGTCGCAGCATGTCGGCCAGCGTCTTGCCGGGCTCGTCGCGAAAACGCTCGGGCAGCAACTCGATGGCGTTCATGCGGTCGAGGCGAAAGCCGCGAAAGTCATTGCGCAGCTCGCACCAGGTCGACAGCGTCCAGACCTTGCCCCAGTAGAAGCAGCCGAGCGGCCGCACGGTGCGTGCGCTGGCGTCGCCCGACACATCGCGGTAGTCAAGACGCAGCTTGTTGTGCGATTGGACTGCCTCCCTCAACGTCTGCAGCCGCGCGCGCAGGGCATCGTCCAGGCCCATCGCAGGCGCATAGAGCGCCAGTGCCTCGGCCGAAACGCGCGCAGCCGGCGGCAGCACGGACAGGATCTTGCCCAGCCCGGTTTCGATGTCCCGTGCCATCGCCGGATCGACCCAGCTCTGTGCGAGCCGCGCCGCGGCCACGAGCGCCGAAGCTTCGTCCTGAGTGAACATCAGCGGCGGCAGCTCGAAGCCTGCGCCCAGCCTGTAACCCACACCGGCTTCGCCCTCGATGGGCACGCCCTGGTGCTGCAGATCGGCCACGTCACGGTACACCGTGCGCTCCGACACTTCGAGGCGTTGCGCCAGGAAGGCCGCGGTGGTGAGCCGGCGCCCACGGATGATCTGCACGAGTTGGAACAGGCGGTCGGCGCGGCGCATCAGTGCGTTCCGGTGAGCTTCTTCGCGAAGTCTTCGACGAAGTAGCGCTTGCCGCGCTGCACGACCGTGTGGCCTTCGGCTTCGAGTTTCGACATCTGCGCCTCAATGCCGCCGGGGTATTTGGTGTTGAGCTCCCCGCCGATCTTGAGCGTGCGCCACCAGGGCGTCTGGCCCTCCGCCTTGGGTGCTTCTTCGGCCGCATGCGCGACCATGTGCGCAAAGATCGCCGTGGTCACGGTGCAGCCGATGGTCGCGCTGTGGCGCGTGGCGATGTCCTCGCCGATGCCCATGACCGTGACGAGACGACCTTCCGGAATGCTGCGCATCGCGGCCTCGACCTCTTGCGGCGACGGCGTGGCGATGGTCCCTTCGCCACGGCGGGCACGCATGGCGGCGGGGATCTCCTTGACGCTCGGCAGGTGAGGGTAGCTCGTGAGCCGGTCGTGCCAGCTCTTCCTTGTGCTCATGCAACTCCGATGTGGATCGCCACCTTGTCCGGCCCTTCGTAGGCTTCGAAATCGCTGCGGTAGCTGCGCGCGATTTCCGGATGCGCCTCGAAATACTGCCAGATGCGCTGCCAGGTGGCGATCACCATGTGCGGCATCTCGCCCTGGTCGGCAAACACGAGGTAGTTGCCGGCCTCGATGGCCACGCAGTCTTCGCTGTCCGCAACGGCGAGGCCCGCCGTCACATCGAAAGCACCGTGGGCGTCTGATTCGTAGGCCGAGTAGACGCCGAAGATGCGGGCGTCGCTGGTGCGGCGGGGCATCAATTCGGCCATCTGCTCGCCGAAGAAGCGGCCCCAGAGCGCGCCGATGCGAGCGGTGGCGGGGGTGCTTTCTCCGTGGTTGGTGGTGCGGACCGTGGGGCCTGCGACGCGGAAGGCGTCGTGGCGTTGGCGAATGGGTTCCATTGGGTTCTTCTCCTTTTGTTTGTTGGGTGAGGGTGCATCTCAAAGAGCAAGCGCTCTGAGGTCGGCCTGCATTGTTCGGGCGATCAGTGTCATGTCGGCGTCCGTGACGTCGAACAGCCCGAAGCGGAATTTATAGCCCCACTGCTTGGGGTTCTCGATGAAGGCGAGGCGCTCGATCAGCGGGGCAATCGGCGCTTCGTGGCCGGTTGCGTAAGCCACGTCGCGGCGCCATGGGACAAAGCCTTTGCCCATGTCGAATTCGTACGGCTCGCCAGGCTGTACGACGCCGATCGACACGAAGCTCTGGAGCCTGTCCGTGCCGCCGAACACCGTGGCAGGCGAGTAATAGGCAACGCGGTCGCCCGCGGCGACCCGCTTGAGCGGCGCATGCTTGCCGTGGCCCACCTGCATGAAGCCGAGCGGCCGGTGGTCGCGACCGCGCCGCGCATGCTCGGCGCTTGCCACGGCGATCCAGTTGCGTTGTGCCATGGCGAATCAGCCCAGCGAGTGCAGGCCGACTTCGTTGCCTTCGGTGTCGCGCAGATGGGCGATGAAGCCCATGCCTGGGGGCAAATCGGACCTGGGCGCCACGATCTGTCCGCCCGCGGCTTCGACCCGTGCGAGCACCGCATCGATGCTGGGCATGCAATCGAGGTAGATGCGAATGCCGCTGCCGGCGCGTGCGCTGGTGTTCGCTCCGGCCTTCAGTGCGCCGCCGGTGGCGGGGTCGTCATAGGGGAACACGGCCAGCGGTTCTCCGCCGAAATTTTCGCGGCGCAGCTTGCGGGCCAGAACGGTTTCGTAGAAGGTCTGAGCGCGGTCCATGTCGGCAACCGGGATTTCGAACCAGGTGATGGCGTTTTGCATTTCGGGGCTCTCTTTGGTGTCGTTGAAAGGAGCCGTGATGGTGCGACCCGGCTCCTGACAGCGTCTTGTCAGGAGCCTGTCATGGCGGGCGAAAAAAAACCCGCGATGCTCCTTGGAGCATGTGCGGGCTTTTTGGCAGCAGGGTGACTTTAGAGCACGTCGCTCGCGAAGTCGGCCAGGCGCGAGCGTTCGCCGCGCGCCAGCGTGATGTGCCCACCGTGCGGCCAGCCCTTGAACTTGTCGACCGCAAAAGTCAGGCCCGAAGAGCCTTCTGTCAGGTATGGCGTGTCGATCTGCGCCAGGTTGCCCATGCAGATGATCTTGGTGCCCGGGCCGGCCCGGGTGATCAGCGTCTTCATCTGCTTGGGCGTCAGGTTCTGCGCCTCGTCGATGATCACGTACTTGTTCAGGAAGGTGCGTCCGCGCATGAAGTTCATGCTCTTGACCTTGATGCGGCTACGGATCAGCTCATTGGTGGCCGCGCGGCCCCATTCGCCCGCACCGCCGCCGTCGCCCTTGGCCAGGAATTCGAGGTTGTCGTCGAGCGCGCCCATCCAGGGGCCCATCTTTTCTTCCTCGGTGCCGGGCAGGAAGCCGATGTCTTCGCCCACGCTCACGGTGGCGCGGGTCATGATGATCTCGGTGTAGCGGCGATCGTCGAGCACCTGCGTGAGGCCGGAGGCCAGCGCCATCAGGGTCTTGCCGGTGCCGGCGGTGCCGGTCAGCGTGACGAAGTCGATGTCCGGGTCCATCAGCAGGTTCATCGCGAAGTTCTGCTCGCGGTTGCGCGTGTTCACGCCCCACACCGCGTTCTTGCCCGAGCTGTAGTCCTTGAGCGTCTTGAGCACCGCGGTCTTGTCGCGGATTTCGGTGACGCGTGCATACATGCTCGGCTCGCCGGGTGCCTCGAAGTAGACGAACTGGTTGATATAGAGGTTGGGCACGATCGGACCGCTGATGCGATAGAACGTGTTGCTGCCGCTCTGCCAGCTTTCGACCGTCTTGCTCTGGCGGGTCCAGAAATCGGGTGGCAGCGCGAGCGAGCCTGCGTAGAGCAGGTCACCGTCTTCCAGCGTCTTGTCGTTCTGGTAGTCGTCGGCGGCCAGGCCCAGCGCACGCGCCTTGACGCGCATGTTGATGTCCTTCGACACCAGCACCACTTCCTGTTTCGGGTGGCCGGGTTGGTCCGTGGCGTAGAGGTCGCGCAGGGCCTGCACCACGCCGAGGATCTGATTGTCGGCCTTGCCTTGCGGCAGGCTCAGCGGCAACGAGTAGTCGAGTGGGGCGGTCTGGAAGAACAGCTTGCCGCCGGCTTCGCGATGGCCGGTGGTGTCGAGCTTCAGGCCCTTGGCGATGTCGGCACCTTGCGGAGCGGCCAACGCGTCGAGTGTGCGGCTGGTCTGGCGACCGTTGCGCGCGACCTCGGTGGTGCCTTTCTTGTGGCCGTCGAGCTCTTCCAGCACGATCATCGGCAGGAAGATGTCGTGCTCTTCGAAGCGGAACAGGCACATCGGGTCATGCAGCAGGACATTCGTGTCGAGCACGAACAGCTTGGCCGGGCCGGTGGACTTGCGCTTGGGGCGCGCGGCGGGTGCTTGCGGCGCCGGGGCGGGCGCGGCGGCGACAGGCGGCTGGACCTTCGTTTCGACTTGCACCATGGCCTGCGGCTGTGGTGTGCTCACCACGGGCTTGGGCGCGGGTTTTGACCTGGCCCGGCGCGGTGGGCGTGCGGTATCGGTGCCGCCGGCGCCTTCGGTGCCGAGACTGTCGAACAATTCCAGCGGCTGCGGGCTGCGCGCTGTGGTTTCGTCGGCCCGCTGGTCGCCGGAGCGGCGCGAACCCCTGTGCGAAGACCGGGCAGGCGCATCAAGCGCGTCCGGCGAGAGCAATGCGGCGCGTTTCGTGGGGGCGGGAGGCAATGGCATGTGTCAGATCGCTCGCAGGAAGTGGGAACCAGAAAACGAAAAAGCCGCCTGAAGACCAAGGCGGCTTTGTTCGGGGGATGCGGTCGTGGAGCTCAACGGCATGAGGCCATTATGCACATCGCAGATGACACGCCGGCTGCTCATTAACCCGCTGCGTTGGGCATTACCCACGCAATGGCGCAAATGCGCAGAACCGGCGGCCAGCGTGACTATCAGGCGGCCTTCTTGAGCGCCTTGACAGCCTTGAGCACGTCGTCGACGTGGCCCGGCACCTTGAGGCCGCGCCATTCGGCCTTCAGGATGCCGTCCGCGCCGATCAGGAAGGTGCTGCGCTCGATGCCCTTGACCTTCTTGCCGTACATGATCTTGTTCTTGACCACGCCGAACATGTGACACATTTTTTCTTCTGTGTCAGCGATCAGTTCGAAGGGCAGCTCGAGCTTGGCCTTGAATTCATCATGCGACTTCATGTTGTCGCGGGACACGCCGAAAACGGTGGCGCCGGCTTTTTCGAAGTCCTTGTAGCGGTCGCGAAACTGCATGGCTTCGGTGGTGCAACCCGGAGTGTTATCTTTCGGGTAAAAATACATGACCAGCACGTGGCCGAGATGCGAGGTATTCGAGACCTTGAGGCCGCCCGTGGCGTTGGCGTCGAATTCAGGAATGGGTTTGTTGACAACGATCGCCATGAAACTTGTTTTCTCCGTTAGATTCCGTTCTCCGAGCCCTCTCAGCCTTTTTCGGGCTTGCTCGACGAATGGAGGATTGGTCGTTGCTAACTTGGGTAGCTGGCCTGTTCGCAACCCAGTATTTTACCCCGAAAACACCTTCATCAGTCAGCCGCCGGGCTCTCGACCAGCAGAGCGGCAATCACATGCCTGCCTTCGCCGGCCAGGATGTTGTAGGTCCGACAGGCCGCAGGGGTGTCCATTGTTTCAACTCCGGTGCGTTTTGCCATCAGGGGCTGGAGCCACGCGGGCTGGGGAAAACGGATGCGCTTTCCGCTGCCGAAAATGATCAATTCCGCGCCCAGCGACGCAAGCTGGGCGAAATGCTCGGGGCCCAGCTCCTCGAAGCGGGTGCAATTCCATTCGAAGCGTTCGCCGCGCGAGCCAACCACCACGCTGCCCTCGACCTTTTCGTTGTTGATCGCCACCCAGCCGGGGCCGTGTGCGGTGAGGGACTGGACGTCGGATTTGTCGGGCTGGAGCTTCATCGGTGCACTGGGAACTGTGGTCAAATTATAGGTTTTCCCTAGTGCCACGGGGCTCGCAAGGGCCTTTGACTTCGAGTAAGCAACCCACCAACTCTGCGCCCGGGAGGGCCCTTTGAAGCAGCTCAAGAAATCGGCCAAGCTGGCCAACGTTCTCTATGACATCCGCGGCCCCATCATGGACGCCGCCAAGCAGAT
This sequence comes from Variovorax sp. PAMC26660, assembly GCF_014302995.1. NCBI lineage: Bacteria > Pseudomonadati > Pseudomonadota > Betaproteobacteria > Burkholderiales > Comamonadaceae > Variovorax > Variovorax sp. PAMC26660. The sequence goes on from NZ_CP060295.1 coordinate 4,976,035, forward strand.
GGAAGAGGACGGCCAGAAGATCATCAAGCTCAACATCGGCAATCTGGCCGTGTTCGGCTTCGATGCACCCGAGGAAATCCAGCAGGACATGATCCGCAACCTGCCGAACTCGGCGGGCTATTCCGATAGCAAGGGTGTCTTTGCCGCGCGCAAGGCCGTCATGCACGAGACGCAAAAGCAGGGCATTGCGGGCGTCACCCTCGACGACATCTACCTGGGCAACGGCGCCAGCGAGCTGATCGCCATGTCCACGAACGCGCTGCTCAACGACGGCGACGAGCTGCTGCTGCCAGCCCCCGACTACCCGCTGTGGACCGCCTCCACGAGCCTGTCTGGCGGCACGCCGGTGCACTACCTGTGCGACGAAGCCAATGGCTGGATGCCCAACCTGGACGACATCCGCGCCAAGATCACGCCGCGCACCAAGGGCATCGTGGTCATCAACCCGAACAACCCCACCGGCGCGCTTTACTCCGATGACCTGCTCAAGAGCATCGTGGCCATTGCGCGCGAGCATGGCCTCGTGATCTTCGCCGACGAGGTCTACGACAAGGTGCTGTACGACGGCGTCAAGCACACGGCCATTGCCAGCTTGTCGAGCGACGTGCTCACGCTGACCTTCAATTCGCTCTCCAAGAGCTACCGTTCGTGTGGCTATCGCGCCGGCTGGCTCGTGGTGTCGGGCGACAAGCGTTCCGCGCTGGACTACATCGAGGGCCTGAACATGCTCTCGAACATGCGCCTGTGCGCCAACGTGCCGGGCCAGTGGGCCATCCAGACGGCGCTGGGTGGCTACCAGAGCATCAACGACCTCGTGTGCGACGGCGGCCGCCTGCGCCGCCAGCGCGACCTGGCCTACGAGTTGATCACTGCCATTCCGGGCGTGAGCTGCGTCAAGCCCAGTGCCGCGCTCTACATGTTCCCCAAGCTCGACCCGGAGGTCTATCCGATTGCGGACGACCGCCAGTTCTTCCTCGAACTGCTGAAGGAAACCCGTGTGATGCTGGTGCAGGGCACCGGCTTCAACTGGGCCACGCCGGACCATTTCCGCATCGTGTTCCTGCCCCACGAAGACGACCTGCGCGAGGCCATCAACCGCATCGCGAAGTTCCTTGAGCAGTACCGCTTGCGCAACAAGACGGGGCCATGAAATCTGCCTGCTTCGCTGCGGCGCTGTCGCTGGTCGTGTTGTCTGCCGGTGCTGCCGACAAGGCGCTGGTGACGTTCTCGCACAACGACTGGGAACTGGTCTGCGACAACACGCGCACCTGCCGCGCCGCAGGCTACCAGGCGGACAGCGGGCCCTCGGAGCCGGTGTCGATGCTCCTCACCCGCGCCGCGGGGCCCGACAAGGCCGTTGAGGTCCAGCTGCAGGTTGGCGGCGAGGGCGAGGTCAAGGGACCGCTGCGGTTCAAGGTCGGCAAGGCCACCGTTTCCGGCCTCCAGGGCGACACCGCCAGCCTCGACGCGGAACAGGTCCGCACCATCCTTCCCGAGCTGCTCAAGAGCGATGAAGCGACAGTCACCGCCAACGGTGGCAAGAAGTGGACGCTGTCACTCGCTGGCCTCAACGCCGTGCTGCTGAAGATGGACGAAGCGCAGGGCCGCATCGGAACGCCGGGCGCGCTGGTGCGCCGCGGCGCGAAGCCCGAATCTTCCGTGCTGCCTCCCGTGCCGGCCCCCGTCGTCAACGTGGTCAAGCCGCCCAAGGCGAAGCCCGGCGACGCCGCGCTGCCCGCGCGCATCTTTCCGTCGCTCGACATCGCCGCAGTGAAGGAGCAGTGCAACAACAGCAGCGACATCAGTGCCAAGGCGCTGGAAGTCGTCCGCCTGAGCGGCAGCAAGGTGCTGCTGTCGCTGGGCTGTGGCATGGGCGCGTACAACTATTCGAGCCTGCTCTGGATCGCCAACGACAAGCCGCCCTATGCGCCTGTGTCCCTCGAAGCGAACGGCGACTTCGACGAAAAAGAGGCCAGCGTCACCTCGGCCATGAAGGGCCGTGGCATCGGCGACTGCTGGTCCAGCGAGACCTGGCATTTCAACGGCCGTGTATTCGTGCGCACCAGTGCCATCGGCGACGGCATGTGCCGTGGCTTCGCCGGCGGCGCCTGGTCCTTGCCGCGCTACGTCAGCCGCATCGTGGGCGCATCGTCCACCACCCCATCCAAACCATGAACGCGACTCTCCCAATGAAACCCATCCAAGTAGGCCTGCTCGGTGCAGGCACGGTCGGCAGCGGCACCTTCAAGGTGCTCCAGCGCAACCAGGAAGAAATCAAGCGCCGCGCCGGCCGCGGCATCGAGATCACCATGGTGGCCGACCTCGACACCGCCCGTGCACGCGAAGTGGCCGGCGAGGGCGTGAAGGTGGTGGCCGACGCACGCGAAGTCATTGCCAACCCCGACATCGACATCGTCATCGAGCTGATCGGCGGCTACGGCATCGCCAAGCAGCTGGTGCTCGAAGCCATTGCGGCCGGCAAGCACGTGGTCACGGCCAACAAGGCGCTGCTCGCGGTGCACGGCACCGAGATCTTCGCGGCCGCGCATGCCAAGGGCGTGATGGTGGCCTTCGAGGCCGCGGTGGCCGGTGGCATCCCGATCATCAAGGCGCTGCGCGAAGGCCTCACGGCCAACAGCATCCAGTGGCTGGCCGGCATCATCAACGGCACCACCAACTTCATCCTGTCCGAGATGCGCGACAAGGGCCTGGACTTCGCCACCGTGCTCAAGGAAGCACAGCGCCTGGGCTACGCCGAAGCCGACCCGACCTTCGACATCGAAGGCGTCGACGCCGGCCACAAGGTCACGCTGATGAGCGCCATTGCCTTCGGCATTCCGGTGCAGTTCGACAAGGCACACATCGAGGGCATCACCAAGCTCGCGGCACAGGACATCAAGTACGCCGAGCAGCTCGGCTACCGCATCAAGCTGCTGGGCATCACCAAGCGCACGGCCAAGGGCATCGAGCTGCGAGTGCATCCGTCGCTGGTGCCGTCCAAGCGACTGCTGGCCAATGTCGAAGGCGCGATGAACGCGGTGGTGGTGCATGGCGATGCCGTCGGCACCACGCTGTACTACGGCAAGGGCGCGGGCAGCGAGCCCACCGCCAGCGCCGTGATCGCCGACCTGGTCGACATCACCCGCCTGCACACCGCCGACGCCGCGCACCGCGTGCCGCACCTGGCTTTCCACCCTGACGCCATGAGCGACCTGAAGGTGCTGCCGATGACTGAGGTCGTCACCAGCTACTACCTGCGCCTGCGCGTGGCCGACCAGGCCGGCGTGCTGGCCAAGGTGACGGGCCTGCTCGCCACCGCCGGCATCAGCATCGACGCGGTGCTGCAGCGCGAAGCCGACGAAGTGGGCGGCGAAGGCTCCACGCAGACCGACCTCATCATCCTCACGCACGACGCGCGCGAAGGCACCGTCAACGACGTGCTGGCCGAGCTGCAGGCACTGCCCACGGTGCTGGAGCCCATCGTGCGCATTCGCAAGGAAGAGCTGTCCTGAGCGGCGGCGCCAGCACAAGCAAGACATTGAATGAACCGGTACGACAGGACCCTCCCGTGAACTACCTGAGCACCCGCGGCCACCCCGACCGCAAGCGCTTTTGCGACATCCTCCTCGAAGGCCTCGCACCCGATGGCGGCCTGTACCTGCCCGTGCAGTACCCGAAGGTCGACACCGCCACGCTCGCCAAATGGCGCGATCTGCCGTACGCCGAGCTGGCCTTCGAGATCCTCTCGCTCTACATCGACGACATTCCGCCCGCCGACCTGAAGGCGATCTGCGCGAAAACCTACACCGCCGAAGTGTTCGGCTCCGACGAGATCGTGCCGCTGCGCGAACTCGAAGACGGCGTGTACCTCGAAGCCCTGTCGAACGGCCCCACGCTGGCCTTCAAGGACATGGCGATGCAGCTGCTGGGCAATCTGTTCGAGTACGAACTGGGCCGTCGCGGTGCGGAACTCAACATCCTGGGCGCCACCAGCGGCGACACCGGCAGCGCGGCCGAATACGCCATGCGCGGCAAGAAGGGCGTGCGCGTCTTCATGACCTCGCCCGACGGCCGCATGAGCCCGTTCCAGCAGGCACAGATGTTCAGCCTGCAGGACGAGAACATCCACAACATCGCCATCACCGGCGTGTTCGACGACTGCCAGGACATCGTCAAGGCGGTCTCGAACGATCTGGGCTTCAAGCGCAAGTACCGCATCGGCACGGTCAACTCGATCAACTGGGCGCGGCTGCTCGCGCAGGTCGTTTACTACTTTGCCGGCTACTTCCAGGCCACGGCCAGCAACGACAAGCCGGTGAGCTTCACCGTGCCCTCGGGCAACTTCGGCAACGTCTGCGCGGGCCATGTGGCGCGCATGATGGGCCTGCCGATCCAGACGCTGGTGGTCGCCACCAACGAGAACGATGTGCTCGACGAGTTCTTCCGCACCGGCATCTACCGCGTGCGCGGGGCTGCCGACACGCACGAGACATCGAGCCCGTCGATGGACATCAGCAAGGCCAGCAATTTCGAGCGCTTCGTGTTCGATCTGGTCGGCCGCGATGCCGTCAAGCTGCGCAAGCTGTTCGTGGACGACCTGGGCCTCGAAGGCCGCTTCGACCTGAGCGCCGATCCGGCTTTCAAGGATGCCGCCGAACGCTTCGGCTTCAAGAGCAGCCGCAGCACGCACGCCGACCGCCTGGCCACCATCCGCGACACCGACAAGCGCTTTGCCACGCTGGTCGACCCGCACACGGCCGACGGCCTCAAGGCCGCGCGTGAGCACATCGTGCCGGGCGTGCCGATGGTGGTGCTCGAAACCGCATTGCCGATCAAGTTTGCCGAGACGCTCGTCGAGGCGCTGGGCGAAGAGCCCGCGCGCCCGAAGAAGTTCGAGGGCATCGAGGCGCTGCCCAAGCGCGTGGTCAAGCTGCCGGCCGATGCCGAGGCTGTGAAAGCCTACATTGCCCAGAACTGTGACTGAGCCCGGTCGGGCCCCGTCATGAAGGTCGTCGGCTTCGCCGGCTATTCGGGCGCGGGCAAGACCACGCTGGTGGAGCGCCTGATCCCGGTGCTCAAGCGGCTCGGCCAGCGCGTCTCGGTGGTCAAGCACGCACACCACAAGTTCGACATCGACCATCCGGGCAAGGACACGTACCGCCACCGCGAGGCCGGTGCCTTCGAGGTGGTCGTGGCCTCCGACAAGCGGCTGGCCGTGATGCGCGAGTTCGAGACTCCCGTGGAGCTGTCGGTGCACCAGCTGCTGGCAGAGCTGCATCCGGCCGCCGACTGGGTGCTGGTCGAGGGCTTCCGGCACAGCGATGTGCTGAAGATCGAAGTCTGGCGCCTGCCCGAAGATGGCCAGCCTTCGCGGCCGGTGCTGTACACGGACGATCCCTTCGTCACCGCCGTGGCCACCGATGCACCGTCCAGCCTGCCGTTGCCCACCGAACGCCCGCTGTTCGACCTCAATGACGCCGAGGCCATCGCGCAATGGCTGATCGCCAGCGGCGACCGCTTCGAGTACAACCCGGAACACCATGGCTGATTCCCCCGTTCCCTTCGCCGCTTCGTCCCTGCGCCCACCGCTGATGCCGCTCGACGAGGCCATCGCGGTGCTTCTGGCGAAGGCGCAGCCGAAGCTGCCCGCCGAAAGCGTCGTGACCTTCGAGGCCGATGGCCGCGTGCTGGCACAGGACCTCGTCTCCGGCCTGACCGTGCCGCCGCGCGACAACAGCGCGATGGATGGCTACGCGGTGCGCGTGGCCGATTGCGCAGCGCCTGGTGCCGAACTGGTCGTGGCGCAGCGCATTCCCGCGGGCACCGTCGGCACGCCGCTGGCGGCCGGCACCGCCGCGCGCATCTTCACTGGCGCGCAGATCCCTGATGGCGCCGATGCCGTGGTGATGCAGGAAGACACCACCGCCACGCCGCAGGAAGGCCGCCTGGGCTCGGTTCGCATCGCCATCGTCCCCGCAGTCGGCCAATGGGTGCGCCGCGAAGGTGAAGACGTGGCTTCCGGCGACGTCGTGCTGAAGCAGGGCGAGCGCCTCACGCCCGCCGCGCTGGGCCTTGCCGCCAGCGTCGGCTTCCACAAGCTGCAGGTGGCCCGCAAGCCGCGCGTGGCCATGCTCTCCACCGGCGACGAACTGGTGATGCCGGGTGAAGTCGCGCCGGATGCCATGAAGCCCGGCGCGATCTACAACTCCAACCGCTTCTTCATGCGCGCCTTGCTGCATCGGTTGGGCTGCGAGGTGAATGACCTGGGCATCGTGCCGGACAACCGCGAAGCCACCATCACGGCGCTGCGCGACGCGGCCGAAACCAGCGACCTGATCATCACCACCGGCGGCGTGTCGGTCGGCGAAGAAGACCACATCCGCGCCGCACTGCAGTCGCTGGGCGAGCTGCAGCTCTGGTCGCTGTCGATGAAGCCCGGCAAGCCTTTCGCCTACGGCTCGATCGCGCGCAGCGACGGGCAGGGCCATTGCCACGTGACGGGGTTGCCCGGCAACCCGGTGTCCAGCTTCCTGACCTTCCTGATGCTCGTGCGGCCCTTCTTGCTGACACTGCAAGGCGCCACACGCGTGACGCCCGAGCCCGTGCAGATGCGCGCTGATTTCGACTGGCTCCGCGCCGACAAGCGCCGTGAGTTCCTGCGCGCGCGCCGCAATGCGGCCGGTGGGCTCGAACTGTTCGGCAACCAGAGTTCGGGCGTGCTCACGTCGATGGTCTGGGGCGATGGCGTGGTCGACAACCCCGCGGGCCAGACGATCCGTTCGGGCGACACCGTGAACTTCATTCCCTTCGCCTCGCTGCTGTCCTGAATCGCATGAAGGTACAGGTCCGTTATTTCGCGTCGGTGCGCGAGGCGCTCTCAAGCAGCAGCGAAACCGTCGAGACGAACGCACAGACGTTGGCCGCGCTGCGCGACGAACTCATCGCCCGTGGCGGCGCGCATGCCACCGCGCTGGCACGTGGCAAGGCCGTGCGCATGGCGCTCGACCAAGCCATGAGCGACGAAGCCGCAGCCCTGCACGAAGGCTGCGAAGTCGCTTTCTTCCCGCCGGTTACGGGCGGCTGAGCCGGGCGTCGAGCGCGACAAGGCGCTCGCGCAGGCCATCGGACGCACGGGTCATCGGCGAGCGCAACTCGTTGTGCATCCCACCCTGGTGTGCCAGCAGTGCCTTCAGCGGCCCCGGGTTCGACTCGGCAAACAACATCTCGATCAGCGGTTGCAACGGCTGCCATTCGGCACGCGCCTCGGCCACGCGGTTGTCGGCCAGCAGGCGCAGCACTTGCACGAAGCGCCGCGTCTGCACATGCCCGCTGGCCGCGATGGCGCCCACGCCACCTTCGGCCACCGTGCTGAAAATCTGGTGGTCTTCGCCCGACAACACCTGCAGCCGGCCATCGGCGATCACCGCGCGTGTCTTCGCCATGTCGCCGCCGCAGTCCTTGATGCCGCGAATGCGCGGATGGTCGGCCAGTGCCAGCAGCGTCTCGCGTGCAAGCGTCGCGCCGGTGCGGTAGGGAATGTCGTAGATCAGCAGTGGCACCGCGGTCGCGTCGGCGATGGCGCGGAACCATTCGAGCAGGCCCGCCTGCGAAGGGCGGATGTAGTGCGGCGCGGGCACCAGCAGGGCCGCCAGGGGGCGTTCGGCGAGCTTGCGCACCCAGGCCGTCGTCTTGCCCAGGTGATAGCCCGACAGGCCCATGACGATCGGCAGGCCACCGGCAGCGGCTTGCACGGTATCGAGCGCGGCCAACTGCTCCGTCTCGTCGAGCGCGGCGGCCTCGCCGGTCGAGCCGCAGACCACGAAGCCGGCAACACCGTCGCCGGCGAGCCGTCGGGTCAACGCGGCGAGTGCGGCGTGGTCGACCGCGCCATCGCGGAACGGGGTGACGAGCGGGATCCAGAGGCCCGAAAAATCGGGGGTGGGGGCGGTAGTTTGTTGTGGCACGCAGGCTTCCTCTCAGGAATCGACCGATGGAAAGAACCACCGTCCGATGCGCGCGCAACCCATGAGGGGCCAAAGCCTTGGCAGGTTCCGTCGCTCATCCGACGACGGAACCTCGGCTCCGGTCAGACGAGCTTTGGTTTTTTTGCTTTGCAGCCTTGGCGCGCGCAACGGCTCTCGGGGTGCGAAAGCACCGGGAGGAGCGTGGCGAGACAAGGCATTGCAACAGTCTAGCCTAGGAGGCCTGGACTGGTGCAGCGCCGAAGTTTTGAATGGGCTGCTGGAGCTCTTCGAGCTCCTCCCATGGACGGTCGCGAATCCAGAGCGAGCATGTGAGGACAGGAGTTCTCTGCAAGAGAAATCTTGAAGGAAGGCCCTGCTGCAGCCACGCCAATGAGGCGTTCTTACGTGGTCGGAGTGCGATGGTTTTGCAAACTACTCCGCACTCTTTCCGTGTTTGTCCGCTGAGAGGGCCCGGGCGATGATTGTTTGCAATGGTGCTGGGCACGCATGCCCCAGACTTTTTGAACGATCACTCGTCAAGGTCCCATGCGTGTCTTCCCTCTTCACAGTTTCGCGAACCATCTGTGTCGTCAGCGCCGCCATGCCCAGCCTGCTGGGCCAGCCCGCGCTGGAATTCAAGTCACTCGATGGCCGTGAGGCGTTGGGTGAACTCTTTGAATACACCGTCCGGCTGCAGACCCCCGACAGCCCGGCCCTGACCGAGTACGTCACAGCCAATGTTCCGGTCAAACAACTGATCGGCAAAGAGTTCAGCATCTGCATCGAACTCGACGGCAAGGGCTTTGGTGTGGCGGCCCGCACGGGCGCAGGCACACGCGAGATCAACGCCCTGGTGACCAGCGCAAGGTTCGTGCAGCACGAGAACCGCCGGGGCATCTACGAAATCTCCCTTCGCCCCTGGCTGACCCTGGCCACACGCACCAGCGACTACAAGATCTTCCAGAACAAGACCCCGCTGGAGATCATCGAGGAGGTGCTCGCCGGCTATAGCTTTCTGACCGAAAAGCGCGTCACCCATCGGTATCCCCTGCGGGTGTTCCAGGTCCAGTACGGCGAGACGGACTTCGAGTTCATCACGCGGCTGATGCAGGAATTCGGCATCTACTACTTCTTTGAACACAAGGATGGGGCGCACAAGCTGGTCTTGGTGGACGACGTCGGCGCGCACATGAAGTTCGAGAGCCCGGCGTATCACGCCATTGCCTACCATCCGCCGGGTCACAAGATCGACGAGGAATACTGCGACAACTTCTGCAGCGTCGAAAACCTGGAATCGGGCCAGTGGGTGACCGACGACTTCGACTTCACCAAGCCGCGCGCCCGGCTCCAGCAGGTCGCCAGGATGCCGCGCAACACGGGCAACAGTGCGCAGGAGATGTACAAGTGGCCGGGCGACTACAGCGATCCGGACGAAGGCCGGGACCTTGCGCGCACGCGCATGGAGGCAATCGGCGCTCCTGGCAGCCGCGGGCGGGGAAGCGGCAACCTGCGGGCAATCGTGACGGGATGCACCTTCTCGCTGACCCACTACCCACAAGACGCAGCGAACCTCGAGTACCTGGTCATCGCCAGCACCCTGCGCCTGCACGAAAGCGCGCATGCCAGTGGTCAGGAAGACTACGTTTGCCGTACCGACTTCGAGGTTCAGCCCGCCCACAAGATCTTTCGCTCACCGCAGACCCAGCCCAAGCCCAGAACCACGGGCCCGCAGACGGCCATCGTCACCGGCCCCAGCGGTCAGGAAATATGGACGGACGAATACGGCCGGATCCGGGCCAGCTTCCACTGGAACCGCTACTGCACGAAAGACGAGAACGCCTCCTGCTGGATTCGTGTGTCCTCCCCCTGGGCCGGCACCAACTTAGGTGGCATGCACATTCCGCGCATCGGCCAGGAAGTGATCGTCGACTTCGAGAACGGCGATCCCGACCGGCCTATCGTCACTGGCCGGGTCTACAACCGCTTGAACATGCCACCCAGGCTGTTGCCCGAACAGAAGAATCTTTCGGGCTTTCGCAGCCGCGAACTGAGCTCGGACGGCAAAGGCCCGGGTGGACGAAGCAACCATATCGCGTTGGACGACAAGGCCGGAAAGATCCAGGCCCAGCTCAAAAGCGATCACCAGTGCAGCAGCCTGAGCCTGGGGCACATCGGGCGCATCGAAGACACGGCCGGCCGCAAGGATGACCGGGGCCAGGGCGTCGAGTTGCGTACCGATGGGCATGGCGCGATCCGCGCCGCCCAAGGTTTGCTGCTCACCACGGAGGCCAGACCCAATGCGCAGGCCCACATCACCGACATGGGAGAGACCGTCGTCAGACTCACGCAGGCGCAGGATCTGCACGAAGGGATGAGCGAGGTTGCGCAGCAGGCCAAGGCACACAAGGCAGGCGATCAGGATGCCGTCACGAAGGTCCTGAAGGAACACAACGACGCAATCAAGGGCAAGGGCGGCAACGCATCGGAAGGGCAGTTCCCGGAACTCAACGAACCTCATCTGGTACTTGCCAGTCCGGCGGGTATTCACAGCACGGCCGGCACGACGACGCACATCGCGAGCATCGAGCATATCGCCCTGAGCAGTGGCGGGCACACCAGCATCAGCGCGGGCAAGAGCCTGTTGGCCAGCGTCAAGGACGCCGTGCGCTTCTTTGCCTACAAGGCCATCCGCCTGACAGCGGCCACCGCGGGCATCGACATCGTGGCGCTGCAGAACAGCATCAACCTCATGGCCAAGCTCGACATCAAGCTGGAGGCCAACAGGATCACGATCACCGCCAAGGAAGAGATCCTGATCAACGGGGGGAGCAGCTACACGCGATGGAATGCCTCAGGCATCGTGCATGGCACCAATGGGGTGTGGCGCGAGCATGCGGCCACGCACAGCTTCGCCGGGCCAATGAGCATGGAAAAGCTCCTGCGGATGCGGGGCGTAAGTCACGACGACAAGTACAGCGTTCGCTTCGCGCCACTTGGCAGTGACGAGATCTTCAAACACATGCAAATGACGGGATTGCCCTACAAGATTCTGGACGAGCGAGAGGAAATCAAAGCGGAAGGAGTCATCCCGGCCAACGGCCGGCTGCCGAGAGTTACTTTTGAAACGCCAGACGAAGCAGTATTGATCGTGGGCGAAGAGACTTGGAGTTGGAATGTTGTCCCGACGAGCAGAACGGTGCACAGAAATCTCGACGCTTCCAACACAGAAATCGAAGAAGCCGATAGCAATAATTCAGATGATGGCTTACTCGATGTCGAAAAATCGAAGTACGCACAAACAGAAGGTAATTCTGAATTCAATCATTTTCTTTCGGAGTCCGCAGTTGAGGCTTTTCTGATTGAATTGGTTCAAATTCGGAATAAATAATGTCAAGATTTATATCTGCGATCTATCACAAAAATATCGAGGTTGCTGAATTTATTTGCGACGATGGTCGGCATTTTTTGCGCTCCGGAGGAACGCTGCCATGGCGAATAAATAATCCCGGAGATTTGACAGCCCGTCTTGTGGATGGAGTGCCTGCGCCTAAAAAAGCCAAAGGCTATGTGGGATTTGCCACCACAAAATCAGGCAGGGTATTTTTGATATTCCCGGATGAAGATGCTGGGCGCGCAGAGCTGAAGGCCAATTTAAAAAGAATGCATGGAGAAAAAACAATTCTAAAAGCCATTCCTGACTACGCACCAGAAAAAGAAAACAACACACAAAAATACATAGAAGACTTGCTTAAGATTGGCAAGATTCCGATTGACAAGAAAATTGACTCATGCAGTGCCGAGGAGTTTGAAAAGATTGCAGACAGTATTGCGGAGATTGAGGGGTATTACGCCAAGCCTGCAACTCGCAAAGAATTGTGGGTGGTTGTGAGCAGGATCAATGCGACCGATGGTAGTCAGCCTTTGCCCGATGCAGAGATAATTCTCCAAATAGGAGGCAAAGAGCAAAAGGTCAAATCTGATGCGGTAGGACGTTTTCCACCAGTAATTCATCCGGCTGATAAAACTCCTGTTTACGTTAAGATAGTAGATTCAAAGACCAAAGAATCCGTAAAAATTGGGGTGATTCAAGGTGACGTCGGAAAGGATTTCAATCTTCTGGCGAAATTCAGAAAATGGAAAGGTGTTGCGGGGTCGGAGAAGATTAATGGCTCTTCATTTAGGCAGAAGAAGTCGATGAAATATGTGGTCCAGCCCGGAGATAGTCTGGGAAATGTCGCAAAACTGTATCGAACTAATGTAGCTACGATCAAAATCAGCAATAGTCTGAAAAGCGACACCATCTATCCTGGAGAGGTGCTGCTGATCAATGGGAGTGGTGAGGCAGAATCAAGCGCGGCTCCAACAACTGCAACGCCAAAATCTACCTCGACAAGCATGGCAGCAGTTCCGAAAAAGCGGTCACGCCACACCACACCACCAGTGCCACCTATTTCCTCCAGCGTGCAGCCATCAGATTCGGAGCGATCCAAGAAGGGAGCAGGGAAGCAGTTGGCTCTGATCAACACTCTGTCTGGCAGAGCCCCTTGGATGCCCATCGCCATAGCAGAAGCAAAACTTAGAGCTGGAGAAGTCGAGCTTACACTGCAAAACAAGATTAATTACCATATCGAAATTGATGATGGTTTGAAATCTTTATATGGACCTAACAGCGCATGGTGCGCCGCGTTCGTCAATTGGTGCCTATTGCAGGCAAAATATCCAATTGACAATGCAACCTATCCCGGGCATAGAACTGCAAAAGCACGTGCGCATGGATTTTATGAGGTGAGTGGTCCAAAAGAAAAAACAGAAAAGACCTCCGCCACTATTCGAAATCCTTTGTTTGTTGAAATGGAAAAACCCATATATGGTGCCATCGCGATGGTCACATCAAAATCCGATCATGGGCATCATGTTGGATTTGTGTATGCGAAAAATGGTGCCAATGGATTAATATTGCTTGGCGGAAATCAAAGTCAGCAAATAAACTTCTCATACTTCAACGCCACACCCGTTGCCGGATACACAACAAAAAACAAAGAAGGGAAAAAAGTCGCGCATAAGGGTGATCCGAATCATCTGAAATATTTTGTTCCAGTTGCATATTATGAGCAAGCCAAGAAGGATGCCTCTAGCTCCGAGCTTGAAGAAATGAATGCAGCCGAGATAAATGAAGGAATGGGAATCGATGCAAACAAAGCAACCCCGACGATTACATAGTATGATCAATTTTTGGTCTTCGTTGTTGCGACGACTCTCGCGGCAGGGGGTTCTTGTTTTTGCATCATCTTTTATAATTCACCTCTCTGCTTCTGCGGGATATGCTGGTGGCCCTTACGTGGTATGGGTAAATCTCGATCATTCCTTCGACGGAGAGAGGATTGATTCAGTAGTTGCCGATTTTGTTGCGAGCAATTCGATTAATTGCGATGGACAATGGAAATCGGGGGATTCTTTGTTGTATATGAAAAAGCGCCCGCCATTGATTGATGATGATTTGGTAAGAAAAGTCTTTTTGAAGAGGGACGCTATTCAAAGAAAATACTTGAGCGACGCGCTGAGAAAATATAGCGAAATTGGATTTCGGCATTACGATGGCCTTGATGGGATTGTTGTTTACTCAAATCAAGGTGTCGCAAAAATGATGAGTTTGACGACGAAAAAGAAGGAGATTCAATCTGTAGTTCTCGCTTCACGTGGCAATCGACCCATGAAGAAGGATGTGGAGGATGCGTTTTGCGCGCTTTTGCCTCCAATTACGCGCGCGCCATAGCTCAATTGTTAGATGTGGGGGTTTGGGGGATTTGCAGGTCTGGCCAGCGGGCTCCGTGGAGTATTCACCTCGGTAGGCACTTTCTTTTTTGGGGGGAAGCACCCCAAAGGGTGCTCTCGATGATTTTTTTTCGTCGCTTGGTGTGGAATCCAAAATTTTTATTTGGCATGGCCGGAGCTGGGGGGCGTTGACATCGCCCTCGATCTCCCGGTGGGCTTGCTGCGCCCACCGGTCAAGGCCATGTGCATCCTTGTTCCCGCGGAGCAGCGCTCGCGTTGCGCGGATGTCGGGGCGATCTTTGTGTTTACCTCCGAACTGGAGCGCGTGGATTCCGCAGCAGGTGCACGGCGCGCCATTACGCTGAACACGATGACATTCAGAAGTGCCGGGTATGTCGAGGAGCGCAGTCTGCAACTGCGCATTGATGACGAGACGTGTGCTGTGCAACGTCTGGTCTCGGAGTCGATGGGAGGCTGCGATGACGAAAGCAGGGTCGACGATTACAAGAGAGGGCTGGCGTTGTGGTCCTTCGCGGTTGACTACACCGTCAAAACCTTGCTGTACCTGAGCCTGGATGACACCGTGATCTCACATGACCGGGCCTACAGCAGTGCGCCAAGGACGTTTCTCGGCCTGGGCAGGCGCAAGCGCGAACTCAGGCTGGCGGAGGTTGAGCAGCTTTATGACCGATGCATCGTCGGTCCCGCCAGGGCCACCGATTGGGCTGGCGCGCAGGCTGATGAATTGGGCTTGGATGGACAAGTGTCACCGCACTGGCGGCGCGGCCACTTTCGCCAGCAGGCGCATGGGCCGCAGGGCAAACAACGCAAACTGATCTTCATCAAACAGACGCTGATACGTACCGACCGGCTTGCGGCGGGTTGATCAAGGTGAGGCGAACGCGTTGATCGAATTGAAGCCGCGCTGGCGCGCACGCTCCAACGCAGCATCTACATTGCGATGCCACAATTCGGACATGAGCGTTGCGCGTGTTTCGATCCAGACGGCCGATTTCGATCTCTCCGAAGAGGTCGCCACGTTGCGCGCGGGCGACAAACGCGTGGGTGCCGTCTGCAGCTTCGTCGGCACCGTGCGCGACCGCAATGACGGCAGCACCATCGCATCGATGGAGCTGGAGCACTACCCCGGCATGACCGAGAAGTCCATCGAGGCCATGATCGACGAGGCGCACAAGCGCTTCGACATCCTCGGTGTGCGCGTGATCCATCGCGTGGGCCTCTTGCAGCCGCTGGACCAGATCATGATGGTGGCGGTGGTGTCGGCGCATCGCGGCCAGAGCTTCGAGGCCTGCGAGTTCCTGATGGACTACCTCAAGACGCAGGCGCCGTTCTGGAAAAAAGAACAGACGCCCGAAGGCGCCCGATGGGTCGATGCGCGTGTGGCCGATGACGCGGCGCTGGCGCGCTGGGGCATCACCAGTCCGAACGCGTAGGAACCTGTCTGGGATCTGTTTGGGTCGTTGCTGTTCAGGGCGACGCTCACGCCGACACGGTGCTCTTTTTCGCGAATGTCCCCCGCTTCGCTCCTCCTTTATTTCGCGAAAAAGAGCCCCGTATCGACATGAGCGTTAGACAGAGCGGTCGTTGATCGGCGATGCACCAGCAGCGCGTCCAGGTGCGAATGACACCGGGTGTTCCCCGCAGCGAAATAAAGGAGGAGCGAAGCGGGGGACATTCGCGGAGGGGAGCACCCGGTGTCATTCGCACGCACCCCGAACAAACCGCGCGCAACCCTCAACAAGCTGCTGCGCGGCGGCGAACAGGTGTCAAAGAGGCTTGAACCCGCTGGCCTGAATGATCCGCTCCCAGGTCTGCGTATAGGTGCGCACGCGGCCCGCGAACTGGCCCTGTGGCTCGTAGCCAACCGTCAGCCCCATCGTCGTCAGCTTCTGCTTCACGTCGGGCATGGCCAGCACCTTCTGCAGTGCATCGCCGTACTTGTCGATGATCGGCTGCGGCGTGCCCACTGGCGCGAAGATGCCGTAGTAGGGCAGGTCTTCCAGGTTCGCAAAGCCCAGCTCGGTGAAGGTCGGCACATTCGGCAGCACCGCCTGGCGCTTGGCGCCGATGGAGGCCACGATGCGCACCTTGCCGGCCTTGTGGTTCTCGATGAAGTCCGGCACCGAGGCAATGCCCGCGGTGATCTGGTTGCCCAGCATGTCGGCCGTCATGGGCGCGCTGCCGCGGTAGGGCGCGGGCTGCACGTCGATCTTGTACTTGTCCGAGATCATCTTCACGAGGAATTCGGGAATCGACGCGGGTGCCGGAATGCCGATGGTTTCCTTGCCGCCCTTTTGCGTGCGGACCCACTTCACGTACTCGTCGATGCTCTTGGCCGGCGTGCCGCCCGAGACGGCCAGCACGTTGGCGAAAGTGGCGAAGCCGGCCACGGGCACAAAGTCGGTGGCGGGGTTGAAACCGGGGTTCTTGATCACCTGCGGCAGGATCGAGATGGTGTGGTCATGCGACAGCAGCAGCGTATGGCCATCGGCCGGCGACGACTTCAGCACAGTGGCCGCGATCTGCCCGCCCGCGCCCGCGCGGTTCTCGACCATCACCGGCACGCCCAGCACGTCCTTGAGCTTTTCGCCCAAAGTGCGTGCAATGGCATCCGTGCCCGCGCCAGCCGGAAAACCGACGAGCAGGCGGATGGGCGTGCCGCTTTGCGCTTGCGCAAGGCTCGACAGACCCAGGGCCGCCAGGATGAGGCCGGCGCTGATCGCCCGGCGAACCGGTTGAACGCGCTGCATTGAAAAAACCATGATCGACTCCATTCGAGAGAAAGAAGAAAAAGAGATAAATGCCTACGGACAAGGGGAAGCGGATCCCGTGCAATAGCCATGCCCAAAGCACCGGCGTGGCCGGCAGCCTTGAATCGTGCCCGAACGGCCCTATTTTGGATGCAGGAATACCACCATGCGACAAGACAAACTCACCACCAAATTTCAGGAAGCGCTGAGCGATGCGCAGACGCTGGCGCTCGGCAACGACAACGCCTACATCGAGCCGGCCCACTTGCTGGTCGCGATGCTGCGCCAGGACGATGGCCCCCGCGCGCTGATGGAGCGTGCCGGCGTCAATGTGCCGGGCCTGGTGCAGGCGGCCGAGGTCGCCATCAAGAACCTGCCGCAGGTGCAGGGCCACGACATCGTGCAGGTCGGCCCTGAACTGGGCAAGCTGCTGCAGGCCACCGAAAAGGAAGCCATCAAGCGCAATGACCAGTTCATCGCCGGTGAACTCTTCCTGCTCGCGCTGGCCGACAGCAAGGCCGATGTCGGCAAGATCGCCCGCGAAAACGGCCTGAGCCGCAAGTCGCTCGAATCGGCCATCGACGCCGTGCGAGGCGGGCAGGGTGTGAACAGCGCCGATGCCGAAGGCCAGCGCGAAGCGCTCAAGAAATACACCACCGACCTGACCGAGCGCGCGCGCCTGGGCAAGCTCGACCCGGTCATCGGCCGCGACGAGGAAATCCGTCGCGCCATCCAGGTGCTGCAACGCCGCACCAAGAACAACCCCGTGCTCATCGGCGAACCCGGCGTGGGCAAGACCGCCATTGTCGAAGGCCTCGCGCAGCGCATCGTTGCGGGCGAAGTGCCCGAGTCGCTCAAGGGCAAGCGCGTGCTGTCGCTCGACATGGCCGCGCTGCTGGCGGGTGCCAAGTTCCGCGGCGAATTCGAAGAGCGCCTGAAGACCGTGCTGAACGAACTCGCGAAGGACGAAGGCCAGACCATCGTCTTCATCGACGAGCTGCACACCATGGTCGGTGCCGGCAAGGCCGAAGGCGCAATGGATGCGGGCAACATGCTCAAGCCCGCACTCGCACGCGGCGAGCTGCATTGCGTAGGCGCCACCACGCTCGACGAATACCGCAAGTACATCGAGAAAGATGCGGCCCTGGAGCGCCGCTTCCAGAAGATCATCGTGGGCGAGCCGAGCGTCGAGGCCACCATCGCCATCCTGCGCGGCCTGCAGGAAAAATACGAAGTGCACCACGGCGTGCAGATCACCGACCCGGCCATCGTGGCCGCGGCCGAACTGTCCGACCGCTACATCACCGACCGCTTCCTGCCCGACAAGGCCATCGACCTGATCGACGAGGCTGCGGCCAAGATCAAGATCGAGATGGACTCCAAGCCCGAGGTCATGGACCGCCTCGATCGTCGCCTCATCCAGCTTCAGATCGAGCGCGAAGCCGTGCGCCGCGAAAAAGACGAAGCCTCGCAGAAGCGCTTCGGCCTGATCGAGGACGAGATCGCCAAGCTGCAAAAGGAAATCGCCGACTACGACGAGATCTGGCAGGCCGAAAAGGCGCAGGCCCAGGGCAGTGCACATGTGCGCGAAGAGATGGACAAGATCAAGTTCCAGATCGAGGAATGGAAGCGCAAGGGCGACTTCAACAAGGTGGCCGAGCTGCAATACGGCCAGTTGCCGGCGCTCGAAAAGCGCCTGAAGGAAGCCGAGGCCAGCGAGGCGAGCAAGGGCAAGTCCAGCGCGCCCACGCTGCTGCGCACGCAGGTCGGTGCGGAAGAAATCGCCGAGGTCGTGGCGCGTGCCACCGGCATTCCGGTCGCCAAGCTGATGCAAGGCGAGCGCGACAAGCTGCTCGTGATGGAAGACAAGCTGCATGAGCGCGTGGTCGGCCAGGACGAGGCCATCGGTGCGGTCGCCAATGCGATCCGCCGCTCGCGCTCGGGCCTGTCCGATCCGAGCCGCCCCACGGGCTCGTTCCTGTTCCTCGGCCCCACG
The DNA here is from genome assembly GCF_014302995.1 of Variovorax sp. PAMC26660. Taxonomy (NCBI): domain Bacteria; kingdom Pseudomonadati; phylum Pseudomonadota; class Betaproteobacteria; order Burkholderiales; family Comamonadaceae; genus Variovorax; species Variovorax sp. PAMC26660. The sequence continues at coordinate 4,994,538 of NZ_CP060295.1, forward strand.
GGCGTGGGCAAGACCGAGCTGTGCAAGGCGCTCGCGGGCTTCCTGTTCGACAGCGAAGACCACCTGATCCGCATCGACATGAGCGAGTTCATGGAGAAGCACTCGGTCGCCCGCCTGATCGGCGCGCCACCGGGCTACGTGGGCTATGAAGAGGGCGGCTACCTCACGGAAGCCGTGCGCCGCAAGCCCTACAGCGTGGTGCTGCTCGACGAGGTCGAGAAGGCCCACCCCGACGTGTTCAACGTGCTGCTGCAGGTGCTCGACGATGGCCGGCTCACAGATGGCCAGGGTCGCACCGTGGACTTCAAGAACACCGTGATCGTGATGACGAGCAACATCGGCTCGCCGATCATCCAGGCCATGGTGGGCAAGCCTTCCGAAGAGATCAAGGAAGCGGTGTGGGACGAGCTGAAGAACTACTTCCGTCCCGAGTTCCTGAACCGTATCGACGAGACGGTCGTGTTCCATGCGCTCGACGCAAAGAACATCGAATCGATCGCCGGTATCCAGCTCAAGGTGCTGAAGGCGCGCCTGGCGAAGATGGACCTGGGCCTGGAGGTGTCGCCCGCGGCGCTGGCCGAGATTGCCAAGGTCGGCTTCGATCCGGTGTTCGGTGCGCGTCCGCTCAAGCGTGCGATCCAGCAGCGCCTGGAGAACCCGCTGTCGAAGCTGCTGCTCGACGGGACCTTCGGGCCGAAGGACACGATCGAGGTCAATACCGACCCGATCCAGTCGCCAGGCCAGTTCTCGTTCACCAAGGCCGGGGAACCAACGGCGGCCGCTTCGGCCTAAAGTCGGATGATGAACTTTATTCTTCGCGTCATTCTTCTGCTCCTGGGGCTGGTCTTCGCGGCCAGCCTGGCCGTGGCGGTCATGCTGCTGGCCGCAGTGTGGGGTGTGCGCTACGCCTGGGGGCGTCTCACGGGCAAGCCCGTGACGCCCTGGGTGATGCGCTTCAACCCGCGCTCGGGTTTCGACCGTTTTCGCCATCCTGCCGCGCCGGCCGAGCCCACCGCTGCCGATGTGGTCAGCGCCCGCGCCCGCGGCGAGTCGGTGCGCAGCCCCATCGCCATCGGCTCCGTCGACGACGTGACCGACGTGCGGGCCCGCCCCGTGCGCGGCGACTAAGCCCCCTCCGATCAGGCGCTGTACAGCGCCTCGATCTCGCTGGCGTAGGTCTTGTAGATGCTGGAGCGCCGCACCTTCATGGTTGCGGTGACTTCACCGTCGTCATGGTCCAGCTCTTTGGTCAGCAGATGAAAGCGCCGAATTTGCGACACCTGCGCCAGCTTTTCATTGCCCCTTGAAATCTCCGTGTCGATCAGCGCGCGCACCTGGGGCTCTTCCACCAGCGAGCGGAAATGCGTGAATGAAATGCGCTGCGCCTCCGCCCACTTGCCCACCGTCTCGTAGTCGATCTGCAGCAGCGCGCCGACGAACTTGCGGCCATCCGCCACCACGATGCATTCCTTGATGAAGGGGCTGCCCTTCATGGTGTTCTCGATTTCCGAGGGCGTGAGGTTCTTGCCGCCGGCGGTGATCATGATGTCCTTGAGCCGGTCGACGATGCGCAACTGCCCGTCTTCCTCGCGCACCACGTCGCCGGTGTACAGCCAGCCATCGCGGATCGACGTCGCCGTGGCCTCGGGGTTCTTGTAGTAGCCCTCGAACACCATGTCGCCACGCACCAGCAACTCGCCCGTTTCGCCGACGCGATGCTCGGTGCCCAGCGTGGGCGGGCCGACCGTGCCGATCTTCACCGCATCGCTGCGGTGGCCAGCGATCATGCCGGTCGACTCGGTCAGGCCGTACACCTCCACCAGCGGCACGCCCAGCGTGCGAAAGAAACGCACCACGTCGGCAGGGATCGGCGCCGCTCCGGTGAGCGCGATGCGCGCACGCCGCAGGCCGATGAAGTTCTGCAGCGCACGCAGCACGGTCCAGTAGGCGAGGGCGAAGCGGCCGCGTTCGGCCAGCGTCCAGCTGCTGCGCGGCTTCTCGGCCAGCGGTGCGCATGCGTCCAGCGCGCGCTGGAACAACCCGCGCTGCAGGCGGCCTGCTTCCTGCATCTTGATGCTGATGCCCGCATGCAACTTCTCCCAGATGCGCGGCACGCCGAGGAACATCGTGGGCGCCACTTCGCGCAGGTCTTCTTGCACGGTGCGGATCGATTCGCCGAAATTCACCTGCGAGCCCAGGTACACAGGCACGAAGGCCGTGAGCATCTGTTCGGCCACATGGCACAGCGGCAGGTATGACAGGTGCGTGGTGTCGCCGTCGAGCCCAAGCCGCTCGACGATGCCGGGCACCACGCCGCGGATGTTGCGGTACGAAATCATCGCGCCCTTGGGCTTGCCGGTCGAACCCGAGGTGTAGATCATCAGGCCGATGTCGCCCAGCTTCTGGCGTTGCAGCGCGGCGTCGATCAGCGCGTTGCCGTCGCGTGCCTGCGCCTGTTCGCCGGCTTGTTCGACTTCTGCAAATGTCGCGATGCGCTCGCGCACCTCAGGCGGATAGCTCGCCAGTCCCTTGGTCTCGATGACGACGATCTTGCGCAGGCGTGGCAACTGGTCGATGGCGTCCAGCACCTTGTCCGTCTGCTCCTGGTCTTCGCAGACGATCACCTCGATGTCCGCGTGCCCGACCACGTAGGCCACCTCGTTGCTCGGGCTGGTGGGGTACACGCCGACCGTCACGGCGCCGATCAGCCCCGCGCCCATCTGCGCGAGCAGCCATTCGACGCGGTTCTCGGAGATCACGCCCAGGTGCCCGCCCGGCGCCAGGCCCATCGCATGCAGGCCCAGCCCGAAGTGGCTGGCGCGTTGCAGGTAGTCGGCCCAGTCCAGCGGATGCCAGATGCCGAAGTCCTTCTGGCGGATCGCGATGCGATGCGGCTGCTGGCGCGCCTGCTCGCGCAGCATCTGCGGCAGCGTGAGGGAAGGGAGCGATGAATCGGTCATGAGAGCCAGCGCTTGCGGCGCTTGTAGTGCTTGAGCTCGCGGAAGCTGCGCGATTCGCCGCTGCCGCCCACGCCCAGATAGAACTCGCGCACGTCCGGGTCGGCCGCCAGCCGCTCGGCGCTGCCGTCGATCACGACCTTGCCGCTTTCCATGATGTAGCCCGTGTGCGCGATCGCCAATGCCACGCTCGCGTTCTGCTCCACCAGCAGCATCGAGGTGCCGCGCTCGGCGTTGATGCGCGCGATGATCGTGAAGATGTCTTCCACCAGCTTGGGCGAAAGGCCCAGCGAGGGCTCGTCCAGCAGGATGAGCTTGGGCTGCGCCACCAGCGCGCGGCCGATGGCCAGCATCTGCTGCTCACCGCCCGAGAGATAGCCCGCCAGGCCCTTGCGGCGTTCGTGCAGGCGCGGGAAATAGGCATACACGTTGTCGAAGTTGCGCGAGGGCGCGGGCCCGTCGCGCCCCGTCAGCGCATAGGTCGCGGCCACCAGGTTTTCTTCAACCGTCAGGTCCTCGAACACACGGCGGCCTTCCATCACATGGCTCAGGCCGCGCCGCACCAGTTGCTGCGGCGCGAGCTGCGCGGTCGGCGCGCCGTCGAATGCGATGCGGCCGGCCTCGACCTCGCCGTCTTCCAGCGCGAGCAGGCCCGACACCGCCTTCAGCGTGGTCGACTTGCCCGCGCCGTTGCTGCCCAGCAGCGCCACGATCTGCCCGCGCGGCACGGCCAGCGACAGGCCGCGCAAGACTTGCACGACCTTGTTGTAGACCACTTCGATGTTGTTGACCTCCAGCACGAGGTCGGGCGGTGCCACGCGCGCGTCCATCGTCATCAGTTCAATGCGATCCAGTCGGAGGCCGGCAGCATCTTCTGGGCCTTCATGTCGGCCTTGTAGACGCGGCCCACGGGAATGGAGTTGCCCTTGATGGTGATGGGCGTGCCGATCAGCCCGCCGGTGTCGAAGTCCTTGATGGTGTTGAGCGCGGCCTTCAGGTTCTTGCCGTCCAGCGGCTTGCCGGCGTCGAGCGTGCGCTTTGCCGCTTCGGTGAACAGCATCGCCGTGAGAAAGCCCTGCGTGTAGGCCGTGCTCTGGTAGTCGGTGCGCAGCGCGCGGATCTTGTCGAGCATTGGCGCCTTGGCCGTGGTGTCGTAGTAGTAGCGGTAGGGCATCACGCCCATGAAGCCGTCGCCGACTTCGCCCATCTTCATCACGGTGGAGCTGTCCATGGTCCAGAAGGTGCCCATCCACTTGCTGGTCATGCCCATCTGCTTGCCCTGCTGCATGAACTCGGGAATGGGCGCGAGGATGTAGCCGTGGAAGATGGTGTAGTCGGGCGCGGCGCGGCGCAGCTTGATGACTTCGGTCGACACGTCCACGCTACCGGCCGGCGTCATGAGCTTCACGGGCACCGTGAGGCCCAGCTTCTTGGCGGCGGCTTCGCTGGCCTCGATCGGGTCGCGGCCGAATTCCGAATCGGAGTAGACGAAGGCCACCTTGGCGCCCGGCTTTTCCTTCGCGATGTGGCGCAGCAGAATGCCGATCTGCTCGGTGTAGTCGGGACCCACCAGGAACTGGTTCGGGTACTTGGCCGGATCGTTGAGTTCGGTCGCAAACGAGGCGCCCGCCATCAGGATCTGGCCGCCACGGTCCAGCTCGGGGTTGATGGTCTTGGAAAAGCCGGTCGAGTCGCCGTAGTAAAGGTTGACCTTGTTCTGGCTGGTGATCTTCTTGAAGGCCGCCACCGACACATCGACCTTGTAGCCCGTGTCTTCGGGCACGTAGCGCAGCTTGCGGCCCTTGATGCCGCCCGCGTCGTTGACGATCTTCACGTAGTCGGCAATGCCGGCGTTGATGCCCACGCCCGCAAAAGCAAACACGCCGGTCATCGGGATCGAGCCGCCGATGACGATGTCTTCGTTGCCTTGCGCATAAGCGAACGGCACGGCTGCTGCAAGGCTGGCGGCGATCAGCAGGGCGCGGCGGTGTTGGGAAAGTTTCGGTGTCTTGGGCATGCTTTTGTCTCCTGGTTCTGGTTACGCGAATTGCGTCAATTGCGAAAAGGCCATAGATGAAAGAAGCGGCGTATGCGCCGCCACACTTCTGCGAGCCCGTGTGGCTCGAACACCAGAAATCCGACGATTAGCAGCCCGAACACGACGGTGCGAACGGGCGAGAGAAAAACAGTCATCTCGACGCCGCCCGGCAGCAGGTCGACCACCAGCTTCAGCAGCTCCGGCACCATGGTCATGAACACCGCGCCGAAGATGCCGCCGAGCACGGTGCCCATGCCGCCGACGATGATTGCGGCGAGGAAGAAGATCGACATGAGCAGCGGAAAGCTTTCTGGCGTGACCACGCGGAAAAAGTAGGCCCACAGCCCGCCGGCCACGCCTGCGTAGAACGACGAGAGCCCGAACGACAGCAGCTTGTAGCGCAGCAGCGGAATGCCCAGCACCTCGGCCGAGATGTCGCGGTCGCGGATCGCGATGAAGGCCCGGCCCACGCGTGTGCGAAACAGGTTGGCCGCGCCCAGCACCATGAGGAGCATCACTGGCACGATGACCCAGTAGAGGCGAAACGACGTGTCCAGCGGCAGGCCGAAGAACTGCGCCGGTGGCAGCGAGATGCCAGTCGTGCCGCCCGTGAGCTTGAGGTTGGCGAACAGGAAGTGCGTGATGAAAGACGCCGCGATGGTTGCGATCGCAAGGTAGAGCCCCTTCACGCGCAGCGAGGGAATGCCAACGATCAGCCCGCCGAGCATCGCGACCACGCCGCCCGCAAGGATGTTCAGCAGGAAGGGTGTGCCTAGCCGCGTCTGCATGATGGCGACGGTATATGCACCGAGGCCCATGAAGGCCGCTTGCCCCAGGCTCACGAGTCCTGTGTAGCCGGTGAGGATGTTGAGGCCCGTGGCACTTGCGACGTTGATGGCAACGAGGCACGCGAGGTACAGCCAGTAGTCGCTGGCCATGAACGGGAACAACACGAGCAGCGCTGCGCCGATGGCGAGCCACGTTTTCTGTGTGCGCGAGTCGAACAGCGCTGCGTCGGCTGTGTAGCTTTGCTTGGAGGTGCCTATGCGCATTGGGTTGCCTGCCGCTTGTGTTCTTGGCGTTCTTGTTCGGGGCGCTGGTGTTCAGGGCACTGTTGTTTGGGGCGCTGCTGTTCAGGGCGATTGCGAATGACACCGGGTGCTCCCCTCCGCGAATGTCCCCCGCTTCGCTCCTCCTTCATTTCGCTGCGGGGAGCACCCGGTGTCATTCGCACAGGGGCACGCTGCTGGTGATCGCCGATCAACAAGTGCTCTGAGCGCTCACGTCGATACGGGGCTCTTTTTCGCGAAATAAAGGAGGAGCGAAGCGGGGGACATTCGCGAAAAAGAGCACCGTGTCGGCGTGAGTGCCGCCCTGAACAACGGCGCTCTGAACAACCGCGCCCTGAACACCAGCGCCCCAAACGAACAACGCGAAGAACAGAAAGGCAGGCGTTCATCTCAGAGCCTCTCGATCTCGTGCGTACCGAACAGCCCATAAGGCCGAACCATCAGCACGAGCACCAGCACGATGAAGGTCGCGAGCAACTTGTATTCGCCGCCCAGATAAGAACCGGCCAACGCCTCGACCAGCCCGATGAAGATGCCGCCGACCAGCGCGCCGAGCACGCTGTCGAGCCCGCCGACGATCACCACCACCAGCACCGACAACCCGAACACGCCCATCGACGAAGAGATGCCGCCGATGGAGCCGACGATGATGCCGGCCACCGCCGCGATCATGGCCGAGGCCACCCAGGCGAGCGAGAACACGCGCGGCACGTTGATGCCCATCGAGTAAGCGGCGGCCTGGTCCGATGCCGTGGCCCGCAGCGCGATGCCGCCGCGCCAGAAGCGGAACAGCAACAGCACCAGCCCGATCAGCACCACGGCGATCAATGCACCGTAGGCGATCTTCGGCGCGAGGAAAGCCTCGCCGACCATCACCGGTGTGTTCGGCAGAAATTCCGGCAGGCGGCGCTGGTCCGCGGTCCAGATGATCTCGACCAATCCCACGAGCACCGACGCCAGCCCCACCGTGACCATGAACACCGAGATCGGCGGCTCGCCCAGCAGCGGACGGATCATGGTGCGCTCGATCACCGCGCCCAGCAGACCGGTACCTATCACCGAGCCCAGCACGGCCAGCCAGATCGGCAGCGAGAAGCTCGCGGCGAAGGTGAAGAACAGGTAGGCGCCGACCATCAGCATCTCGCCGATGGCGATGTTGACGACGCGCGTGGCCTTGTAGACCAGCACAAAGGCCAGCGCCGCCAGCGCATACAGGCCGCCGCCCGCAATGCCGGTCAGCGCGATCTCGAAGAGGTAGGCCCAATCCATCAGGCCACCTCTGCGGCTGTTGTTGACGCAACTTCACCGCGCAGCCTGCGCCGCAACTCGCCCACGTCACCCGCGCCAAGATAGGCGCGAATGACTTCCGGGTCGGCCTGCACATGTGCCGGCGTGCCCTGCGCGATCACCTGGCCGAAGTTGAGCACCACCACGTGGTCCGACAGGTCCATCACCATGCCCATGTCATGTTCCACCATCAGCACCGTGATGCCCCACTCGCGCCGAACGTCGAGGATGAAGCGCGCCATGTCTTCCGTCTCTTCGCGGTTCATGCCGGCCACGGGCTCGTCGAGCATCAGCACCTTGGGCTGCATGGCGAGGGCGCGGGCCATTTCCACGCGCTTCTGCAGGCCGTAGGGCAGGGCGGCGACCGAGGCGTGGCGGATGTGATCGATCTCCAGGAAATCGATGATCCGTTCCTCCACGTCGCGCCGCAGCTCGGCTTCTTCGCGGCGCGCGCGGCCCAGGTAGAAGAGGGCGTCGAACACGTTGGTCTTCAGATGCACATGGCGGCCGAGCTTGATGTTGTCGAGCACCGTCATGCCGCGGAACAGTGCGATGTTCTGGAAGCTGCGCGCCAGGCCCAGCGCGGCGCGCCGGGGCGCGGGCAGGCGCGTGATGTCCTGGCCCTCGAACAGCACACGGCCCTGCGAGGGCTTGTAGAAACCCGAGATGGTGTTGAACAGCGAGGTCTTGCCGGCACCGTTGGGGCCGATCACCGCGGTGATCGAGCCGGGCGCAACGCTGAAGCCGACGTTCGTCAATGCCTTCACGCCACCGAAGGCGAGCGTCAAGGCATCGACTTGCAGCACCGGGGGTGTCTGGGGGGAGGGGGAGTCCCCGCGGGGCTCGTCAGGCATGGCTAAGCGCGTCGTTGTAAGGTCAGGGTTTGTGTCCAGGAGCAAGAAAGCTACTGGTACGTAAAATTCCTACTGACGGGTAATGTCACTGGTCGCTGCATTGCGCGGCATCCGGACTTTCCCGCGCCCGCACAAACCCCATGCCCCGTCCTGCACCTCGTTCGCCCGTTTCCTCCACCCCGTCCTCGCCCTGGGAGCCCGCCGACAAGCGCGCGCAGCAGCGCGAAGTCAAGCGCAATGCCGTGCTGCAGACGGCTGCCCAGTTGTTCAACGAGCGCGGCTTCCATGCAACGTCGCTCGACGACATTGCCGAGCGGCTCAACGTCAGCAAGCCCACGCTCTACTACTACGTCGAGAGCAAGGACCAGATCCTGCTGGAGTGCGTGCGCATCGCGCTCGACCTGATGAAGGTCGGCATCGGCGAGGTGCGCGCCTCGGGCGGCAGCGCCATCGAGCAGCTCAAGGCCTGCATGCGCATCTATTCGGGCGTGGTCACGCAGGACTTCGGCATGTGCGTGATCCGCATCGGCGAAGACCCGCTGCCCGATCCGCTCAAGAAGGAGCTGCGGCGCCTGAAGGCCGGTATCGACGGGCAGTTCCGCCGGCTCATCGAAGACGGCGTGGCCGAAGGCTCGCTGGCGCCCTGCGACCCGAAGATGGCGGCCTTCATGCTGGCCGGCGCATTGAGCTGGATCGGCCGCTGGTATCGCCCGGACGGCGACCTCACGCCCGACCAGATTGCCGACCAGGGCATCGAACTGCTTCTGAACGGCGTGCTGCAGCGTCCGGCTGCGGCGAGCCGCAAACCCCGTGCGACCAAAGCCAAAGGAAAGACATGACGACAGACGCTCCACTGCTGCTGGGCCGCGATGGCGCGGTGGCCACGATCCGCTTCAACCGGCCGGCCGCGCTCAATGCGATCAGCGTGCCGATGGCCAATGCCTTCCTTGCCGCCGCGCGCGAGCTGGCCGCCGACAAGGGCGTGCGCGCCGTGCTCCTGAGCGGGGCAGGCAAGGGCTTCATGGCGGGTGGCGACCTGGCCGTGCTGCGGGCCGATCCGCTGCAGGGCGCAGCCGACCTGATCGGGCCGCTGCATGAAGCACTGACCGTGTTCAACAGCATGGACGCACCGCTGGTTGCGCAGGTGCACGGCGTGGCCGCCGGCGCAGGCCTGAGCCTGATGCTGCAGGCCGACTTCGTGCTCGCCGCCGAGGGCACGCGCTTCAACCTCGCCTACGTGAACATCGGCACGAGCTGTGACGTGGGTGCCTCGTGGGCGCTGCCGCGCCTTATCGGCATGCGCCGCGCGCTGGAGATCGCGATGCTCGGCGACGCCTACGACACCGCCGCCGCCGAGCGCATGGGGCTGATCAACCGCGTGGTGCCTGCCGCCGACCTCGAAGCCGAGGCCATGGCACTCGCGCAGCGGCTGGCCCTTGGGCCGACCGTGGCGCTGGGCAACCTGCGTCGCCTGATGCGCGGCTCGCTCGACCGCGACCTTGCCGGCCAGCTCGATGCCGAATCGGCCGCCTTCCGCACTTGCGCGGCCACCGACGACTTCCGCATCGGCATCGACGCCTTCTTCGACAAGAAACCGGCCGCCTTCACCGGCCGCTGAACCTCATTTTTCAATCCAGGAGATCCACACCATGACCCAACGCGACATCTTCGTGGTCGGCACTGCCCGCACCGCCATCGGCACCTTCGGCGGCGCGCTGAAGGACGTGCCCAACACGCAACTGGCCACCACCGTCGTCAAGGCCGCCATCGAACGCAGCGGCGTGGCGCCCGATGCCATCGGCCATGTGGTCATGGGCAACGTGATCCCGACCGACGTGAAAGACGCCTACCTGAGCCGCGTGGCCGCCATCGACGCGGGCTGCCCGGTCGAGACGCCGGCCTTCAACGTCAACCGCCTGTGCGGCTCGGGCCTGCAGGCCATCGTGTCGGCGGCGCAGGCCATTGCGCTGGGCGACTGCGACATCGCCATCGGCGGCGGTTCGGAATCGATGAGCCGCGGCCCGTACTTCGACACCTCGGCACGCTACGGTGCGCGCATGGGCGACGCGGTGCTGCTCGACTACATGCTGGGCATCCTGCACGACCCGTGGGAGAAGATCCACATGGGCATCACGGCCGAGAATGTGGCGGCGCGCTACGGCATCACGCGCGAGCAGATGGACGAGCTGGCTGTGGCCAGCCAGCAGCGCGCAGCGGCGGCGATTGCGGCGGGGCGCTTCAAGGAGCAGATCGTTCCGGTCGAGGTGAAGACGCGCAAGGGCATCGTGCTGTTCGACACCGATGAACACGTGCGTGCCGATACCACCGTCGAGACGCTGTCGAAGATGAAGCCTGCGTTCAAGAAGGACGGGCTCGTCACCGCCGGCAATGCATCGGGCATCAACGACGGCGCTGCCGCCGTGGTGCTGGCCGAAGGCGGGCGCGTGAAGGCGCTGGGCCTCAAGCCGCTGGCGCGCCTGGTCGGCTACGCACACGCCGGCGTCGAGCCTGCATACATGGGCATCGGCCCGGTGCCGGCCACGCGCAAGGTGCTGGAGCGCACCGGCCTGAAGGTGAGCGACTTCGATGTGATCGAGTCGAACGAAGCCTTCGCGGCGCAGGCCTGCGCGGTCATCAAGGAGCTGGGTTTCGATCCGGCCAAGGTGAACCCGAACGGCTCGGGCATTTCGCTGGGGCACCCGGTGGGCGCGACTGGCGCGATCATCACGACGAAGGCGATTGCGGAGCTGCACCGCACCGGTGGCCGCTATGCACTGGTCACCATGTGCATCGGTGGCGGCCAAGGCATCGCCGCCGTCTTCGAGCGCGTTTGAAGGCACACTCGCCTGCATGCTCCGACCGCCCCTCCTGATCAACCCCGACGAAGTCGAGATCAGCGCCATCCGTGCGCAGGGGGCGGGCGGGCAGAACGTCAACAAGGTGTCGAGCGCGGTGCACCTGCGCTACGACATCCCGGCAAGCTCGCTGCCCGACGACGTGAAAGAGCGGCTGCTCGCGCTGCGCGACAGCCGCATCACGCAGGAAGGCGTGCTGGTGCTCAAGGCCCAGCAACACCGCACGCAGGAGATGAACCGCGCCGACGCCTTCGCGCGGCTGCAGGCGGTGGTCGACAGCGTGGCGACGCCACCGCGCGCGCGGCGCGCGACCAAGCCTACCTATGGCTCGAAGCAGCGCCGGCTCGAAGGCAAGAGCCAGCGTTCGCAGATCAAGAACTTGCGCGGGCCGGTGCGAGACTGACATCCGGCCGCAAAAGAGGGCAAAGCCCCGCTTTACGGCTCTGAAACATCCGCCGCGCACAATCGAGCCCATGAGAGGCTTCCTTCCGCGCGCCCTGGGCGCGCTTCTTCTGGCGCTTGTCGCGACTTTCCTGGCAGGCTGCGGGCCTGCATCCCAGACCGGGTCGACCACGAACATCGCCGCGGCCCCGGAGCTGAAGTGGGAAGAGCTGATTCCCAAGAGCTGGGACCCGACCAAGCGCTATCGCAACATCAGCCTGGAAGCGCTGCGCGACAACGACCCGCGTGCCATTCAGATGCTCGACGAGATGCGTGCCGTCTGGGACAACGCGCCGATCAATGTGGCGCTCGACGGCAAGGCGGCCAAGCTGTCGGGCTTCGTGGTGCCACTGGACAACACGCAGGGCGGCATCCGTGAATTTCTGCTGGTGCCGTACTTCGGCGCCTGCATCCACACCCCGCCACCGCCAGCCAACCAGATCGTGCGCGTGGTTGCGGGCGAGACCTTCAAGGGCCTGCACGCGATGGACACGGTCAAGGTCAGCGGCGTGCTGAGGGCCGCGCGCTATGCCTCGGCAGACATGGGCGTGAGCGGCTACGAGATCACCGGCGCATCGGTCGAGCGCTTCGTCGCGGCCGGCGACTGACACCGCTCGCGCGCACCCTGTCCTTCAGGTCATTCGCTGCGTCAGGAAGTCCAGGAAGGACGTGATCCGCGCCGCCAGTTGCGTGTTGCGGTAGTACACGGCATTGACCGGCTGGCGCACGTCCAGCGTGTCTTTCGCCAGCACCTGCACCAGCGCGCCACTGTCACGGTCGGCATTCGTCATGAAGTCCGCAAGGCAGGCGATGCCGACACCGGCCAGCGCCAACTGGCGCAGCGTTTCGCCGCTCGATGCAGCCACCGTCGGCGTGATCTGCCATTCATCGCCATGCACGCCGCGCAAGGGCCAGCGGTTCAGCGATTCGGGCTGGGTGAAGCCCAGCAGCGCATGGTCGGCCAGCTCGGCCACCTTGCGCGGCTTGCCGTGCGCTTCGAGATAACCGGGGCTTGCCAGCACGCGCAGTCGATGGGTGCCGAGCGGGCGTGCGTGCAACGTGGAATCGCGCAGCGGGCCGATGCGAATCGCGATGTCGGTGCGCCGCTCCAGCAGGTCGATGGGAAGGTCGTCGGTGTCGAGTTCGAGGCTGATCTGCGGATACAGCCGGCGGAACTCCGGCATCAGCGGCACGATGGCGTGCAGCATGAAGGGCGAGGCCGCATTCACCCGCAAGCGCCCGGCGGGCTGCTGGCGGCGCGCGGCCAGTTGTTCCTCGGCATCGTCGATCGCATCGAGGATGGCGCGTGTGCGCTGCAGGAAGGTGGCGCCTTCCTCAGTGAGTTCCAGCCGCCGCGTGGTGCGGCGAAGCAGGGTGGTGTCGAGTTTCTGTTCAAGCCGGCTCAGCGCGCGGCTGATGCCCGAGACCGTTTGCCCGAGCTGCTCGGACGCGGCGGTGATCGAGCCAGTGTCCACCACGGTGCGGAACGCGACCAGTTCTTCGATGGTGGTCTTCATGGCCGAAGGTTCAGCTCGTGGCTTGCGCGGGCGCTGTATCGACCGGCACGTCGATGCGCGGCATGAGCGCCGCGAGTGCTTCGCCATCGGTGCGGTAGCTGAAGAGCATCGGCCCCGGTGCCAGCAGGCCGGCGCGCTCCAGCACCTGCATCGCCGGCAGCTTCATGCCGCTCAGGTGCAGGCGGATGCCCTTGGATTCCATCATTCGCCGGATCGAGCCGAACACCTCGGCGCCGGTGATGTCGATGCGGTTGATGGGCTGCGCGAACAGGCACACGTCGGTCAGCCCGGGCCGCTCGGCCAGGGCGACGGTGAGCGAGCGCTCCAGCGTGGAGGCCGAGGCGAAGTCGAGTTCTGCGTCCATGCGCAGCGCATAGAGCTGCGGCGCCAGCGGCGGCAGCTTCCAGAGGTTGCGGTCGCGCAGGCTGCCGTCCGGGTGCAGGCCCACTTCGATGATGCGCGGATGCAGGTGGCGGTACATGTAGTGCGCCATGCTCGCGAGCAGCCCGCCGAGCACGCCCCAGTAGATATTGGGCGCGGTCGCGATGGTCAGCACGAAGGTGCCGAAGGCAATGCCCGCCTCGATGCGCGAGATGCGCCACAGCGCGCGAAAGCTCGCAGGCTTCACAAGGCCCAGGATGGCCGTGACCACCACCGCCGCCAGCACCGCCTGCGGCACGTGGTACAGCAGCGGCATCAGCCACAGCAGCGCGCCGGCCACCACCACCACGCTGAACAGCGTGGCCCAGCCGGTCTGCGCGCCCGCATAAAGCGTGATCGCCGAGCGCGAGAACGACGAGCTGGTCGGGAACGCGCCCGAGAAGCCCGAGGCCAGCTTGGCGAGCCCTTGGCCGATCAGGTCCTGGTTTTCGTTCCACAGCGTGCCGGCGCGCGCGTTGTCGACCTTGGCGCTCGACGCGGTTTCAAGAAAGCTCACCAGTGTGATCATCAGCGCGGGCAGCACCAGCGCGCCGAGCGTGCCCAGCGGCAGCAGGCCAGGCCAGTAGAACGACGGCAGGCCCGAAGGCAGGCTGCCCACCACGGCACCGCCGCGCAGCGCGTAGTCGATGACCCAGCTGATCGCGGCCGCGCCGGCCACCAGCGCCATCGTGCTCGGAAAGCGCGGCACCATGCGCTTGCCCAGGAACAGCACCGCGATGCTGCCCAGGCCGAAGGCGATGGCCACGAGGTCGGGCAGCGGGCCGCCCTGCAGCACCTGCGGAATGGTGCGGCCCGTGAAGCCCAGCAGCGCCGGCAGTTGCGAAATGGCGATCAGCACCGCCGCGCCCTGCGTGAAGCCGATCAGCACCGGCGAATTGACCAGCCGCAGCAGCCAGCCGAAGCGCCCTGCGCCCAGCACGATCTGCACGGCGCCCGACATCAGCGTGAGCCACACCGCCATCGCCACCCACTCGGCGCTGCCCGCGACCGCGAGCGGCGCAAGCGAGGCACCGACCAGCAGGCTGGTGAGCGCCGTGGGCCCGACCGACAGCCGCTGCGACGAGCTGAACATCACCGCGATCAGCGCCGGGAACAGCGCCGCATACACACCCGTCACCAGCGGCATGCCGGCCAGCGCGGCATACGCCACGCCTTGCGGAATGACCATCAGCGCCACCGTGATGCCGGCCATCGCCTCGTTGCGCAGCAGCGCGGCAGACGGGCGGGGCCAGGCAAGGCAGGGGACCCAGCGGGAGAGGCGCTGGCGCAGGGTAGGGGAGGTGGTAGCCGGATTCATGAAGGAAATGCTGGTGCGCGAGGTCGAGACGGGGGTCGAGGTCTCGGGCACGCGGTGCGCCACGCCCGGGCGCACGGAGGTCTGAAGAAAGATGGGGCGTGGCCGGGGCCGGGGCTAGATCAGCGACGTCGCGTTCTTGAGCACGTAGTCGCAGGCCTTGGTCTTGACCTTCGACGACAGCACCTTGAAGTTGAGCGTCTGGCCGTCGCCGCCCTTGAGCAGGCCCTTCGCGCCGCTGGCAAAACCGGTCTCTTGCGGCTTCTGGCCGGTGATCTTGGCGAGCAGCTTGTCTTTGACCGAGGCCGCGTCGCCGCCCAGGTAGTTGTTCTTGACGCAGTACTGCAGCACGCCGGCTGCATTGCCCATGGTGCTGGAGCCGATGGCGGGCATCTTGAAACCGAGTTTGCTGCCCAGATCGCCGAGCGCGGAGCCGCCGCTGGCACCGCCGCCTTGCGTGTTGGCGCTGGCTGCTTCGCCGGCTTTTTCCTTCAACTGGTCGAGCAGGTTGTTGGCTTGCGCCGAGGCGCCCGCTGCGAGCAGTGCCAGGGCGATGAGGGTGGAGCGAGCGTGCATGGTGGCCTCCTGTCGGTAAGCATGGTGGAAAGCGGCCACCAGCATACCGGAGAGTCCCCGGCCCACGCCTGCGGTCGTACCCGCTTACTTCGTGCGAGGCGGGCGCTTTTCCAGCAGGGGCGTGCTCGTACCTTGCACGCCGACCAGGCCCAGCACCGTCACCAGCGAGTTCTGCGCGCCCTTCCAGCCGTCGGTCACGTCGATCCACTCGCTCAGCGCATGGAAGCCACCGGTCTTGCCGCCGCCGCCGATGATGATGGCCGGGATGCCCAGCGCCATCGGCACGTTGGCGTCGGTGCTCGCGCCCGTCAGCAGCGTCTTGTGGCCGAAGGCCGCGTTCGAGCGCGTGGCCGCCTCGACGATCACCGTGTCGGACTGCGTGCGGCCGCCCGGACGGTCGCCGATCAGCCGGGTGCTCACGCTCAGCGTGTTCACGTTCCAGCGCTTGTTTTCCTCGACCACGGCTTCGTCGATGGCCGCGAGGATCTTCTTCTCGGTTTCCAGCAGCGGTGCCATTTCGTCCGAGCGGATGTCCACGGCCATGCGCGCATCGGGCGCGATGGTGTTGACCGAAGTGCCTCCGCCCACCGTGCCGACAGTGAACGTGGTCTTCGGGAAGCTCGGCGTGCGGATCTCCGCGATCTTCGCGATGGCGCGGCCCATGCCGTGGATGGCGCTCGGCACCTGGCCGAAGGCGCCGAAGCTGTGGCCGCCCGGGCCTTTGAAGTTCACCTCGTAGCGGTGGCTGCCCGTGCCCAGCATCAGCACCGTGCCTTCGGGCGCAGGCTCCAGCCCGACCATGCCGTCGATGTCGAGGTTGTCCCGAAAGACCGCCTTGATGCCGCGCAGGTTGCCCAGTTCTTCTTCGCCCACATTGCCCACGATCAGCAGGTCGCCCACGGTCTGGATCTTGTTGTCGTTGAGCACCTTGATCCACGAGAGCAGCACCGACAGCCCGCGCGTGTCGTCCGAGATGCCGGGCGCGTAGAGCTTGCCGTCGCGCTCCTTGACCTTCACGTCGGTGCCCGCAGGGAACACGGTGTCGAGGTGGGCCGAGATCAGCAGCTTGGGCCCGTTGCCCGTGCCCTTGCGCAGACCAACCACATTGCCTTCGGCATCGATCTTCGCGTCGGCAAGACCCAGCGCCTTCATGCGTGCGAGAAAGGCTTCAGCGCGCTTTTGTTCCTTGAACGGCGGTGCCTCGATCTCGGTGAGCATCTTCAGGTCTTCGACCGAGCGCGCATGGTCGTCCTTGACGGATTCGAGCAGCTTCTGGATGGCGGGCGAGGCCATCAGTTGCGTGTAGGCCTTGTCGATTTCGGGCCGCACCTGCGCAGGCGTGGCCGCGACGGCGGCGTTCTGGGCGTGGGCGACACCGGCGACGGACGCCAGGGCGAGGACGAGCGGAGCGAGGCGGAAAGACACGGAGCGGGGCATGGTGCGGTGATGTCCTTGAAGGAAAAAAGAACGAGGGCAGGCAGGCGCCGCTGGCGCGGCGTCGTCAGCGATTCTTGCGGCTGTGATAAGTGCCTGCTCTGGTTTAATCTTCGGCGTTGTCAGTTTTTCTAACGAGCGAGCACCCCATGGCCGGCATGCGTCGCCACATTCCAAGCACCCGCGCGTTGCTGATCTTCGATGCGGTGGCGCGTCACCACGGCGTCGGCAAGGCCGCGGAAGAGCTGTGCCTCACGCACAGCGCGGTGAGCCAGCAACTGCGGCTGCTCGAATCGCAGATCGGCGTGCGGCTGGTGCAGCGCACGGCGCGCGGCACCGAACTTACCGAGGCCGGGCGGCGCTACCACGGCCAGGTGTCCGGCGACCTGCTGCGGCTGCAGAACCACACGCTCGAAGCGATGGCCCAGCGCACCGATGGCCTGCGCCTGCTGGTGGGCGCGGTGCCCGTGGTGGCCGAGGGCTGGCTGATGCCGCTGCTGCCGCAGTTCATGGCGCTGCATCCGGGCTGCAGCCTGCATCTGCAGGTGTTTCCGACGCACCTCTACATGGAAGACATGTCCTTCGACGTGGGCGTGCAGTACGACGATGCGGTGTGGCCCGGTGCCAATGCGCGGCCCTTGATGGGCGAGTTCTGCGTGGCGGTGTGCTCTCCGCATGCGAAGGGCCGGGCCGCGATGGCGCTGGGCGATTTCAGCGCCGCGCCGCTGCTTCAGCTTCGCACGCGGATGGGCGCATGGGAGGAATGGTTCGGTCAGGTGGCGCATGCGCGCCCGCCCGAGAACCTGGTGGCGGGGCATCGCTTCGATCTGTTCTCGTCATTGGTCGCCGCCGTGCGCGCAGACCTGGGCGTGGGGCTGGTGCCCGAGTATTTCGTCGAGCGCGAGCTGCGTTCGGGAGAGTTGGTGCTGGCCTGCCCGCACCGGGCGCCGTCGAGCCGGGGCTACAGCGTCTTCGTGGCGCCGAGCAGGACGGACGACGCGCTGGTCAGCGCTTTCGTGACGTGGCTCTGCGCGGTGGCGCCGCAGGCCAGGCCCGCGTAGCCTGCGCGTCAGGCGCGGCGAAAGAGCAGCACCGAGTTCGTGCCGCCGAAGGCGAAGGAGTTGCTGATGGCGGCTTCGAGCGCCGGCGCGGCCGTGTCGTTCGGCGTCACCAGGTGAAGGCTGCAGGCCGGATCGATCTCGCTGCAGTTCGCATTGGGCGGCAGTTGCCGGTTGTGCAGCGCGAGCACAGTGATGAGCGCTTCGAGCGCGCCCGCCGCACCCAGCATGTGGCCGTGCAGCGCCTTGGTCGAACTGACGCGCAGCAGGTCGAGGTCGTTGCCCCACACATCCGCGAGCGCATTGCGCTCGACCACGTCGCCGATGCGCGTGGCCGTGCCGTGCGCATTGCAATAACCCACGTCGCGCGGCTGCAGGCCGGCCTGGCGCAGGGCGGTGCGCAAGGCGCGGGCCTGTCCCGGGGCGTCGGGCTTGGTCAGATGGGTGGCGTCGCTGCTCAGGCCCCAGCCGGCCAGCGTGGCGTAGCTGCGGGCGCCGCGGCGGCGTGCGCGTTCGACGGATTCGAGCACCAGGAAGGCCGCGCCTTCGCCCAGCACGAAACCGCTGCGGTCGGTGGCGAAGGGGCGCACCGCACTGGCCGCCTCGCCCGGCGGGAAGGTGGCCAGCGTCTGCATCGCCTGCCAGGCCAGTACCACGCCCGGCACGATCAGCGCTTCGCTGCCACCGGCGATGGCGATGTCGATTTCGCCGCGTTGTATCGCCTTGGCCGCTTCGGCAATGGCCGCCGACGACGAGGCGCAGGCGACGGAATAGGTGAGCACCGGGCCCTGCACGCCCTGGCGCATCGCCACATGGGCGGCGGGCGCGTTCGGCATGAAGGCGGGAATGGTGAGCGGCGACACGCGGCCGTTGCCGCGATAGGCCGCTTCGAGCGCGGCGGCACCGCCCATGCCGCAGCCGGCGAACACGCCGATGCGCTCGGGGTCGGCGTCACCTGTCTGAATGCCCGCGTCGCGCATCGCCAGGTCGGCGGCGGCCACCGCGAGCTGGCTGACGCGGTCGACGCCCGCGAGCTGCAGCTTGGTGAACCAGCGCGTTTCATCGAATGCGACCGTGGCTGCGGCCGCTGGCTTGGGCAGTTCGGGAAAGACGGGCTGGATGGCCGAGCGGCCTTGCAGCAAGGACTGGAACAACGCGCCGGGCTCGTCGCCGTGCGGCGCCATGACGCCCAGCCCGGTGACGGCGACTTCGTGGTTCACGCGGCTTTCTGCGCCGCCTTCGCGGCAACGACCTTGTCGACCAGCGCCGAGAGGTCGGCCAGGGTGTCGATGTTCGCGTCCTCGTCGGGCATGGTGATGCCGAAATGGTCTTCGATGGCAAAGAGGAATTCGGCAAGGGCCAGCGAATCGAGCCCGCCGGTTTCGCGCATCGATGCGTGGGGATCGAGCTTCGACGGTTCGATGCCGTATTTCTCGTGGATCAGGTCCTGCAATTCCTTCAGCGAACTCATCGTGCGATGCCTGTCGTCATGTGCTGCCGCCGGTCGATTGCCACCCATGTCGGGTATGCCATGGATCGATCCCTTCCTCTTCGGCCTGTGGTCAGTGATGACCGATGATATCCGCTCAAACGGCAGGGGCATCCCCTCGAAAACGCCTGTGGGGCCGCCAGCGCAGCGAGGGTATTGCGAACGCCATACCGAGCAGGGCGCCGGCCAGCACGTCCAGCACCACATGCTGCTTGACCGCCAGCGTCGAGTAGGCGATGGCGGCAAACCAGGCCCAGTTCAGCACCCGCAGCAGGGCCGGCGTGCGGGCTTCGCGCAGCACCTGCCCGAGGCGGATGGCGGTGAAGATCGCCACGGCCACATGCATCGATGGGCAGGCATTGCCCGCCGCGTCCACCCCTTGCAGCATCGCGAAACCGGGGAAGCCCGAGACATCGATGGACAAAGGGGGTATCTGGGTCGGCCAGAAGTAAAAGAGGCTCAGGCCGCTGAGGCACAGCGCGCCGATCCACAGCCCGTAGACAACCAGCTCGCGAAAGCTGAGCAGCAGCCCCGGCGCGATGCCGACGTACACCCAGAGCGAGAGGTAGGCGCCCAGCGTGTAGGGCTGGAACGGAATCAGGTGGTCCAGCGCTGTCAGCGGCATCACCGTGACCGGAAAGGCCGGGTTGCGCAGCAGGTGGAAGTAACCGATGAAGAACAGCCACGTGAAGACCGTGGTGCCCACCGCCTTCAGCAGGAAATGGCGGCGGATGCGCAGGCCGATGTCGGCGGTCCACGTTCGCGGCCCGGAGGGAGGCGCCATCTGCAGGGGGATCGGTGGGTGCATGGTGTCGTCGGTCGCCGATCTTGCCAGAGCCGCCGTGAACGGCAGCCCTGGCGACCTCACGTGGCGGCGGGGCGCTTTCGGTGTTGGAACGAAGTCGGCGAGCGGCCGGTGGCCGCCTTGAACATCGCGCAGAAGGCGCTGTCGGTGGCATAGCCGCTGGCGGCCGCCACCTGGCTGACCGCCATGCCGCGCGCCAGCAACGGCAGCGCGTGCGCCATCACGGCCTGCTGGCGCCATTGCTGCCAGCTCATGCCGAGCTGGTCGCGGAACAGCCGCGCCACCGTGCGCTCGCTGGCGCCGATGGTGGCGGCGCGCTCGGCCAGCGTGGCGCGGTCGGCCGGGTTGCGCAGCAGCGTCTCGCACAACTGGCGCAGGCGCTTGTCGGTGGGCAGGGGCACGTCGATGCGGATTTGCGTGGCGCGCTCCACCTCGTCGACCAGCAGCGGAGCGATCATGCGTTCGCGCTGCGGTGCCTGCGGATCGGCGGGCGGCAGGCCGTCGGGCGTGGTGTCCAGCGCCAGCATCAGCGCGCGCAGCAGCGGGCTGATCTCCAGCACCTCGCATTTTTCCCAGGTGGGCGCGAGCCATGCGTGCAGGTACACGGTGCGCAGTTCCGCGTCTTCGATCAGCGTGATGCTGTGCGGCATGTTGGCCGGCACCCAGAGCGCACGCGAGGGCGGCACGATGTAGCTGCCGTCCTGCGTGCTGAGCCGGATCACGCCACGCGTCGAGAAGGTGAGCTGGGGCCACGGATGCTCGTGCAGCTCGACCAGCGTGTCGGCGCTCAGAAAGTGCTCTTTGGCGCGCAATGGCCGCACCGCGTCGGGCGCGTACAGGTGCGGCGTGAGCGGGCCGACGCTGTTCGCGGGCGCACTCGCCGCCCCACGCGGCTTGGCGGGTGCGGCGTTCTCGGAGTAGGGGAAGGCGGCGCTTGGCATAGTTTCGACAAATGTTGTCGCTGTATCGCCATTCTGCCGCGTCGGCGCCGCATAGCATCGGAGCCCGCTCCGGTTTTTTGTAGCAATCCATGTCCTCCACTTCCTCGACCGCTGTTCCCCCCACCACCTTGCGCACCGACGCCAAGCTGATCGGGCTGGTCGGCCTGGCCCACGCGGTCAGCCATTTCAGCCAGCTCATCCTGGCGCCGCTGTTTCCGTGGCTCAAGGACGCGTTCAACGTGAGCTACACCGAGCTGGGTGCGGTGCTCACCGTGTTCTTCGTCGTGTCGTGCATCGTGCAGGCGGCCTCGGGCTTCATCGTCGACAAGCTGGGCCCGCGCCCGGTGCTGTTCGTCGGGCTGGGGGCGCTGGGGTTGGCCGCCTTCGGCTACGCGATGGCGCAAAGCTACTGGATGCTGCTGCTGTGCGCGGTGGTCGGCGGCATCGGCAACGGCGTGTTCCACCCGGTCGACTACACGCTGTTCAACCGCAAGGTCGCGCCGACCCGGCTGGGCCATGCCTACAGCGTGCACGGCATCACCGGCAGCCTGGGCTGGGCGCTGGCGCCGGCCTTCGTGGTGCCGATTGCCATTGCCTTTTCGTGGCGCGTGGCGCTGGCCTCGGCGGGCGCGGTGGCCGTCGTGGTGCTGCTGATCCTGTGGGTGTACCGCAGCGTGCTGTCGCTCGATGCAGCCGCCGTGCACAAGGCCACGGGGCAGGGCGAGCACGCGCCGGCCGGTGGCGAGTTCGACTTTCTGCGCATCCCGGCTGTGTGGATGTGCTTCGGTTTCTTCTTCTTCTATGCCGCGGTGATCAGCGTGGTGCAGACCTTCGCGCCGGCGGCTGCGGGCCATCTGCACGCAGTGCCGGTGGCGCTGGTGGCGGTGTGCCTCACGGTCTACATGGTGGCGAGCGCCGTGGGCATGGTCGTGGGCGGCTTCTTGGCGTCGGACCCGTCGCGCTGCGAGCGCATCGTGGGCGCGGGCTTCGGCATCGCGGCCATGCTGGCGCTGATCCTGGCCTTCGCCGAGTTCCCGCCGTTCATGGTGCCGGTGCTGTTCGGCGCGATGGGTTTTGTCTCGGGCATCGCCGGGCCGTCGCGCGATCTGCTGGTCAAGAAATCGACACCGCCCAATGCCACCGGCCGCGTGTACGGCGTGGTGTATGCAGGGCTCGACATCGGGCAGGCCCTGGCACCGCTGGTGTTCGGCCGCCTGATGGATGCGGGCCAGTACACGAGCGTGATCGTCGGCCTGGCGCTGGTGCAGGGCGTGCTGATCGCCAGCGCCTTCAACGTGCGCCGCGTGCGTCGCACGGCGCTGGTGCCGGCCTCGGCCTGAGCGGGCGTCTGAAGCGGGTGCGGCCGATATCATCGGCCGCATGCAAGCCTTGTATGTGTCTGTGATCGCTGGCGCCGTGCTGGCGGGTTTTGTGCAAGGCCTGTCGGGCTTTGCATTCGGGTTGGTCGCCATGTCGGTTTGGGCCTGGACGCTGGAGCCCCAACTGGCCGCGTTGCTGGCGCTGTTCGGCGCGCTCACCGGGCAGGTGATTGCCGCCATCACCGTGCGCCGTGCCTTCGACAAGAGTCTTCTCTGGCCCTTCGTGCTTGGCGGGCTCGTGGGCGTGCCCTTCGGTGTGTGGCTGTTGCCGCACCTCGATCTCGTGGTCTTCAAGCTGTGCCTCGGTGTGCTGCTGGTGCTGTGGTGCCCGGCCATGCTGATGTCGCAGCACCTGCCGAAGATCACCTTCGGTGGGCGCGCGGCGGACGGTGTGGCTGGTGCCATCGGCGGTGCGATGGCCGGCATCGGCGGTTTCTCGGGCACCATTCCCACGCTCTGGTGCACGCTGCGCGGCTTTCAGCGCGACACGCAGCGCGCGGTGATCCAGAACTTCAACCTGTCGATGCTGATGGTCGCGTTCGCGATCCATCTCGCGAGTGGCAGCATCGGGGCCTCGACCGTGCCGCTGCTGGCGGTGGTGGCGCTGGCCGTCGCGGTGCCGGTGCTGCTCGGCGCACGGCTTTATGTGGGCATCAGCGAGGCGGCGTTTCGCAAGCTGGTGCTGGGCCTGCTGACCGCTTCGGGCGTGGCCATGTTGGCGTCGGCTGTGCCGGCGATGCTGCAGCGTTTCTGAAAAATTGCCTTGCTTCAACAACAACGAGGGAGCCGCCTATGAATGCGCAGGACAGCGCCGAGTCTTCGGAGATGGACGTGGCGGCGACGCCGGAACCCGCCATGTCCCTCCAGCGCATGCGCATCGAGGTCGAGGCCGATGCGACGCTCGGCTACGCCTCCATCCAGAACGCCGTGCCGGTTATCCGCTCGCTGCGCCTGACGAACACCGGCGCCGATGCGCTGGAAAACTTCGAGGTTCTGGTGGCGTGCAATCCCCGCTTCGCCGAAGGCGTCAAGCTGCGCTTCGACCGTCTGGGGCCCGGCGAATCACGGCGCATTTCTCCGCTCGATCTGCGGCCGGACCACAGCTACCTGGCTGAACTCCAGGAGGCTCTGACGGCATCGATCACGATCACCGCGCATGTAGGCAACCAGGAAGTTGCGCGTGCAGATCGCGCGGTGCAGGTGCTTGCCTATGACCAATGGGCCGGCACGCGCGCCCTTCCCGAACTCCTGGCGGCGTTCTGCATGCCGAACAACCCGGCCGTCGACGTGCTGGTCGGCAAGGCCGCGAGTCTTCTCAGGGCTGCCCACCATGAACTCTCGATGGACGGCTACCAGTCAAAAAGCCGCGACGTCGTCTGGAAGCAGATATCCGCCATCTACAGCACCATCAGCGCCGCGGGCTTGCACTACGCGGAGCCGCCCGCATCGTTCGGCACCGACGGCCAGAAAATCCGCACGCCCGACCGCATCCTCGACACGAGCGTGGCGACATGCCTCGACCTGGCGATGCTCTTTGCCTCCTGCTTCGAGCAGGCCGGATTGCGTGCTGTGGTCCTCTTCAAGGAAGGGCACGCCTGGGTGGGTGTCTGGCTTCATCCGGCGAGTTTTCCGGACCCTCTGACCGACGACGTGCAAGCCATACGCAAGCGGGTCGACAGCGGCGAATTGCTTGTGTTCGAGACCACGGGCGTGGCGCTGCACGCCAGCCATCGTCCGACGCTTCGCATCGCGATGGAACAAGGCAATGCGCTCCTGCTCGAAGAGGAGGCGTTTCGCTACGCGGTGGACATTCATCGTGCCCGCGAAGTCCAGATCCGGCCGCTGCCCTCGAAGGCCGCATCGCCAAAGCGGCCGGACGGTGAGCCGATGGAAGAGCAGCCTGCCGGCATCGAGTCGATGCCTCACATGCCCGACCTGGATGTCGGCGCATTGGTGCCCCTGGACCTGAGCTACGCCGACACGCCCGAAGGTCGCCTGTCGAAGTGGAAGTCGCGGCTGCTGGACCTGACGCTTCGCAACAAGCTCCTGAATTTCAAGGCGACGAAGACGACGCTGCAATTCGTTGCCCCCGACCTTGCGCGGCTGGAAGACGTCTTGTCCGAAGGCAAGGACTTCAAGGTCCGGGCGCTGCCGTCGATCATGGAAGGCGCAGACCCGCGCATGGCGCAAGTGCATGCCGACCGCAACGGTCGCACGCCGTTGGACGACATGGCGCTCGAGGCACTGTCGAATCGCGACCTGCTGGCGAAGGTTGCCCAGGAAGAACTGGACGGTCGCCTCCTGGCCATCCATACGGCGGCGCGAACGGGCCTGGAGGAAGGCGGCGCCAACACCCTCTACCTGGCCCTCGGCCTGCTGCAATGGACCGAGGACGAGAAGTCCGAGCGCAAGAACGTCGCGCCCATCCTGCTGGTGCCCGTCACCTTGCAGCGCCAGTCCGTGCGCTCGGGTTTCAGGCTGACCCGGCACGACGACGAAGCCATCGTCAATCCGACGCTCCTTCAGTTCCTCAAGGCGAACTTCGAGTTGCGGATTCCGGGGCTCGACACCCTGCCCGTCGACGAGAAGGGCATCGACGTGAACCGCGTGCTGCAGGCTTTTCGCCTGGCCGTGGCCGAAATCAGGAAGTGGGAGGTCCGCGAGGAAGCGCACCTGGGCCTTTTTTCCTTCACCAAGTACCTGATGTGGAAGGACCTGCAGGATCGCACGGACCAGCTCAGGGCCAATCGCGTGGTGCGGCACCTCATCGACAACCCGGGCCAGCCGTTCGTGCGCGACGGGGAAGCAGGTGAATTCGAGCGGCTGGACCAGAGCTACAAGCCGCAGGACATCCTGGCGCCGTTGCTCTCGGACTCCTCCCAGTTGAAGGCCATCTGCGCGGTCGATACCGGACGCGACCTCGTGCTGGAGGGGCCACCCGGCACGGGCAAGAGCCAGACCATTGCGAACATCATTGCCCACAGCCTCGGGAAGGGGAAAACCGTTCTCTTCGTGTCCGAGAAGATGGCCGCGCTGTCGGTCGTTCACCGGCGGCTCACCGCCATCGGGCTGGGGCCGTTCTGCCTGGAACTGCATTCCTCGAAGTCGAAAAAGGCCGAGGTGCTGCAGCAACTGGGAAGCGCGCTGGACATGGCCGGCCAGCGCACGACCGACGACTGGTCCCGGGAGGCGGAGCGTCTTGCGCAACTGCGCCAGGACCTCAATGGCCTCGTCGATGCCCTGCACCGGAGCTACCCCAACGGCCTGACGGTGTTCGACGCGATCGGCGCCTGCCTGGGCCATGCGGGCAAGGAGCCTTCGGCGATGCCCTGGGCCGATGCACTGACGCACCAGCGCGACCAACTCGACAAGCTGCGGGAAAGCTCACGCAGCATGGCCGCGCTGGCGGGTTCCATCGGCGGACTGAACGGGCATCCGCTCAGTCTCATCGGCATGACGCAATGGCGTCCGACCTGGGGCGACGATCTGCTGGCCGCCTGTCAGGAGCTGGCCCGCGTGACCACGGTGCTGCATGCCAGGGCGCAGGCGCTGGAACCGGTCCTGGGCCAGGGGCTCACAGGCTTGAGCATGGATGGCTATGCCAATCTGGATGCGCTGGCCGACACCTTGCTCGCGGCCCCCAAGGTTCCTGCGAGCCTTGCCCGGCAAGCACACGACCCATCGGCGCGTGCGCGTGTCCAGGCGCTGGTGAAGCACGGCGCGGCCCGCGCCAAGCATTGGGCGAGCGTCGGTTCCGGTTGGACGCCACAACTTGCCAAGCTCAACGGTGCCGAGCTGCTCGCGAGTTGGTCTGCCGCGAAGGCCTCTTGGTGGCTGAAAGCGCTGCTGGGCAAGCGTGCAGTCACCGCGAAACTGGCCGCTTTCCGTGAAGACATGAAGCGACCCCAGACCGCACAGGTCGATGCGATGCTGCAGCCACTGGTCGAATTGAACGAAGAGGACCTGGTGCTGCAGTCGATGCATGCGGATGCGCAGGCGCTGCTCGAAGGCGCCTACGACGGCATCCATACGGATTGGCAGTCGTTGGCATCCCATGAGGAATGGGCCGGGCAGTTCGCACAGGCGGTGTCGCGGGTCGCAGCCGGGGATGAACAACGCGCGCAGGCTCTGAGAAGCGCTCTGTCGCCGCTCGTCGCTGAAAACCGCGCGGCGCTGGAGCCCGATGCGAAGGTCGGGCAAGCCCTTCTCGATTTCCGAAGCGCGCTGCGCGACATGCGCCAGAAACTCGACACGCTGAACGACACCGCGAAGCCGGTGGCTCCTGTCGCTGGCCCGAGTCAAGCGGACGGCGCGCTCGAACGCATCCAGGGCGTCGTGGCCGGCTGGCAATCGGCCAGGCAGCGTTTGCAGGCGTGGTGCCTGTGGCGCAATGCGCGCGAGCAAGCTATCGCACTAGGGTTGCAGGGCTTGGTGTCCGACCTGGAGCGCGGCCTTGTCGGGCTGGGTGATGTGGCGCAGCACTTCGAATTCAGCTATCGAAACTGGTGGGCCAAGAAGGCCATCGACGTCGACCCGATTCTTCGCAACTTTGCCAGTGCCGATCACGAACGCAAGATCGGCGAGTTCAGGGTCGCGGATGCCAATTTCCAGAAGCTCACGGAGCGTTATCTCGCCGCGACCCTGGCCGGAAAAATCCCGTCCGCCGCGGGCGTCGAGGCGAAGGCCAGTCCGGAAATGGGGCGCCTTCTGCGCGAGCGCCAGAAGCAGCGCGCGCACATGCCCGTGCGCCAGCTCGTGCAGGCCATGCCCACGCTGCTGCCCAAGCTGAAGCCGTGCCTGCTGATGTCGCCTCTGTCGGTGTCGCAGTATCTGGACGCAGGGTTCTCCCAGTTCGATCTGGTCATCTTCGACGAAGCGTCCCAGATCCCCGTGTGGGACGCGATCGGCGTGATTGCGCGCGGCAAGCAGCTCGTGGTGGTCGGCGACCCCAAGCAACTGCCGCCCACCAACTTCTTCAACAAGTCATCCGACAGCGACGAGGCAACGGGTGACGACGAGCGCGTCGAAGACCTGGAAAGCATCCTGGACGAATGCCTTGGCGCGGGCATGAACAAGCTCAGCCTCAAGTGGCACTACCGCAGCCGTCACGAAAGCCTCATCACCTTCAGCAACCATCGCTACTACGACGACTCGCTCATCACCTTCCCTTCGCCGGTGACCGATGACGTGGCCGTCCGGTTCCAGCGCGTTGCGGGTGTCTACGACCGCGGCGGCAGCCGGACGAACCGCGCCGAGGCGGAAGCCATCGTCGAGGGCATCGAAGCGCATTTTCTGAATCCGAAAAAGCGAAACCAGACCTTGGGCGTGGTCACCTTCAACCAGACCCAGCAGGCGCTCATCGACACCTTGCTGGACGCGCGCCGTCGTGCCAATCCGGACCTGGACCGCGCCATCGCGGCGCAAACGGGTGAGAAGCTGTTCGTCAAGAATCTGGAGAACGTCCAGGGTGATGAACGCGATGTCATCTTTTTCTCGATCACCTACGGGCCGGACGCCGCCGGCAAGACGACGATGAACTTCGGGCCGCTCAACGGCGAAGGTGGTCATCGCCGGTTGAACGTCGCAATCTCCCGTGCGCGAGAAGCCGTGGTCATTTACAGCACGCTGATGCCCGAGCAGATCGATCTGGCACGGGTGCGCGCTGCGGGTGTACGCGATCTGAAGCACTACCTGGAGTTCGCCATTCGCGGCGCGAGAGCGCTGGCCGAACAGAGCGTGCCGACGGGCATGGACCCGGAGAGCCCATTCGAGATCGCGGTCATCAAGGCCCTGCGCGACATGGGCTGGACAGTGCATCCCCAGGTCGGTTGCTCGGGCTATCGCATCGACATGGCCGTGGTGGACCCGCGTGCGCCCGGCCGCTACCTGGTCGGCATCGAGTGCGATGGCAGGGCCTATCACTCGGGCGCCACCGCGCGCGACCGCGACCGGCTCCGGCAACTGGTTCTCGAAGGGCTCGGCTGGCGGATTCACCGCATCTGGTCGACGGACTGGTGGATGAACATCGAGGCGGAGGTCCAGAAGCTCTCGCTGTTGCTTCAATCGCTCGTCGAGCAGGAGGTCGGCGGCGATGACGATGCAGTCGAGCCAGTCGTCGTGTCCGGCATCGATCTGTTGGAGCCGGAACCAGAGGCGCAGCCCACGGTGGCGATGGGATCGGTCGCCAAATCCACCGTCGGTGCACATGATGCAGGTCGTCGCATCTACACACCCGCGATCGTTGCGGCTGGCGATCCGGTCGCTTTCTATGGCGCCGTGTCGGCGCAACGGCTCTCCGAGCAGCTTCAGTTCGTGATCGACACGGAGGGACCGTTGCCGGAGTCGACGCTGTTCAAGCGCGTGGCGCGCGCCTGGGGGCTTGAACGTACGGGCCCCCGGATCGTCGATCGGCTCAAGGCGCTGGTGCCGCACGCGTTGCCGCGTACGACGGAAGCTCACGAGACCTTCTATTGGCCGGCCCACGCTGAACCGGTCGCCTGGGATGCGTTCCGCATTGCCGATGCAACGGAGGGGTCCAAGCGGCACGTCACCGAGGTCTGCATGGAGGAGGTGGCCGCGCTGGTGCTGCACGTCGTGCGCGAGGCGGGAACGCCGGCGCGTTCGGACACCGCCAGGGCCGTGTGCCGCCTGTTGGGCATGTCGCGCACGCCGGCGGATGCAGAGCGCCGCGTCATGGACGCGGTGGAAGCACTGGTTGCGGCGAAGCGGGTGACTGAGTCGTCGGGTGCGTTGCGCCTCTACCAGGGGGCTTGAGCCGACCTACCGGCCTACCTCGGCAACGCCAGCGCAAACGGCAGGCTCAACACCCCCAGCAAGGTCGACAGCGTCACCAGCCCCGCCACATACGGCCCGTTGTAGCCCATGCGTGCCGCCAGCACGTACGCGCTCGACGCGGTCGGCACGGCGGAGAAAGCCATCAACACCGAGGCCTGCATTGCGTCGAGCCGCAATGCCAGGGCCAGCCCCCATGCGACCAGCGGCAGGATCAGGTGCCGAATGGCCAGTATCGACACCGCCAGCACCTTGCCCGTGCCCAGCGTCGAGAACTTCATGCCCGCGCCCGCGGCCAGCAGCCCGAGCGCCAGCGACGCGGCGCCGATGCGCGTGAGCGTCGGCGTGGCCCAGCCCGGCACGGTGAAGCCCAGCACATTGGCCAGCAGCCCCGCCACGGTCGCGACGATCAGCGGGTTGCGCACCAACTGGCGCACGAAGCCGGTCTGCGCATGCCGCGTCATCGGCCACACGGCCGCAATGTTGAAGATGGGCACGCACACGCCGATCAGCACCGCGATGAGCAGCAGGCCTTCGGACCCCGCCAGCCGCTCGGCCAGCGCCAGGCAGATGAACGAGTTGAAGCGGAACGCGACCTGGGCGCTGGCCGCATGGTCGCGGCGGTTAATGTGCGAGCCGAGGCCGGGCACGAAGGGCAGGGCGTAGGCCAACGCGATGCCGCAGGCGCCGATGCACAGGCCGGCGGTCAGCAGGTTCGATGTTGCACCGAAATCGAGCGGGCTGCGCACGATCGAGTGGAACAGCAGCACCGGAAAAAGAAAGTAGTAGACGAGGCTCTCGACCTGGTCCCACACGCGGCGGTCGAGCGCGGTGTAGCGGCACAGGAGCCAGCCGATGGCGATGAGGGAAAAGTCGGGAAAGAGAAGCTGCGCGTAGTTCACCGCTTCGAGGATAAACCGGCCGGACCGTGGGTATTCCAGAGCACGGAAACGGCTCCCTTGCCGCTAGCATCCGGGCTTTCGTTTTTTCGACATCAGTCAAATCAAGGAGTTATCGATGCTACGTCGTCAATGGAGCACCCTGGTGGGAGCAGCCGCGCTGGTCGCGGTTGCGGGCCAGAGCTTTGCGCAGGGCTATCCCAACAAGCCGGTCGAGCTGAGCGTGCCGTTCGCACCCGGTGGCACGACGGACATCGTGGCGCGCGTGATTTCGGACCCGCTGGGCAAGGTGCTGGGCCAGCCGGTGGTGGTGATCAACCGCGCCGGTGGCGGCGGCATCGTGGGCGCGGCCGAAACCGCGCGCGCCACGCCCGACGGCTACAAGCTCGGCATTGCCACGGTGTCGAGCACGGCGGCCAACCCGGCCATCAACCCGAAGACGCCGTACGACCCGATCAACGACTTCACGCCGATCATCAACATCGCGGCCACGCCGAACATCATTGCGGTCAACCCGAGCTTTCCGGCGAAGAACTACGCCGAGTTCGTGGCCGAGCTGAAGAAGAACCCCGGCAAGTACTCGTACGCATCGTCGGGCACCGGTGGCATCGGCCACCTGCTGATGGAGCTGTACAAGAACCTCACCGGCACCTTCGTCACGCACATCCCGTACCGCGGCGCGGGCCCGGCGCTGAACGACGTGGTGGCCGGCCAAGTGCCGATCATGTTCGACAACATCCCCTCGGCCATGCCCTTCATCACCAGCGGCCGGCTGATCCCGATCGTGGTGTCGGCGCCGCAGCGCCTGGCCGCGCTGCCTAATGTGCCGACCTTCAAGGAAGTCGGCCTCGAGCCGGTGAACCGCATGGCTTACTACGGCATCCTCGGCCCCAAGGGCCTGCCGAAGGAAGTGGTCGACAAGATCAGCGCCGGCGTGAAGAAGGCGGTTGAAGAACCGGCGGTGCGCAAGCGCATCGAGGACACCGGCTCGCTGATCGTGGCCAACTCGCCCGAGCAGTTCGCCGCGCAGATCAAGGCCGAGTTCGAGGTCTACAAGCAGGTTGTGAAAAAGCAGAACCTGAAGCTCGACTGATCGGTTTTCTTTCGACAAAAGCCGCCCGCGCCACGGGCGGCTTTTTCTTTTTGTTATCTTGCAACGCATGACCGAGGCCGCTGCTCCCCCCACTCCATCCACGCCCGACATCGACGATTTCATCGACGCCCTCTGGCTGGAGGACGGCCTGTCGAAGAACACGCTGGCCGCCTACCGGCGCGACCTGGCGCTGTTCGCGCAATGGCTGCACGCGCAGCGCAGCGGTGCCGCACTCAACGCCGCGCAAGAGACCGACCTGCAGGCCTACATGGGCGCGCGCCTGTCCAGCAAGGGCAAGGCCACATCGGCCAACCGCCGGCTCACCGTGTTCAAGCGCTACTTTCGCTGGGCGCTGCGCGAGCGGCGCATCACGGCCGACCCGAGCATCCGGTTGGCGCCCGCGCGGCAGATGCCGCGCGCCATCAAGACGCTGTCGGAGAAACAGGTTGACGATCTCTTGGCCGCGCCCGATGTCGAATCGCCGCTCGGCCTGCGCGACCGCGCGATGCTGGAGCTGATGTATGCGAGCGGCCTGCGCGTGAGCGAGCTGGTGGCGCTCAAGGCCATCGACATGAGCCTCAACGACGGCGTGCTGCGCGTGCTCGGCAAGGGCAACAAGGAGCGCCTCGTGCCCTTCGGCGGCGAGGCGCGGCGCTGGATCGAGCGCTACCTGGAAGAGTCGCGCCCCGTCATCCTCGACGGGCAGCAGACGCCCGACCTGTTCGTGACCGCGCGCGGCGCAGGCATGACGCGCGTGATGTTCTGGGTCATCGTGAAGAAGCAGGCGGCTGCGGCGGGCATTCACGTGCCGCTGTCGCCGCACACGCTGCGACACGCCTTCGCCACGCATCTGCTGAACCACGGCGTGGACCTGCGCGCGGTGCAACTGCTGCTCGGGCATGCGGACATTTCGACCACCACCATCTACACCCATGTGGCGCGCGAGCGCCTCAAGCAGCTGCATGCGCAGCACCACCCGCGCGGATGAGGGCGCGCGGTTTCATTCGTTCAAACCAACAATAAGGAGACTCCGTTCATGAAGAAGAACATCTGGATCGCGGCGGCATTGCTCGCCGCAGGCGCCACGGCCATGGCGCAAGGCTTTCCCACCGCCAAACCCATCCGCCTGATCGTCGGCTACCCGCCGGGCGGCGGCATCGACTTTGCGGCGCGCACGGTGCAGGTGCCGCTGCAGGAGGCGCTCAAGCAGCAACTGGTGGTCGACTACAAGCCCGGCGCGAGCGGCATGATCGCGGCCACCGAACTCACGCGCCAGCCGGCCGACGGCTACACGCTGTTGCTGGCCAACACGGGCCCGTTCGCCATTGCGCCGTATCTGCAGAGCAAGCCGCCTTACGACCCGATCAAGCAGTTCACCTACATCGGCCAGATCAGCCAGGGCAGCTACATCGCGGTGACGCGGCCGGACCATCCGGCGAAGAACCTCAAGGAGTTCGTCGCGTGGGCCAAGGGGCAGCCGGGCAAGGTCAACTTTGCCTCGGGCGGCAATGGCACATCGACGCACCTGAACGGCGAGCTGATGAACCAGGTGACGGGGCTCGACATGACGCACGTGCCCTACAAGGGCAGCGCGCCTGCCGTGCAGGACCTGCTCGGCGGGCAGACGCAGATCCTCATCGACGCGGGCAGCGTGCTGCTGCCGCAGGTGAAGGGCGGCAAGCTGAAAGCGCTGGCGGTGACCGGGCCCGTGCGCGATCCGCAATTGCCCGATGTGCCGACGGTGAAGGAGCAGGGCCTGGCGGGCATGGAGGCGGTCGGCTTCCAGGGGCTGGTGGGGCCGGCCGGCATGCCGAAGGAGGTGGTCGATCGGTTGTCGGGCGAGCTGGCCAAGGCGCTGGCGCAACCGGCCATTCAGGCGAAGTTCGCTGCGGCGGGCGCTGAGGTGCATTCGCTTGGCCCGGTCGAGTTCGCGGCCTTCGTCAAGGCGGACAATGAGAAGTGGTCCAGGCTGATCAAGGAGCGCAAGCTGCAGCTGGACTGAGGCCATCTCACGCAGACATCACCATGAACTTTCTCGCTTCCTCGAAGCATTCGCGCCGCACGGCGACCCGACTCCTGGCCGTTGCCGCGCTGTGCGCTGCCTCCGGCGCGCACGCGCAACAGGTTGCCGTTCCCAAGACCTTGCGCCTCATCGTCGCGTATCCGGCAGGCGGCGTCAGCGACGTGGTCGCGCGTGCATTGGGCGACCGGCTCGCCGCGCAGATGGGCACCACGGTGATCGTCGACAACCGTGCGGGTGCCAGCGGCGCCATCGGCATGGACGCCGTGGCCAAGGCCGCGCCCGACGGTGCGACGCTGGGCTTTTCGGCCATCAGCCCGCTGGTGCTGAGCCCGCACCTGGGCAAGCTGCCCTTCGATCCGCTGAAGGACGTGGCACCGGTGGCGAGCGTGATGTATTCGCCGGTGCTGCTGATCGCCACGCCGGCCAGCAAGGCGAAGGATTTCCGCGCGCTGATCGACGAAGCCAAGGCGCATCCGGGCGCGGTGCGCTGGGCGACGTCGGGCTCGGCGTCGCTGGGGCACATCGTGCTGGAGCAGTTGCATGCGGCGGCGGGTGTGGACATCACGCACGTGCCCTACAAGGGCGGCGGCCAGCAGCTCAACGATGCGATCGGCGGGCAGTTCGAGATTTTGTCGACCAATGCGAGCCCGACGCTCTCGTCGCACATCCAGTCGGGCAAGCTGCGCCCGCTGGCCGTGGGTGCGCCGGCGCGGCTGGAAAGCCTGCCGCAGGTGCCCACGCTGGGCGAGCTGGGCTACAAGGCGGCGAACATCAATTCGGTGTTCGGCGTGTTCGCGCCCGCTGCCACGCCGCCCGCTTTGATCGCCCGGTACAACGCCGAGATCAACAAGGCGCTGGCCAGCCCCGAGCTGCGCGCCAAGCTCACGGCCACCGACAACGTGCCGACCGGCGGCAGCCCGGCCGCCTTTGCCAAGGAGATCGCCAGCGAGTTCGAGAGCAACGGTCGTATCGTGAAGGCCGCAAGCATCAAGGCCGATTGAACTGACGCATGGATGACACCTCGGCTTGTGGTGGGATGTTCCCTACCTTATAGTAGGTAGATGACCAGCGCCACAGCCCTCGCCAGCGGCAGCACCCGGGACCAGATCCTCGGGGTGGCGCGCAAGCTCATCGAAACACGCTCGTACCTGGGCTTCAGCTTCCAGGATGTGGCCGATGCGGTCGGCGTCCGCAAGGCCAGCCTGTACCACCACTTCCCGACCAAGGAAGCACTGGGCGTGGCCGTGATCCGCCAGGCCACCCAGTTCTTCAAGGACTGGGACGCGGCACGGGCGCGCGAGCCTGAAGACGCGCTCGAATCCTATTTCCGCATGTACCGCAACACGCTGCGGGCCGGCTCGGGCGTGTGTCCGGCCGGGGCGCTGGCGCCGGGCTGGGACTGCATCAACGAAGACCTGCGCCAGGCGGTGCAGGAGCTGCGCAACACGCAGGTGATGTGGCTCACCGGCGTGCTGGGCGCGCTGGCACCGGCGCGAGAGAAGGGCAGCCCGGTCGCTTCGCTGGCCGCCTATGTGTTTTCCGTCTGCCAGGGGGCGCTGATCACCTCGCGCATGACGGGCCGCGTCGAAGACTTCGACGAAGCCATCGCGCAACTGAAGAGTTCATTGCCCGGCTGACGGCCGGGCTGCATCGCAGGCACGCAGGGCGTGCCTATTTTTTGACTTCAAAGCCTACCGATTGGATGGTAGGTATTTGCACCAAGGAGAGTTTTCATGAAAGCCGTCATTTCCGCCTACGCACGCTCGCCCTTCCATTTCTCGAAGAAGGGCGCGCTTGCTGAAGTGCGACCCGACACGCTGGCCGCCGGCGTGGTCAGTGGCCTGCTGAAGCGCACCGACCTCGACCCCGCGCTGCTCGAAGACATCATCCTGGGCTGCGCCTACCCCGAAGCCTCGCAGGGCAACAATCTTGCGCGCGTCGTCGGGCTGCTGGCGGGCCTGCCGCATGAAGTGGGCGGCATGACGGTCAACCGCTTCTGCGGTTCGTCGATGCAGGCGGTGCACATTGCCGCTGCGCAGATCGAGGCGGGCATGGGCGACGCCTTCCTGTGCGTGGGTGTGGAGTCGATGACGATGGTGCCGCAGGGCGGCTTCAACTTCTCGCCCAGTCCCGAACTGCTGGCGAACACCGACGCCTACATCTCGATGGGCGAGACCGCCGAGAACGTCGCCCAGCGCTGGAATGTGAGCCGTGCCGACCAGGAGGCCTTCGCGGTCGAGTCGCATCGCAAGGCCGCTGCCGCCCGCGCTGAAGGGCGCCTGGCCGGCGAGATCGTGCCGGTGCGTCTGGCTTCGGGCGACGTCATCGATGCGGACGGCTGCATTCGCCCCACGACCTCGGCCGAAGCGCTTGCATCGCTCAAGCCGGCCTTTCGCCCGGACGGCGTGGTCACGGCCGGCACCTCGTCGCCGCTCACCGACGGCGCGGCCGTGGTGCTCGTCACCAGCGATGCCTTCGCCACGAAGCACGGCCTGCAGGCGTTGGCACGCATCCGCTCGTTCGCGACCGTGGGCGTCGACCCGGCCATCATGGGCATCGGCCCGATCCCCGCGACCCGCAAGGCGCTGGCACGCGCAGGCCTGAGCGCATCGGACCTGGACGTGATCGAGATCAACGAAGCCTTCTCGTCGCAGGCGCTGGCCTGCATTCGCGACCTGGGGCTCGATCCGTCGAAGATCAACCTCGACGGCGGTGGCCTGTCCATCGGTCATCCGTTGGGCGCGACCGGCGCGCGCATCACGGGCAAGGCGGCATCGCTGCTGGCACGCGAGAAGGGCCGTTATGCGCTGGCCACGCAATGCATCGGCGGCGGGCAGGGCATCGCGACGATCCTCGAGCGCGTCTGAAGCCTGCTTCGATCGAGAATGCCGGCAGGAACAACAAGGAACCTCCATGGCTGCACTCCCTGAAACCGGCGCGAAGCGGTCGCTGTACCTCGAAGACCTGTCGGTCGGCGATCGCTTTCAAAGCGGTGAACACCTGCTGGACGCGGCACAGATCAAGGCCTTTGCGCAGCAGTTCGATCCGCAGCCCTTTCACACCGACGAAGAGGCCGCGAAGAAAACCTTCTTCGGCGGCCTCGCGGCGAGCGGATGGCACACCGCCGCCCTCACGATGAAGCTGCTGGTGGACAGCGGCATTCCCCTGGCCGAAGGCATCATCGGCTCGGGCGGCGAGCTGCAATGGCCCAAGCCCACGCGCCCCGGCGACGTGCTGCATGTGGTGAGCGAAGTGGTCGACATCACGCCTTCGCGCTCCAAGCCCGGCCGCGCAATGGTCACGATGCGTTGCCAGACACGCAACCAGCGCGGCGAAGTGCTTCAGTACTTCACACCGAAGCTGGTGGTGCACAGTCGGCCCACGTCAGCCTGAGTTCAGACCACGCGCAGGCCCAGTTCCTCGACCAGCGACGCGGCCTGCCGGTGCGAGATGGTGGCGCCCTTGAACTGGGCCGCGTTCGCGAGCCGCAGCCCGCCGAGATCGACCTCGCGCAAGTCGGCGCCTTCGAAGCGCGCGAGCTTCAGGTGCGCGTTGCGCAGGCTGCCGCCCTCGAACACCGCCTCGCGGAAATCGCAGCCCGACAGGTCCGCCTCGGAGAAGTCGAGCTGTTCAAGTGTCTGCTTGCGAAACGACATGCCGCGCAGGTGCGCATCCACCAGCAGCGAGTCCTTGAAGCCGATGCCCAGCGCCGACACTTCGCCGAAATGCGCGCCCGTGAGCTTCACGCCGCTGAAGAACGCCGAGGCCATCTTGGCGCGCGACCACTGCGTGTTGTTCAGGTCGCAGTCCTGGAAGCGCGCGTTCGTCAGGTCCGCAAGGCCGAAGTCGGCCTGGCGCGCCCTGCATCCGGCCCAGCGGGTGTCCGACAGCAGGGTGCGGTCGAACGAGGTCTCGGCGAAGTTGCAAAGGGTGAACTGCGCGCCGCGCAGGTCGAGCCGCGAGAGGTCCGCCTCGTTGAAATCGCAGCGTTCGAAATGCAGGGGCTCGGCGCCCTTGCGGTCTTGCAGGCAGGCCAGCAGGTCGGGGCGTGACCAGGTCTGGTCGGAAATCACATGGCTCATTCGGGTCGGGAGTCGGTCAGTGCGCGCAGTTCTTCGGGGCTGAAGCCCGCCCGGCTGCGTGCCTCGAGATTGAAAGGCGGCTTGTGGCGCGGCGCGTCGTAGCGCGCGACCAGTGCCGGGTAGCTGGCTTCGGGGTCGATGCCTGCGCGCTCGCACAGCCAGCGATACCAGTGGTTGCCGATGGCCACATGGCCCACTTCGTCGCGCAGGATGATGTCAAGGATCTCGACCGCGCGCAGTGCATCGGGCGTGTTCACTCGCTTGAGCTTGGCCTGTATCAGGGGCGTGGCATCGAGCCCGCGCGCCTCCAGCGTGCGCGGCACCAGCGCCATGCGGGCGAGCACATCGTCTTTCGTCTTCTCGCACATGTTCCAGAGGCCGTCGTGGCCCGGGAAGTCGCCATAGCGGTGGCCCATGTCCTGCAGGTGCGCATGCAGCATCGAGAAGTGTTGTGCCTCTTCATCGGCCACGCGCAGCCAGTCGCGGTAGTAGGCCTCGGGCATGCCGTCGTAGCGCCACACGGCGTCGAGCGCGAGGTTGATCGCGTTGAACTCGATGTGGCAGATCGAATGGATCAGCGCGGCGCGGCCGTCGGGCGTGAAGGGCGAGCGCTTTTGCACGGCGGTGGCCGACACGCGCAGCGGGCGCTCGGGGCGGCCCGGCACGCCGAGGTCATCGCTCGCCGCGCGAACAGGGTCGGCTGCTATTGAATCGGTAGCGCCAAGCGCAGCAGCGGCGCGCGTGGCAGCCACCTTTTGTTCAGGGTCGGTCAGTCGCAGCGCGGCCAGCGCGCTCAATCGGGGGTGCATCCCTACAATTCTAGTTTTGCCCCCGGAGACAACCACGATGGCGATTTATGAATTGGACGGCGTTGCGCCGACGCTCGGCAACGGCGCATGGGTGGCCGACAGCGCGCAGGTCATGGGCAACGTCAAGCTGGCCGAGAACGCGAGCGTCTGGTTCGGCGCCGTGCTGCGCGGCGACACCGAGACGCTGACCATCGGGCGCAACAGCAACATCCAGGACCTGTCGGTGCTGCACGCCGACATCGGCTGCCCGCTGACCATCGGCGACAACGTCACCGTGGGCCACCAGGTGATGCTGCATGGCTGTACCGTGGGCGACAACTCGCTGATCGGCATTCAGGCGGTGATCTTGAATAACGCGAAGATCGGCCGCAACTCGATCGTTGGCGCCGGCAGCGTCGTGACCGAGGGCAAGGAGTTTCCGGACAACTCCCTCATCATCGGCTCGCCCGCCAAGGTGGTGCGCACCCTCGATGACGCCGCAGCCGCCCGGTTGCGCCAGAGCGCAGAGCACTATGTAGAAAACGCCCATCGCTTCGCGAAGGGCCTCAAGAAGATCGCCTGACCGCTTCGGTCGCGGGCACACAGAGATAGAAAGAAAACGTTTTGAGCGAGCTGCACAAATTCCTGTTCGATGGCCTGCCGGTGCGCGGCATGATCGTGCGCCTGACAGATGCGTGGCAGGAGATCCTTGCGCGGCGCGCCTCCAACACCGCCACCGGCGCCTATCCGCCGAACGTGGCCGAACTGCTGGGCGAGATGACGGCCGCGGCCACGCTGATGCAGTCCAACATCAAGTTCAACGGCGCGCTGATCCTGCAGATCTTCGGCGACGGCCCGGTCAAGGTGGCCGTGGCCGAGGCCAAGCCCGACCTGAGGATTCGTGCCACCGCCAAGGTGATCGGTGACCTGCCAGCCGATGCGCGCCTGCCCGACATGGTCAACGTGAACAACAAGGGCCGTTGCGCGATCACGCTCGACCCCAAGGACAAGCTGCCGGGCGCAACGCCCTACCAGGGCGTGGTGCCGCTGTTCGACGACAACGGCGACAAGCTCGGCAAGCTCAGCGATGTGCTGCAGCACTACATGCTGCAAAGCGAACAGCTCGACACCACGCTGGTGCTCGCGGCCGACGACAAGGTGGCAGCGGGCCTGCTGATCCAGCGCCTGCCGGTCAAGGGCGAGGGCAACCTTGAAGGCACGTCGGACAAAGACCGCGACCAGGGCAACCAAGACCAGATCGGCCTGAACGAGGACTACAACCGCATCTCGATCCTTGCGTCGAGCCTGAAGCGCGACGAACTGCTGACGCTGGACATCGACACGATTCTTCACCGCCTGTTCTGGGAAGAAAAGCTGTTGCGCTTCGAGCCGCAAGCCGGCGCGCTCGGCCCGCATTTCGCCTGCACCTGCGGGCGTGAACGCGTGGCGCAGATGATCCGTGGGCTGGGCGTCGAAGAGGCCGAGGAGATCCTGGCCGAGCGCGGCGACATCGAGGTGGGCTGCGACTTCTGCGGCAAGCAGTACCGCTTCGACGCGATCGATGCGGCGCAGATCTTCAGGCCGCCGACCGAGCAGATTCCGGGCAGCCCGATCGTCCAGTAGCGGCAAGGCCCGCGCCGGGCCGCCCCTTCACTTGCGCGGGCGTGCTTCGTTGTCGAAACCGCTGAATTCGATGTCGGGCGCGCTGGTGTTGTGCTTGGACGGCAGGCTGCGTCCGAAGCGCACCTGCGTGGCCTGCAGCGACTTCACTTCCGGCAATGGCTTGGCCTGCGCTGCGGCATCCGGCGAATCCTGCCAGCGCACTTCGCTCATGTCGGCGTTGTCCGCCGCGACGTACATCGAGCGCAGCACAGCGAAGGGCTGCGCGCTCGCGGTCGGTGCGGAGAGCGTCACGTCGAGCGCGGTGCGGGTACGGCTGATCTCGTCGACGCGCGCTACCGCGCTGCCACCGTTGGTGAAGCGCAGATGGATGGCCAGCGGCTTCGGCACGATGCGGATCGACGCGATATTGACCACCGGACGGCCCGCCTGCTCGACCGGGCCGAGCAGGAACGACGAGCCATAGGCGCCGTCGCCGAAGCGGGCGTCCGGCAGCGGCTTGAGCCGCCAGTAGCCGTCCGACGGGTAGAGCACGATGGCTTCGAGCGCCTTGCCGTTTTCCTTCTTGAACACCTGCAGCAGATGAAAGCCGCGATCGCTGCGCGTACCGACCTGCACCGGCACGCGCTGAGGGCGCCAGAAGGTCGGCAGCGTCATGCCGACGATGCGCAATTCGGCGTTGTCGAGCAGCACCACGGTGCGCTTCTTGAAGCGATGGGCCGGGTCGGTGGGGTGCGCGCCGCCGTCGAAGTTGCAGCCCGAGAAGTCGGGCGCGGTGACGTCGTTGCCGATCTTGTCGAGGTAGTCGGGCTGCAGCGCCTCGATGCGCATGCGGCGGATGCCGTCGCCGCGCAGCACCATCGACACGTTGTCTTCTTCGGCGCACGCCGTGAGGGTTGTGCCGTTTTCGACGGTGGCCGCAACAGGCGCTGCGGTGGCTGTGTTGGCCGCCAACAGCGTGGCAATGAGGGCGGGCAGGAAGAACGTCGCAGGGCGCAAGGGCATCAAGTCTCCGGAAGAGGTGTCGGCCGGCCGTCGATGTTTACTCGCGCCGCCCGATCAGGTCTGTGAAAAGCCGATGTTCGCATTCCGGGTCGGAGCACTTCTCGCAAGGCCATGACCACGAGGCGGGCTTCGCGTCGGACCGGCCACGTGCCCGCGCCCGGCCTTCGCCGCCGGCGATGGCATTGATGGCATTCCATGCACTGGCCAGCCGTTCGGCGCCGGTGCCGTGCACGACGGCGAAGGCACACGAAGCGCTTGTGAGCGCGCTGCGCACCATCGCATCCACCGGCTCGCGCACGTGCGGACCATCGCGCTGCAGGCCATCGGCCACCCAAGGGATGTCGAGCGCAGTGAGCAGGGTGATGGCGCAGCGCCGCTGGGCGGCGAGTGCATCGGCGTAGAGCGAGCGGTCGTCGAACAGCAGTTCGCTGTAGACGGCGGTCATGACGGCCGTGGTGTCTGCCACCACGACGCCCGTGACCGCAGCGGCATTGATCCGGCGGGTCTGCTCGTCGGCGATGGCTTGTTGCTCGTCGGGGCGCGGCGTGCGGCCTTCGCGCTCGCACCATTCGCGCAGGTACTCGCCGACCATCGTCGTCGGCATGCCGCGCTCTCGCAGGCGCTGCACGAGCGCCGTTGCCAGTTCGGTCTTGCCTGTGCTCTCGGCGCCGAGCACCGCGATGACACAGCCGGTGGGCAGCGTGGGCGTCATGCAGGCACCGCCGCAGCAGGCAGGCGTTGACGCCATGCCAGGTAGCCGGCCACGCTGAGCACGGCGAACACCGCATAGAGGCCGACGGTCAGCCACAGGCCCTTGTGAATGAACAGGCCCACGCTCACCACGTTCACGGCGAGCCAGACCAGCCAGTTCTCGATGAACTTGCGCCCGAGCAGGAACTGCCCGACAAGGCTCAGGCCGGTGGCGAAGCCGTCCCACCAGGGCACGTCGGTGTCGGTGAAGCGGCGAAGGAAGAGGGCGACGGCCGGCCATGCCAGTGCACAGGCGGCCAGCGTGAAAGCGATGCCGCGCGATGAAAGCCGGCTGACCCGCAGCGCACTGCCATCGAGCCGGTGGCCGAGCAACCACTGCAACCAGCCCCAGAGCGCCACGAAGGCAAAGAAGACCTGCAGGGACGCATCGCCGTAGATGCGCGCCTTGGCGAAGACCACCACGTAGAGCAGGGAGCTGATGATGGCCAGTGGCCAGCCCCAGTGGATCTCGCGCATGTTGCAGCCGACCATGGCGAGCGCCAGGACGGCGGCGACAAGTTCGAGCCAGCTGACGGGGGAGCCCCAGAGCGCAAAGGCGGGGGCCGAGAGAAGCTCGGGCATCAGCGGACGGGATGGTGAGG
This sequence comes from Variovorax sp. PAMC26660, assembly GCF_014302995.1. Classification (NCBI taxonomy): domain Bacteria; kingdom Pseudomonadati; phylum Pseudomonadota; class Betaproteobacteria; order Burkholderiales; family Comamonadaceae; genus Variovorax; species Variovorax sp. PAMC26660. The sequence continues at coordinate 5,036,628 of NZ_CP060295.1, forward strand.
GGTCAGTGCGCGATCTGTACGAACACTTCGTTCGGTTTGACCATGCCGAGTTCCGCCCGCGCACGTTCCTCGACCATTTCGAGCCCGTCCTTGAGGTCGTTGACCTCGGACGTGAGCCGCTCGTTGTTCAGCGCAGCCTTGGCGTTGGCTTCTTTCTGGTCGGTCAGCTTGGTCTGCATCTGCTGCACGTCGCGCACGCTGCCGCGCCCGTTCCACAGCTGCCACTGCAGGACGGCCAGCAGGAGCAGCAGGATGATCGGTGGAACGAAGCGCGCGCGCATGCCGCAGGCCGGGCCTTACTTCAGGTTGTAGAACGCGCCGCGGCCCGGGTAGCTGGCGATGTCGCCGAGGTCTTCTTCGATGCGCAGCAGCTGGTTGTACTTGGCGATGCGGTCCGAGCGCGACAGCGAGCCGGTCTTGATCTGGCCGGCATTGGTGCCCACCGCGATGTCGGCGATGGTGCTGTCTTCGGTTTCGCCCGAGCGGTGCGAAATGACGGCCGTGTAGCCCGCGCGCTTGGCCATCTCGATGGCGGCGAAGGTTTCGGTCAGCGTGCCGATCTGGTTGATCTTGATCAGGATCGAGTTGGCGATGCCCTTGTCGATGCCTTCTTGCAGGATCTTGGTGTTGGTGACGAACAGGTCGTCGCCCACCAGCTGCACGCGCTTGCCCAGGCGGTCGGTGAGCAGCTTCCAGCCGTCCCAGTCGCCTTCGTGCATGCCGTCTTCGATGCTGATGATCGGGTACTTGTCGACCCAGGTCGACAGCATGTCGACCCAGTTGCCGGCCGACAGCGTGAGGTTCTCGCCGGACAGCACGTAGTTGCCGTCCTTGTAGAACTCGCTCGCTGCGCAGTCCAGGCCCAGGGCAATCTGTTCGCCTGCAACGTAGCCGGCCTTGTCGATGGCTTCGAGGATGAGCTGGATCGCCGCTTCATGGCTTTCGACGCTGGGGGCAAAGCCGCCTTCGTCGCCGACCGCCGTGCTGATGCCGCGGTCGCCCAGGATTTTCTTCAGTGCATGGAACACTTCGGCGCCATAGCGCACGGCCTCGCGGAAGCTCTTGGCGCCCACGGGGATGATCATGAACTCTTGCAGATCGAGGCTGTTGTTGGCGTGCGCGCCGCCGTTGATGACGTTCATCATCGGCACCGGCAGTTGCATGCCGCCCATGCCGCCGAAGTAGCGGTACAGCGGCAGGCCCGATTCTTCGGCTGCGGCGCGTGCCACGGCCATCGAGACGGCGAGGGTGGCGTTGGCACCTAGGCGGGCCTTGTTGTCGGTGCCGTCCAGGTCGATCATGGTGCGATCGAGGAAGGCCTGTTCGCTGGCGTCCAGGCCGAGCACGGCTTCCGAGATCTCGGTGTTGATGTTCTCCACCGCCTTGAGCACGCCCTTGCCGAGGTAGCGGCTCTTGTCGCCGTCGCGCAGCTCGATGGCTTCGCGCGAACCGGTAGATGCGCCCGAGGGCACGGCCGCGCGGCCCATGGTGCCCGATTCGAGCAGCACGTCGCATTCGACGGTGGGGTTGCCTCGGCTGTCGAGAATTTCGCGGCCGACGATGTCAACGATTGCACTCATCTTTTGTCTTTCTCTGGGTCTCTTTGGAGAGTTCGCTTGCAAAAAAACGGGGTCAAAGACCTTCGACCGCGATCATGTTCATGATGGCGGCGCCGGCACGCGCTTCGCGGGCCTTGAGGTATTCGGGCGCGTCGTAGAAGGCCTTGGCCTTCTCGAAGCTGGGGAATTTGAGCACGACCACGCGGGTCGGCTTCCAGTCGCCTTCGAGCGGCTGGACCTGGCCGCCGCGTACGCAGACTTCGGCGCCGTGCGCCTGCATCGCCACGCTGGACCACTTCTTGTATTCCTCGTACTGCGTCGGGTTCGTGACCTCGACGTGGGCGATGACGTATCCGCTGCTCATGCTTGAAAACTGTCCTCTAGGAAAGCGTTTTTCTTGGTGACCCGGTCGAGCGCCAGCAGCGTTTCGAGCAGGGCCTTCATGTGCTTGAGCGGCACGGCGTTGGGGCCGTCGCTCATGGCGTGTGCGGGGTCGGGATGGGTTTCCATGAACAGGCCCGCCACGCCGACCGCCACGGCCGCGCGCGAGAGCACCGGCACCATTTCGCGCTGGCCGCCCGAGGTCGTGCCCTGGCCGCCCGGCAACTGCACCGAGTGGGTCGCATCGAACACGACGGGCGCTTTCGTCTCGCGCATGATCGCGAGCGAACGCATGTCCGATACGAGGTTGTTGTAGCCGAAGCTGGCGCCGCGTTCGCAGGCCATGAAGCTGTCTTCGTCGAGGCCGGCTTCCTTTGCAGCAGCACGCGCCTTGTCGATCACGTTCTTCATGTCGTGCGGCGCGAGGAACTGGCCCTTCTTGATGTTGACCGGCTTGCCCGACTGCGCCGCGGCGTAGATGAAGTCGGTCTGGCGGCACAGGAAGGCGGGCGTCTGCAGCACGTCGACCACCTTGGCGGCCTCGGTGATGTCTTCGAGGGTGTGCACGTCGGTCAGCACGGGCAGGCCGAGTTCGCGCTTGACCTTCGCGAGGATTTCGAGGCCCTTGTCGCGGCCGGGGCCGCGAAAGCTCGTGCCCGACGAGCGGTTGGCCTTGTCGAAGCTGCTCTTGAAGATGAACGGAATGCCGAGCGCCGAGGTGATTTCCTTCAGCGTGCCGGCGGTGTCCATCTGCAGCTGCTCGGATTCGACCACGCAGGGGCCGGCGATCAGGAAGAAGGGCTGGTCGAGCCCGATGTCGAATCCGCAGAGCTTCATGCGACGGCTTTCAGCGTCTTGGTGCTGCCCGCGCCCTTGTCCTTGTGTTCGAGCGCAGCCTTGATGAAGGCGTTGAACAGCGGATGGCCGCCCCACGGGGTCGACTTGAACTCGGGGTGGAACTGCACGCCCATGAACCACGGGTGCACGCTCTGCGGCAGTTCGACGATTTCGGTCAGGTGCTCGCGCTGCGTGAGCGCCGAGATCACGAGGCCGGCTGCGCGCAGCTCGTCGAGGTAGTTGACGTTGGCTTCGTAGCGATGGCGATGGCGCTCGGTGACCACGTCGCCGTAGATGCTGTGGGCCAGCGTGCCGGGCGTGACGTCGGAGCTTTGCGCGCCCAGGCGCATGGTGCCGCCAAGGTCGGACTTCTCGTCGCGCGTCTTGACGGTGCCGTCGGCGTCCTTCCACTCGGTGATCAGCGCGATCACGGGCATGGGGGTTTCGGGGTCGAACTCGGTGCTGTTGGCGTTCTTCAGGCCGGCCACGTGGCGGGCGTATTCGATGGTGGCGACCTGCATGCCCAGGCAGATGCCCAGGTAGGGCACCTTGCCTTCGCGGGCGAAGCGGGCGGCCGCGATCTTGCCTTCGACACCGCGCTGGCCGAAGCCGCCGGGCACCAGGATCGCGTCGTACTTGGCCAGGCGCGACACGTCTTGCGCCGTGATCGTTTCGGAGTCGATGTAGTCGATCTTCACGCGCGCATGGTTCTTCATGCCGGCGTGGCGCAGGGCTTCGTTCAGCGACTTGTAGCTGTCCGACAGGTCGACGTACTTGCCGACCATGGCAATGGTCACTTCGTGCTGCGGATGCTCGACTTCGTAGACCAGGTCGTCCCAGCGCTGCAGCTTGGCGGGCGGGGTGTTGATGCGCAGCTTGTCGCAGATCAGGCCGTCCAGGCCCTGTTCGTGCAGCATGCGGGGCACCTTGTAGATAGTGTCGACGTCCCACATGGAGATGACGCCCCATTCGGGCACGTTCGAGAACAGCGAGATCTTGGCGCGCTCGTCGTCGGGGATCGGGCGGTCGGCGCGGCACAGCAGCACGTCGGCCTGGATGCCGATGGCGCGCAGTTCCTTGGCCGTGTGCTGGGTCGGCTTGGTCTTGAGTTCGCCGGCAGCGGCGATCCAGGGCACGTAGCTCAAGTGCACGAAGGCCGAGTTGTTCGGGCCGTTGCGCAGGCTCATCTGGCGCACCGCTTCAAGGAAGGGCAGCGATTCGATGTCACCCACCGTGCCGCCGATCTCGACGATGGCCACGTCGACCTCGTGCGAGGTGCCGATGCCGGCGCCGCGCTTGATGTATTCCTGGATTTCGTTGGTGATGTGCGGGATCACCTGCACCGTCTTGCCGAGGTAGTCGCCGCGGCGTTCCTTCTCGAGCACGGTCTTGTAGATCTGACCGGTCGTGAAGTTGTTGGCCTTGCGCATGCGCGTGTTGATGAAGCGCTCGTAGTGGCCGAGGTCGAGGTCGGTCTCGGCGCCGTCATCGGTGACGAACACTTCGCCATGCTGGAACGGTGACATCGTGCCGGGGTCGACATTGATGTACGGATCGAGCTTGATGAGGGTGACTTGAAGGCCGCGCGATTCGAGGATCGCGGCGAGCGAGGCGGAGGCGATTCCCTTGCCAAGGGAAGATACGACACCACCGGTGACGAAGACAAATTTGGTCATGCCAGTTCCGGACACGTGAATCCGGGCAGTGGGAAATTGCGATTATAGGTGTGCCCTTCGCGACACCTTTGGCTAAGGGCTTGTTGCCGTGCGCCGAATGGCATGTGAGCAACAATACGGGCCATGCAAGATCTCGCCGGCAAACACATCGTCCTCGGTCTCACAGGCGGCATTGCCTGCTACAAGTCGGCCGAGTTGTGCCGCCTGTTCGTGAAGGCCGGTGCCACGGTCCAGGTCGTCATGACGGAGGCGGCGGAGCAGTTCATCACGCCGGTGACGATGCAGGCGCTGTCGGGCCGTACCGTCTACACCTCGCAGTGGGACACCCGCGAGCCCAACAACATGCCGCACATCAACCTGAGCCGCGAGGCCGACGCGATCGTGCTCGCGCCCTGCAGTGCCGATTTCATCGCGCGGCTGGTGCAGGGCCGCTCCGACGACCTGCTGAGCCTGATGTGCCTGGCCCGCCCGACCGATCGCGTGCCGCTGCTGATCGCCCCGGCCATGAACCGCGAGATGTGGGCCCACCCTGCCACCCAGCGCAACCTGATGCAGGTGTCGGCCGACGGCGCGACCGTGCTGGGTGTGGGCAGCGGCTGGCAGGCCTGCGGCGAAACCGGCGACGGGCGCATGCTCGAACCCGCGCAACTGCTCGAAGACATCACGGCCTTCTTCCAGCCCAAGCTGCTGGCAGGGCAGAAGGTGCTGGTCACCGCGGGCCCGACCTTCGAGCCGCTCGACCCGATCCGCGGCATCACCAACCATTCGTCCGGCAAGATGGGCTTTGCCATCGCCCGGGCCGCCCGCGAGGCGGGAGCCGAGGTCACGCTGGTGGCCGGCCCGGTGCACCTGACCACGCCGCGCGGCGTGACGCGCATCGACGTGCTTTCTGCGCAAGACATGCTCGAAGCGACCGTCCGTGCTGCGCAGGGCGCTAGCATTTTTGTAGCAACGGCTGCGATCGCCGACTGGCGCCCGGCCACGCACAGCGAGCAGAAGATCAAGAAGGACGGCAGCGGCAAGACGCCGGTGCTTCACTTCGTCGAGAACGCCGACATCCTCCTCACGGTGGCCAAGAGCGAGCGGGCCCAGGCCAAGAAACTGTTCTGCGTCGGCTTTGCGGCCGAGAGCGAGAACCTCGCCGAGCACGCCAAGGCCAAGCGCGAGCGCAAGGGCATTCCGCTGCTGGTCGGCAACATCGGTCCGCTGACCTTCGGGCAGGACGACAACGCGTTGTTGCTGGTGGACGCGAAAGGCGTACGCGAATTGCCGCGTGCGCCCAAGCTCACGCTGGCACGTGAACTGATGACCGAGATCGCCGCACGGCTTCCCGACTGGAGCGTCTGATGAATACCGAATCGAACACACCGCCCAATGGCGACTTCGCTCGCTACGTGGAGCAGCTCGCGGCCCGTGCCGCGCTGCCCAAGCGCGCGGCACAGCCCGGCGAGCCAGGGCTTGACGTCGGTATGGCGCCGGCGCCCGGACAGCAGAGTTCAGGCCCGGTGTCGGCCGCCATGCGGCAGCGCGAAACAACGTCGAGCGGTGAGGCCCCGCAGCAAAGCGCCTCGTTCGACCCACTGCTGCTCAAGGTCCTCGGCGCTGTCGGCGCGGTGGTGTTCCTGGTGCTGTGGGCTGCGGGTGTGCCGATCAGTGCGCTGGTCCTGCTCCTGGGGGTGGCCCTGTGGTTCGGCAAGAAATTGAAGGGTGTGAAGCTGACCCCTGGCGTCGCCAAGTGGCAGCAGGTCCTCGAAGAGGCCGCCCGCAAGCAAAGAGAACAGCAACACAAGCAAGGCAGCAAGTAAGTGAAAGTCGACGTCCGTATCCTCGATCCGCGCATGGTGGATCAATTGCCCGCGTATGCCACCCCGGGAAGCGCAGGCCTCGACCTGCGGGCCTGTCTCGATGCACCGATCACGCTGGCGCCCAACGGCTGGCAACTGGTGGGCACCGGCATCTCGATCCATCTGGCCGACCCGGCCTTTGCGGCGCTGATCCTTCCGCGTTCGGGCCTGGGCCACAAGCACGGCATCGTGCTGGGCAATCTCGTGGGCCTGATCGACAGCGACTACCAGGGTGAGCTGAAGATCAGCGCCTGGAATCGCAGCGACACGCCGTTCGTGCTGGAGCCGATGGAGCGGCTCGCGCAACTGGTGATCGTGCCGGTGGTGCAGGCGCAGTTTCGTGTGGTCACGGAGTTTGCAGCTTCGCAACGCGGCGAGGGCGGCTACGGCTCCACAGGCAAGCACTGAGCAGAGAAAGCTGAAGGGAGCCTGAGTAACCAAGGGGTAAAGAACGGAACTGCCCAAGCGCCCCTGCGCTCGAAAGTTTCAGCATGTGTTTTGCGTCATCGCAGCGAAAGCTGCGGCGTTAGGCACAGGCAGGCGCATTTCCCGTGCGCAGTTCTATTTGAGGAGCCTCCCAACATGAAGATCTCGATCCGCTTCGTATCCATCACCGCCTCCGTGCTGGCCCTGGCCACGCTCACGGCGTGCGTTGCCCCGGCGCCGGTCTACCAGACCTCACGCTATCCCTACCAGGCGCCGCCACAGGCCATTCAGTACCGTGAAGCGCAGTACGTCGAGTACGGCCGGGTGGCCAACATCGAAGTGATGCGCAGCGAAACGGCCGGCACCGGCACCTCGGGCGGCGGCGCCGTTGCTGGCGGTGTCATCGGCGGCGTGGTGGGCAACCAGTTCGGACGTGGCAACGGCCGTGCCGCGGCCACCGCACTGGGCATCGTGGGTGGCGCCCTGCTGGGCAACACCATCGAGGCTCAGCAGAACGGGCCGCGTGCCTATGAAAGCTATCGCGTGTCGGTGCAGACCGACCGTGGCGGCTACCGCGCCTTCGACGTCCAGAGTCCGGGCGACCTGCGCATCGGCGACCGCGTGCGTATCGACAACGGTCAGCTCTCGCGCATGTAAACCTCCCGTACGCGGGACACGAAAAAGCCGGGCACTGCCCGGCTTTTTCTTTTTTTTGCCGAATGGGGTGTGCCGTCAGTGCAGCATCTGGTTGCCAGGCGCCATCGGCGGCACCTTGAAGAAGGCCGTGCCCGCCGTGCCCCGGCCGACTTCTTCTTCCGTGGCCTCGCGCACCGAGCGCACCGTGATGTCGAGCCGGATCGCAATGCCTGCCAGCGGATGGTTGCCGTCGAGCACCAGGTGGTCGGGGTAGATTTCGGCCACGGTGTAGATCGTGTCCTTGGGGATGCTGTCGCTCACGCCCTTGGGCAGGGCGGAGCCGTCGAAGGTCATGCCCTCTTCGGTGCCTTCGGGAAACAGCGAGCGTGGCTCCAGAAAGAGCAACTGGTCGTTGAAGTCGCCGAAGCCCTGTTCGGGTTCGACCTGCAATTGCACGCGGGCGCCGGGCTCATGGCCTTGCAGGACGGCCTCGATCACGTCGAAGAGATCGTCGCCGCCTACCATGAATTCCACCGGCTCATCGAGCACGTCCAGCACGTCGCCGAGCGTGTCTTTCATTGTCCAGGTCAAGCCGACCACGCATTGTTCAGAGATTTCCATTGCAGAATTCTCCCATGGAGATTACACAACCGCTGCCGTTGCTCGGCGGCCTGAGTGCCGCGCAGTTCATGCGGCAGTACTGGCAGAAAAAGCCCTTGCTGGTTCGCCAGGCCATTCCCGCAATGGTGCCACCGATCGATCGCAATGCGTTGTTTGCGCTGGCCGAACGTGAAGGGGTCGAGTCGCGCCTTATTCGGCAGGGCAAGACAGGTTGGTCGCTGAAGCACGGGCCGCTGCCCCGGCGCGCCTTGCCGCCCCTGAAGCAGCCGGCCTGGACGCTGCTGGTGCAGGGCGTCGACCTGCATCACGAGGGCGTGCACGAGCTGCTGCGCCAGTTCCGATTTCTGCCCGACGCGCGCCTGGATGACCTGATGATCAGCTATGCGAGCGACACCGGCGGCGTCGGCGCGCATTTCGACAGCTACGACGTGTTTTTGCTGCAGGCGCAGGGGCGTCGCCGTTGGTCGATCGGCAAGCAGAGCGACCTGAGCCTGCAGCCCGGCGTTCCGCTCAAGATTCTCGAGAACTTCGAGCCCGAGCAGACCTTTGTGCTGGAGCCGGGCGACATGCTCTACCTGCCGCCCAAGTACGCCCACGATGGCGTGGCTGTGGGCGACGACTGCATGACCTGTTCCATCGGCCTGCGTTCATCCGCCTTGGGCGAACTCGGCGCCGACCTGCTGGCGCGCATGGCGCAGGCCTATTCGGAAGACCTGGAAGACGCCGGCCCCGCCGAGTTGGCGCGCTACCGCGACCCGGCGCAGCCCGCCGTCGATGCGCCGGCCGCCATGCCGGCCGCGCTGCAGGGCTTTGCGCGCAAGGCCATCGAGGCCGCGCTGCGCGATGCCGATGCCATCGACCGCGCGCTGGGCGAATCGCTGACCGAGCCCAAGGCCAACATCTGGTTCGACGAAGGCGGCGAGGTGCCCGACGCCATGCAACACGTGACGCTCGACCGCCGCACGCGCATGCTCTACGACACCCGGCATGTCTACATCAACGGCGAGAGCTTTCGCGCCGGCGGCGCCGACGCGACGCTGATGCGCCGCCTGGCCGACAAGCGCGAACTCGGCCCGCGCGAGCTGGCCCGAGCAAGCGAAGGTGCGCTGGCGCTGCTGGGCGAGTGGTGCGAGGCAGGTTGGCTGCATGCCGGATGACGCAGCCCAGCCGCTGACCGAGGGCCGCTTCGACGGCCGGGAAGCCTTCGACGTGATTCTTCGGCGCGCGCTGTCCGCTGCCGCGCAGCAAGGCTGGAAAGAGATCGTCTTCAGCGACCCTGACTTTGCCGACTGGCCATTGGGCGAACGCGCCAGCATCGAAGCGCTGCAGGCCTGGGCGGCCAGCGGCCGGCGTTTCATGCTGCTGGCGCAGCGCTTCGACATCCTCGAGCGTGGTCACGCGCGCTTTGTGCCCTGGCGCCGCACGTGGGACCACATCGTCGAATGCCGCGCGACCGGTAAGGCCGAGGGTGCCGAGGTGCCGAGCGCCATCTGGACGCCTTCGTGGTTCGTGCATCGCATCGACCCCGAGCGCAGCCGAGGCGTGAGTGGCATCGACCCAGGCGCCCGCCGCGCGTTGCGCGAAGCGATCGACGAGTGCTGGCACCGTGGGCGGCCCGCATTTCCGGCATCGACGCTCGGCTTGTAAGCCAATGCCGCGAATGCGGCTGCGAGACATATTCGAGCCGGTATGCAGGTCTAGAATTTTTTGGTTCCAGACCTTCATTGCCAAAGGAGTCCTCATGAAGAAGTCCTCGTCCGTCCTGATTGCCTCGCTGATTGCCGCTGCCGCGCTCGTTGCCTGCGGAAAGAAAGAGGACGCCGCACCTGCGGTCGTGACGCCGCCTCCTGCACCTGTGTCCGAACCCGCCGCTCCGGCCCCGGCGCCCGCCGCCGATCCGGCAGCAACTCCAGCCGCACCCTCTACCGATTCGTCGGCGACCCCGGCACCCGGCGCTTCGTCGGCGCTGGACGCAGCGAATGCAGCCACGGAAGCAGCCAAGAAGAACGAAGCGCCCAAGCCCTGAGCGTTGCGCCTTCACCATGCAAAAAGCCGCCATCTGGCGGCTTTTTCTTTGGGTTCCTGGCCGGTGTCGGTCAGACGTCCAGCCAGGGCGAGCCTTCGGCGGCGGTGGCGGTGAGCATCTCTTCTTCCTGGCCTCCCAGTGCCTGCGCCATCAGGCGCCGCACGATCTCGGGCCGGTTGTTCTGCTCGCTCAGGTGCGCCGCGACCACATGCCGCAGCCCATCGTGAAGGACCGCTTGCGCGATGTCCGCCGCGGCGGCATTCGACAAATGCCCATAGTTGCCGCCCACGCGCAGCTTGAGAAAAGCCGGGTAGGCCGAATTGGCCAGCAGGTCGCTGTCGTGGTTGAACTCCAGCAGCAGCGCGTGCACGCCGCTCAGGCGGGCCAGCACGTGCGCTGTGGCATGTCCCAGGTCGGTCAGCACGCCCAGGCTGCGATTGCCGTCCGTGCAGCGAAGCTGCAGCGGCTCGCGCGCGTCATGGGGAACGGTGAAGGGCTGCACGCTGATGTCGCCGACAGAAAACTCGGCATCGTCGCGCGCCAGGTTCAGCAGGCCCTCGAAATCACGCCCGCCGGTGGCGAGCCACGTGCCTTCGCTCATCCAGACCGGAATGCGGTTGCGCCGCGACAGCGAGTGGGCACAGCCGATGTGGTCGCCGTGCTCGTGGGTGACGAAGACTGCATCGATATCGGAGGCGGCAAGGCCCGCCTGGGCCAGCCGCAGATCGAGCTGCTTGAGGCCGAAGCCGCAGTCGATCAACATCCGGGAGGTGCGGCCGCCACTGGTCGCTTCGACCAGCGCGGCATTGCCCGTGCTGCCGCTACCGAGGCTTCGGAAGCGCAGCATGCGGGTTACTTCAGATCGTCGGCAATGACCTTGACGATGCGCTGTGCGTTGGCCGAGGTCTCGGGCACGCCGGCTTCGCTCAGCACAGCGACGGTGCTGGCTTCGCCCTGGCTCTTGACCGAGATGCGGAACTTGATCGGCGCTTCGTCCTTGTTCGAGCTGCTGAAGAACTTGCCGAAGAAGCCGGGTTCCTTCTTCTCGGGGTTCGGCGTCACGTAGCGAACGTAGTACAGGCCGGCGCTGCGGTCGCGGTCTTCCACGGTGAAGCCGGTGCGGTCGAGCGCCAGGCCAACACGGCGCCATGCGCGGTCGAAGCCTTCGCTGATCTGCACGACCGGCTGGCCGCCCACATTGGCGATGGTGGCGGTCTTGGTCGGTGCCGTGGTTGCGGCCAGGATCTTCGACTGCTCTTGCGAGACACCGAGCTTGACCATCAGGCGGCGCAGGAATTCGGTTTCGAGTTCAGGGTCGCTGGGACGTGGCTGCCAGACGGTCTGGTCCTGGCGCGAGTTGTTGTAGACCTCTTGCATGCCGCGATGGCTGATGAAGATCTCGGTGCCGTTGGGCGTGCGTTCCAGGCGGGTGCGGAAGCGGTCGAGTTCGCCGGTCGAATAGACCGATTCGACCAGCTTGCCCAGCGTGCCGCGGATGATGTCCTGCGGCAGCTTGGCGCGGTTCTCGGCCCAGTCGGTTTCCATGATGCCGAGGTTGCGCTGGTCGGTGGTCAGCAGAAAGCCGCTTTCCTGCCAGAAGTCTTTCACCGGGTCCCAGAGCTGGTCGGGCGTGCGGTTGACGACGATCCAGCGCTGCGTGCCTGCGCGCTCCATGCGCACGTCGCCGATATTGCTCACGGCGGTGGGAATGCCCGGGGCATTGGCAATGCCAGCCTGGTAGGCGTTGGCCGTCACGGCACCGCCGGGCACTGCGTAGCGGTTGTCGCGCGAGAGTTGCGAAAGGTCGGGCGGAACTTCAAGAGTGGGGGCCTTGCCCGCGCTCTTGTAGTCGATTTTGTCGCTCTCGAGGACGGAGCAGGCGGCGAGGCTGGCAACGAGAGTGGCCAGCAGTGCATATCGCGAAAGTTGCGAAAGGTTCTTCAACGTCGTCTTCCTTGTTGGAATGGGTTCGGTCAATCTATGGGCCGCAGTGCCCGCCATCTCAGAGCACAGTTCGGGCAAAAGGTTGCTTAACCTTGTTGCGGCCCAGGGTAAACGCAGATTGGGGAGGGATTGAGTAGATGGGCTCAGTTCTTGAGCAGGCCGGTGGCGCGCAAGGCGCCCTCGACCGCCGGACGGCTCGCTTCGCCGAGTTCGGTGAGCGGCAACCGCAGGGCGCCGCCGCACAGACCGAGCCTGGCCATGGCCCACTTGAGCGGGATGGGGTTGGGCTCGACGAACAGGTTGCGGTGCAGCGGCATCAGCTCGAACTGGATCTGCATGGCGCGCTTGACGTCGCCCGCCAGGGCCGCGACACACAGCTCGTGCATCTTGCGCGGCGCGATGTTGGCCGTGACGCTGATGTTGCCCTGGCCACCGCAGAGCATGAGCGCGACCGCTGTGGGGTCGTCGCCGGAATAGACGGCAAAGTGCTTGGGCAGATCGCGAATGAGCCACTGGGCGCGTTCGATGTTGCCGGTGGCTTCCTTGATGCCGATGATTCCGGGCACCTGTGCCAGCCGCAGCACGGTGTCGTGCGCCATATCGGCGACGGAGCGGCCGGGCACGTTGTAAAGCACGACGGGCAGGTCGCCCACGGCTTCGGCAATCGCCTTGAAATGCTGGTACTGGCCTTCTTGCGTTGGCTTGTTGTAGTACGGCACGACCTGCAGTTGCGAATTGGCGCCCACGCCCTTGGCGAACTTGGCAAGCTCGATGGCTTCCTTGGTCGAGTTGGCGCCGCAGCCGGCCATCACGGGAACGCGGCCCCTGGCCTGCTCGACCGAGACGCGGATGATTTCGCAGTGCTCTTCGACGTCGACCGTCGGCGATTCGCCGGTGGTGCCGACCACGCCAAGGCAATCGGTGCCTTCGTCAATGTGCCAATCGATGAGCCGCCGCAGGGCGGGGTAGTCGACACTGCCGTCGTCGTGCATCGGCGTGACGAGAGCGACGATGCTGCCTGTCAGTTGCTCCAAGGGGAATCTCTTTGTCGGTGGACGAAAGCGCCGATTCTACTTACTCCGGGGGCCTGCGAGACAGCCATCCCGGGACCCCTCAGTTTCCCTTAAGGAGGGGGCGGGGAGGCTCGCTGGTGGCGCGGGCACCGAGGCGGATCGCGGCAATACGCTGTACGAAGCGCGGCGGTTCGGCCATGAAGCCGTCTTCGTAGGCCACCACGCGCAGGCCGGCGCAGGCTGCCAGCAGTTCGCCGGGCTGCAGCAGGAAGTCGGCACGCGAGGGTTTTCCCACGGTTTCGTTGCCTGCTGCGAAGGTTTCGTAGAGCAGCACACCGCCCGGCGCCACGGCGGCCACGATGTCGGCCAGGCGCGGGCGCCAGAGGTAGTTGGTGACGATCACTGCGCCGAAGGTCTGGCCGTCGAAAGGCCAGGGGCCGGATTCGATGTCGGCGGTGACCGTGCGGCCGAAGGCGCCGGCCGCCTCGATGGCCTCGGGCGAGCGGTCGACACCGGTGACCGCATGCCCGCGCCCCCCGAACCACTGCATGTGGCGCCCGGACCCGCAGGCCACGTCGAGCACCGTCGCTTCGGCTGCGAGCAGGTGCGACCAGCGGACGATCCAGTCCGAAGGGGCGTTCGAGCCGTGCATCGGCGCTGCATCTTTCATGGCGGATCGGAATTCAGAAACAGGACCAGATCTGGTCGACCAGCGTCACAAGAAAGGCCGGGTGCACATAAAGAGCGAACACGCCGCCCAGCACCACCAGCGCGGCGGCGAGCCAGCCCGCGTGGACGATGTGCTGGCGCATCTGAGGTGTCATGGCTGCCGTTGTACGAAATCAGGCCGAAGCACCCACCGGCCCCGACGATCGCGCGATCGCGCTCTCCTTGACCGGCAGATTGATCAGCGCCGCGAACACGCCCAGCGCGATCGAGATGTACCAGACGATGTTGTAGCTGCCCGTCGTGTCATACAGGAAGCCCCCGAGCCACACGCCCAGGAACGAGCCGACCTGGTGGCTCAGGAACACGAAACCGCTGAGCATCGACAGGTGCGCCACGCCGAAGATGCCCGCCACGATCGCATTGGTCGCGGGCACGGTGGACAGCCACAGGAAGCCCATGGCTGCCGAGAAGACGTAGACGCTCAACGGCGAGATCGGCACCAGCAGGAACAGCGCGATCGACACCGCCCGCGCCAGGTAGATGGCCGCGAGGATCTTGCGCTTGGCCAGCGTCTGCCCCAGCAGCCCGACCGTGTAGGTGCCGAACACATTGAACAGCCCGATCAACGCCAGCGCGTAGCCGGCCACGTCGGCCGACAGGCTCTTGTCGCGCAAGTAGGTCGGCATGTGGATGCCGATGAACGCGAGCTGGAAGCCGCAGACGAAGTACCCCGCCATCAGCAGCCCGAAGCTGGGGTAGCGGAAGGCTTCGCCCACCGCCTGCAGCACCGATTGCTCGCGGTGGCCGGCCAGGGCTTCGGTCTTCGGCTCGCGCAGGCCGAAGGCCAGCGGGATGATCACCAGCACCAGAACCGCGAGCACGGCCAGCGCCGTCTGCCAGCCCAGGTGCCCGATCAGTCGCCCTTCGATGGGCGCCATCAGGAACTGCCCGAACGACCCGGCCGCCGCCGCCACGCCCATGGCCCACGAGCGCCGCTCGGCCGGAATCTGCCGGCCGATCACTCCGTAGATCACTGCATAGGTCGAGCCCGCCTGCGCCGCGCCGATCAGCACGCCCGCGCTCAGCGTGAACAGCAAGGGCGTCGGCGAATGCGCCATGCCGAACAGGCCCAGCGCATAGAACACCGCGCCGCCGATCAGCACGCGGAAGGCCCCGAAGCGGTCCGCCAGCATGCCGGCGAACACGCCGAAGATGCCCCACGACAGGTTCTGGATGGCCAGCGCGAACGAGAAGGTCTGGCGGCTCCAGTCCTGGGCCTGGGTGATCGGCTGCAGCCAGAGGCCGAAGCCGTGGCGGATGCCCATCGAGAGCGTGACGATCATGGCGCCGCAGATCAGGACCTGCTTGATCGAAAGAGTGGGGGCGGGGGCTTGCATGGCGTTGAATGTAGCGATTTGCCTGCTTTGGCAGGCGAACCGGTGGCCAAAGCCATTGATGATTTATCGGAGCCGTTTCAATGCGCTCCGGTCATCAAAGCCGTTGGCCTCAGCGCGCTGTCGCACCCGCGACAGCGCGAACACCCGGAAAGCCATGCGCGCAGGCCCGCCAGGCAAGCATCAGCGCCAGGGCCAGCAGCACGACCAGCGACCACGGCAGCGCGCTTGCGCCGCGGCTTTGCAGCAGCACGCCGCCGATCAGCCCGCCACCCGCGATGGCCAGGTTCCACGCCGTGACCACCATCGACTGCGCCACATCGGCCGCGTCGCCGGCCGCCTGCGCCGAGGCGGTCTGGAACAGCGTGGCCGCCCCGCCGAACGCGACGCCCCAGACGGCAACGCCCAGGTAGACCGCCGCCGGCGAGCCCGTGGCCGTGCCCAGCAGCAATGCGGCCAGCCCGAAGGCGGCCGTGCTGGCCAGCACCAGTTCGCGCAGCCAGCGGTCGATCAGGATGCCTGTGACCCAGATGCCGATGAGCGACGCCGCGCCGAAGACCAGCAGCACCAGGTCGACCCGCTCGCCCAGCCCGGCATACGCCAGGAACGGTGCGATGTATGTATAGAGGATGTTGTGCGCCAGCACGAAGGCCAGCATGACCGCCAACACCGGCCGCACGCCCGGCATCAGGAACACGCGGCGCACGCTCTGCTGCCGCCCGGCGTCCTGGCCGGGAAAGTCCGGCACCTGCCAGCGAACCCAGCCGAGCAGCAGCACCGACAGCGCCGACATGATCAGGAACGCCGGACGCCAGCCCACGCCCGCGCCCAGCAGCGTGCCCGCCGGAATGCCCAGCGACAGCGCGAGCGGCGCGCCCAGCATCGCCACCGCGATCGCCCGGCCCTGCATCGACGGCGCCACCATCCGGGCCGCGTGCCCGGCCAGCAGCGCCCAGAGCAGCCCCGCGAACACGCCCGCAAAGAAGCGCGCGACCAGCGTCAGCGGATAGTGGGTCGACAGCGCAGTGACCGTGTTGACGATGGCAAAGCCGCCAATCGCCAGCATCAGCAGCGGACGCCGCCGCCAGCCGCGCGTGAAGGCCACCAGCGGAATCGCCGCCACCAGCGAGCCGATGGCATAGACCGTCACAAGCTGGCCGACCAGTGCGGGCGTGACTGCCAGGCTGGCCCCGATCTGCGGCAGCAAGCCCGCCGGCATGGCTTCGGTCAGGATCGTGATGAAGCCGGCGGCTGCCAGCGCGAGCAGGCCTGAAAGCGGCAGCCGTGTCCGTTCGGCCGGTTGTGGCGTGTGCTCATGCATAGACGGCATCCCGCAGATCGGCCACGAAGCGGCCCGACATGCCTTCGTACAGCGTGTTGGTGAAGGCCACCACGCTGAGCGCGCGAGCACGGTCGACGAACCACGAATGCCCATACGCGCCGCCCCACCGCCAGGTGCCCCCGGACTCGGGCGATTGCGCGGCCTGCGGGTCGTGCAGCACCGAGAAGCCCAGGCCGAAGCCGTAGCCGGGCGCATCGGCCGGCCCCCACGCGCCCGTGTGGTTGCGGCCCATGTCGTCCACAAGCCCCGCGGGCAGCAGCGGCGCACCGCCGCCGCGCAGGCTTTCGAGCAGGCGCATGAAGTCTTCCGCGCTGCCGACCATGCCTGCGCCGCCAGAGGGAAACGCCATCGCGTCGAAGGCACGCGCCGGATCGAAGCGGATGCCTACGGTGCCCTCGAAGGCCGGCGCTACGGTCAGGCCCTCCATGCGTTGGGGCGCCGTGCCCTGGCCGTTCACATAGGCCGTGGCCAGCCGGCCGTTGCGGGGCGCGAAGAAATCGGTGTCATGCATCTGCAGCGGGCCGGTCACCAGGGTGCGCACCGCTTCGGCCAAAGGAACGCCGCAAACCGCCTCGACAACGCCGCCCAACACGTCGGTGGCCAGCGAATAGAGCCAGCCCGTGCCGGGCGCAAACAGCAGCGGCACCTGCGCGATGCGCCGCAGGTTCTCGGTCAGCGTCAGGTTGCTGCTGTCCATGCCGTCGGAAACGCCGGCCTGCGCATACGGGCCGTCTTCCGAGGGTTCGAAGAAGCGATAGCCCAGGCCGGATGTGTGCGTGAGCAACTGCTGCAGCGTGATCGTGGCCTCGCCGCCTCCGATGCTGTCAGGCAGGCGAGGGCGGAAGTCCGGCAGCCAGCGGGTGACCGGGTCGTCCAGCGTGAGCCGGCCCTGTCCCGCAAGCACCATGACGGCGGTCGACACGATGGGCTTGGAGACCGAGGCGAGCCGGAACAGCGCGTCCTCGCGCATCGGCAGGCCGCCCTCGCGGTCCGCCACGCCAGCGGCACGTCGGTGCACGATGTGCCCGTCATGGGCGAGCAGCACCACGGCGCCGACCAGCCGCTGGTCGGCCACCGCGCGGTCGATGACCGCGTCGATGCGCGACGCATTCGGGCCACGCCAGGCTGTCGCTGTCGTGGAAGAAGGGGGTGAGATTTCGTTGATGAGTGACATGCCGTCAACGATAGGAAGAAGACGACTGCGGAAAAAGGGGGATACAGTTCCGCTCAATACGGACGTTGAAGTCCGCAATGGAACCTCCCCATGGACAGCCTCAGCGGTTTCACCGTCTTCATCCAGGTGGCCGAAACCCGCAGCTTCGTCACCGCCGGCCGTGCGCTCGGCGTCTCCGCGTCGGCCGTGGGCAAGCGCGTGGCACGGCTCGAAGAGCGGCTGGGCGTGCGCCTGTTCCACCGCAGCACGCGCAGCATCACGCTCACCGCCGAAGGCGCGCTGTTCCTGGCGCGCAGCCGCCGGGTGCTGGCCGAGATCGAGGCGGCCGAGCAGGAGCTGTTGCACTCCGCCGGGGGGCCGCGCGGCAAGCTGCGCGTGAGCCTGCCGCTGGTCAGCTCGCTGGTGCTGCCGGTGCTGGCCGATTTCATGCGCGAGCATCCGGCCATCGAACTCGACCTGGATTTCAGCGACCGCCTCGTCGATGTCATCGAAGAGGGTTTCGACGCCGTGGTGCGCACCGGCGAGCACGCCGATTCACGGCTCTCGGCACGCCGGCTGGGCGAGTTCTCGCAATTGCTCGTGGCCTCGCCCGATTACCTGGCGCGCCACGGCAGGCCGGCCACCCCGGCCGACCTCGCGAGCCATTCCTGCCTGCATTACCGTTACCCGGCCACCGGCAAGGTCGAGGTCTGGCCGCTGAAGCCTGCGCCCGACGGCACCGAGGCCAAGCCACCGATTTCCATGATCTGCAACAACATGGAAACCCGCCTGTGCTTTGCGCTGCGCGGCCGTGGCATCGCCTGCCTGCCGGATTTCAGCGTGCGCGAGGCCTTGGCTGCGGGGCAGTTGCGCCCCGTGCTGCCCGACCATGTGCGACCCCATACGATCGGCCTGAGCGTGCTGTGGCCGTCCGGGCGTTACCCCTCGCCCAAGCTGCGGGCCTTGATCGACCACCTGGGCGCCCGCATGTTCAAGCCGCAAGACGGGGAAAGTTCCTGAATTTCGCCGCGCCGCCGAAGCGATGCCTGTATGGGTATCCAGTTATTTCAAGACCACTGACTACAATCCGCCCCCATGGCGACTCCCCCCAAGACTCCCCCCAATTCATCGTCCGACTCGTCCGGTTACTCGGAAGGTTCCATCCGCGTGCTCAAGGGCCTAGAGCCCGTCAAGCAGCGCCCGGGCATGTACACCCGGACCGACAACCCCCTGCACATCATTCAGGAAGTGCTCGACAACGCCGCCGACGAGGCGCTGGCGGGCTACGGCAAGAAGATCAAGGTCACGCTGCACATCGACGGCTCGGCCAGCATCGAGGATGACGGCCGCGGCATTCCGTTCGGCATGCATCCTGAAGAAAAGGCGCCGGTGATCGAGCTGGTGTACACCCGGCTGCACGCGGGCGGCAAGTTCGACAAGGGCTCCGGCGGCGCCTACAGCTTCTCCGGCGGCCTGCACGGCGTGGGCGTGTCGGTGACCAATGCGCTGTCCAAGCGGCTCGAAGTCACATCGCACCGCGAAGGCTCCGTCGCCAAGCTGGCCTTCAGCGCCGGCGACGTGATCGAGGCCCTCGAAATCCGCAAACTCGAAGCCGGCGAGCGCAAGCAGGGCACCACCGTGCGAGCCTGGCCCGACGCCAAGTACTTCGAGACGGCTGCGCTGCCGATGAACGAACTCATGCACCTGCTGCGCAGCAAGGCCGTGTTGATGCCTGGCGTCAGCGTCACGCTGACCGTCGAGAAGACGAAGGAAACCCAGCAGTGGCTCTACAAGGGCGGCCTGAGCGACTACCTGATGCAGACGCTCAACGGCGACCCGGTGATCCCGCTGTTCGAAGGCAGCGGCCATGCCGACAAGAACGCCGACAACTTCGCCGAAGGCGAGGGCGCCGACTGGTGCGTGGCCTTCACCGAAGACGGCCAGCCGGTGCGCGAGAGCTACGTCAACCTGATTCCCACCAGCGCCGGCGGCACCCACGAGAGCGGCCTGCGCGACGGCCTCTTCACCGCGGTCAAGGGCTTCATCGAGCTGCACTCGCTGCTGCCCAAGGGCGTGAAGCTCTTGCCTGAAGACGTGTTCGCGCGCGCCTCCTACGTGCTCAGCGCCAAGGTGCTCGACCCGCAGTTCCAGGGGCAGATCAAGGAGCGCCTGAATTCGCGCGACGCCGTGCGCCTGGTGTCCAGCTTCGTGCGCCCCGCGCTCGAGCTGTGGCTCAACCAGCACGTCGACTACGGCAAGCGGCTCGCCGAACTCGCCATCAAGGCCGCGCAAACCCGCCAGCGCGCCGGCCAGAAGGTCGAGAAGCGCAAGGGTTCCGGTGTGGCTGTGCTGCCCGGCAAGCTGACCGATTGCGAGAGCAAGGACATCGGCCACAACGAAGTCTTCCTGGTCGAGGGCGACTCGGCCGGCGGCAGCGCCAAGATGGGGCGCGACAAGGAAAGCCAGGCCATCCTGCCGCTGCGCGGCAAGGTGCTCAACACCTGGGAGGTCGAGCGCGACCGGCTCTTCGCCAACACCGAAATCCACGACATCTCGGTGGCTGTGGGCGTCGATCCGCACGGCCCCAATGATTCGCCCGACATGAGCGGCCTGCGCTACGGCAAGGTCTGCATCCTGAGCGATGCCGACGTGGACGGCTCGCACATCCAGGTGCTGCTGCTCACGCTGTTCTTCCGGCACTTTCCCAAGCTCATCGAAGCCGGCCACGTGTATGTCGCAAAGCCGCCGCTGTTTCGCGTCGATGCGCCCGCGCGCGGCAAGAAGCCGGCCTCCAAGGTCTACGCGCTCGATGAAGGCGAACTCACCGCCACGCTCGACAAATTGCGTAAAGACGGCGTGCGCGAAGGCGCCTGGAGCATCAGCCGCTTCAAGGGCCTGGGCGAAATGAACGCGGAACAATTGTGGGAAACCACGCTCAACCCAGACACCCGCCGCCTGATGAAGGTCCAATTGGGCCGCTTCGACTTCACCTCCACCCAGGGCGAGATCACCAAGCTCATGGGCAAGGGCGAGGCGGCGGCGCGGCGCGAGTTGATGGAACTGCGCGCTGACGACGTGGACATCGACGTCTAGCTGAGCATGATGGGCACGCGATCGGGTTCTTTCGCGCGTTCCCGGCGCATGCGCGCATGCAACCGACAGGTTTTCTCGGGGAGTGACGTGGAGAAAAAAAAGATATTGAAGTGCCGACGCGTGATCGGGCACCAATTGGTGTTGCGGGACGCGAATCCCGAGGATGCGAGCTTCATCCTCGGGTTGCGCCTGGACGAGTCGAAAGGGCGCTATCTCTCCAAGGTTGCCCCGGACCTGCAGCCACAGGTCGAATGGCTGGCGCGGTATCAAGCCGATGTGGGGCAGGCGTATTTCATCATCGAGAACAAGGCTGGCGAGCGCTTTGGAACCGTGCGGCTCTACGACGCAGTCGGAGATTCCTTCTGCTGGGGGTCATGGCTGCTTCGGGCGGGCAGCCCGACGGCTTTCGCAATCGAATCCGCGCTGATCGTCTATCGCTACGCCATGTCCCTGGGCTTCAGTGCCGCCCATTTCGACGTGCGCAAGGACAACCGCTCGGTCTGGCAGTTTCACGAGAGGTTTGGCGCCATGCGCCTGAGCGAGAGCGGGACCGACTACTTCTATTCGATCGACGAGGCTGCGATTCAGTACTCCCTGAGCCGCTATGCGCGCTTCCTGCCCCACGGAATCCAGGTGGTGCCCGGATGAACTATCAGGAAAAAATTCAAAGTCTTGAAGACTCGCTATCTCAAGGAGAAAGTGCTCGGCTCCTCTACGACCTTGCGAATTTCGTGATGGGCGTCTGGGCGGACCCGCGCTATATCTTCCGGGTGTTCGAGTCCCGCCCTCTGGACGACCTGTGCCTTCAGTTGGGGCGTGCGTTGCTTGGAGAGGATGAGTTGCGCTCCCGTGGCGATCGCAAGGCCGGTGCAGACAGTGCCTTCTATGTTGCGAGCGCTCTGATGCACGTCACGGGTGGGCACACGCAGGCGTTGCGCGATGTCATTCGAGCAAGGCCAGGTATTCGACACGTGGTGCTCGTCACGAACCCGATGAACGATCCGGCGCTGAACGACGAGGAATGCGCCAAGATCTTCGAGGAGTTCGGCGGCAAGGTCGAAGTGCATGTGGCGCCAGCTATCGAATATCACGCCAAGGCGGACTGGTTGCTCGCGCAGCTCGGGCAGGAAAAGCCGGAGCGGCTCTACCTTTTCAATCACCACTACGACGCGCTCGCAGTGGGGTTCGCACAGCCTGAACTGGCCGGAAAGGTCTATTTCTTCCATCACGGGGATCACAGCCTGTGCCTGGGCGTTCACATTCCCCATGCGGTCCATGTCGATTGCTCGGAGGCGTCGTACGAGCAATGTCGTCACCGCTTCGGCGTCACGAACAACACGTTGTGGCCGTTGAGCGCGGCCGATCGTGGCGCATTGCCCGATTCGCACGCGTTCATGAAAGATGGTGAACTCCTGACCGCCTCCCATGGATCGGGCAACAAGTTCGAGCGCCTGGAACCCAATATTCCCTACAGCTACGCAGATGTCGTGGTCGCCCGCCTGAGCGCGGCGAATGGCAGGCACTTTCACCTGGGCGTGCTTTCGGATTCGATGCAGGCCGAGATCTTGAGCAAGGCCGCCGAAGCGGGCGTGGACCCCGCGCGCCTCGTCTCCTTCGGTCATGTGCCGAGCCTGTGGGATTGGCTGCTGGCGCACAAGATTGACCTGTGCATCAATTCATTTCCCACGCAAGGCTTCAAGGGGATGGTGGAGACCATGGGGGCCGGCATTCCGATGATCGTCTATCGCAGCCGCCTGTCGCGTTTCCATTCCACGCCAGAGTTTGCATACCAGGGCGCTTTCCATTGGGAAACGCTCGACGAGTTGAAGGCGCACATTCGCGCATGCAATCCTGCGGTGCTGAAGCGGCACGGCCACAGATCGCGGTTTTGCTACACCCAATACCATCGGCCCGAGGTCCTGCAGATGTGCGTGACCGACCCCGGGTTCGAGCCGCCCATGAAGAAGCTGCTGCCGTTCCACGAGGATTCGTTGGCGCGGCACTTCGAGTAGCCGGTATGCCTTTGATTGAAATCGACACAGAGAGGCGCAATCCATGAGCGATGCAATTGGGAGTCTTGATTTCTGCAAGCGGCTGGATCTGCCGAAGATCTCCGATCCGCGCGGGAACCTCACCTTTGTGGAAGGTGGGCGGCACGTCGAGTTCGACATACGCCGCGTCTACTATTTGTATGACGTGCCCGGTGGCGCCGAGCGGGGCGGGCATGCGCACAAGGATCTCCACCAGTTCATCATCGCCATGTCGGGGAGCTTCGACGTCGTGCTGGATGACGGCACGAAAAAAGCGCGCTACCACCTGAATCGCTCTTACACGGGGCTCTATGTCTGCCCAATGATCTGGCGCGAACTCGACAATTTTTCCTCGGGCTCCGTGTGCATGGTGCTGGCCTCGAACCGGTACTCCGAGGACGACTACTACCGCGACTACGGTCAGTTCATGAAGGCGCAAGGCCTATGAAATCGCTCCCCTTCATCGACCTGAAGGCACCGTACCTGGAGCTGAAGGACGAAATCGACGAAGCCGTCCAGCGCGTGCTGCACAGCGGCTGGTACATCCTCGGCCCGGAGGTCGAAGCCTTCGAGGCCGAGTTCGCCGCGTACTGCGGCGTGCCGCATGCCATCGGGGTCGGTAATGGCCTCGATGCGCTCCAGCTGGCCCTTTTGGCCATGGATGTCGGCCCCGGCGACGAGGTCATCGTGCCTTCCAACACCTACATCGCCACCTGGCTGGCGGTCAGCCATTGCGGCGCTACGCCGGTGGCGGTCGAGCCCGACCCGCTGACGCACAACATCGATGCCGCACGGATCGAAGTTGCGATCACGGGCAAGACCAAGGTCATCCTGCCGGTGCATCTCTACGGGCAGCCTGCGGACATGGACGCAATCCTGGCGGTCGCGAAGCGACATGGCTTGCGCGTGCTCGAAGACGCCGCGCAGGCCCAGGGCGCGCGGTATCGTGGCACCAGGATCGGTGGTCACGGCGATGCGGTGGCCTGGAGCTTCTACCCCGGCAAGAACCTGGGGGCGCTGGGCGATGCGGGCGCGGTGACAACCACCGATCCGGCGCTCGACACGCGTTTGCGCATGCTTCGCAACTACGGCTCCCGGACCAAATACATCAATGAAGTCCATGGTTACAACAGCCGGCTCGATCCGCTTCAGGCGGCTGTACTGCGGGTCAAACTGAAACATCTGGACACCTGGAACGCGCGGCGGCTGCAATTGGCGGACGCCTACCGGGCGGGCCTTGCGGGAAGCCCGGTTGCCGTTCCAGGCGTGTTGCCGCTGGCCCAGCCGGTCTGGCACCAGTTCGTCATCCAGAGCGATCGGCGCGATGCGTTGCAAAATGCGCTGAAAGGCAAGGGCATCGAAACCTTGATCCACTACCCCCTGCCCCCGCACAAGCAGCAGTGCTATGCGGACATGCACTTGGCACCGGACAACTTTCCCATCGCCTCGGGACTGGCTGATCGTGTGCTGAGCCTGCCCATCGGACCGCACATGTCCTCGGGCGATGTTGAAGTTGTGGTGTCCGCCATCCAGGACATCACGCCAAACCTCTGATCCGACGTCTCTTCCTTCGCTGATGAATCGCGCAATCGTTGCCTGCTGGATGATGCTGGCCCTCCTGCTGGGGGGCTGGCAGCGCGCTGCGCACGCCGCGGACATCTACGGCTTCATCGACAGCAAGGGCGTCGCGCACTTCGCATCCGAAAAGATCGATGAGCGCTACCAGGTCTTCTTTCGCGGTGGCCAGAGCTTCGACACCGCGCAGGGCCTTTCGCCGTTGGGCCGTGGCGCGGGCAAGCTCGACGGCAAGGTGCCGCCAGCGTCGCAGACATTGCTTGCGCTGTTCGAGGCCTCGCCCAGCTACAAGACGGCCAAGGCCGCACTGCGCGATGCGTCGAACAAGCACGACATCGACTACGAGCTGCTGCAGGCCCTGATCGCCACCGAATCGGGCTTCGACGCGCAGGCCGTCTCGCCCAAGGGCGCGATGGGCCTCATGCAACTGATGCCCGCTACAGCGCAGCGCTACGGCGTGTCGGCGGACAAGCGCACGACCATCGAAAAAAAGCTGTTCGACCCGCGCATCAACATCGCTGCCGGCTCGCGCTACCTGCGCGACCTGATCGCCATGTTCCCGGGCCAGATCGAACTGGCGCTGGCCGCCTACAACGCGGGTGAGGGCGCGGTGCAGCGCGCGGGCAACAAGATCCCGAACTACAAGGAAACGCAGAACTACGTGCAGACCGTGCTGCAGCTCTACGCGTACCTCAAGCCCGGCGTGACGGGGCGAAGCAGCAACGGCGGCAAGTCGCCGGGGCGCATCCGCATGGAAATGGGCGGCGCCGTCGGCCGCGGCAACATGCCGCCCGAGCAGCCCACGCGAATGCCTGCGTTGCCCGCCATGCCCGATCCGGCCGCTGCGCCAAGCTCTCCCTACATGCCCGAAGTGCCGGCCGCCTCGTCGTCGTCGTTGACGACGACCGGATCGCCTTCGCTGGCCATGGCCGAATAAACAAGCAACAGAAATCTTCCGGAAACGACAGACGATGGATTCCCAACCTCCGCTCGACCTCGCGGGCCCCACCGACGGCGACACCACCCTCACGCTGGCCGACTACGCGCAGACCGCCTACCTCGAATACGCGCTCAGCGTGGTCAAGGGCCGCGCGCTGCCCGACGTGTCCGATGGCCAGAAGCCGGTGCAGCGGCGCATCCTGTACTCGATGTCGCGCATGGGCCTGGGCTTTGGCGGCACCAACGGCACCGTGGGCGCCAAGCCCGTCAAGAGTGCGCGCGTGGTTGGCGACGTGCTCGGCCGCTTCCATCCGCACAGCGACCAGGCCGCCTACGACGCGCTGGTGCGCATGGCGCAAGATTTCTCGCAGCGCTATCCGCTGGTCGACGGCCAGGGCAACTTCGGCAGCCGCGACGGCGACGGCGCCGCGGCCATGCGCTACACCGAAGCGCGCCTGGCGCGCATCACCAGCCTGCTGCTCGACGAGATCGACGAAGGCACGGTCGACTTCATCCCCAACTACGACGGCAGCACCGAAGAGCCGCGCCTGCTGCCCGCGCGGCTGCCGTTCACGCTGCTCAATGGCGCCAGCGGCATCGCGGTCGGCCTGGCCACCGAAATCCCGAGCCACAACCTGCGCGAGATTGCCGACGCCTGCGTCGCGCTGATCAAGTCGAACGGCAAGCTCAGCGAAGAAGAACTGCTGGCGATCGTGCCCGGCCCCGACTACCCGGGCGGCGCGCAGATCATCAGCGGCGCGAGCGACATCGCCGATGCCTACCGCACCGGCCGCGGCTCGCTCAAGGTGCGCGCGCGCTGGAAGATCGAGGAACTCGCGCGCGGCCAGTGGCAGCTCGTGGTCAACGAGCTGCCGCCCGGCGTGAGCACACAGAAGGTGCTCGAAGAGATCGAGGAGATCACCAACCCGAAGGTCAAGACCGGCAAGAAGGCGTTGAGTGCCGACCAGACCCAGCTCAAGGCCGCCATGCTGTCGATGCTCGACGTGGTGCGCGACGAGTCCAGCAAAGACGCGGCCGTGCGCCTGGTGTTCGAGCCCAAGACCTCGCGCATCAGCCAGGACGAGTTCATCACCACGCTGCTCGCGCAGACCTCGCTGGAAACCTCGTCGTCGATCAACCTCACGATGGTCGGCATCGACGGCAAGCCCACGCAGAAGTCGCTGCGCCAGATGCTCACCGAGTGGATCGCGTTCCGCGAGATCACCGTCGAGAAGCGCTCGCGCCACCGGCTCAACAAGGTGCTGGAGCGCATCCACATCCTCGAAGGCCGGCAGCTGGTGCTGCTCAACATCGACGAGGTCATCGCGATCATCCGCGCGGCGGAAGACCCGAAGGCCGCGCTCATCGCTCGTTTCAACCTCAGCGAGATTCAGGCAGAGGACATCCTCGAAATCCGGCTGCGCCAGCTTGCGCGGCTCGAAGCGATCAAGATCGAGCAGCAGCTCAAGGAACTGCGCGAAGACCAGAAGAAGCTCGAAGACATCCTTGGCAACCCGGCCACGCTGCGCCGCCTGCTGATCAAGGAAATCGAAACCGACGCCAAGACTTTTGAAGACCCGCGCCGCACGCTGATTCAGGCCGAAAAGCGCGCCATCGCCGAAGTGAAGGTGGTCGACGAGCCCGTCACCGTGATCGTCTCGCAGAAAGGCTGGGTCCGCGCGCAGAAGGGCTGGGCCAGCGAGAAGGCTGCAGCCGCCAATGGCGCGAATGGAGAAAAGGGAACGGCGACGCCCGAGTACAGCTTCAAGTCCGGCGACACGCTCTACGGCGCCTTCGAGTGCCGCAGCGTCGACACGCTGCTGGTGTTCGGCTCCTCCAAGGACAAGACCGTGCGCGTCTATACCGTGCCCGTGGCCTCGCTGCCCGGCGCGCGCGGCGACGGCCAGCCTGTCACCACGCTGGTCGAGCTCGATGCCGGCACGCATGTCACGCATTTCTTCGCGGGCCCGGTGGGCGCGAGCGTGCTGCTGGCCAACACCGGCGGCTACGGCTTCATCGCGACGGTCGAGAACATGATGTCGCGCCAGCGCGGCGGCAAGGCCTTCATCGACGTGGGCGAGGGCGAACAGCTCTGCCGTCCTTCGCTGGTGGGCGGCGCGAGCGGCGCCGAGCCGATGGCCGCGGCCACGCACGTGGCCTGCGCCTCGACCGGCGGCCGCATCCTGACCTTCGACATCACCGAACTCAAGAGCCTGCCCAAGGGCGGTCGCGGCCTCACGCTGATCGACCTCGAAGACAAGGACACGCTGGCAGGTGCAGCGGCCTACACGCGCAGCGTGAAGATCGAAGGCATCGGCCGGGGCGCCAAGGAGCGCGAAGAGACGCTGGAAATCCGCACGCTCAACAACGCGCGCGGCACCCGCGCGCGCAAGGGCAAGGCGGCCGACCTGGGCTTCAAGCCGACCAGCATCGTGCGGGTGCTGTGATGGGTGGCATCGACATCAGCGTCATCGGAATCTTCATTGCGGTGGTCACGGGCCTCGGCAGCTTCGTGCTGGGCCGGCGCATGCGTGCGAAGCGGGCGGCGAAGAAGCGCGCGAAGGAGCGCATTGCCTCGCAGGCCGGTGAAACCCGGCAGGTGCGTCGGGCGCGGGAGCGCAAGGAACGCGGCGGCTGAGCTGCCTGCCCGGTGCGCCGGGTGGCGGCAGCGCGTGCTACTTCAGCCCGACCCACCAGCGCGTGTTGGTCCGCGCCACACCCACCGTCACCGCTTCGCCGATCACCGGCGTCGCCAGCTCGATCTTCTTCGCTTCGGTCAGCGCCGCGATGCGGTCCAGCGGGTCGTGCCAGGTGTGGAAGGCCAGGTCGAAGGTGCTGTTGTGCACCGAGAAGAACACCTTGCCGCGCAGATCCTCGAAGGCCTGCACGCTCTGCTCGGGCGTCATGTGCACGGCGGGCCACATGGCGTCGTAGGCGCCGTTTTCCATCAGCGCGATGTCGAAGCCGCCGAGGCGCTCGCCGATCTGCTTGAAGCCCGGGAAGTAGCCCGAGTCGCCGCTGTAGAAGATGCGCTGGTCGCCGCTTTGCAGCACCCACGAGGCCCACAGCGTGCGGTCGCGGTCGCCCAGCGTGCGGCCCGAGAAATGCTGCGCGGGCGTGGCGGTGAGCTTCACGCCGTCGTGCTCGGCCTCTTGCCACCAGTCGAGTTCGGTCACGCGTTCGGGCGGTACGCCCATCACCAGCAGGCGTGAGCGCACACCCAGCGGCACGAAGTAGCGCTGCGCGCTCTTGGCGAGGTGTTCGATGGTCGCCAGGTCGAGGTGGTCGTAGTGGTCGTGCGAGAGCACCACGCCCTCGATGGGCGGTAGTTGCTCCAGCGCGATCGGCGGTTTGTGAAAGCGCTTCGGCCCGGCCCATTGCACCGGCGAGACGCGCTCGCTGAACACCGGGTCGATCAGCCAGTACTTGCCGCGCAGCTTGAGCAGGTGCGACGAATGGCCCAGGCGCACCACGTGGTTGGCCTTGACGTCGAGCGCGTCGAGCGCAGCCCTGTCGATCGGTTGCACGGGAATCGCATCGACCGGCACGCTGTCGACCTTGCTGCCCACGATGAAGCGCGACCAGATGCGCCATGCGCTGGCCTGGGCCGGCAGGTCGGGGTTGGCCATGTTGTGGAAGCCGCCGTCCTTGAACTGCGGCGAGTTGTCGTAGCGCGCCTCGCCGCTGGCGGCGCTGCAGCCCGCGACAAAGGCGCAACTGGCTGCGGCGAGCGCGGTGCCTCGGCGCAGGATCTGGGGCAGATATGACCCCTGCGAGCCCGAATCTTCAGCCATAAGAAAGCCCTCTGCATTGTGTTTGTGGGATGACGTGAGACTAGCCACGACGGACGTTTCAATGGTTTCAGCCGTAGAAACATTCTGGGTGCAGGGGCATTTGTTCGAGGCGCTGCTGTCCAGGGCGAGTGCGAATGACACCGGGTGCTCCCCTGTGCGAATGTCCCCCGCTTCGCTCCTCCTTTATTTCGCTGCGGGGAGCACCCAGTGTCATTCGCACCAGGGCACGCTGCTGGTGTACAGCCGATCAACGACCGCTCTGTCCAACGCTCACGCCGATACGGGGCTCTTTTTAGCTAAATAAAGGAGGAGCGAAGCGGGGGATATTCGCGAAAAAGAGCCCCGTGTCGGCGTGAGCGTCGGCCTGAACAACAGCGCCCTGAACAGTCCGAGTCCTATGCCATGCGCGGTATGGCGACCGTCATCCCGGCCCGGCACACTGGCGGGCTTCCATCGGGCTTGAAGGAGGCAAGGCATGAGTGGCAATCGCTATCCCATCATCTACGTGCGCGGCTACGCCATGACCGAGGCCGAGCGCGACGACACCGCGGCTGATCCGTTCTGCGGCTTCAACGCCGGCTCCACGGTCTATCGCGCCACCGTCAAGAAGGATGCCGCGGCGCAGAAGTTCGTTTTCGAGTCGCCGGTGGTGCGCTTGCTGGCCGACTTCCAGTACCAGAGCGTCTACCAGAACGGCCTGGACATCCTCGATGACGACTGGAAGCCTTCGCCCGACGAGAACGGCAACAACGTGGACGGCATTCCCTCGGCTTCGGTCGTCATCTACCGCTACTACGACAGCGGCTCCGAGTTGCTGGGCGATGGCCAGGCTAGAGACGTGAAGGTCTACGCGCAGGGCCTGAGCCAGTTGATCCTGCGCGTGCGCGACCTCGTGGCGCAGCGCGAGGGGCCGGGCTATTCGCTCGCCGACTTCCGCTGCTACCTCGTCGCGCACTCGATGGGCGGCCTCGTGGTGCGCGCCTTCCTGCAGAACCCCGCGCTGGGCGACGCGGATGCGCGCGCCTGCGTCGACAAGGTGTTCACCTATGCCACGCCGCACAACGGCATCGAGATGGGCGGCATCAACGTGCCGGCCTGGCTCACGGCGAACGAGATGAACACCTTCAACCGCGACAAGATGTCGGACTACCTCGCCACGCCAGCGGTCAACGGACGCATGGACTACTTGCCGACCTCGGCCTTTCCGGCCGAGCGCTTCTTCTGCATGGTCGGCTCCAACCGGGGCGACTACGAAACCGCCAAGGGCCTGTCGCGCATGTTCGCGGGCCACGGCAGCGACGGGCTGGTGCGCATCGAGAACGCCTCGCTCTGGTCCATCGACGATGCGGGCAACACGCGCCCGGTGGCCACCGCCTACGCCTTCCGTTCGCACTCGGGCTACTTCGGCATCGTCAATTCCGAAGAGGCCTACCAGAACCTCGTGCGCTTTCTGTTCGGCGACGTGCGGGTCGACCTGTGGTTCGATGTCGATGGCGTGACCTTGCCGCCCGACCTGCCCGCGGGCGCCGACGTCGATGCGCTCTACCAGGTCGAATTACTCGCCGCGCCGCGCGGCAAGCGCTGGTATTTGAGCCGACGCGTGGCGGAAGAAGACTCGCCCGCCTGCCGCACGCACAAGGAGCTGACCGACCCGGCCACGCCCGAGCGCCGCTCGATCTACCTGTCGACCGTGTTCCTTGCCAACAAGGCCCGCGTGAACCAGGACCGCCCGACACTCGCCTATGCCATGACGCTGGGCGTGCGCGTGCCCGACTACCAGGTCAACAACAAGTTCTGGCTCGACGGCCACTACGAAGGCAGCTCGCTGTTTCGCGACACGCTGGTCATCGAACTGACGCCGCCCGCGGCGGACGACGCGGCGCAGAACTGGAACGTCAAGTACGGCTGGCAGACCGACACCGCGGGGCAGGCCTCGCTGCCGATGAGCCCGAAGCAACTGACCGGCGGCAAGCTGCAATTCATCGTGCCACTGTCCAGCCTGGGCGCTGCGCCGGCGGCGCCGGGCATCAGCGGCAAGGTGCGGCTGGAAGTCAGCGCCTGGCAGTGAGTCGGCGCGCGGTTCGTGGTGGGCGGCATACTCTGCCCCGTCCAGAGCCCTTCTTTCCAATCCCATGAAAACTGCCATCCTCGTCATCGACATGCAGCACGGCCTTTATGACGATGTGCCGCGTCCTCACGAAGCCGAAGAAGTGATCCGGCGCATCAACGCGCTCACCGAGCGCGCCCGCGCGGCCGGCGTGCCCGTGGTCTTCATCCAGCACGAGAACGCCGTCGACCTGGAATTCGATTCCGAACGATGGCAGCTCGCTGGTGCACTGCACGTCGACACGCGCGACACGAAGATCCGCAAGACCACGCCCGACTCCTTCCTGCGCACGCCGCTCGAAGCGTGGCTGTCGGGGCAGGGCGTGCGGCGCGTGGTCATCTGTGGCTATTCATCGGAGTTCTGCGTGGACACCACCACGCGACGTGCCGCCGCGCTGGCCTACGACGAAGTGGTGCTCGCGGCCGATGCGCACACCTCGCACGACAAGCCGCACGCCACGGGCGCGCAGATCAGGGCGCACCACAACGCCACGCTGTCGGACATCTCCAGCTTCGGCGTGCCGATCCGCGCGATCGCGAGCGCCGACATCGTGTTGGGCGATTGATCGAAGGCCCTACGGCAGACGCCCGGTAGACAGCGCACTCGCCCAGTCGGGCCGCCCGCGCGACAAGGCCAGTGCCGCCATCTTCGCGTGGTCGTACGGCACCGAAACCAGCGTGGAAATCCAGCCGTCTTCCGATCGCTCGACGATGGCGTAGCGCGCATCCGGCGAACCCGTTTCCACGACATGCGGCCAGGGATGAATGTCGTCGTACCCCGGCAACCCGACGCTGCCCGGATTGACGATCAACTGCCCGCTGGATGCGCGAACCACGCGCGGCACATGCGTGTGCCCGCAGGCGATCAGCTCGGCATCGACCTGACCGAGCCGCTCGTCGATCTCCGGCATCGTGGCCGCGCGAAAGCACCCGGGCTCGACCGTCTCCAGAAAGTACGCAAGGTCGCTGTCCGGCGTGCCGTGGCAGAGCATGACTTGCGGGCTGAAGCGAAGACTCGGTTTCAGCGAGGCCAGCCACTCGAATTCCTTCGCGCCAAGCTGTGAATGCGCGAACGCATCGGACGGGCCGCGCCGGCCGGCGGGCACGGTGAGGAGCTGCCGCTCGTGGTTGCCGGCGAGATGAACCCAGTCTTGCGCCATCAGGAATTGCGCAGTCTCCAGTGGCCTCAACGGACCCGAGAGGCTGTCACCCAGATTGACGACGGCGTCGACGCCGCGGCGACCGATGTCCTTGACCACCGCTTCGAGCGCGGGAAGATTTCCATGGATGTCGGAGACGATGGCGATGCGCATGCACTGATCCTGAGCGGTGTTCCGAAGGGGGCCAACGGGATATTAGGCCGTGTGCAATATCTGCGCCCCCGGCCCGGCAGGGCCTGCGCAAGGTGGGATAAAACGCCCACCTAGGGGAATCCCTAGCTCGGCCTGAAACCGGTTTCATATAAGCTGCAAGCATTGCTTTTTGAGCATGCATGTGGCCATTCGCGGTCGCTCCACCATGAACTACCAGTTTCAATTCGACGCCGTCTTCGCCGCCTGGCCGCTGTTGCTCAAGGGCACCTGGATCACCGTCCAGCTCTCGCTCATTGCCACGGTGCTGGGCCTGGTGGTCGCGATCTTCTGCGCCTGGGGCAAGACCTCGGGGCCGGGCTGGCTGCGCTTCATCGTCAATGCCTACATCGAGGTGATCCGCAACACGCCGTTCATCGTGCAGCTGTTCTTTTTCTTCTTCGCGCTGCCGGCCATCGGGCTGCGCTGGTCGCCACAGACGGCCGCGCTGGTGGCCATGGTGGTGAACCTCGGCGCGTATGCGACCGAAATCATCCGCGCGGGCATCGAGTCGATTCCCAAGGGGCAGATCGAGGCGGGCAGGGCGCTGAACCTCAAGCCCTGGGAAATCTTCCGCTTCGTCATCATCAAGCCCGCGCTCAAGGCCATCTATCCGGCGCTCACCAGCCAGTTCATCCTGCTGATGCTCAGTTCGGCCGTGGTGTCGGTCATCTCGGCCGACGACCTGACCTCGGTGGCCGCCAACCTGCAGTCGCAGACCTTCCGCAGTTTCGAGATCTACATCGTGGTGGCCGCCATCTACCTGGCGCT
The DNA here is from genome assembly GCF_014302995.1 of Variovorax sp. PAMC26660. Classification (NCBI taxonomy): domain Bacteria; kingdom Pseudomonadati; phylum Pseudomonadota; class Betaproteobacteria; order Burkholderiales; family Comamonadaceae; genus Variovorax; species Variovorax sp. PAMC26660. The sequence goes on from NZ_CP060295.1 coordinate 5,069,806, forward strand.
GGCATTGGCCTTCTCGGCCATGTTCAAGCTGATCTACAAGCGCGCGCTCAACTACCCGGACCGCCGGTAACAGGCGACGGACGGAGCAAGAACCATCATGCGTACCTTCGGCTTTCCCGAATTCCTTTTCATCCTCGAAGCGGCCAAGTGGACGCTCGCGCTCTCGGCCATCGCCTTCGTCGGCGGCGCGATCCTCGGGCTGATCATCGCGCTCATGCGCACCTCCGAGTCGAAGGGCGCGCGCGCCGTTGCGACCACCTTCATCCAGATCTTCCAGGGCACGCCGCTGCTGCTGCAGCTGTTCCTGATCTTCTTCGGCGCACCGGTGCTGGGGCTGGACATCAACCCGTGGATTGCCGCGGGCGTGGCGCTGATCCTGAACAGCGCGGCCTTCCTCGGCGAAATCTGGCGCGGTTGCATCGAGGCCATTCCGCGCGGCCAGTGGGAAGCGGCCGAGGCACTGAGCCTGAAGTACACCGCCCGCATGCGCGACGTGGTGCTGCCGCAGGCCTTCAAGATCGCGCTTGCGCCCACGGTGGGCTACCTGGTGCAGATCATCAAGGGCACATCGCTGGCGGCCATCATCGGCTTCACCGAGATCACGCGCGCCGGGCAGATCATCAACAACGCCACCTTCCAGCCGCTGATCGTGTTCTCGGTGGTGGCCGCCATCTACTTCGTGATCTGCTGGCCTCTTTCATTGCTGGCCGCGCGCATGGAGCGCAAGCAAGCCCAGGCGCTTGCACGCTGATTCCCGTTTCTTTTTCTCGTCGCTTCCTTTCTTTATTCAGGAGACACATCCAATGAGCATTACCACCACCCGCCGCGCTGCCATCGCAGCCCTGGGCCTCGGCGCCGCGCTGACCGTGTTCGCACCCTTCGCCTCGGCCCAGAGCGTGGCCGACATCAAGAAGAAGGGCGAGATCACCATCGGCATGCTGGTCGACTTTCCGCCCTACGGCACCACCGACGCCAAGAACCAGCCCGACGGCTACGACGCCGACGTGGCCAAGCTGCTGGCCAAGGACTGGGGCGTCAAGGCCAACATCGTGCCGGTGACCGGCCCGAACCGCATTCCCTTCCTGCTGACCAACAAGGTCGACGTGCTCGTCGCTTCGCTGGCCATCACGCCCGAGCGCTCGAAGCAGGTGCAGTTCTCGCAGCCGTATGCGGCAGCGACCATCGTGCTGTATGGCGCGAGCAAGACCCCCATCAAGGCGGCAGCCGACCTGAAGGGCCTGCGCGTGGGCGTGGCCCGTGCGTCCACGCAAGACGTGGCCGTGACCAAGGCCGCACCGGAAGGCACCGAAATCCGCCGCTTCGACGACGACGCATCGGCCATGCAGGCGCTGATCTCTGGCCAGGTCGATGCCATCGGCTGCTCGGTGACTGTCGCGGCGCAAATCGCCAAGCGCGTGCCTGCCAACACCTACGAAAACAAGTTCACGCTGGTGCAGCAATCGATGGGGATCGCGATGCGTCCGGGCCAGGAAGAGCTGGCCAAGGCCGTCAACGAGTTCGTGCAGAAGAACACCGCCAATGGCGAGCTGAACAAGCTCTACCAGAAGTGGCTGCAGGTCGACCTGCCGAAGATGAACTGAGCCCAGCGCTGAACCGACGACGGAACCCAAAGCATGACGGACGCAGTCACAACCGCCGCCACCACCACGGATGCCATCATCCGCATGGAAGCGGTCAACAAGTGGTACGGTGAATTCCAGGTCCTGACGGGCATCGACCTGTCGGTGCGCCAGGGCGAGCGCATCGTGATCTGTGGCCCGTCGGGCTCGGGCAAGTCGACGCTCATCCGCTGCATCAACCGACTGGAGACGGTGCAGAAGGGCCGCATCGTGGTCGATGGCATCGACCTGACGGCCGGCGGCAAGAACGTCGACGCGGTGCGCGCCGAAGTCGGCATGGTGTTCCAGCAGTTCAACCTGTTCCCGCACCTCACCATTCTTGAGAACTGCACGCTGGCGCCGATGCGTTCGCGTGGCATGACCAAGGCGCAGGCGGAAGAGGTGGCCATGAAGTACCTCACCCGCGTGCGCATTCCCGAGCAGGCGAAGAAGTACCCGAGCCAGCTTTCGGGTGGGCAGCAACAGCGCGTGGCGATTGCGCGCGCGCTGTGCATGTCGCCCAAGATCATGCTGTTCGACGAGCCCACTTCGGCGCTCGACCCCGAGATGGTCAAGGAAGTGCTCGACACCATGATCGGCTTGGCCGAAGACGGCATGACCATGCTATGCGTGACGCACGAGATGGGCTTTGCCCGCAGCGTGGCCGACCGCGTGATCTTCATGGCCGAAGGCAAGATCGTCGAGCAGGCGCCACCCGAAGAATTCTTCGGCAACCCCAAGGACGAGCGCACGCGCCAGTTCCTCGGCCAGATCCTCAGCTCGCACCAGGGCCACTGATGTCCTTCGAGGTCCTGATTTCTCTGTCGTCCTTCGGTGCGGCCGAGGTGGGGCGGCACGGCCAGCTCTGGTGTTCGCAGCTCGCATTGGCCGCAGGCGCCGATTCGGTGGAAGTGCGCGGCGAGATGTTGCGCGACGCCGATGCCGAACTGCCCGCGCTGAACGGCCTCGCCTCCGTGTATTCCAGCCCCGAGGGCCTGTGGGCCGAAGGCGGCTGGCTCGACAGCGCCGCGCTCAAGCGCGGCATCGCCGCTGCCACGCGCGTGGGTGCCAAGCGGTTGAAGATGTCCATCGGCGACTTTCAAACGTCATCGCACGGCTCGCTCTGGGGCCTGAAGGTGGAGCTGTCGCAAACCCGCGTCGAGCTGGTGATCGAGAACGACCAGACGGTGCGCGCCGGCACGCTGGCCGCATTGCAGACCTTCTTCGACGTGGCCGACCGCGCTGGCGTCGAACTCGGCATGACCTTCGACATGGGCAACTGGCACTGGCTCGGCGAATGCCCGCTGCAGGCCGCGCAGGCACTCGGCCAGCGCGTGCGTTACGTGCATTGCAAGGGTGCGCAGCGCCTGCCCCACAAGTGGGTGGCGGTGCCGCTGGGCGATTCAGTCGCGCCGTGGCGCGCGGTGCTGCGCGCACTGCCAGCCGATGTGCCGCACGCCATCGAATACCCGCTCATGGGCGACGACCTGCTGGCCGTCACCCGCACGCAGATCGACTTCATCCGCGCTGCACGCGCGTAGAACACACATCACATGACAGAACCCACCGCCTTCGATGTCGCTCTCTTTGGCGAGGCGATGCTGCTGCTCGTGGCCGACCGGCCCGGCCCGCTGGAAAACGCGCAGGCGTTCCACAAGCGCACCGCCGGTGCCGAGACCAATGTGGCCATCGGCCTGTCGCGCCTGGGCCTGAAGGTGGGCTGGGCCAGCCGCCTGGGCACCGACTCGATGGGCCGCGCGCTGCTGGCTGCCATGCGCGCCGAGGGCATCGACTGCTCGCACGTGATCACCGACGCGACGCAGCGCACCGGCTTCCAGTTCAAGGGCCGCGTGACCGATGGCAGCGACCCGCCGATCGAATACCACCGCAAGGGTTCCGCCGCGAGCCACATGGGCCCGGCCGATGTGGATGAGGCCTGGCTGCGCTCGGCGCGCCACCTGCATGCCACCGGCGTGTTCGCCGCCATCTCCGACACCAGCCTGCAGGCTGCGCTCAAGTCCATGGACGTGATGCGCGCCGCCGGCCGCACCATTTCGTTCGACACCAACCTGCGGCCCACGCTGTGGTCGTCGACCGAGACCATGCGCCACTGGGTCAACGAACTCGCCTCGCGTGCCGACTGGGTGCTGCCCGGCATCGAAGAAGGCCTGCTGCTCACCGGCCACACACAGCCTGAAGCCGTCGCGCGCTTCTACCGCGAGCGCGGCGCAAAGCTGGTGGTGGTCAAGCTCGGCGCCGAGGGCGCGTACTACGACAGCGATGTGGCCGGCACCGGCCGCGTCGACGGCTTTCCGGTGAAGGAAGTGATCGACACCGTGGGCGCGGGCGACGGCTTCGCGGCTGGCGTGGTGAACGCTTTGCTCGAAGGCAAGAGCGTGCCCGAGGCTGTGCGCCGCGGTGCGTGGATCGGCGCACGCGCCGTGCAGGTGTTGGGCGATACCGAAGGGCTGCCGACGCGCGCCGAACTCGAAGAAGCGGGACTGTGATGACCATGACGCAAAAGAACGTGCTCGTCTTCCGGCCGCTGCCCGAAGACCAACTGGCGCGCCTGCAGGCCGCGCACCACGTCACCGTGGCCGATCCGCGCAAGGAGCCCGAGGCCTTTGCTGCTGCGCTTGCCACCGCGAACGGGCTCATCGGTTCGAGCCACACGGTCGATGCCGCGCTGCTCGATGCAGCGCCGCAGTTGCAGGTGATATCGAGCGTGTCGGTCGGTGTCGACAACTATCCGCTGGCCGAGTTGCACAAGCGCGGCATCGTGCTGTGCCACACGCCCGACGTGCTGACCGAGACCGTGGCCGACACCGTGTTCGCGATCCTCATGGCCACACAGCGCCGCGTGGTCGAGCTGTCGAATCTCGTGCGCGAAGGCCGCTGGACCAAGAACATCGGCGAAGAACTGTTCGGCACCGACGTGCACGGCAAGACGCTGGGCATCCTCGGCTTCGGCCGCATCGGCCAGGCCGTGGCCCGCCGCGCCGCGCTGGGCTTCGGCATGCCGGTGCTGTACCACGCACGCCGCCCGGTCGACCTGGCCGCGCAGGCGCCAGAGCTGCAAGGCCGCGCCACCCACACGCCGCTGGACGACCTGCTCGCGCGCGCCGACATCGTGCTGGCGATGCTGCCGCTGACCGATGCCACGCGCGGCATGATCGACGCCGCCTTCTTCTCCCGCATGAAGCCGGGCGCGGCCTTCATCAACGGTGGCCGCGGTGCCACGGTGAACGAAGGCGCTCTGCTGAATGCACTGGACCACGGTACGCTGCGCGCGGCCGGCTTGGACGTGTTCGCGAAAGAACCGCTGCCGCAGGATTCGCCCTTGCGCACGCACCCGCGCGTGACGCCGCTGCCGCACATCGGCTCGGCCACGCACGAGACGCGGCATGCGATGGCGGAGCTGGCGACGACCAATCTGCTGCAGGTGCTGGCGGGAGAGAAGCCGACTGCGCCGTTCGACACGGCTGCCGCATGACCTCTGCCAGGCCTTTCTCCCTCCCCTTCCGGGGGAGGGCAGGGGTGGGGGCCAGCAGCGCTTCCATCGAGCGCTCTGCCTGCCCCCATCCCAACCTTCCCCCAGAGGGGGAAGGAGCAAGACCATGAAGCCCACGGGTCGCGCCACCATCGGCGACGTCGCCGAAGCCGCCGGTGTTTCCAAAGCCACCGTCTCGCGCTTTCTCAATCACCGCGAGCGGCTGCTGAGCCCCGACATCGCCGCGCGCGTCGAAGTCGCCATCGCCAAGCTGGCCTATTCCCCCAGCCCGATGGCGCAGGCGCTGAGCCACGGCCGCTCGCGGCTCATCGGCCTGATCGTGGCCGACATCACCAATCCGTACTCGGTCGCGGTGTTGCGCGGCGCCGAGAAGGCCTGCCAGGACGCCGGCTACCTCGTCATGCTGTTCAACCTCGGCAACGAGAGCGAACGCGAGCGCGAGGCCATCGACGCATTGGCGGGCTACCAGGTCGACGGCTTCATCCTCAACACGCTGGGGCGCGGCAGCAACGTGGTCGACGCGGTCACGCTGCATGGCAAGCCTGCCGTTCTGGTGGACCGCCGCCACACCGGCATGCACACTGATTTCGTCTCGCTCGACAACCATGCGGCGATGAAAGACACCTGCGGCCATCTGGTCGACGGCGGCTACCGCGAGCTGCTCTACGTCACCGAACCGCAGAAGGGCGTCAGCTCGCGGCGCGAGCGCACGGCCGCTTTCGGCGCCTGCGTGGCCGCGCACGAGCCGCGCGTGGCGGGCGAGATCTTCGAGTGCGTCGAAGGCGAGAGCGATGCGCTCGACGATGCACTGCGCGCCCTGCGCCAGCGCGCCAAGCGCGGGCGTCGCGCGGCGGTGGTCGCCGGCAATGCCGTGGTCACCTTGCGCGTGGCGCAGGCGATGGCGCGGCTGGGCTGGCAGTTCGGCAGCGATCTGGGCTTCGTCGGCTTCGACGATCCCGAATGGGCGTCGCTGATCGGCCCCGGCCTGAGCACCGTGGCACAACCGACCGATGCCATCGGCCGCACGGCGGCTACATGCCTGATCGAACGGCTGCGGGGGCTGGATGCGGCGCCGCGCCAGTTGCTGCTTCCGGGAGCGCTTGTGGTGCGGGGCTCGTCGCAGGCGCTCTAGCGTCTGGCACCGCGCGGTCGAAGGTGATCGGCCCGCGCATCCAGCCGGCCGCGCGCTCCGCCATCATGATCGTCGGCGCATTGGTGTTGCCGCCGATCAGCGTCGGCATCACCGAGGCATCGACCACGCGCAGGTTCTCGATGCCGTGCACACGCAACTGCGCATCGACCACGGCCATGGCATCCATGCCCATCTTGCAGGTGCCCACCGGGTGGTAGATGGTGTCGGCGCGCGCGCGAATGTGCTGCGTGAGTTCTTCGTCGGTGTGGGCATCGGCCGTGTAGACCTCGCTGTGCCGGTATTTTTCGAGCGACGGTGCGCGCAGGATCTCGCGTGTCTTCTTCACGCCCTGCAGCAGCAGCGCCATGTCTTCCGCATCCGACAGAAAGCGCGGGTCGATGCGCGGCGCCGAATCGGGGCTTGCGTCGGTCAGGCGCACGTCGCCCCGGCCCTTGGGGCGCAGCACGCACACATGGCATGAAAAGCCGAAGCCCATGTGCAGCTTGCGCGCATGGTCGTCGGTGATCGCGATGACGAAGTGCAGTTGCAGATCGGGGCGGCGCAGCTCGGGCGACGACTTGATGAAGGCACCGCCTTCGGCAAACGGCGTGGCAATGAGGCCCGTGCCGCGCCTGCGCCATTCGAGCATCGCCTGCACGAGGTGCACGCCGCCGACCAGGCCGATGCCGAACAGGTCGGTTTCCTTCGACTTGTAGGCCAGGATGAAATCGGTGTGGTCCTGCAGGTTCTGGCCCACGCCCGGCAGCGCATGCTTGACCGCGATGCCGTGGCGGCCCAGCTCGGTGGGGTCGCCGACGCCCGAGAGCATCAGCAACTGCGGCGAGTTGAAGGCGCCGCCGCACAACGCCACTTCGCGCCGCGCGTGGATGGTTTCGATGTTGCCGCCGCGCCGCACCTCCACGCCAACTGCGCGCCGGTCTTCGAGCACCACGCGCAGGGCCTGCGTGCCCGTGAGCACCGTGAGGTTGGGGCGGCTGTCCATCACCGGGTGCAGGTAGGCCGCGGCGGCAGAACAGCGTTCGCCGTTCTTCGCGCCGCCGTGGAACTGCGTGACCTGGTAGAGGCCCACGCCTTCCTGTTCGTCGCCGTTGAAGTCGTCGTTGCGCGGAATGCCGCATTCCGTTGCGGCCCGCACGAAGGCCTCGCTGATGGCGCGTGGGCTTTGCTGTTCCGACACCTGCAGCGGGCCGTCGGCGCCGTGCAGTGCGCTCGCGCCGCGCTGGTTGCCTTCGGAGCGCTTGAACCAGGGCAGCACGTCGTCGAAGGACCAGCCCGTGCAGCCCGAACGCTCCCAGTCGTCGTAGTCGTCGCGGTGGCCGCGCACATAGAGCATGGCGTTGATCGCGCTGGAGCCACCCAGGCAGCGTCCGCGCGGCTGGTAGCCACGGCGCCCGTTCAGGCCCGGCTGCGGCACCGTCTGGTAGGCGTAGTTGTTGATGGGTGGGCGACCCGGCAGCATGGCCACCGTGCCCGCCGGCGCGCGCACGAGGATGCCCCGGCCATCGCCGCCGGCTTCGATCAGGCAGACCTTCACGGCGGGGTCTTCGCTGAGCCGGGACGCCAGCGTGGCGCCACCGGAACCCCCACCCACGATCACGTAGTCGAACTCCATGGCGCGTCTTCCTTTGGTTGTTGCTGCGGCGTCCTGTCGGGCGAGTTCAACTGTAGGAATGAACGGGGAGGTGGGCCTTGGCGTTTTCCCTCTGGTCGAAGGTACTCATTGCGGGGTGCCGGCACGCAGGGGCGACCGGGTTTTCTCTGCGATTGCCGACAGGCGATTGACAGCTATCGGCGCGAAACTGTGTGAGGCTTACGGCCCGCAAGAGACAACACCAAGAACCATGCAAGAAACAACCCCCTCCATTCCTCACATCTCGCGCCGCGGCCTGTTGCGCCTTTCACTCGGCGGCACGGCCATGGCTTCCATACCCGGCATCGGCTGGGCTGCCGTGGGCGCTGCGGCACCTGTCTTCGCGGACGGCCTGCCGCGCAGCCGGCCGGAGGCGCAGGGCATTTCGTCCGCCTCGATCCTTGCCTTTCTCGACGATGCCGAGCGTGGCGCGTTCGAGCTGCACAGCTTCATGCTGTGGCGCAACGGCCATGTGGTGGCCGAAGGCTGGTGGGACCCATACAAGCCCGAGCGCCGCCACATGACGCATTCGCTCACCAAGAGCGTGACCGTGTGTGCGGTCGGCATGGCCATTGCCGATGGCAAGTTCGGCCTCGACGACAAGGTGGTGTCGTTCTTTCCCGAGCACCTGCCGGCCACCGTCAGCGCCAACCTCGCGGCGATGGCGGTGCGCGACCTGCTGACCATGCGCACCGGTCACGAGTCGATGGTGTCGGGCTCGGTGTGGCGGCCGATCCGCACGAGCTGGATCGCCGAGTTCTTCAAGATCCCGGTGGTCTACACGCCGGGCAGCAGGTTCGTCTACACCAGCGCTGCGACCTACATGCTGTCGGCCATCGTGACCAAGACCACCGGGCAATCGACGGCCGACTACCTCAAGCCGCGCATGTTCGATCCCATGGGCATCACCGGCTATGAATGGGACGTGGGCCCCGAGGGCATCTCGCCCGGCGCCAACGGCCTGAGCTGGAAGACGGTCGACTCACTCAAGCTCGGCATCCTGCATGCGCAGAACGGGCAGTGGAACGGCCGGCAGATCCTCACGAAAGAGTGGGTGGATTCGGTGCACGCGCCGCACACCAAGGACAAGTACGGCTACCAGTGGTGGCTGGGCCCGAACGGCGCGTACAACGCTGACGGGTTGTTCGGCCAGTACTCGGTCGTCTTCCCCGAGCAGAACGCGGTGCTGGCGCTCAACTCGGCACTGCCGCCCAAGGCGGGCTTCAACGCGGGCGTTCTGTACAAGCACTTTCCCGCAGCGTTCGGTGGCGCCGTGGCCGCCAGCGAGAAAGACTACGCCGCGCTGAAGACACGCACGCGCACGCTGCAACTGCAGCCGCCCATGAGGCCGAGTGCATCGCCCGTCGCCGCGAACGTCTCGGGCCAGCGCTTCGACTTTCCCGAGAACCCGGAGAAGGTCAAGTCGATGCGGCTGGACTTCACGCCCGAGGCCTGCACTTTCACGATGGAAGACGAGCGCGGCACGCACAAGGTACAGGTCGGTTTGCGCAAGCCCTTCGAGGGCGACACCACCATCACCGGCAACAAGCTGCACCACGAGTACCAGCCCGAGGTCATGCGCGTGGTGGCCAGCGGCGAGTGGCGCGACGAGCGCACCTTCGTCATGACATGGACCTTCGTCGAGTCGGCCTTCCGCGACACGGTGGTGTGTCGCTTTGCGGGGCCCCACTTGCGCTTCGATCGCAGCGTGAACGTCAACTCCAGCGCGACCGAGTTGCCCACGCTCAACGGAACCCGCGCCAAAACCTGAGCGCGCGGCCTTTGGAGACAGAATCGGAGGATGCCCTCCACGATTCTGTTGATCGACGACCACGCGATGTTTCGCGAAGGCCTGTTCCTTGCCTTGCGCGAGGCAGAGCCTTCGATGCAGATAGCAACCGCCAGCAGCGGCAGCGAAGCATTGGAGGCGCTGTCGACGCTGCCCCGGCTCGACGCCGTGATGACCGACTACTACCTGCCCGACCTGGGCGGTGCCGCGTTGGTCAAGCAACTGCACCGGCGCCGGGGCGGCCTGCGCATCCTGGTGCTGTCGGCTTCCGAAGATCCGCACGACATCGAGACCGCGCTCGAAGCGGGCGCGCATGGCTTTGTCCACAAGTCGGCCGACAGCCAGCAGTTGCTGCAGGCGCTGCGCCGCGTGATCGCCGGCGAGCAGAACGTGGTGCAGGCGTCGCCGCAGAGTGCTTCGCCGATGCCCGTGCTGTCGGCGCCGGCCGACATCCTCAGCCAGCTCACGTCGCGCCAGACCGAGGTGCTGCACCTGCTGTGCGAAGGCTTGCGCAATGCACAGATCGCCGAGCGGCTGGAGACGACCGAGAAGACAGTCAAGGCGCACATCTCCGCGATCTTTGCCGCGCTGGGCGTGTCCAACCGCACGCAGGCAGCGATGGCGGCGCGCCGCGCCGGGTTGCTGGGCAAGCCGCGCTGAGCTGTCTCTCTGGCGCTGTCTGTTAGTGCCAATGCCTTAGATTGACAAGGCAGGGGGCGCCACCTAGTCTGCCCTCGCCATCCAGAAGAGCAGTCAACGGCAGCCGCGGGAGGAGAGCCATGCGCGCGGCACGGCCCATCACGATCTGCAGTGATGCGATGGAAAAAATCGGAGGGATCGATGACACGCACATTCCTGCGCAACCTGATGGCTGCGCTGCTCTTCTTCGCATCGTTGTGCAGCCACGCGCAACTGAGTTGGAAGCCCGGCAATCCCGGCGGCGGTGGCGCTTTCAATTCGCCCGTGGTCACCAGCGAAGGCTACTGGGCAGTGGGCTCCGATCTCGGTGGCCTCTACCTGAGCACCGACACCGGCACCAGCTGGAAGGCGGTCGGTTCGAGCAGCGGACTGACCGTGACCCACATCGCTTCGATCGCAGCCCACCCTGCAGGCAAGCTGCTGGTGGGCACCGACGGCGGCCTCTTTGTCGGCAACAGCAACGGCACCGGCTTCAGCCAGAAATACAGCAGCGGCTACATCGCTGCCATTGCGGTGTCGGCCAATCCGAACATCGTGTATGCCGTGGTGCATCCGCAGTGGAACAGCCTGCAGCCCTATGTGATCCGCTCCACCAATGCGGGCGAAACCTGGAGCCCGACCAACTCGAACCTGCCGGCCAATCTGCGCGTGACAGGCCTGCGCACGCACCCGGTCGATGCCAACGGCGTCTGGGTGATCAGCGGCAAGGGACGCTTTCCCGATCAGGTGGAAAGCAGCGTGGTCTACCAGGCCCATTTCTCGACCGACGGCGGCACGACCTTCGTCCGGCGCGATCCGCAACAGGGCAAGCTGGTCGACATCGCCTACGGCCTGGACCCGCAGAACCTGAACCTGATGTACGCCACGGTGGTGCAGACAGGCAACGTGGGCAAGGTCTACAAGTCGCTCGAAACCGGCTTCTCATGGACCAACATCACGCCCGGTGCGCAGGCGCCTTCGGGCATCATCCTGGCGGACCCTTCCAACCCGGGCCGGGTGCGGATCGTCGATCTCGACAACCAGGCCTTGCGTCCGCCGCAAACCTACGGCAGCTTCCTGTGGGAGAGCGCCAATGCCGGCGCGACCTGGACCCGGCGAACCTTGAGCGTGAGCGGCGGATGGTCGCAAAGCGACGAGGCCTGGGGCATGGGCTACAGCTACCAGGGCATGGGGCAGACCATCGGCTACAACCCGGCGACCCCGAACACCGTGCTGTGGACGAACAACCAGTTCCTCTTCAGCAGCAGCGACGGCGCAAAGAACTGGAGCGACGGCGTCTCCACGGCGGTCGGCAACAACTGGCGCTCGCGGGGCATCGACAACGTCGTGCCGATCGTCGTCGAGCAAAGCCTTGCGGACCCCAACCTGGTGTATGCCGGGTACATGGACATCGGCCTGTGGCGCTCGGACGATGGCGGCAACAGCTGGGCCAGCCTGAACGCCGCGCAATACACCGGTGGATGGAGCGGCAAGGGCGGCAACACCCTGAGCGTGGTGGCAGACCCGAGCCGTGCCAACGTGGTGTGGGCGCAGTTGGGCGGCAACCTGGAGAACTGCGGCACGCCCTGCGCGGAGCCGATGTACCTGCTCAAGAGCACGGACCGTGGCGCGAACTGGCAGCGCATCACGCAGGGGTTGCCCGACCCCATCAAGCGCCTCGAAGGGCTGACGGTGGCACCCGACAGCGCCGTCAACTTCCGATGGGTCTACGCCGCCGTCAATGGCGACATCTACCTGAGCCAGGACGACGGCAACTCGTGGGCGGTGGCGCTGAGCTGCCCCAACAAGGATTGCTTCAGGGTTTACTACACCGCAACCAACGGCGTCTTCGCCTTGTCGGCCGGCGCTGTCTATCGTTCGTGGCAGGGCGGGCAGGTCAACACATGGCAGCAGTTGGCGCTTCCCGCCGCCATGACGGCCGGCTGGGAGACCAGCGCACAGGGCACGCACTGGCTGCACAACGCATGGACCTACAGCGGCCCGATGGACCTGGCCAGCAAGGACAACAACGTCTGGATGGCCGTCAATGGCAGCGGCAAGGGCCTGTACCAGTCGGCGGACTACGGCCAGAGCTGGGCCCGCGTACAGGCCAGCAACTGGGCCAGAACGGTCACGGTGCATCCGACCAGCGGGCGCGTCTACCTCGGCAGTTCGAGCGCGGTGCATGCCGGCGGCTATGCGGCGGACAGCCTGGGCGTGCTCACCAGCGCGAACGGTGCTTCGGGCTGGACGGCACAGAACCATGGATTGGCCTATACCTTCGGTCTTTACGCAAGGGTCTCCCCCAGCGGCACGCTGTGGCTGGCTTCGCCGGGGCAGGGCGTGATGAAGTGGCGCTGAAAGATGACGTGCGCGTGACATAGCGCGGGAAGACGTTTCCCGGTGTTTCATCACCGCCGGATTCCACCTGCCGCCTTTACCCCCGGTTCACTTCCCGGACAAATTGCAAGGCGCCGGCCGTGGCTCAATTCGCCATCGGCCGGGCAGATTCGTGCGGCCGTCGTCAATCAACGTTCTGCCTATGCACATCTTCTCGGACGCGACGATCTTCACGCAGTTGCGCTTCTGGGCACTGGTGCTCTGCTCGCTGGTGCTGCCCGCTGCGATCTTCGTCACGCTGTTCGTTCGGCGCGAGTTCTCTAAAGTCACCGTGCTGGCCTTCGGCCTGCTGCTGATCCTGCTGGCGGGCTTGGACATCTTCCTGTTGCGAGCGCTAGCAATCACGGCGCAGGCCACGCCCTCGCTGGCGGACGACATTGTTTTTTCTTCCGAACTGTCGATCGCGCTCTACATTTTTCCGGCGGCCTTCGGCACCTTCGGTCTCAACATGGTTTCGCATGTGCTCATGCACTACCTGAAGCGCAAGGAAGCGCTGTTCGAAGCGCACCAGATTCCGCCGTTGCCGCCAAAGCCCGCTGCGCAAGTGCGCGTGGCGCGTGAACGTGTGCGCGATGGCTCACCCGGCCTGCGCCAGCGCCGTGTCTCGGCGACACCGCGCGTTTCGGCGCGGCAGGGTGCCCGCCCCGCGACCGGCCTTCGTTCGCCAGCAGGCGGGTGATCGTCGCGCGCGGCCGCGCGCAGCCACTTCTCATCTCCACGCACCAGCCGGGACCTATCGTTTTCCCGATGCTGGTGCACGCCTGTGCGCCACGCGCACCACGGTGTCATTGGGAGACACGCAAGGAGAACTATTTTTTAGTTCGCCCGTTGCGAAAAACGGTGCTTGGTGCGCTCGCCCCGCACTCCTAGCATTCGCCTCGCTGGCCTTCGGTGTCTCGCACCACAGGCCGGCGCACAAGCCGAATGACTCCACCTCATCGCATCGAAGAAAAGGAATCCGCCATGGCCAACCTCCGGGACCCCGGTCGCCGAAGTCTCCTGAAGACGTCCCTCATCGCCGGCGGACTTTCCGCAGGTGGCCTGCTGTCCGTCGATGCCTTCGCACAGGGCAAGGCGCGCATCAACATGCAGCTGGGCTGGATCGTCGGCGGCAACCAGATCGGCGAGGTGGTCGCCAAGCGCATGGGCTTCTACGAGCAGGAGGGCATCGACTTCGCGATCCAGCCGGGCGGCCCCAACATCGATGGCGTGGCGATCATCGCCTCGGGTCGCTACGAGGTGGGGCAGGTGTCTTCGAGCCCGTCGATCATGCTGGCGGTGTCGCAGGGCCTACCGATCAAGTGTTTTGCCATCGGTGCGCAGAAGCACCCCTACACCTACTTCTCGCTCGCGAAGAATCCGGTGCGCAAGCCGGCCGACCTGGTGGGCAAGCGCGTGGGCATTCCGTCGACGGCGGCCATCCTGCTGCGCGCGCTGCTGGCGAAGAACAAGATCGCCGAGAAGGATGTCAAGGTCATCTCCATCGGCGCGGACATGTCGCCGCTGCTGACGGGGCAGGTCGACGTGGTCACGGGCTGGCTCACCAACACCACCGCGATCAAGGTGCTGGGCCCCGACATCGCCTCGCTCACGCAGTGGGATGCGGGCGTGCGCCTGTACGCGCTGCCTTATTACGCATCGACCAAGACGCTGGAGACGCAGCCCAAGGTCATCGAGGCCTTCCTGCGCGCCACGGCCAAGGGCTGGCACTACGTGCGCGCCAACCGCGACCAGTCGGTGGACATGCTGGTCAAGGAGTACCCGAACCTCAAGCGCGAGGATGAACGCGTCGCCGTCGACGTGATGCTCGAGTACGCCTTCGGTGGCATGGCGCAGACCCAGGGCTGGGGCGCGATGGACCCGGCCGTGTGGCAGGAGCAGATCACCACCTATGCGGACCTGGGCCAGTTCACCGCACGCACGCCGAAGGTCGAGGACGTGATCTCGCTCGATGCGCTCAAGGCCACCGCAGCCGCACGTGCAGTGAAGGCCTGACGCGATGGCCGCCGTTCTCAACGCGCCACCCGCATCCGCGCCCGCTGCACCAGCGATTGCCTGCCGCGACATCGGTGTGCGCTTCTTCACCGAGCGCCGCGACGTCACCGCCATCGGCAGCCTCGATCTCGACGTGGCGCAGGGCGAGTTCCTGACCTTGCTCGGCCCGTCGGGCTGCGGCAAGTCGACCTTCCTGCGCGTGGTGGCGGACCTGCTGCAGCCCAGCCGTGGCCGCATCGAGGTGCTGTCGTCCACGCCGCAGGCCGCGCGCAAGAACCGCGACATCGGTTTCGTGTTCCAGGATGCGGCGTTGCTGCCCTGGCGCACCGCCCTGCAGAACGTGGAGCTGCCGCTGCAGGTCGGCGGTGGTGCCAGCCGCAAGGGCCGCCGTTCGCCGCGGGAACTGCTCGAACTGGTGGGCCTGAAGGACCGGCTGAATGCCTTCCCGCACGAGATGTCGGGCGGCCAGCGCCAGCGCGTGTCGATTGCCCGCGCGCTCGCCAGCGACCCGAAGATTTTGCTGATGGACGAGCCCTTCGGTGCGCTCGACGAGATCACGCGCGACCGGCTCAACGAAGAAATCCTGCGCGTGTGGCGCGAGACCGGCGTGACGATTCTCTTCGTCACCCACAGCATCCACGAGGCCGCCTTCCTGGGCCAGCGCGTGCTGATGCTCGCCGCCAACCCGGGGCGCGTGCGCGAGATCGTGCCGGTCGAGCTGCCGCGCGAGCGCACGCTGGAGATGCGCGAGACCCCCGAATTCGTTCGCCTCACGAGCCATCTGCGCCGTGTGCTGGAAACCTGCTGAGGCCGATGCCATGAACACCCGCTCCCTCGATTCCGCAGTGTCCGGCGCCTTCGCCGCACCGGCCGACCCCGAATACCTCGCATGGGCCGCCGCGCGGCAACGACGCCTGTGGCGCCGCCGCATATTGCCGGCGCTCGGTATCGGCGGCCTGGTCTTTTTGTGGTGGGCCGTGATCGTCGTGTTCGACGTCAAGCCCTTCATCGCACCCACGCCCTGGGCCGTGCTGGAGACGCTCTACGCCAAACGCGACGTGCTGCTCGACAACCTGCTGCCCACCGCAATGGAGGCTGCTGGCGGCTTCGTGCTGGGCAACCTCGCGGCCATCGCCGTGGCGACGGTCTTCGTGCACAACAAGACGCTGCAGGACATCTTCTTTCCGGTGGTGCTGATGTTCAACGCCGTGCCGCTGGTGGCCAAGGCCCCGGTGCTGGTGCTCATCATGGGCAACGGCATGGAGCCGAAGATCACCATTGCCGCGCTGGTCTGCTTCTTCCCGACGCTGGTGAACATGGTGCGCGGGCTGGAGTCGGTCAACCCGCAGGCGATGGAACTGATGCGCGTGCTGTCGGCGAGCAAGACCGAGATCTTCTTTCGGCTGCGCTTGCTGAATGCGTTGCCCTACCTGTTCTCGGCCCTGCGCATTGCTGCATCGATGTGTGTCATCGGCGCAGTGGTGGGCGAGTGGGTGGGTGCCACGGTGGGCATCGGCGCCATGATTCTGCAAGCCACCTTCAACTTCGATTCGCCGCTGCTCTACGCCGCGATCGTCATGAGCGCCACGCTCTCGGGCCTGTTCTTCCTGCTGGTGACGCTGGCCGAACGCTGGGTCATCCGATGGCAACCGGAAGCTGCGCCGTGATCCATCGGGCGCATTTCAAACGCACATCCAAACAATTCAACAGGAGAGTTCTATGAGCCGTATTGGCGACTGGATGCAGGAGCCCGCGCACGACGTGCGCGTGGCAGCCGAATCGGACGTGGTGGTGGTCGGTGGCGGCCCCGCGGGGCAGGCCGCGGCCCTGGCCGCCGCGCGCAACGGCGCGAGCGTGACGCTGCTGGAGCGCTACAACCACCTGGGCGGCCTGGCCTCGGGCGGCATGGTGCTGGTGCTGGACGACATGTGGGACAGCCATCAGCAGGAGATTTCGGTGCGCGGCATCTGCCTCGAAATGATCGAGCGCATGTCGGCACTGGGCCTGGCCGAGTACCCGCGTCAGCAGGACTGGGGCACGCTGCCCGATTCGGTGCGCCGCTGGAAGCGCTGGGGTACCTACGACTTTCACAGCAAGGAGAAGCCGCATCCCATCTGCTTTGCCGCCGCCTTCGACCCCGATGCGTGGAAGCGCACCTCGCTCGAAATGGTGCAGCAGGCCGGCATCGAACTGCGGCTGCACTCGTGGTTCTCGCGCACGCTGGTGGAAGACGGCAAGGTCAAGGGCGTGGTCTGCGAAACCAAGGGCGGCCGCGAAGCCATCCTGGGCAAGGTGGTGATCGACGCCACCGGCGACCTCGACGTGGCCGCCTCGGCCGGCGCGCCGCACATCAGCGGCAGCTACATCGTGACGACCGTGTTCCGCCTCGGTGCCGTAGACACGGAAGAAGCCGAGCGCTTCGAGCGCGAAGAGCCCGTGGCCTGGCAGGCGCTGGACCGCGAGATCAAGCACATGCTCGGCGGCGCCTGGGATGCCTGGTGGCTCAAGACGCCGCTGCCTGGCGTGGTGTGGTGCAACTGCCCGCACATGCCGGGTCTTGACGGCCTGAAGGTGAGCGACCTCACGCGCGCCGAAGTGCAGGGCCGCGCCACCATCCACAAGGTGATCGATTTCGTGCGCGCCAGGCTGCCGGGTTTCTCGAAGTGCACGCTGATCGACATGGCGCCGCAGACCGGCATCCGCCAGACCCGCCTGCTCGAAGGCGCCTATGTGATGACCAAGGAAGACGTGGCGCAGCGCACCCGTTTCGACGACAGCGTGGCGCGCGGGCGCGACTACTACTACCCGTACCGCACGCTGCTGCCGCGCAGCGTCGAGAACCTGCTGGTGGCCGGCCGCCACTATTCGGCCACCTCGGCTGCGCAGAAGATCTCGCGCGAGATCCCGCCCTGCATGGCGATGGGCGAGGCCACCGGCACGGCCGCCGCGCTGGCGTTGAATGCAGGCGTGTCAGTGCGCGATGTCGATGTGGCGAAGCTGCAAAAGACGCTGCGCGCACAGGGCGCCGACCCGGGCGACCAGAAGGGGCCGAACGCCGACGTGCCCGCCATCGCCCGTTCGTTCGTGA
Source organism: Variovorax sp. PAMC26660 (assembly GCF_014302995.1). Taxonomy (NCBI): domain Bacteria; kingdom Pseudomonadati; phylum Pseudomonadota; class Betaproteobacteria; order Burkholderiales; family Comamonadaceae; genus Variovorax; species Variovorax sp. PAMC26660. Next base: position 5,087,669 of record NZ_CP060295.1, read on the forward strand.
AGGAGGCCGCATGAGCAGCGCCAACGCATTGCCGCTGGACGGCATCCGCGTGATCGACTTCACGCAGGTCATGATGGGCCCGGTCTGCACGCAGATGCTGGCCGACCACGGCGCCGACGTCATCAAGATCGAGCGCAAGGGCGCGGGCGACCTGAGCCGTTCGACCTTTGCGCCGGTGGCAGGCAATGACAACCCGATCTTCTGCAGCCTGAACCGCAACAAGCGCAGCGTGGAAATCGATCTGCGCGATGCGGAGCAGATGGAGCTGGTGAAGGCGCTCATCGCCGGTGCCGACGTGGTCACCAACAACTTCCGCGCCGGCGTGATGGAGCGGCTGGGCCTGGGTTACGAAGACTGCAAGCGCCTGAACCCGCGCATCATCTACGCGGTGGGCACCGGCTTCGGCGAGACCGGCCCCTACGCCCACAAGGGCGGGCAGGACGTGCTGGCGCAGGCGCTCACCGGTGTGATGGCGCGCCGCGCCGATGCCTCGGTGCCGGTGTCGATCTACCCGACCGCGCTGGCCGACTACACCGCCGGCATGCACATGGTGCAGGGCATCCTGCTGGCGCTGCTGCAGCGCGAGCGCACGGGTGAAGGCCAGAAGATCGCTGTATCGCTCTACAACTCCATGCTCGCGATGCAGATGCAGGAAGCGGCCATGGTGATGATGGAAGACTCCGAAGTGAACTGGGCCGCGATGCCGCTGTCGGGCGTGTTCGACACGCAGACCGGGCCGCTGGTGCTGGTGGGCGCGTTCAAGGCGAATCCGCTGCGCGACATCTGCACGGCGCTGGGCATCGATGACCTGTCGCTCGATGCGCGTTTCTCCAGCATGGCGGTGCAGTTCGCGAACAAGGTGGAACTGCACGCGATCTTCCGCGAGCGCTTTACGAGCAACACGCGCGACCATTGGCTGACGCGGCTCGAAGAGCAAGACCTGCTTTCGGCCCCCGTGCGCGACATGCGCGAGGCTCTGGTCGATCCGCAGACCCTGCACAACGCGATGATTCTCGAAGGTGATTCTTCGTCGAGCCGGCCGCTGAAATTCATCGCCAGCCCGATCCAGATGTCGGGCGCCAAGGCCGGCCTGCGGCGTGAGCCGCCCAAGCTGGGGCAGCACACCGAAGAAGTGCTGGCCGAGGCGCGCGCGCTGATCGAAGAGGCCGATGCATGAGCGTCCTTTATGAAGTCATCGACCACGTCGCCACGGTCACCATCGACCGGCCCGAGGTGTTGAATGCGGTGGACCTGCCGACCGAGGCTGAACTGCAGCGCATCTGGACCGACATCGAATCGCGCGACGACATCCGCGCGGTGGTGCTCACCGGCGCGGGCGAACGCTCGTTCTGCGCGGGCGCCGACCTGAAGAACACCTCGAACCTCAAGGGCGTGGAGTACTGGGCCGCAGCGCGCCCCGGTGGCTTCGGCGGCATCGCATTGCGCGAGACGCTCGACGCGCCGGTGATCGCCCGCGTCAACGGCCTGGCGCTCGGCGGCGGTTTCGAGATGGTGCTGGGCTGCGACATCGTCGTGGCCTGCGAAGAGGCCAGCTTCGGTCTGCCCGAGCCGCTGGTGGGTCGCCTGCCGCTGGACGGCGGCATGCTGCTGCTGCAACGGCAGATTCCGTACCGCCAGGCCATGGGCATGATGCTCACCGGCCAACGCGTGAAGGCGCAGCGCGCGCTGGAGATGGGCCTTGTCAACGAGGTGGTGCCACGCGCCGAACTCGACACCGCCGTCCACCGCTGGGTGCAGCAGATGCTGGCCTGCGCGCCGCTCTCGCTCAAGGCCATCAAGCAGGTGGTGCGCCGCACCGGCACGCTCGCGCCGGCAGAGGCGCACCGCATGCGGTTGCCGGCGCTGGTGGCCGCGCTGCAGTCCGAAGACGCGAACGAAGGCGTGCTGGCGTTCCAGCAGAAGCGCAAGCCGCAGTGGCTGGGCCGCTAGGCGCCCGCCCTTCATGCCATGGCCTACGTCATCACCGGCGCCTGCATCGACATCAAGGACGGCGCCTGCGTCAAGTGCTGTCCGGTCGATTGCATCTACGAAGGCGAGCGCACTCTGTACATTCACCCGGATGAATGCATCGACTGCGGCGTTTGCGTGTCCGCCTGCCCCACGCAGGCCATCTACGAAGACCTTCGGCTGCCGCCCGAAATGGAACACTTCGCGGCCATCAACCGCGAGTTCTTCGCGGCCAACGTCAGCGGGCTCGGTTCGCCCGGTGGCGCCGACGCGAAGCGCATCGCCTGCGACCATCCGGCCATTGCTGCGACGCCGCATATGGCTGGTTGAGCAGGTGGCAGAGGGGAGGGCCGGCTGATGCACGCCAGCATCCTCAAGTACTTCATTGAAGTCGCCAGTTGCGGCTCGGTGCGCAAGGCCTCCGAACGGCTCTATGTTGCGGCCAGCGCCGTCAACCGGCAGATCCACAAGCTGGAAGACGAACTGGGTGTGGAGCTGTTCGACCGCATGCCCAACGGCCTGCGGCTCAATGCGGCCGGCGAGCGCCTGCTCAAGCACGCGCAGGAAACGCTGCATCAATACCAGGTGATGCGCACCGAACTGGATGCGCTCAAGGGCGAGCGCACCGGCCATGTGAAGGTGGCGGCGATGGACTCCTTCTTCGAGGACCTGCTGCCCTCGGCGGTGGAAGACTTTTTGCAGGTGTTCCCGGCCGTCACGTACACCATCACCGCCGTGCAGCCGATGGATGTGGCGCAGATGGTGATGTCGGGGCAGGTCGACGTGGGCATGACCTTCGTGAGCCGGCTGCCGGGCGGCGTGGCCGCTGTGGCGCTGGCGAATCTGCCGATCGGCGTGGTGATGCCGCCTGGCCATCCGCTCGCAAAGCAGGCCAGTGTGTCGCTGAAGGAATGTGCGCGCTATCCCTTCTTACGCTCCAGCTCGCACCCGGTCATCAGTGCGGCGCTGTCGCCCGAGTTCGCCGCGTTCTGGGACGACATGGAGCCGGCCGCCACCTGCAATTCAACGCCGATGCTCAAGCGGCTGATCATGGCGGGCAAGGGCATTTCGTGCTTCTCGAAGATCGCCTTCATCGAAGACCTGAAGCGCGGCGACCTGATCTGGCGGCCCTTCGAGCTGCCCGCGCTCGACCAGTTGCAGGTGGGCATCGTGGTGCCGTCGCAGCGGGTGCTGCCGCATGTCACGCAGAATTTTGTCGGGCGCATGGCGCGGCGGCTGACCCAACTGGAGATCGCTGCCGCTGCCGTGTGACCGTGCCGGCGCGAGCGGCTTTGCTCTATTCGCCTTCCAGGATGCCGACGGTCCGGCACAGCGCCTCGGTCAGGAGGACGGTGTCGCGGCCGGCTTTTTGGCTCGAGACCACGAAGGCGTTGCTGTCGTTGAAGAGGCGATAGGCCATGAGCGTCTGCGGGGCCAGTGGCTTGCCCGTCTGCCGTGCCTCTTCAGCGAGCGCCTGACGGAATGTGAGCAGGCGCGTGTCCGGGTGCTGCTTGCGCGAGGCCTCGAAGACCTCGTGCGGCGTCGCGCGGTTCGTCAGCGATGGGAAGACTTCGCGCAACTCCGCGAGCGGCACGCAGCCCGATTCGTGGCTCATGATGAACCACGTCGGTTCTGCCGCATGGCTCTCCATCGCATGCGCTGCAACGAACAGGGTGGCCAGGGCGACGAAAGTGCGGGATGCTGCGATCAAGGCCGGGATCTCCAGGGAAGGGGCGGAAGGCGCATTCTGCTGCGGGCGGGCATGGCATCATCGTGCGCCTCTCCCACCCGCATGCCCATGTCCGCAGATTCCTTCGTCCGCCGCGTCCGCAGCCAGCTCGACCAGTTGTCCGCAACCGAGCGGCAGCTTGCCGATTTCGTGCTGGAGTTTCCGGGCGAGCTGGCCAGCTATGCGGGCAACGAACTGGCGGAGCTGGCGGGGGTGTCGCCATCGACGGTGAGCCGCTTCATCCGTCGCATCGGCTACGAGAACTACGAAGAGGCCCGGCGCCAGGTTCGCGAGGAAAAGCAGACCGGCTCGCCGCTGTTCCAGAACGCGACCGAGGCGTCCAAGCGCGGCCGCCTGGTCGCCACGCATTTCCAGCAGTCGCAGGCCAACCTGGCCAGCACCTTCGACCGGCTCAACGACAGGCAGATGGCCGGCATCGTCAAGGCGATCATCGGCGCGGGACAGGTGCTGATCTTCGGCAGCCGCAGCAGCCATGCCTTCGCGCTCTACCTGCGCTGGCAGATCGTGCAGGTGGTGCCGCGCGTCACCGCGATTCCCGGGCCGGGCGAGACGCTGGCCGAACACTTGGTGGGATTGACCGCGCGCGACTGCGTGATCGTTTTCGGCACGCGCCGCCAGACGCGGCAGATGGACATCCTGCTTGCTGGCGCCAGCAAGGCCGGGGCGAAGATCGTCTACATCAGCGACAAGGCCTCGCCGGATTTCGCCGGTGCCACCTGGTCGCTGCAATGTGATTGCCGGGGGCCGGGGCTTCTGGACAATCACACGGCCGTGATGGGCATCTGCGACCTGATCGCCACGATGGTGATCGAGGCCTCGGGCTCTGCCGGGCGCAAGCGGCTGGCCGCGATTGAACTCGGGCACGAGGAAAACGGCGAGTTCTGATCGGCGCGATCCCGGCCGGATCTCGTTGAAAAAGCGCACGACGACGGTGCGTATCCGCCCGACCAAGGTGCATGCGTACGGGCTGCCGCGCACCGCAGATGCGAAGGGTCCGTGACGGCCTTTCCACGCTTTCCTCTCTGAACAGTGCCGCGCGGCACCGGGTTTCCGGTCGTTGCGAAAAACCGGGCATGTCACTTGCATGGGGTTGCTCAATTCTGAAATCTAGATTTCACAAAATCAAACTAGGTGAAATCTATATGTCAGTCCATCGGAGTCGTCGATAGCATCCGAGGCGATTCCAGACAGCACCGAGCAAAGCACTTCATTCCTTTCCCAAGGGGTTTCCAATGGCTGGACCTGCACTTTCTTCCGGGCCCGACTCGCCCCGGGTTGCCGAGCTCGATCGGGCGCTCGACAAGATCGGCGTCACGCGATCGCATCACACGATCATCTTTCTGATCCTCATCGGCTGCCTGTTCGACAGCTTCGAGCAGAACGCGGTGGGCATCGTGGGGCCGATGCTGCGCGAGCAGTGGGGGCTGAGCGCTTCCGACATCGGCTTGCTGAACACCGTCACCTTTGCCTGCGCGGCCGTGGGGCGGATCATCTCGGGCTTCATCGCCGACCGCTACGGCCGGCGCGTGATGCTGTCTATCGATCTGCTGTTGTTCACCCTTGGCGCAGGCATCTGTGCGATGGCGCCCAACCTTGCGGTGATGGCGCTGGGCCGTGCGGTCGTCGGCTTCGGGCTGGGCGGCGAGATCGCGATTGCCGTCACCATGCTGGCCGAGTTCTGCTCGACCAAGTTCCGCGGCACCGCGGTCGGGCTGGTGAACGTCGGCGCCGGTGGGCTCGGCAACTTCCTTGCGCCGGGTTTCGGCCTGCTGGTGTTCTGGATGTTCCCGGGCGACAACGCATGGCGCTGGCTGTTCGCCTGCCTGATGGTGCCGGCGCTGCTCGGTGCCTTCTATCGCCGCTACATCCCCGAGACGCCGCGCTTTCTGCTGTCGCAGGGCAAGGTGAAGGAAGTCAACGCGGTGTTGTCGCGGCTGGCGTCGGGCCGCCTTTCGGCGAAGAGCGTGCCGCAGCATCAGTACATCACCGACGACGGGCTTGCTGCGCCGAATGCCCGCGTCAAGGTGCGCGTGACCGAGATATTTCGCGGTGCGCTGGCACGGCGGACTGTTCCGCTGTGCATCACGATCTGGATGACTTACGGCGCGCAGATTTCGGTGCTCACGCTGATGCCGACCATTCTTGTCACGCTGGGCTACAGCATGTCGAAGAGCCTGCTCTTCACGATGGTGATGCAGGGCGGCAGCCTGCTGGGGGCCATCGCGGCCTCGTTGCTGGGCTTTCACTTTCCGCGCAAGCGCGTGCTGACGGCCGGTGCCGTGTGCGCCTGCCTTGCGGCGCTGACCATCGGCTTCGCGGCCAAGAGCATCGTGGTGATATTGATTGCGGGCGCGGTGTTCCAGTTCTTCGTGCTGCTGCTCAACACGACCATCTGGATCTTCGCGCCCGAGCTGTACCCGACCCGGGTGCGCGCCTTCGGCACGGCCTTCATCCTTGCCACCGGCACGGCCGCAGGCGCGCTGATGCCGCTGGTGGCTGGCCGCCTCTTCGATGCCTTCGGCCTGGTCGGCGTGTTCAGCCTGGCGGCCGGCATGTACGCGGTCTTCGTGGTCAGCGTGCAGAGCGTGCCCGAGACCTACGGCCAGTCACCCGATGCACTGCCGCTGCCGGGTGAAACCCCCGGCGATGACACGGCCCCGGCCACGAAGATCGTGCAGCCGGGTTGAATTTCCAGAGAGTCCCACGCATGCAAGAAATCCTGCTCATCAACCCCAACTCTTCGTCGGCGACCACCGCCATGATGGTGAAGATCGCCAACAGCGAAGCACCGGCCGGCTGTCGCGTGACCGGTGTTACCGCAGCCGGCGGCCCGACCATGATCGTCAATGAACACGAGCTGGATGCGGCGGCCACGGAGGTCCTGAAGGCGTGGCGTTCCGCAGGCGGGCGATGGGATGGCGTGATCGTCAGCGCCTTCGGCGATCCGGGCATCGAGTGGCTGCGCCGTGAAGCGAGCGTGCCGGTGGTCGGCATCGCCGAAGCATCGATGCTCGTGGCCAGCGAGGGCCGTCGCCGCTTCGGCATTGCCACGGTCACGCCCGAGCTGGTGTCGCCCATCGAGGGTCGCGCGGCCGCGCTGGGACTGCGCGATCTCTACACGGGCATCCGCCTGACGCAAGGCGACCCGCGCGCGTTGGCGGCCGATCCGCAGGCGCTGGAAGAAGCGCTGGCACAGGCCGTGCAACGCTGCATCGACGAAGACGGCGCCCAGGCGGTGATCATCGGCGGCGGTCCGCTCGGGCAGGCTGCATTGGCACTCGCCTCGCGCTTCGATGTGCCGGTGATCGCGCCGATCTCGGCCGCCATGCGACTGCTGTGTTCGCGGCTCGCAGCAACCCGAGGAGCATGAGGAATGAGCACTGTGGTCTTGCCTCCAGCGTCAGACATGTCCGTGGACACCCTCGCGGAACGCGACCTGACTTTCAGGCGCATCGTCTGGCGCCTGATTCCCTTTCTCACGCTGGTCTGGTTCCTGGCGTGGATCGACCGGGTCAACGTCGGCTTCGCGAAGCTCACGATGATGAGCGACCTGCAATGGTCCGACGCCGTCTACGGCGCGGGTGCGGGCGTGTTCTTCATCGGCTACTTTTTCTTCGAGGTGCCCAGCAACGTCCTGCTGCAGAAGTTCGGCGCCAAGAAAACCATCATGCGAATCACCATCGGTTGGGGCGTGGTGTGCGTGTTGATGGCCTTGGTGAAGACGCCGCTGCAGTTCTATGTGTTGCGCTTCCTGATGGGCGCCTTCGAGGCAGGTCTGCAGCCCGGCGTGATCCTGTACCTGACGTACTGGCTGCCGGCGCACCGGCGCGGCAAGGCGCTCGCATTCCTCCTGTCGGCCTCGGCCCTGTCGTTGATGCTCGGCAGTCCGATCGCGGCCTACCTGATGGAAACGCTGAGCGGTGCGGGCGGCTATCGCGGCTGGCAGTGGTTGTTCGTGCTCGAGGGCATTCCGTCCATCCTGGCGGGCTTCGCGGCCTACTTCATCCTGAGCGATTCGCCGGCCAAGGCGCGCTGGCTGAGCGCGCGGCAGAAGGCGCATGTCGAAAGCGAACTGGCCGCGGAAGCGAAAGGCCTGGGCAGCCGCGAGCACAGCTTTTTCGCGTCAATGCGCAATGCCCAGTTGTGGGTGTTGACGCTCATCTTCTTTTGCATCGTCGCGGGCAATGCCACGCTGGTGTACTACGGCCCGAGCATCGTGCGCGAGGTCGGCGTGACCGACATCAAGACGCTCGGCTGGATCATGGCCGGCATCTACGCCTGCGGCTGGGCGGGCATGATCGGCAACGGCTACCTGTCGGACCGGCGCAAGGAAGTGAAGTGGCACACGGCCATTGCGGCGGCGCTCGGCGCGCTGGGTCTGCTGCTCACGGCCTACTTTCTGGGGCAGAAAAACATGGTCGGCGTGATCGTGTCGCTGGCGCTGTCGTCGGCGGGCACGATGGGCTCGATTCCGATCTACTGGCAGATCCCGAGCCGCTATCTCTCGGCCACCGCGCTGGTGGTCGGGCTGGCTTTCATCAATTCGGTGGCGAACCTTGCGGGGTACTTTTCGCCGCAGTTGCTCGGCTATCTCAAGACCAGCACGGGGCAGTACGCGCAGGGCCTGACGGTCATCGCGCTCGTGGAGTTCGTGGCGACCGTGCTGATCTTGCTGTTCGTGTCGCGCGAGAAGGCGCGCAGCCCGGCGCCTGCGCGATGAAACGATGAACGCTTGCGTAGTGCGCGCCTCCTAGAATCCAGGCCCGCGCACGCCCGGCACAACACGGGCGAGCGCATCGTTCATCTCATTTCTCTGCATGCCTTTTTTCCGACTTCGCTCCGCTTCTCCCACTTTCCTGGCTCTTCTTCTCTCCTCCACCATCGGCGCAACGGCTCCCGCCTTCGCCGCCGATGTCGTCCTGACGCTGAACACCGACCGCGTGCAGGAAGCCACCCAAGCCCCCGCCCTCGATCGCGCCGTGACCCGCTTCACCGGCATGGCGTCCGGCTCCTACTACTGGCCCGAAGGCTTGCTGGCCGAACAACTGATCGAGGGCTTGTCCTCGCGCCATGACCGCAAGGCCCAGGCATTGCCGGGCGGCTTGCAGTTGGTGTCGTCGTACCGGCGGCCTTATGGCGGCAGCGAGCGCGCGGCCGTGTTGGTCGACAGCCGCAGCGGCGATGTGCTGGCTGCGGCACTGGTGCACCGCCAATGCGGCAAGGACTCGTCGTCCACCGGCTGCCTGGACGATCAGCACGCGGTGCTCTCGGTTTTTCTGCGTCCCGGTTTCGATCGGGCCAAGGCGCAGCCGCTGATGGCATGGAGCCGTGAGGTACCCGAAACCCTGCAGTTCGGCGAGGGCGAGAAGATCGCGACGACCGAGTACGCCACGCTGGATGCCGCGCACACCGCCGCACGTCCCGTCGAACGGCCCACGGGCTTCTCGACCGACGTGCCGCTGTACCCGAAGTCGCAGATCTACCGCACCGCTCAGGACGCGCTGAGCGACGCCAAGGCCAGGCGCGTGCTGCGCCTGCAGACGACCGACAGCATGGAACAGGTGCTGGCCTTCTACAAGAAGCTGTCGCCACCGCTCGAGGAGATGGAGTCGAACCTGGATGCGCGCTCCGGCTATGTCGCGGGCACCCGCAAGGGGGTGGCCTTTTCCGTCGGCGTGAAGCACGGGCGGGACATGCTGGCGATCACGAACATCGAAGTGGAGATTTCCGAATGAATGCGCTGATTCCGAAAACCATCGCGTCGCTGCTGTTCGCTTGCGCCTTGGGCGCTCATGCGCAGGGCACGCAAGCTGCGGCCCCGGGCCCTGTCACGACCGAGGTGCCCGCGCCACCGCTGCGATTGAGCGAGCAGCCCCGGATACGAAGCGCCGTGGTCGCCATGGTCGGCTACGCGCGCGGCAGCTACACCGAGCCCGATGCGCTGATTGCGCAGCAGGTGCTCGAAGGCATGCGCTCCAGGCACGACATCACGCGCACCGTCTGGCCCGATGGCCGCAAGGTCATTGCTTCCGTCAACGGCGGTGACCACGGCGAAGAGCGCGCCGCGATGTTGCTCGACGCCGAAGGCCGGCTGCTGGCGCTGGGGCTGGTCAACGGCCATTGCCGCGCGCCTGAGAGCCGCGACAAGCCCAAGGCGTGCAACCCCGCGCCGCAGACCGTGCTGTCGATCTTCCAGGCTGCTGGTGCGAAACAGGCAGATGCGGAACCGCTGATCGTGTGGGGCAAGACGCTGCCGGCATTCCTCGCAGCCATGGCCGACAGCGACGATCCGGCGAAGGCGGCGGACGCGCAGAAGATCGCGAGCGTCGAATACATCGCCGGCCAGCCGGATGTGGCGGGCTGGCGCATTGAGCAATTGCCTGCGGGCTTTCCGGCCTCGCTGCGGCCTTTGCTGCTGCAGACGGCCGAAGTGAACAGCACGGCGAGCGCCGGCAAGATCGTGTTGCCCAAGGGCCTTGCCGGCATGCCGATGCGCACGGACTACGAACGGTCCCAGCGCAACGAGCCCCAGTTACCCGATGCCGAAGTGACGCTGCGCAGCTACGCCGAACTCGACACCTTGGTCGGCACTTACCGCGAACTGGCGAAGGGCGCGAGCTTGGAAGAAGGCAGGCGCGAAACCGTGTTCAACGGCACCGATGGCGCGGGCCGCTACAGCATCCGCTTGCATGATGCGAAGGAAACCGGCGTGTTCATCACGGTGTCGAGCTGGAAGCGGAAGTAGCCGTAGCCGCTTCTGGCGGCACGATCTGCAGCCACGGCCATCGTGCCTGGTAGTCGCCGGCCTTCTTGAGAAAGAGCTCACGCATCGGAAGCAGCGGGTTCATGCGCAGGATGCCTGCTTCCAGATCGTCCAGTCCGTCGGGCGCGTAGAGCGAGCCGTCGGCCAGGTCGATGCCCACGCGCGTGCATGAGATCAGGTAGCGGTCGATTCCGTCGCGCGCAGAACCGAGCCGGGGGTAGGGCGACTTGAAGCGCTGTTCGTACCAGAGGTGCACGCGCGCCTGGTTCTTGACCTCCACGCTCACGCCCAAGTCGGCCACCGCTTTCTGCACGCGCTGGATCACGGCGTCTTCGGCGTCCCACGACAGGTCCGAGTCGTCGAAATAGAAGACGTCGTAGTCTTTCACGCCCCAGCCGGGAGGCTTGTCTGAAAGGCGGTTCCACGTCGCCTGGAACAGGCAGCCGGCGGTCAGGAAGCCCTGGCGAAGCCCGAGGCCGGGCAAGCGTGAAAGCAGTGCAGCGTTGACAGGGTCTTGCATGGCTTGCTCGATCAAGCCGGTAGGTGTCAATGGCATGTTGTCGATGCAATGCAAAGAGGCCTGACGACCATTGCCGTCAGGCCTCGAATGCGGATGTGCGAAAGAAGCGGATCAGCCGACTTCGGCGATCAGTTCGATCTCGACGCAGGCGCCCATCGGGATCTGCGCCACGCCGAAGGCGCTGCGTGCATGCGCGCCCTTTTCGGGGCCGAAGACTTCGGCGAAGAACTCGCTCGCGCCGTTGGTCACCAGATGCTGTTCGGTGAAGGTGCCGACCGAGTTGACCAGGCTCATCACCTTGACGATGCGCGTGACCTTGTTCAGGTCGCCCACGGCCGCGTGCAGCGTGCCCAGCAGGTCGATGGCGATGGCGCGTGCGGCCTGCTTGCCTTCTTCGGTGCTGATGTTGGCGCCGAGCTGGCCGGTCCAGACCTTGCCGTCCTTCTTGGCGATGTGGCCGGACAGAAACACGAGGTTGCCGGTGCGCGCGAAAGGCACATAGGCGGCCGCGGGGGCGGAGACGGGCGGCAGGGTGATGCCGAGGCTGGAAAGTTTGTCGTAAACGCTCATGGAGATTCCTTGTCTTGGGATTGCGATTGTGTCCGGGTTTGGGGCAGCGCCTCGATCACTTCCCCCACTGGCTGCACGGTCACGCCGACCCGCAGCGTGTGGCGTGCGCCGCCGTGTAGTACGCCGCGCATCGGCGAGACGTCGGAGTAGTCGCGGCCGATGGCGAGCGTGACGTAGTCTTCGCCCGGCTGGCGGCCGTTGGTGGGGTCGAAGTCGGCCCATCCGCCCACGCCACCGGGGCCGTCGCCTTCGCCGGGCAGGTACACCGACACCCAGGCGTGCGAGGCATCGGCGCCCACCAGCCGCGGCTGGCCGGGTGGTGGCTGCGTCAGCAGGTAGCCGCTCACGTAGCGCGCGGGCAGGCCCATGGTGCGAAAGCACGCGATCATGATGTGGGCGAAGTCCTGGCACACTCCCTTGCGCTGCGCCAGCGCTTCGACGGCGGGCGTGTTGATCTCGGTGCTGTCGGCGTCGTAGGCGAAGTCGCCGTACATGCGCTCGGTGAGGTCCATCGCCACGTCGAAGGTGGGGCGTCCCGGCACGAAGCTGGCGCGCGCGTAGGCCGTGAAGTCGTCGTGGCGCGGCACGTAGGGCGAGGGAAAGACGAACTCGGAGGCCGCGTCGAAGGTGGCGTCCTTGCGAAAGCGAAAGCGCTCGCGCACGGCCTCCCAGGGCAGTTCGCGCGCGACAGCCGGCGACAGCACCGGCGTCGAGGTCTCGACCACGCTTTCGGCCGTGACCACGAGCCTGTCGTGCGTGGCTTCGAGCGCGAAGAAGGCGCGCGTGTTGCCGTACAGGTCGGGCAGCTCGCTGCGCTGCGCGGGCGGCGGATCGATCGCGAGCTTGTGGCTCACCAGCCGCTGCGAGTCCGTGGCCAGCGGCTTCAGGTGCGCGAGGTGCTGCGCCGTCTCGACCGGCGGCGCGTACTCGTAGCGGGTTTCGTGGGTGACGTGAAGCAGCATCGCGCAGGCCGGTGGATGGGGAGGCTTTGTGTTTACTTCGACTCGGCGCCGAAGTGCGAAGCGTAGATCTTCGCGTAGGTGCCGTCGGCCTTGATCTCGTCCAGGCCCTTGTTGATCTTGGCCAGCAGTTCGGCGTTGCCCTTCTTGACCGCGATGCCGTAGTGCTCGACCGGGAAGCCCGCGTCGCTCACTGTCTTGAAGCCGCCCGCCGGGTTGTTGGCCAGGTAGTGCACGATCACGCCGTTGTCGGCCACCACGGCCTGCACGCCGCCGGCCTCCAACTCTTTCAGTGCGAGCGGCGTGGACTCGAAGCGCTTGATGGCGGTGCTCGACTTGCCCAGCAGCTTGCCCACGACTTCGTCGCCGGTGGTGCCGTTCTGCACGCCGACCTTCAGCGGCTTGATGTCCTCGAACTTCGCGACGGGCGAGTCGGCCTTGACGGCGATCAGTTGCTTGGCGTCGAAGTAAGGCTGCGAGAAGTCCATTGTCTGGCGGCGCTCGTCGGTGATGGTGATGGCCGACACCAGCAGGTCGCGGTCGCCCTGGTCGAGCGAATTGAAGATGCCTTCCCACGGCGTGTTGACGAACTTGACCTCGATGCCGGCCTTTGCCGCAACGGCCTTGACCACGTCGATGTCGAAGCCCACGGCCTCGCCCTTGTCGTTCTGCGACTCGAAGGGTGTGTAGGCGGCATCGGTGCCGACCACCAGCACGCGCGCTGCGGCCGGTGGGGGCGGGGCGGACGCGGCGGCGGGTGCCGCGGGCTCCTGCTTGCCGCAGGCGGCAATGGCCAGGGCCGCGAAGAGCGCCGCGGCGGTGAGTGCGAAGCGACGGTTGATGGCGATGCCTGACATGGAAATGCCTCCTGCGAAATATCGTTATGGAATCAAGCGCCTACGGAGCGCAGCGATTCGGATGTGAGCGTGAAGTAGCGTGTGCTGATGGCGTCCGACACATGGTAGGCCGCCGTCTCGCAGTTGGCGAGCAACTGCACGAGCGCGGGGTAGTTCGCGTCGGGCCCGGCGGCGCACAGGTGCTCCAGCGTCCAGGTGGCCGGATCGGGCAGCTCGTACGACAGGGCCGTCAGCTTGCCGGGCGCGCTGCCGGCCAGCCGCGCGATGCGCCCGCGCAGGGTCTGCGTGACCCAGGCGAGCGAGCGCGGGTTCTCGGCGTCGAGCACCAGCAGGTCGACCAGCGTGGCGACGTCGCGCCGCTGCTGGTAGCGGGCGTGGAAGGTGATGGTGCTGTCGAACATCGCCACCATCGCCTCGAAGCCGCTCACTTCATGCACGGCGCCGTTCTCGAAGCCGGCTTCCAGCGCGTTCGACAGAAAGCCCAGGCGTTCGATGTGGCGGCCGATGGAGAGCAGGCGCCACGCGTCGTCGCGCGACATGCGGTCGGTTTGCGCGCCGGTCATCGCGGCCAGCGCGGTGCTGGCGGATTCGAGCGCGCGCAGCGCGGCGCTGGTGGCAAAGCTGCCTTCGTCGGCCTGCTCTGCGGCGCGCCGCAAGAAATCGGCTTCGGCGCGCACGATCTGGTTCCAGTTGTCCTGCGACAGTCGCTCGCGCACCGCGGCTGCGGCTTCGCGAATGCAGCGCAGGCTGTAGCCGACGCTGCCGCCCTTGTCGACGTCGCCGAGCTCGGCCACCAGCGCGCGCTCGAACACGCGGCGCGACTGCGGCGCGCTCGGCACTTCGGCCGGCACCAGTGAATTGCGCAGCGCCATGCGGTGCAGCCATTCGAGCAGCGGGCGTGAAGACTGGTCTTCGCCGCCCAGCAGGTTGAGCGTGAGGCGCGCCAGGCGCACCGCGTTTTCTGCGCGCTCGGTGTAGCGGCCCAGCCAGAACATGTTCTCGGCGGCGCGACTGGTGACCGGGGCACGGTGCCGTGCGAGCGACGCCGGCGTGGCGTGCGGCTGCAGCAGCGTGGTGCGGTCGACTTCGCCGTGGGTCTGCACCCACACATCGGCGCTGCTGCCGCCGCGCTGCATCGACGCGATCTGCGCATCGGACCCCGCGAGCCGCGCCAAGCCGCCGGGCAGCACCCGCCACGACTGCGCGCCGTCGCTCACTGCGAACACGCGCAGCAGCACCGCGCGCGGCGCGATGTGGCCGGGGCCGAGGTCGTTGGCCCAGGTCGGCATCTGCGACAGCGGCTGGTAGCCCTGCACGGTATGCACATCGCCTTGGCGCACGATGCGCCCGGCCCATTCGTCCAGCTCGCGCCGGCTGAGCTGGCTGCCGAGCACCGCATCGAAGCTGGCGCGGCCTTCGAAGCCGGGGTAGGTGGGCTTGATGGCGCAGTCGCCGAGCTGCGGCAGCACCGCTTCGAGCGCGGCGCGCTCGCCGCACCACCAGGTGGGCAGCGCGGGCAGCTTGAGTTTTTCACCGATCAGTCGGCGCGCCAGCCCCGGCAGGAAGCCGAGCAGCGCCGGCGATTCGAGGAAGGCCGAGCCCGGCATGTTGGCCACCAGCACATTGCCGGCGCGAATCGCCTGCAGCAGCCCGGGCACGCCGAGCGTGGAATCGGGGCGCAGCTCCAGCGGGTCGAGGTATTGGTCGTCGAGCCGCTTGATGAGGCCGTGCACCGGGCGCAGGCCCTGCAGGGTCTTGAGGTAGAGCCGCTGGTCGCGCACCGTGAGGTCGCTGCCCTCGACCAGCGTCACGCCCAGGTAGCGCGCAAGGTAGGCGTGCTCGAAGTAGGTTTCGTTGTACGGGCCGGGCGTCAGCAGCGCGATGTGCGGCGGCACGCCGGCCGGGCACATGCGCTGCAGGCCGTCCATCATGGCGCTGTAGGTGGCGGCCAGGCGCTGCACCTGCAGGGCCTCGAAAGCTTGAGGAAACTGCCGCGTGATGGCAAGACGGTTTTCAAGCAGATAGCCCAGGCCCGAAGGCGCCTGGGTGCGCTGCGACACCACCCACCAGTTGCCGTCGGGGCCGCGTGCGAGGTCGAAGGCGGCGATGTGCAGCCAAGTGTCGCCCGGTGGCTTCACGCCGTGCAGCGCGCGCAGATAGCCGGGGTGGCCGCGCACCAGCGCCGGCGGCAGCAGGCCTTCGGCCAGCAACTGCTGCGGGCCGTAGACGTCGGCCATCACGCGGTCGAGCACGCGCACGCGCTGCAGCACGCCGGCTTCGATCTGGCTCCAGCTTTCCGGCGAGACGATCAGCGGGAACAGATCGAGCGACCACGGCCGCTGCGGGCCGTTGGCGTCGGCGTACACGTTGTAGGTGACGCCGTTGTCGCGGATCTGCCGCTCGAGGCTGGCCGCGCGCCGGGGCAGGTCGTTGAAGCCGCCGGGGCCGAGCTGCTCGAAGAAGGCGTTCCAGGCGGGCGTGAGCGCAGGCTGTTCGCCGGACTGGGACTGCGTTTGTGTCTGCGATTGCTGCGAGGACGACTGGGACTGCGATTGAGACTGCGACTGGGATGGCGCCGGTGCCGCCGGTCGTTCAGCCGCCGTGTCGTAGAGCAGCGGTGCGGGCGGCGGCGTCGGCGCGCCGCCCGAAACGGGCCGCACAGGGGCGGCCGGCGTGGCTTGCCCACGCAGTTCGTCGAAATGACCGGGCAGGGCGGCCGGTGCGAGCGCCGACGCCAGGGCCGCTGGAAACTCCAGTGCCTGGGCGTCGAACAGGGATTCGTTCAAAGGTTCCACAGAGGGGGATTGTCACACTGCCGTCACGGCATGGCCGTTCGGGCAATGTGCTAGGAGACCCCTCAGCGCCGCAGATCCAGCGTGAACGGGAACTCGCGGCTGCCCGGCAGCTCGATGGTGGCGGGCGGCGTGCGCAGCAGGCCGGGCGTGTGGCCCATGCGGGTGAAGCGCGAGTGGCGGCGGCTTTCGGCCTCGTAGGCGTTGACCGGGAAGGTGTCGTAGTTGCGCCCGCCCGGGTGGGCGACGAAATACTGGCAGCCGCCCAGCGAGCGCTTCATCCAGGTGTCGACGAGGTCGAAGGTCAGCGGCGCATGGGCGCCGATGCTGGGGTGCAGCGCCGAGGGGGGATTCCACGCCTTGTAGCGCACGCCCGCGACGAACTCTCCCGTCACGCCCGTGGGCTGCAGCGGCAGCACCTTGCCGTTGACGGTGACGACGTGGCGGCTTTCGTTCAGGCCGGTCACGCGCACCTCGATGCGTTCGAGCGACGAATCGACATAGCGCACCGTGCCGCCGGCCGAGCCTTCCTCGCCCATCACGTGCCACGGCTCCAGTGCGTTGCGCAGCGACAGCTCCACGCCCATCGCCTGCATCTGGCCGACCAGCGGGAAGCGGAATTCGAAGTGCGGCGCGAACCAGTCGGGGTCGAACGCAAAGCCGGCCTGGCGCATTTCGCTGATGACGTCGTCGAAGTCCATCTTGACGAAGGTCGGCAGCAGGAAGCGGTCGTGCAGCTCGGTGCCCCAGCGCGTGACGGGGGCCTTGTAGGGCTCGTCCCAGAAGCGGGCGACCAGCGCGCGAATCAGAAGTTGCTGCGCAATGCTCATGCGCGCATGCGGCGGCATCTCGAAGGCGCGCAGCTCCAGCAGGCCGAGACGGCCGGTGCTCGAATCGGGCGAGTAGAGCTTGTCGATGCAGAACTCGCTGCGGTGCGTGTTGCCCGACACATCGATCAGGATGTTGCGCAGCGTGCGGTCGACCAGCCATGCCGGCATGTTGGCGCCGTAGATTTCGCGGTTCTTCGCGATTTCCTGCAGGGCGATTTCAAGCTCGTAGACCTGGTCGTTGCGCGCTTCGTCCACGCGCGGCGCCTGGCTGGTCGGGCCGATGAACATGCCCGAGAACAGGTAGCTCAGCGACGGGTGGTTGTGCCAGTACAGCAGCAGGCTGGCCAGCAGCTCGGGCCGGCGCAGGAACGGGCTGTCGGCCGGCGTGGCGCCACCCATCACGAAGTGGTTGCCGCCGCCGGTGCCGGTGTGGCGGCCGTCGGTCATGAACTTCTCGGCCGACAGGCGCGTCTCGAAGGCGGCGTTGTAGAGGAACTCGGTGTGCTCGACCAGTTCCTTCCAGTTGTGGGCCGGATGGATGTTGACTTCGATCACGCCCGGGTCGGGCGTGACGGCCAGCATCTTCAGGCGCGGATCGCGCGGCGGCGGATAGCCTTCCATCACGATCTTCACGCCCAGTTGCTTGGCCGTGGCTTCGACAGCGGTCACGAGGTCGAGGTAGTCCTCCAGGCGCGCGAGCGGCGGCATGAAGACGTAGAGCACGCCCGATGCGCTGCCCTTTTTCTCGGCCGAGGGACCGTTGGCGCGGCGCGGGTCGCGCACTTCGACGCACAGCGCGGTGCGCGTTACCCAGTGGGCCGATTCACCGCGGCGCGGCTGGCGCGTGGCGCTGGTGTCGATGGCTTCGGGGTTGGTCGTTGCCGAGGCTGCCGACGCGGTCGTTGTTGCCGCTGCAGCAGCGCTTGCGGGCCCCTGCATTCGCACAGCCGCGGGCACCACGGGCGGTGCACCGAAGGTGTAGGGCACGGCGCCCAAGCCTTCAGTCGGCGCGGCCGACGTTGCGGCATAGCGTGTGCGGTAGTCGGTTGCGCTGGGCAATACGCCTCGCGGCGCGGTCGGGTCGCGCTCGATCAGGTAGGGGTAGTCGCCCTTGCTGGCCCACGGCTGCGAGTCGAGCGGCAGGCGATAGCCCATGGGCGAGTCGCCTGGAATCAGGAAGAGGCGGTCGTCGCGCAGGAACCAGGGGCCGGTCTTCCAGCTTGGGCCTTCGAGCGCGGGGGCGTCGCCGTCCGCGTTGCCGGGCTCGATGGGCAGCATGTAGCCGATCACCGCATCGAGCTTTTGCGTGAAGACGCGGCGCAGGCGCACGCGCTCCAGTTCGTCGTCGAGCTTCGACTCGAAGGGGTCGACGTTCACCGGCAGGCGGCGTTCGCGCCAGAGGTAGTAGTAGACGTCCTCGTAGCCGGCCTGCATGTAGCGCTCGGTGATGCCGAGCTTGTGCGCCAGCACGGTGGTGAAGCGGCGTGCGTCTTCGCTCGTGTAGTGCGTGGGCACGCGCTCGTCGGCGAACAGCTCGGGGTCGTGCCACAACGGCTGGCCGTCGGCGCGCCAGAAGATCGACAGCGCCCAGCGCGGCAGTTGCTCGCCCGGATACCACTTGCCCTGTCCGAAGTGCAGGAAGCCGCCGTTGCCGTATTCGGCGCGCAGCTTGTGAACCAGTTCGGTGGCGTAGCCGCGCTTGGTGGGGCCCAGGGCGTCGGTGTTCCATTCGGGCGCGTCGCGGTCGCTGGTGGCCACATAGGTCGGCTCGCCGCCCATCGTGAGGCGCACGTCGCCGGCCTTCAGGCGCGCATCGACCACGTCGCCCAGGGCCAGCACCTCGGACCACTGCTCTTCGGTGTAGGGCTTGGTGACACGCGGCGATTCGTAGATGCGCGTGACGGTCATCTCGTGGCCGAACTCGACCTCGGCCTCGTCCACGCCGCCTTCGATGGGCGCCGCGCTCGAAGGCGTCGGCGTGCAGGCCAGTGGAATGTGGCCTTCGCCGGCCATCAGGCCCGAGGTGGCATCGAGGCCGATCCAGCCTGCGCCGGGCAGGAACACTTCGCACCAGGCGTGCAGGTCGGTGAAGTCGACCGTGGTGCCGCTGGGGCCGTCGAGCGACTTCACGTCGGGCGTGAGCTGGATCAGGTAGCCCGAGACAAAGCGCGCGGCCAGGCCCATGTGGCGCAGCAGTTGCACCAGCAGCCAGCCCGAGTCGCGGCACGAGCCGCTGCCGTTGGTGAGCGTTTCTTCCGGCGTCTGCACGCCGGGCTCCATGCGGATGAGGTAGTTGACGTCCTGCTGCACCTGCTGGTTGATGCCGACCAGGAAGTCGATGGTGCGCTGTTCCTTGCGGTCGACCTTGTCGAGGTAGGCCTCCAGCAGCGGTGTGACCGGATCGGCCACGAGGTAGGGCGCGAGTTCTTCGGCCTGCGAGGCTGTGTACTTGAACGGAAAGTTCTCGGCCTGCGGTTCGAGGAAGAAGTCGAAGGGGTTGTAGACCGCCATCTCGACGACGAGATCGACCGTGACTTTGAATTCACGCGTCTTCTCCGGGAATACGAGCCGCGCCTGGTAGTTGGCGAACGGGTCCTGCATCCAGTTGACGAAGTGCTCCGCGGGCTCGACCCGCAGCGAGTACGAAATGACATTGCTGCGGCAATGTGGCGCGGGCCGCAACCGAACGACCTGCGGGCCCAGCTGCACCAGGCGGTCGTATTTGTAGTGGGTGACGTGGTGGAGTGCGGCGTGAATTGACATGCGTTTTTGTGTGCAGTACTGACAGATTGCATCGAAAAGATGTCTCTGGTGAGACGCATACTAGCCCAGAAGCCAAGCAATTAACGCGCCACTGAGCGTGGGTTCGGGGAGGGTTTGCATCATGTGTTCCGAGGTTCTTCGGTGACGGCGCCGCGCGCGTCCGGCAATGCCGCGGCTGGTTCGTGGGCCTTCGCCTTGCTGGGTGGTTCGGTGCT
This sequence comes from Variovorax sp. PAMC26660, assembly GCF_014302995.1. NCBI lineage: Bacteria > Pseudomonadati > Pseudomonadota > Betaproteobacteria > Burkholderiales > Comamonadaceae > Variovorax > Variovorax sp. PAMC26660. The sequence goes on from NZ_CP060295.1 coordinate 5,107,656, forward strand.
GGGCGCGGCCTTGCAGTTGCGGCAGCCGGCGCTCTGGCAGACGTGGGCTTATGTCACGCTTTTGCTCACGGCGCTTGTTGTCATGGGGTGGTCATGGCGGCCGTCTTCGCTGGCGCGGCGAAATCCGGGCTGGGGGCTTCTGGTCATCGCGCTGATGTGCGGGGCACTGGCAGGCGCGGGGCAAGCGGGTTGGCGCGCCGTGGTCCATGCGGGCGGTGCATTGGACCCGGCACTCGAAGGGCGTGACCTGCAGGTCACCGGCGTGGTGTCGGAGATGCCGCAGCGCGGCGAGGTCGCCACGCGCTTTCGCCTCGATGTCGAGTCGGCGCGTTGGGCCGGCACGGGCACGACCACCGAAGCCCCGCCGACCGTGCCGGAGCGCATCGCGCTGGGCTGGTATGCCGAGAACACCGGCCTGTGGGGGCGGTCTTCCGAAGAGCGCATGCCCTCCGCAAACACCGTGGGCTCGCTGCATGCCGGCGAGCGATGGCGCCTGACGGTGCGGCTCAAGGCGCCGCATGGCAACGTCAATCCCCACGGTTTCGACAGCGAGCTGTGGATGTGGGAGCAGGGCGTGCACGCCAACGGCTATGTGCGAACCGGCGCGCGCGATGCGGCACCTGCGCTCGTGGCCGTCACATGGCGGCATCCGATCGAACGCGCACGCGAGGCCGTGCGCGACAAGGTGTTCGAGCGCGTGCCCGACCGCAGGCAGGCCGGCGTGATCGCCGCGCTGGTCACCGGCGACCAGGGCGCCATCGACCGCGCCGGCTGGGACGTGTTTCGCGCGACCGGCGTGGCGCACCTGATGTCGATCTCGGGGCTGCACGTGACCATGTTCGCGTGGCTGGCCGCGCACGTTGTCGGTCTGCTGTGGCGTCGCAGTGCGCGGCTGATGCTGTGGCTTCCCGCGCAGCAGGCCGCGCTGGTCGGCGGCGTGCTGTTGGCCGCACTCTATGCGCTGTTCAGCGGCTGGGGCGTGCCGTCGCAGCGCACGGTCTGGATGCTGGCGACCGTCGCACTGCTGCGCTTTTCGGGGCGGCGCTGGCCCTGGCCGCATGTGTGGCTGCTGACCGCGGCGGTGGTGGTGGCACTCGATCCATGGGCCTTGATGCAGGCCGGCTTCTGGCTCAGCTTCGTGGCGGTGGGCGTGCTGTTCGCCACCGACGTGGCGGCGCCCGGCGAGGCGAAGAAGGGTTTTCGCGCGCATGTGTTCCAGCTCTTTCGCGAGCAATGGGTCATCACGCTGGCGATCACGCCGCTGAGCCTGCTGCTGTTTCAGCAGGTGTCGCTGGTCGGCTTGCTGGCCAATGCGATCGCCATTCCGTGGGTCACGCTGGTGGTGACGCCGCTGGCCATGCTGGGTGCAGCGGTGCCGCCCCTGTGGGACCTCGCGGGCTGGGCCGTGCATGCGCTCGTGGTGCTGCTCCAGTGGGGCGCCGGTCTGCCTTTCGCCACGCTGTCGATGGCCGCGCCGCCGGGATGGATGGCGGCTGGTGGCGTGGCGGGCGGCGTGCTGCTCGCCATGTCGTTGCCGTGGTCGTTGCGCACCCTCGGGTTGCCGCTTCTGCTGCCGGTGCTGCTGTGGCAGGCGCCACGGCCTGCCACCGGCGAATTCGAGCTGCTCGCAGCCGACATCGGGCAGGGCAACGCGGTGCTGGTGCGTACCGCGACGCACAGCCTGCTCTACGACGCCGGGCCGCGCTACAGCCTCGAAAGCGATGCCGGCCATCGCGTGCTCGTGCCGCTGCTGCGCGCGCATGGCGAACGGCTGGACATGCTGCTGCTGAGCCACCGCGATTCGGACCACACCGGCGGCGCGTCTGCGGTGCTGGCGACGCAGCCACAGGCCGCGTTGCTGAGTTCCATCGAGCCCACGCACCCGCTGCGGTCACTGCGCCCGGGGCCGCCCTGCGAGGCCGGCCAGCAATGGGACTGGGACGGCGTGCATTTCGAGATCCTGCATCCGCTCGCCTCGGACTACCGGGCGGGCGTCAAGCCGAATGCGATCTCCTGCGTCTTGCGCATCGGCAATGGGCGTGCGACGGCGCTGTTGGTTGGCGACATCGAACGTGACCAGGAGCGGGCGCTGGTGCAGCGGAATCCGGCGCTCGCGGCCGATGTGCTGCTGGTGCCCCATCACGGGAGCAAGTCTTCGTCGAGCGAGTGGCTGCTCGATGCCGTGCGGCCGCGCGTCGCGCTGGTCCAGGCGGGCTACCGCAACCGGTTCGGGCATCCGGCGGCGCAGGTGATGGCGCGCTATGCGGCGCGCGGGGTGCGGGTGGTCGACAGCGTCCGATGCGGGGCAGCCCTCTGGCGCAGCGCCGAGCCCGGCGACGTGGCCTGCGAGCGCGAGCGCATGGCGCGCTACTGGCATCACGCCTTGCTCCCGGCCCGCATCGGGCGAGTCGAGATCGACTGACAATCCTCGGAAATGTGAATAAATTGTCAAAAGAGCGGTGAAAAAGCAGTTGCCGAGTCTTGCAATGAAGAGTCCGATCCGTTGGAGAGGTCGGACACAAAACACAAGGGGACGACATGCGCAATGACAACGATCCGCGGCAAAGGCAGTTTTTCGGGCGGACGGCATGACGGCCGCCGTTCCCGCCATCACCAGCGCCAATGCGGCATCCGCGTCGGGGGCCCGGCTCAAGATGCACCGCGAAGGCCCGGTGCTGATCCTGACCCTCAGCAACCCCGCCGCCCGCAATGCGCTCAATCCATCGGTCTACCGCGCGGCGGCCAAGGCGATACGGGCCACCTCGGGCTTTCGCACCGTGCGCGCCATCGTGCTGTGCGGGGAGGGCGAACATTTCAGCGGCGGCGGCGATCTGCGGCGGCTGGCCCGCCAGCGCAGGCTGCCGGCTTCCGAGCAGCAAGGCCATATCGAGGCGCTGCACGAATGGATCATGGCGATCGAGGAAGCGCCCCAGCCCATCATTGCCGCGGTCGAGGGCGCGGCCATGGGCGGCGGTTTTTCGCTGTGCCTGGCCTGCGACCTGATCGTCGCGGCGGAGGATGCGAAGTTCGCCATGTCCTATGTCAACGTCGGTTTGACACCCGACGGCGGCGGCACCGATTCGCTGGTGCGCGCATTGCCGCCGCAGGCCGCGCTCGAAATGCTGCTCGACGGCACGCCGTGCACCGCCGGCCGGCTCTACGACTGGGGCGTGGTCAACAAGATCGTGCCGCATGGCAGTGCCTTTGCCACCGCGCTGGAATGGGCGCAGCAGCTCGCGCGCGGCCCGTTCGAGGTTCAGGCGCGCATCAAGCAACTGGTGCACTCGGCGCGCGGCCGAAGCCGGCGCGAACAGCTCGACGCCGAGCGGGAGTCCTTCGTCGCGAGTCTTTACAGCGACGAAAGCGGGGAGCGCATCAAGGAATTCCTGTCGCCCCGCAAGAAGCGGGCGCTGGACGAAGGCTCCCTGCAGTAACGAGAAAAAGTCTCGCGGCCCGTCTTTGGCCAGCAGATTAGGGGTTTCACTGGCCCTGAACTTGCTAAGCTATGGCTCAAGGAGATTGGTCGTTCCATGCACAAATTCGATGAGATGTATGAGCAGTTGCCCTACGCAGGGGCTGCAATCCGACAGCACTACAAGCGCTACGACCAATGGCTCGCGAAGCAACCCGGAGAGGTGATGCGTTCGCGGCGTGAAGAGGCGGAAATGATTTTCCGCCGGGTCGGCATCACCTTCGCGGTGTATGGCGCCAAGGATGAAGACGGCTCCGGCACCGAGCGGCTCATCCCGTTCGACCTGCTGCCCCGCATCATTCCCGCCCACGAGTGGGACAGCATGGAAAAGGGGCTGGTGCAGCGCGTGACGGCGCTCAACCGCTTCCTGCATGATGTCTACCACGACCAGGACATCATCAAGGCCGGCATCATTCCGGCCGAGCAGATCCTGAACAACGCCCAGTTCCGCCCCGAGATGATGGGCGTGACCGTGCCGCACAACGTCTACTCCAACATCTCGGGCATCGACATCGTGCGCGCGCCCGACGCCGATGGCAACGGCGAGTACTACGTGCTCGAAGACAACCTGCGCGTGCCCAGTGGCGTGAGCTACATGCTCGAGAACCGCAAGATGATGATGCGGCTCTTTCCCGAGCTGTTCAACCAGAACCGCATCGCACCCGTCGCCCATTACCCCGACCTGCTGCTCGAAACCCTGCGCGCCAGCGCGCCGGCCGCCACGGCCGAGCCCACGGTGGTGGTGCTCACGCCCGGCATGTACAACAGCGCCTACTTCGAGCACGCCTTCCTTGCGCAGCAGATGGGCATCGAGCTGGTCGAGGGGCAGGACCTGTTCGTCAAGGACGACTTCGTCTACATGCGCACCACGCGCGGCCCGAAGCGCGTCGACGTCATCTACCGCCGCGTCGACGACGACTTCCTCGACCCCGACGTGTTCCGCTCCACTTCCACCCTCGGCACCGCCGGCCTGATGCGCGCCTACCGCGCGGGCAACGTCGTGATCTGCAATGCGGTGGGCACGGGCGTGGCCGACGACAAGTCGATCTACCCGTACGTGCCCAAGATGATCGAGTTCTACCTCGGCGAAAAGCCGATCCTGAAGAACGTGCCCACCTACATGTGCCGCAACAAGGACGAGCTGCAGTACACGCTCGACAACATGAAGGACCTGGTCGTCAAGGAAGTGCACGGGGCAGGCGGCTACGGCATGCTCATCGGCCCGGCTGCCACGCAGGCCGAGATCGAGGACTTCAAGAAGGCCGTGATCGCCAAGCCCGACGGCTACATCGCCCAGCCCACGCTGAGCCTGTCGACCTCGCCCACCTTCGTCGACGCCGGCATCGCACCGCGCCACATCGACCTGCGCCCCTTCGTGCTCTCGGGCAGCGAAGTGCAGATGGTGCCCGGCGGCCTCACGCGCGTGGCGCTGAAAGAAGGTTCGCTGGTGGTCAACTCGTCGCAAGGCGGTGGCACCAAGGACACCTGGATTCTCGAAGCCGACCGCACGCCCAAGCCCAAGGCGGCCACGCAGTCGCAAAGCCAATCGTAGTAGGAGCGCAAAAGATGCTGTCCCGCACCGCCGACCATCTCTACTGGATGTCCCGCTACACCGAGCGTGCCGAGAACACCGCGCGCATGCTCGACGTCAACTACCAGACCTCGCTGCTGCCGCAGTCCGCCGAAGTCGCCAAGTACGGCTGGCAAGGCGTGCTGTCCATCAGCGAGCTGCTGCCCCTGTACAACAAGAAGTACGAGCAGATCACGCCGCACGACGTGATGGAGTTCATGGTCAAGGACGAGAGCAACGCCTCGTCGATCGTTTCCTGCCTCAAGGCCGCGCGCGAGAACGCGCGCGCCGTGCGCGGCGCACTCACCACCGAGGCGTGGGAAACCCAGAACACCACCTGGCTTGAAGTCAACCGCATGCTGCGCGCCGGCGACTTCGAACGCGACCCCGGCCAGTTCTTCGAGTGGGTCAAGTTCCGCTCGCACCTGTCGCGCGGTGTCACGCTGGGGACGATGCTGCAGGACGAGGCTTTCTACTTCTCGCGCCTGGGCACTTTTCTCGAGCGTGCCGACAACACGGCGCGGCTGGTGGACGTGAAGTTCCACGCGCTCAACAGCGAGTTCTTCGGTGCCGCCACCGAGGAAGACCAAGAGTACGACTTCTATCACTGGAGCGCGATCCTGCGCAGCGTCTCGGCCTTCGAGGTCTACCGCAAGGTGTACCGCGACGTGATCAAGCCCGAGCGCGTGGCCGAGCTGCTGATTCTTCGCGCCGACATGCCGCGTTCGCTGCATGCGAGCCTGGCCGAAGTGGTGAGCAACCTCGCCAAGGTGCAGAACGAGCAGAGCGCCGAAACGCAGCGCCGCGCCGGCAAGCTGCTGGCCGACCTGCAGTACGCGCGCGTCGACGAGATCCTGGCGACGGGGTTGCACGCCTACCTCACGCAGTTCCTCGACCGCGTGAATGAATTGGGCGGACGTATCAGCCAGGACTTCCTGGTCCCCGCGCACTGATTGGGCGTGCGCCGATGCGGCTGACGGCCCATTCGTCCCGCGCTTTTTCCATCGAGGGCTTTCTCGAGCCCGAAGAGTGCGAACAGCTCATCGCACTGGCCGAGAGCGAGGGCTTCGCCTCGGCCGGCGTGCGGACTGCGGACGGACCGAAGGCCATGCCGATGATCCGCAACAACGAGCGCGCGATGCTGCCGTCACCGGCCTGGGTCGATCTGCTGTGGCAGCGCCTTGGCAGCCTGGCGTTGCCGCAGGTCGATGCGCAAGTTCCCAAGGGTCTGCCGAAGGATCTGCGCTTCTACAAGTACTCGCCTGGCCAGCGCTTCAAGATGCACAAGGACGGCCCCTGGCATGAAGACGGGCTCACCAGCCAGCTCACGCTGCTCGTGTACCTGAACGATGGCTTCACCGGCGGCGACACCGATTTTCGGGAATTCCGCGTGAAGCCCGAGACCGGCGCGGCCCTGCTTTTCATTCACGACACGTGGCATGAAGGCGCCGCCATCGAGTCTGGAACCAAGTACGTACTGCGCTCCGACGTGCTGTACGGCGCTCCGGCCCGAAGAGCTTTCAGGGCCGCGAGGCCTTCAGCGCGAGAACGACTCCACCGCCACGGGAATCTTCGGCGCCTGCCAGCGATAGCTGGCGCCCAGCACGTTGCGTTCGTGCATCTGCCCGCTCCACTGGATGTGAAGCAGGTCCATCAAGGTCCAGCCTGTCCAGTCCGCGCGAAAGGGCTGCTGCGTCGCAGCGCCGGCCGGGAGCGCCTCACTGTTGCGCCAGACCACGGCCGGAATGCGATAGCCCGATGCGGTCGAAGGGCTGTGGCCCGCACGGTCGCTGCCGTGGCCCACTTCCTGACCGTGGTCCGACAGGTACATCCATGCGCGGTAGTCGTCGCTCTTGCCGGCGCTGCGCGTCTGCTGCAGAAGCTCCGACACCACGAAGTCGTGGTACAGCAGCGCCGCGTCGTACTCTTGGCGAAAGCGCCGCACCCACGTCGAGCGCCCGTTGTTCACCAGAGCGGTTTCCACCGCATCGACGTTGTCGTCGAAGGGGTTGGCGTTTTCGGGAAAGCGCAGGCTGTAGTGCGGGTGCGCGCCCATGAGGTGGACCACGATCAGCTTGCGGTCGGTACTCGTGTCTGCCAACGCCTCTTGCACGCAATCGAGGATTTCGCCGTCCAGCGAGGCACTGGCGCGGCCGGGCGTGCGGTTGACCATGTCCACCACGTCGGCGAAGCGCGCATGCTGCTGCTCGATGGCCAGGTCGTCATGGTTGCTGATCCACCAGACCTTGTAGCCGGCCGCGCGCGCCAGGGCCAGCACGTGCGGCGGGTTTTCGCTCTCGGGCAGGCCGAAATAAAACATGTTGCGCAACGCGGGCAATGTGCTGGCGTCCACCGACCATGCGTTCTGCAGCACCGCCATCTGGTCGCCGGCCTGCGCCTTGTGCGCCTGCAGGCGCGGCGTGGTCGGGCGGCCGTAGCCGTAGAGCGCCATGTTGTCGCGGTTGATGCTGTCGGTGATGACCAGCACAACCGTGGAGGGGCCTGCTTTCGTGATGACGGGCGCGATGGCCTTGGCCTGTGCCATTGATCGGTCGCGCACTTCTTGTTGGTTTGCCCAGGCGGCGCGCAAGGTCTGCACTGAGTGCGACCAGTTGACCCAGAAGATCGCCGGATGCAATCGGCGCCACGGCTTGCTCAAGTAGGCCACGCAGGCGATCAGCAACAGCACCAGCACGAGCGATCTTGTCCAGAACGGCAGGCGTGGACGCACGGAAGAAGTGGGCGCCTCGGCGACAGCACCGCGCCGCGCGAACACGCCCACCAGCACACCCGCGATGGCGAGTGCACCCGACCAGATGACGGCGGAGCGCCAGTGCATCTGCAGGTACTCGCCGCTTTCGCGTGCATTGGTGTTGGCCGCTGCGCCCAGCACCATGGCGCCGTCGGGCGCGGCCTGATAGGTGTCGAGCAGGTAGGCACGCACCACGCCGTCCAGCGCAAAGCCCATGGCCCAGAGCCAGACCGTCACCGTGCGCACTCGCCGCATGCGTGCGCTGCGCAAGGGCCATGCGAGCCACAGCACCAGTGGCGCGGCGAGCACTGCGAGCTGGGCGATGCGGCGGCCGTCGTGGCCCAGGGCGATCAACGCCAGCAATGTGACGCCGACCACGCCGCAAGCGAGCAGGGCGTTCTTGCGAGACGCGTTCCGGGAAACGGCCGCTTCGTTGAAAGAGGAGGTCAAAAGTACTGCGCGGCAGGTAGGGGCGGCCGGATTTTGCCCCGCTGCATGTGCTGCAGACCCCAGTGCCCCGGCGGTCGCGGGGTCTTTGGGGACAACGGATCGATGGGTCGAAGGATCAGGTGGCAGTGGCCTGCCGCACCGCACGCTCCCAACGCGCCATCGATTCCTCGGCCTGCGCGCGGCCCATCGTGGGCATGAAGCGCCGTTCGATTTTCCAGAGCTTCGACAACTGGCGCGCGTCGCTGTAGACGCCGGTCGACAGGCCCGCCAGATAAGCAGCGCCCAGCGCGGTGGTCTCGATCACTTCGGGCCGCACTACCGGAATGCCCAGCAGGTCGGCCTGGAACTGCATCAGCAGGTCGTTGACGCTCGCGCCGCCGTCCACGCGCAGCTCGGCCACCGGCTTGCCGCCGGCCGCCACCGCGTCGCGGCTCATGGCCTGCAGCAAGGCGGCGCTCTGGTAGGCGATGCTTTCAAGCGCGGCGCGCGCGATGTGCGCGACGGTGGTGCCGCGCGTCAGGCCGGTGATGGTGCCGCGCGCATCCGCATCCCAGTAGGGCGCGCCCAGGCCGGTGAAGGCGGGCACCATCATCACGCCGCCCGCGTCGGGCACGCTTTCGGCGAGCGACTGCACCTCGGCGCTGCCCTTGATGGCCTTGAGGCCGTCGCGCAGCCACTGCACCACGGCGCCGCCGACGAACACGCTGCCTTCCATGGCGTACTGAGGCGTGGTGTCGGTCTGCGCGGCGCTGGTTACCAGCAGGCCGTTGTGCGAAGGCTGGAAGGCGCCGCCCGTGTGCATCAGCAAAAAGCAGCCGGTGCCATAGGTGTTCTTGGCCATGCCGGCTTCAAAGCAGGCCTGTCCGAACAGGGCGCTCTGCTGGTCGCCCGCGACACCGCCGATGGGCAGCGCGCGGCCGAGCAATGCAGCATCGGTGTCGGCGAAATGCGAACTCGACGGCTGCACCTTGGGCAGCAGCGCAGCGGGGATCTTCAGCGCCGCGAGCAGTTCATCGTCCCATTCGTTGCGGTGTACGTTGAAGAGCATGGTGCGCGAGGCATTGCTCACATCGGTCACATGCGCCTTGCCGCCCGTGAGCTGCCACATCAGCCAGCTGTCGATCGTGCCGAAGGCCAGCTCGCCGCGTTCGGCCTGGGCGCGTGCGCCGGGCACGTTGTCGAGCAGCCAGCGCAGCTTGGTGCCGGAGAAGTAGGCGTCGATCACCAGCCCGGTCTTCTCGCGGATGGTGTCGCTCATGCCTTTGTCGCGCAGTTGCGCGCACAGCGGCTCGGCGCGGCGGTCTTGCCACACGATGGCGTGGTGCACGGGCTGGCCGGTGGCGCGGTTCCACAGCACGGTGGTCTCGCGCTGGTTGGTGATGCCGATGGCGTGGATGTCGCTGGCCTGCAGCTTGGCTTTCACGAGCACTTCGCGCGCAGTGGCGAGCTGGCTGCGCCAGATTTCCATGGGGTCGTGTTCGACCCAGCCCGGCTGCGGGTAGATCTGGGTAAGTTCCTTTTGCGCGATGGCGACGATGTGGCCTTCGCGGTCGAACACGATGCTGCGGGAGCTGGAGGTGCCTTGATCGAGGGCGAGCAGGTAGGTCATGGGTTCAATGTTCCTCGGAATCTGAACTTGCGTTTCTTTGCGCTGTTGTTCGGGGTGGGGGCGGGTTCGGGTTCATTCAGGGCGAGTGCGAATGACACCAGGTGCTCCCCTGTGCGAATGTCCCCCGCTTCGCTCCTCCTTTATTTCGCTGCGGGGAGCACCTGGTGTCATTCGCACATGGACACGCTGCTGGTGTATCGCCGATCAACGACCGCTCTGAGCGCTCACGTCGATACGGGGCTTTTTTTCGCGAAATAAAGGAGGAGCGGAGCGGGGGACATTCGCAAAAAAGAGCACCGTGTCGGCGGGAGTGCCGCCCTGAACAGCAGCGCCTCGAAGCAAGCCCAACGCGACAGACAAAAAAGCGCATTCCAACTCAATCGCGCGCAATCTCAAGACGCACCTGCGCCGCATGCAGCAGATCGGCAAAAGGCACAGGCGGCTCCGCATCGGTGAAGAGCCGGTCGATCTGCGACAGCGTGCCGAGCTGGATCATCGCCGGCCGGTTGAACTTGCTCGCATCCGCTGCCAGCCACACCTCGCGCGCCTGCGCGATGATGGTTTGCGCCACCTTCACCTCGCGCAAGTCGAAGTCGCGCAGCGAGCCATCGGCCTCGATGCTCGACACCCCGATCAGCGCAATGTCGACCTTGAACTGACGAATGAAGTCGATGGTCGCCTCGCCCACGATGGCGCGGTCGCGCGGTCGCACCGAGCCGCCCGCCACGATCACCTCGCACGAGGTGTTGCCGCTCAGGATGGTCGCCACATTCAGGTTGTTGGTGATCACGCGCAGCCCCGTGTGGCGCAGCAGCGCCTTGGCGATGGCCTCGGTGGTGGTGCCGATGTTCAGGATCAGCGAGCAGTCGTTCGGCACCAGCTCGGCCACACGGCGGGCAATGCGCGCCTTGCCTTCGGCATTCAGCGTTTCGCGCTGCTGGTAGCCGATGTTCTCGGTGGTGGAACTGGGCACACGCACACCGCCGTGGAAACGCGTCAGCAATCCCTGGTCGGCCAGCCGCTGCACGTCGCGGCGAACGGTCTGCAGGGTCACGCCGAGCATGTCGGCCAGTTGTTCGACGGTGACGGAGCCGCGCGTGCGCACGGTGTCCAGGAGATTGATCTGGCGCGGATTGGAGTTCACAAGGGCGTCGTGCAGGGCTGGAAGACTGCGGGCAAGGGTACAGCGCGTGTCACTTTAAAACGAAAGAAAACGAATCCGAGTAAGGGAAAACTCGGAGGAAAATCGCGCTAAAAGGAATCCAAATGAAAAAACTCGAAAATACAATGGCCGCCGTCGGTGACCAAAGTCACATCCCTGCGGACCCCATTCCCGTGAGCGATTTCTCCTCCCAAACGCCCGATCCGGCTTCCGATTGCGACGTGCTGATCGTCGGCGGTGGCATCAATGGCTGCGGCATTGCACGCGATCTCGCGGGCCGCGGCTGGCGCGTGGTGCTGTGCGAGAAGGACGACCTGGCCTCGCACACCTCGTCTTCTTCCACCAAGCTGATCCACGGCGGCCTGCGCTACCTGGAGTACTACGAGTTCTCGCTGGTGCGCAAGGCGCTGCAAGAGCGCGAAGTGCTGCTCAAGAGCGCGCCGCACATCATGTGGCCGCTGCGCTTCGTGATGCCGCACGACCCGTCGATGCGCCCGGCCTGGATGATCCGCATCGGCCTGTTCATGTACGACCACCTGGCCAAGCGCGAGGTGCTGCCCGGTTCGCGCAGCGTCGACCTGCGCCGGCACGCGGCCGGCAAGCCGCTCAAGAACCAGTACAAGCGCGGCTTCATCTACTCGGACGGCTGGGTCGACGACGCGCGGCTCGTGGTGCTGAATGCGCTCGATGCCCAATCGCGCGGCGCCGAGATCCTTACGCGCACCCGTTGCGTTCATGCGCAGCGCGGCAGCGACGGCTGGATCGCCACCCTCGAAGGGGCCGACGGCGCGCACCGCACCGTGCGTGCCCGCGCCGTGGTCAATGCCGCGGGGCCATGGGCCGAATCGTTCCTGCGCGGTGTGGCGCAGTCGGCCAAGGGCGAGGCGCTGGCCACCAAGAGCCTGCGGCTCGTGAAGGGCAGCCACATCGTGGTGCCGCGCCTGTTCGAGCACGACCATGCCTACATCTTCCAGAACCCCGACAAGCGGATCATCTTCGCCATTCCCTACCAGGACGAGTTCACGCTGATCGGCACCACCGACATCGAACTCAACGGCGACGACCCCGGCGCCGCGCGCATTGCGCAGGAAGAGATCGACTACCTCTGCACCCAGGCCAGCCGCTACTTCGAGAAGGCCATCGTGCCGGCCGACGTGGTGTGGACTTACTCGGGCGTGCGCCCGCTGCTGGACGACGCATCGGGCGACCCGTCCGCCGTCACCCGCGACTACATGCTGGAGTCGAACACCACCGCCGCGCCGCTGCTGTCGGTGTGGGGCGGCAAGATCACCACCTTCCGCAAGCTGGCCGAAGACGCGGCCGACGAGGTCGGCAAGATGCTGGGCCAGTCGACCGCGCAGCGCCCGGCATGGACCGATGGCGCCTTCCTCGCGGGCGGCGACCTGTCGGCCTGGATCGGCGCCGCGAAAAGGCCCGACGACGATTTCGAGCGCTTCGTGGCGGCGGTGTGTGAAAAGTACACATGGCTCTCCGCCAAGCTCGCGCGCCGGCTGGCCCGTGGCTACGGCGCCCGCGTGGCGGAACTGCTCGGCGATGCGCAGTCCATGGATGACATGGGCGCAGAGGTTGCACCCGGATTGCACGAGCGCGAACTGCGCTTCCTGCAGGACCACGAATGGGCCGTCAGCGCGCAAGACGTGCTGTGGCGCAGGTCCAAGCTGGGGCTGCACTACACCCCCGAAGAACGCGAGCAGGTGGCCATCTGGCTGCAGGCCCACGCGAAGAACAACTGATCAAAAAAAGAGAAGCGAGGGAGGCCCATGCAACTGACTCTGGAGCGCGTCACCAAGAAGGTCGGCGCGCAGACATGGCTCTACGAGCAGAGCATTGCCCCCCGAAGCGGCGCCGTCACGGTGCTGCTGGGTGCCACGCAGGCCGGCAAGACCAGCCTGATGCGCCTGATGGCAGGGCTCGACACGCCGACCACGGGCAAGGTGCTGGTCGACGGCAAGGACGTCACCGGCATGCCCGTGCGCGAGCGCAACGTGGCGATGGTCTACCAGCAGTTCATCAACTATCCCTCGCTCAAGGTCTTCGACAACATCGCCTCGCCGCTCAAGCTGCGTGGCGAGAAAGACATCGAGGCCCGCGTGAGGGCGCTGGCCGACAAGCTGCACATCGGCATGTTCCTCGACCGCCTGCCGGCCGAGTTGTCGGGTGGGCAGCAGCAGCGCGTGGCGCTGGCGCGCGCACTGGCCAAGAACGCGCCGCTGATGCTGCTCGACGAGCCGCTGGTCAACCTCGACTACAAGCTGCGCGAAGGCTTGCGTGAAGAACTCACGCAGCTCTTTGCCACCGGCGACTCGACCGTGATCTACGCCACCACCGAGCCCGGCGAAGCGCTGCTGCTCGGCGGCTATACGGCCGTCATGGACGCCGGCGAACTGCTGCAGTACGGCCCCACCGCAGAGGTGTTCCATGCGCCGCAGTCGCTGCGCGTGGCACGCGCCTTCAGCGATCCGCCGATGAACCTGCTGGTCGCCACCGCTGCAGCCGGCCAGGTGCAACTGGCCGGTGGGCCGGCCCTGGCGCTGGCCTTGCCCGAAGGTGTGTCGGGTGCGGTCACCGTCGGCTTGCGCGCGAGTGCGCTCAATGTCGGCGCGGGGGAGGGCGACATCGCCCTGCCCGGAAAGGTGGAGCTGGCCGAGATCTCGGGCTCCGACACCTTCGTGCACGTCGAAACGGCGGTCGGCGAGCTGGTGGCCCAGCTCACCGGCGTGCACCGCTTCGATCTGGGCGCCGCGATCACGCTGTACTTCAGCGCGTCGCAGGCCTATGTGTTCGATGCCAGCGAAAAGCTGGCGCGCGCGCCGGCATGGCGCAAAGGAAGCTGACATGGCCCGCATCGATCTCGACCTGGCGCACGCCTACCGCGCCAACCCCACGCAAGACAGCGATTACGCCTTGCTGCCGCTGCAGATGAGCTTTCGCGATGGTGGCGCGTACGCCTTGCTCGGCCCCTCGGGCTGCGGCAAGACGACCATGCTCAACATCATCTCGGGCCTGCTGGTGCCTTCGCAGGGCTCGGTGAAGTTCGACGGCCGCGACATGACGCGCGCCACGCCGCAGGAACGCAACATCGCGCAGGTGTTCCAGTTCCCGGTGATCTACGACACCATGACGGTGGCCGAGAACCTCGCGTTTCCGCTGCGCAATCGCAAGGTGCCGGCCGACCAGATCAAGAAGCGCGTGGGCGAGATCGCCGAGATGCTCGACATGAGCGGCCAGCTCAACCAGCGCGCGGCCGGGCTCGCGGCCGATGCCAAGCAGAAGATTTCGCTCGGGCGCGGGCTGGTGCGCAGCGACGTGTCGGCCGTGCTGTTCGACGAGCCGCTGACGGTGATCGACCCGCACCTGAAGTGGCAGCTTCGCCGCAAGCTCAAGCAGATTCATCGCGAACTGAAGCTCACGCTGATCTACGTGACGCACGACCAGGTCGAGGCGCTCACCTTCGCTGAAGAGGTGGTGGTCATGACACGCGGCAAGGCCGTGCAGGTGGGCAGCGCCGAGGCGCTGTTCGAGCGGCCGGCTCACACTTTCGTTGGCCACTTCATCGGCTCGCCGGGCATGAACTTTCTGTCGGCCAACAGCACGAACGGCGCGCTCGAAGTGGCGGGCACGCCGCTGGTGCCGACGCGTGACTTGCCGCAAGGCCCGCTGAAGATCGGCATCCGCCCCGAGTACCTGCGCCTGTCGAACGCCGGCGCTGCCGGTGCCGTGCCCGCGGTGGTCAAGCAGGTGCAGGACGTCGGCACGCACGCGATGCTGAGCGCAGAAGCGGACGGCAGCGTCATCAAGGTGCGGCTGCATTCGGACGAACAACCGCCGGCGGTGGGCGACACCGTGTGGCTGCGCGTGCTGGACACGCACACCTGCTACTACTTCAACGAGGAACTGGTGGCATGAACGCAACCAACAAGCCGATCAACCAGAAGGCCTGGTGGCTGGTTCTGCCGGTGCTGATCTGCGTCGCCTTCTCGGCCATCGTGCCGCTGATGACGGTCGTGAATTACTCGGTGCAGGACATCATCTCCCCCGACCGCCGCGTGTTCGTGGGCACCGAATGGTTCGCCTCGGTGATGCGCGACGACGAACTGCATGAAGCGTTGCTGCGGCAGCTTGGCTTCTCGTTCTCGGTGCTGTTGGTCGAAATTCCGCTGGGCATCATGCTCGCGCTGTCGATGCCGGCCAAGGGCTGGAAGTCGTCGGCGGTGCTGGTGGTGGTGGCGTTGTCGTTGCTGATTCCATGGAACGTGGTCGGCACCATCTGGCAGATATACGGCCGCGCCGACATCGGCCTGCTGGGCCATGCGTTGCAGACCCTGGGCATCGACTACAACTACACCGGCAACGCCACCCACGCCTGGCTCACGGTGCTGGTAATGGACGTGTGGCACTGGACACCGCTGGTGGCCTTGCTCTGCTATGCGGGCCTGCGCTCGATACCCGACGCCTACTACCAGGCCGCGCGCATCGACGGCGCCAGCAAGTTCGCGGTGTTTCGCTACATCCAGTTGCCCAAGATGCGTGGTGTGTTGATGATCGCGGTGCTGTTGCGCTTCATGGACAGTTTCATGATCTACACCGAGCCCTTCGTGCTGACGGGCGGCGGGCCTGGCAATGCCACCACCTTCCTGAGTCAGTACCTCACGCAGAAGGCGGTGGGGCAGTTCGACCTGGGGCCGGCGGCTGCTTTCTCGCTGATCTATTTCCTGATCATCCTGCTGTTGTGCTTCGTGCTCTACAACTGGATGCAGCGGGTTGGGACGCAGGAAGTGGAGGTGGAGAAATGACGGTTCTTGTTTCGTCTTTGCGTCGCTGTTCAGGGCTCCGTTCAGGGCGACGCTCACGCCGACACGGTGCTCTTTTTCGCGAATGTCCCCCGCTTCGCTCCTCCTTTATTTCGCGAAAAAGAGCCCCGTATCGACGTGAGCGCTCAGAGCAGTCGTTGATCGGCGATTGCCAGCAGCGTGCCCCTGTGCGAATGACGCCAGGTGCTCCCCGCAGCGAAATAAAGGAGGAGCGAAGCGGGGGACATTCGCGGAGGGGAGCACCTGGTGTCATTCGCACTCGCCCCGAACAGCAGCGCCCCGAACAAGAACGCAGGCAACCCGCAACACAACGCGCGGCGGAGCAACTGAAATGACCGAGAAGCGATTCCACAAACGCAGCATCTTCCTGCTGCTCTACATCCTGTTCGCCCTGTTGCCCATCTACTGGATGATCAACATGAGCTTCAAGACGAACGAGGAAATTCTTTCGCATTTCTCGTTCTTCCCCCAGCACCTGACCTGGGCCAACTACGCGCGCATCTTCACCGACGAGTCGTGGTACTCGGGCTACATCAACAGCCTGATCTACGTGGCGATCAACACCGTGATCTCGCTCACCGTGGCGCTGCCCGCGGCCTATGCCTTCTCGCGCTATTCGTTCCTTGGCGACAAGCACGTGTTCTTCTGGCTGCTCACCAACCGCATGACGCCACCCGCGGTGTTTTTGCTGCCGTTCTTCCAGCTCTACACCACCGTAGGCCTCATGGACACCCACCTGGGCGTGGCGCTGGCGCACCTGCTGTTCAACGTGCCGCTGGCGGTGTGGATTCTCGAAGGCTTCATGAGCGGCATACCGCGCGAGATCGACGAGACGGCGTACATCGACGGCTACTCGTTTCCGCGCTTCTTCGTCACCATTTTCCTGCCGCTTATCAAGGCCGGCGTGGGCGTGGCGGCGTTCTTCTGCTTCATGTTCAGCTGGGTCGAGTTGCTGCTGGCGCGCACGCTCACCAGCGTGAACGCCAAGCCCATCGTGGCCACCATGACGCGCACCGTGAGCGCGTCCGGCATGGACTGGGCCACGCTGGCGGCCGCCGGCGTGCTGACCATCGTGCCCGGCGCCATCGTCATCTGGTTTGTTCGCCACTACATCGCCAAGGGTTTCGCGATGGGCCGCGTTTAAGGAGCGCCGAATGTTCAACTGGATGGTCTGGACCACCCCGGTGGCCGTGTTCTTCACCTGCATCGCGCTGATGCTGGTCGGCATGACCGTGTGGGAGATCAAGTCGCCCACCACGCTGCGGCGCGGCTGGCTGCCGATCGAAACCACGCGCGGCGACCGGCTCTTCATCGGCCTGTTGATGGCTGCCTACATCAACCTGGCCTTCATCGGGCTGGCCGGCAAATTCCAGGAGTGGATGAGCCTGGAGGTAGAGCCTTCGATCTGGATCAGCTTCGTGATTTCGATGCTCGTCCTTGCCGTGGTCATGCGCAAGGGCTGACCCCACCGGTTTTCGACAAACGTCCGGCTCTCCGCCTCCCCGGAGCCGCGACAGGACACGACGGGGAAGCACCAACCGAGGAGACACAGTCATGAAGATGCGCTACACGGCACTGGCACTGGCGGCGGCGATGTTCGCCACGCACGGCGCTTGGGCTGGCGAGGCCGAAGCCAAAAAATGGATTGACACCGAATTCCAGCCGTCGACCTTGTCGAAAGACAAGCAGATGGAGGAAATGAAGTGGTTCATGGAAGCGGCCAAGAAGCTGCAGGCCAAGGGGGTGAAGGAGATCTCGGTCGTGTCGGAAACACTGACCGTGCACGAGTACGAATCGAAGACGCTGGCCAAGGCCTTCGAGGAAATCACGGGCATCAAGGTCAAGCACGACATCATCCAGGAGGGTGACGTGGTCGAGAAGCTGCAGACCTCGATGCAGTCGGGCAAGTCGATCTACGACGGCTGGATCAACGACTCCGATCACATCGGCACGCACTACCGCTACGGCACCGCGCTGGCGCTGACCGACCAGATGACGGGTGCGTGGAAGGACTACACCAACCCGGGCCTCGACCTGAAGGACTTCATCGGCACCAGCTTCACCACGGCGCCCGACAAGAAGATGTACCAGCTGCCCGACCAGCAGTTCGCCAACCTGTACTGGTTCCGCGCCGACCTGTTCGCGCGCAAGGACCTGCAGGACAAGTTCAAGGCCAAGTACGGCTACGACCTGGGCGTGCCGATCAACTGGTCGGCCTATGAAGACATCGCCGCTTTCTTCAGCGAAGACGTCAAGACCATCGACGGCAAGCCGATCTATGGCCACATGGACTACGGCAAGAAAGACCCGTCGCTGGGCTGGCGCTTCACCGACGCGTGGCTGTCGATGGCCGGTGCCGCCGACAAGGGCATTCCGAACGGCCTGCCGATCGACGAATGGGGCATCCGCGTGGCCGACGACAAGTGCACGCCCGTGGGCGCGGCCGTCTCGCGCGGCGGTGCGACCAACTCGCCGGCTTCCGTCTATGCGCTCACCAAGTACATCGACTGGATGAAGAAGTACGCGCCCAAGGAAGCCATGGGCATGACCTTCGGCGAATCGGGCCCGGTGCCCGCGCAAGGGCAGATCGCGCAGCAGGTGTTCTGGTACACCGCGTTCACGGCCGACATGATCAAGCAGGGGCTGCCGGTCGTGAATGCCGACGGCACGCCCAAGTGGCGCATGGCACCCGGCCCGCACGGCCCGTACTGGAAAGACGGCATGCAGAACGGCTACCAGGACGTGGGCTCGTGGACTTTCCTGAAGTCCAACGACCCTGACCGCGCGACCGCTGCGTGGCTGTATGCACAGTTCGTGACCTCGAAGACGACCTCGCTGAAGAAGTCGATCGTCGGTCTCACCTTCATTCGCGACAGCGACATCCGTTCGGACTACTTCACGAAGAACGCAGCCAAGTACGGCGGCCTGATCGAGTTCTACCGCAGCCCAGCGCGCGTGGCATGGACGCCGACCGGCAACAACGTGCCCGACTACCCCAAGCTCGCGCAGCTCTGGTGGAAGAACGTGGCCGTGGCCGTGACCGGCGAGAAGACGCCGCAGGCCGCCATGGACAACCTGGCCAACGAGATGGACGACGTGATGGGCCGCCTGCAACGCGCGGGCATGGCCAACTGCGCGCCAAAGCTCAACGCCAAGGGCGATCCGAACAAGTGGCTGAGCAGCGACCACGCACCGTGGAAGAAGCTGGCCAACGAAAAGCCCAAGGGTGAGACGGTGGCTTACGAGAAGCTGCTGACCGCCTGGAAGGAAGGCCGCGTCAGGTAAGCAAGGCTCACGCCTTTCTTTCTCCCTCCCCCGCTGGGGGAGGGCAGGGGTGGGGGCACGGTGGCGCGTCGATGGCCGTCGGCCTGCTTAACGCCGCTTGCCCCCATCCCAACCTTCCCCCAAAGGGGGAAGGAGCAAAGACAATGGCGCGGACACTCTGGCCTTTTCAGCCACCGCCCCATGAACATCCAATTCCGTTGCGACCCCGCGCTGTTCGACCTGCTGCCGCGCCCGGTGCCGGCCAAGGCCGCGCTGCCCGACTGGCTGCGCCGGATGGCGCCCAGGGCGCCTTCGCCGGTGCACCAGCGCAGCATCCGCACCGTCAAGCAATGCCCGCCGTTCGTCGATGCGATGACGCACGGCTTCATGTTCCTGCTGCCCTGCGACGTGACCGTCGAGGCGGGGCAATTCAGTTGGGACTGGCCGCTGCCCGTGCTGACCGTGCCCGGGCATCCGCGCGCGCCGCTGAGCTTTCATGTGCCCGAGCAGATCGCCGGCTCGCCACTGGCGCATGGCACGCGTTCGGCGATCAAGTTCAACAGCTTCTGGACGGTCGAGATCGACGAAGGCTGGTCGCTCATGGCCGTTCATCCGGTCAACCGCGACGACCTGCCGTTCAGGCTGGTCACGGGGCTGGTCGATGCGGATCGTTTCAACGAGGTCGGCATCAACTTTCCTGCGGTCTGGATCGATCCTGAATTCAAGGGCGTGCTTGCACGCGGCACGCCGGTGGCGCAGTGCTATCCGGTGCCACGCGAGCCGCTCGCCCTGTCTTGTGAGCCCATGAGCGCGGCGCAGGTGAAGGGCTACGAGCAGCTCGCCGAGAAGATCATGGCCGGGCCGGGCGTCTACCGGAAGTCGTTCCGCAGCAAGCGCGGCGCGGGCTGAAAGCCTGGGCGCGCGTTCAGGCCGCCGTGGCCCGCAGCGCTGCGCGCAGATCGTTCAGGTCGAGCCACAGGCGCCCGTTGGGTGCCGTCGACAGCGCATGTGCGATGCGCCCGAAGGTGTTCTCGTGCAGGCGCCAGGCGCGGCCGTAGGCCTGCATCGCTTCATCCATCCGGCCGGCTTCCTGCAGCACGATGCCCAGGTTGACTTCCACCTCGGCACGTGGCGGCGAGACGCGAAGCACCTGCCGCAGCGCACCGGCCGCGCCGTCGAAGTCGCGCAGGTCCTGCAGCACCAGCGACAGCTCGAACCAGACGGCCCCATGTGCGGGCGCCAGCGCGGTGGCACGTCGCAGCGTTTGCGCGGCATCGGACCATCGGCCGGCAGCCCGGAGCGTCAGGCCCAGTGCGTGCAGTGCCTGCTCGCGTCCGGGCAGCAGCGCCACGGCGCGTTCGTGATGTTGCAGCGCCAGCGCAAAGTCGCTACTGGCCCGCGCCACATCGCCCGCCACCAGCAATGAGGGGCCGTGGTCCGGGCGCAGTGCGAGGCTTTCGGTGATGGACGCCTGGGCCATCGCAAGATCGCCCGCTTCCATTTGCAGACGGGCCAGCAACTGAAGCACGGCGGGGTGGGGCGCCTGCGTGGCTTTCGCATGCTCGCAAAGCTGTCGCGCACGCGACGCATCGCCTGCGTTCACAAGGCGGATCGCAAGCTCGAGCAGTTGTTCGACAGAAGCGGGTGGGATGGGCATCGGTGCGAGGCGGGCCACCGAATGTAGCGTTTCGTGCCCCGCCCAGTGGATGTCGACCGTCTGATTGTTGCGACGACATGACCAATGGCAGATGCGCTGCGCGAAAGCTTGGCTTACATTCGACGGCCCTCGAACCGCCATCGCACGTGATTTCAAGCTCCCCCAGCCCTTCAGCCTCCGCCGACAGCGCTTCGCGCGTCAAGCGTGTCCTGGTCATTCACTACTCGCAGTCGGGCCAGCTTGGCAGCGTGGCAGAGCAGATCGTCGCGCCGTTGCGCACCGACCCGTCGATCCACGTGCACGAGGAAACACTGCGGCTGCACAAGCCCTTTCCCTTCCCTTGGCCCTTCCTGAACTTCTTCGACGCCTTCCCCGAATCGGCCCACATGAAGCCGCCGCCGCTGGCGCCGTTGTCGCTCACGGGCGAGGAAGACTTCGACCTCGTCATCCTGCCCTACCAGGTGTGGTTTCTTGCGCCGTCGCAGCCCATCACCGCCTTTCTGAAGCACCCCGTGGCGGCGCGCCTGCTCAAGGGCAAGCCGGTGGTGACGGTCATCGCCTGCCGCAACATGTGGCTGCTGGCCCATGAAAAGCTCAAGGGCATGCTCGACGATGTGGGCGCGCGGCTG
The DNA here is from genome assembly GCF_014302995.1 of Variovorax sp. PAMC26660. NCBI lineage: Bacteria > Pseudomonadati > Pseudomonadota > Betaproteobacteria > Burkholderiales > Comamonadaceae > Variovorax > Variovorax sp. PAMC26660. The sequence goes on from NZ_CP060295.1 coordinate 5,129,053, forward strand.
ATCGACAACGTGGTGCTGACCGACCCCGGCCCCACGCTCGCCACCTTCTTCACCACGCCGGCCTGGCTGATCTGGGGCCGCAAGCGCGGTTTCTGGGGCATGCCGGATGCAGGGCTCAGTACCGGACAGATCCGCAGTACCGGCCGTTTCGGCCGTGCCCTGCGTGACGCGTTGCACAACCACCTGGAGCGCGGCACGCAACCGCTGCTGGCCGGCCTGGGCGCGGTACAGGCCAATGCGCGGCTGCTGATCAGCGAGAAGGCCGGCACCCGCAGCTTTTACCTCTGGGGCAAGCTCATCATGGCGGCCGGAGGGCCCGGCGCGTGGCCGCGCAAACCGCTGTTGCTGCTGTACGTGCTCTTTTTGCTGGTACTGATCGTGACAGTAGTCCCGGTCAGCCTGACTCTTCAAGCGATCTTTCGACCTTTTCTCAGAGGGTGGCTGACTAAAATGACAGCCCAATTCGAGTGCCCGTCGGGCTCTGCCACGGACCGCTCCCACCTCTATGACGACTGATGTCTTCCTGACCCGTACCGCCGCCTTTCTGCCCTTTGCCCCGGTCAGCAATGAAGAGATCGAAGACGTCCTGGGTCGCATCGGCGGCAAGGCGTCCCGCGCAAGACGTTTGATTCTTCGCAGCAACGGCATCCAGTCGCGCCACTACGCCATCGACCGCGCCACCGGCCAACTGGCCATGACCAATGCACAGCTCACCGCGTCGGCCATCCGCGCGCTGGGCGACGACATCGGCCCGGTCGATTGCCTTGTCACCGGCACCTCGCTGCCCGACCAGCTCATGCCCAACCATGCGGTGATGGTGCACGGCGAACTCGGCTGGCCCCGGCTCGAAGTCGTGGCCTGCGCGGGCATCTGCCTGGCCGGCACTGCCGCGCTCAAGCACGCGTGGCTGTCGGTGCGCGCGGGCGATGCGCGCCGTGCAGTGGCCACCGGCTCCGAGCTGGCATCGGCCGTAATGCGCGGGTCCAACTTCGAGGCCGAACTCGAACACAAGCTCGAAGCCCTCGAGGCACGGCCCGAGCTGGCCTTCGAGAAAGACTTCTTGCGCTGGATGCTGTCCGATGGCGCCGGCGCCGTGCTGCTGGAGCGCGAGCCGCGCGGGCCGCTGTCGCTGCGTGTCGAATGGATCGATCTGTCGTCGGCTGCGCATGAACTGCCGGTGTGCATGTACGCGGGTGCCGAGAAGAATGCCGATGGCGGCCTCGACGGTTGGGCACGCTTCTCGCCTTCGGACTGGCAGCGCGAGTCGACCTTCGCCGTCAAGCAGGACGTGCGCCTGCTCAACGAAAACATCGTGCGCGCCACGCTGGGCGAACCGCTCGCGGTCGTCATCGAACGGCGCGGGTTGAAGTCGAAGGACATCGACTGGTTCCTGCCGCATCTCTCATCGAACTATTTCGTCGAACCGGTGAGCCAGTGCCTCGAATCGCTGGGGCTGCACATTCCGCGCGAGCGCTGGTTCAGCAACCTTGCGAGCAAGGGCAACACGGGTTCGGCATCGCCTTACATCATGCTCGACGAACTGTTCCGTTCGGGCCGTATCCAGCGGGGCCAGAAGTTGCTGATGTTCGTGCCTGAAAGTGGCCGCTTCTCCAGCGGCTTCATCTACATGGAGGCTGTGTAGCCATGGACCTCGACGCCGTTCCGCAAGAGGGCAATGCGACCCTCAACGGCCATTCCAAGCTGATGTACGCGCGCGATGCGCAGGGCCGCGTCGTCACCACCACTTCGCGTGGATGGGAGGCGGAAGAGATCGTCACCAGCCATGCGGTCGATGTGCTGGTCGAGCAGGCGCAAGCCGCAAGGCAGCGCGTGAAGGCCGGCATCGCTTCGCCGCTGGAGTACTGGATGTACGAGCGCCGCATGGACGTGGCGCTGCTGTCGCAGACCAGCGGCTTCTGGCAATGGCGCGTGCGCCGCCATCTGCGGCCGGGCCACTTTGCCGCGCTGTCGCAAGCCCAACTGGCGCGCTACGGCGAAGCGCTGGGCCTGCCCGTTTCCACCTTGCAAGGCCTGCCGTGAACTTTCAACACCAACAGGCGGCGCACTGCGAGAGCGGCGTCATTTCGAGCCTGATGCGCCACCACGGTGCGCCGATGACCGAGAGCATGGCGCTGGGCCTGTCGTCGGCGCTGTCGTTCGCGTACCTGCCGTTCATCAAGCTGTCGGGCCTTCCGCTCATTTCGTACCGCATGCCGCCCAAGGCGATCATCAAGGGCCTGTTGGCGCCGATGGCCGCGCGTTTCAGCTTCGAGACTTTCCGCAGCCCCGAAGCCGGGCAACAGCGGCTCGATGCGCTGCTGGCGAACGGGCAGATCGTCGGGCTGCAGACATCGGTTTACTGGCTGCCGTACTTTCCGCCGAACATGCGCTTTCACTTCAACGCGCACAACCTGCTGGTGTACGGCAAGGACGGCGACGACTACCTGATCAGCGACCCCGTGTTCGAGGAGCCGGTGCGTTGCCCCAGCAGCGACCTGTCGCGCGCGCGCTTCGCCAAGGGTGTGCTCGCGCCGAAGGGCCTCATGTACTACCCGCAGGCCATCGATCGCAAGGCGGTCGATGCGGCCTCGGTGACCAAGGCCATCCGCAAGACGGTGCGCAACATGCTCGCGCCCATTCCCATCGTCGGCGTGCGTGGCATGCGCACGCTGGCCAACCGTATGCAGCGCCTGTCGGCCACCGATCCGCGCAGCGTCGACTTCATCGGCCATCTGGTTCGCATGCAGGAAGAAATCGGCACGGGCGGTGCGGGCTTCCGATTCATCTACGCGGGCTTTCTGCAGGAAGCGGCGCAACTGCTCGACAAACCGCAGTTGCTGCAGATGTCTGACCGGCTCACCGCCATCGGCGATGGCTGGCGTGCCTTTGCGTTGAAGGCGGCGCGCATGGTTAAGGGCCGCGAGGCGGTTGATCCCGCCGCGCTGGCTGTGAAGCTGCGTGAGCAGGCGCAGCAGGAGGAGAGCTTTTTCCGTGATCTCAAGGCTGCTGTTGCCTGAGATGGAATCTTGCTTTTCTGTTTGTCGCGTTGTGCTTGATTTGGAGCGCTGCTGTTCAGGGCGTCGCTCACGCCGACACGGTGCTCTTTTTCGCGAATGTCCCCCGCTTCGCTCCTCCTTTATTTCGCGAAAAAGAGCCCCGTATCGGCGTGAGCGTTGGACAGAGTGGTCGTTGATCGCAGGATCAACCGCAGCGTGCCCATGTGCGAATGACGCCGGGTGCTCCCCGCAGCGAAATAAAGGAGGAGCGAAGCGGGGGACATTCGCGGAGGGGAGCACCCGGTGTCATTCGCACGCGCCCCGAACAGCAGCGCCCAGGACAGCAACTGAATGGTGAACAGATGCTCGAGCTGAAGAACCTCAGCTACCGCTACCCGCACGCCGATGCAGCCGCTCTGGCCGAGGTGTCGTTGACGGTCCCGAAGGGCTGTGTGCTGGGCCTGCTGGGCCCCAACGGCGCTGGCAAGACCACGCTGATCTCGCATTTGTCGGGCGCGCTCGCGGTGCAGTCGGGCGAGATCCGCATCGACGGCCAACCGCTGCAGCAAGTGCGCGCGAAGACACCCACACGCATCGCCGTGGCACCGCAGGACCAGGCGTTCTATCCGATGCTCACGGTGGCCGAAAACCTCGCGTGCTTTGCTGCGGCCAGTGGCCTGTCGGGCGCTCGAAAGAAGGCGCGCATCGAAACCTGCACGCATTTCTCCCAGTTGGAACAGTTCGCAGGCGTGCGCGCCGAGCGGCTGTCGGGCGGCCTCAAGCGACGGCTCAATCTCGCCATTGCCCTGCTGCCCGAACCCGAGCTGATGCTGTTCGACGAGCCCACCGTGGGCGTCGACCCGCAGTCGCGTGCCTTCATCCTCGATGCCATCAAGAGCTTGGCACAGGCTGGCGGGGCGGTGATCTATGCCTCGCACTACATGGAAGAAATCGAGGCCATCGCCGATCGCGTGGCCATCCTCGACCATGGCCGCGTGCTGCGCGAAGGCTCGCTCGACGAACTGCTGTCGAAGAGCGCGATGCTGCTCACGCTGGCTGCCGACGGGCTCAATGTGGAAATGCTCTCGCGCTTCGGCACGGTCGAACAGGGTGGTGTGCACTGGCGCATCCATCTGAACGAAGGCATGGGGCCCGGCCCGGTGCTGGCCACGCTCGAAGCCGAGGGCATCGAAGTGCGGCATGCCGAGTTCGGTCGCCATGACCTGGAGCAGTTGTTCATGGCGCTCACCCATCGCTCGTTGCGCGACTGACTGATCCACACACGCACATGCTCTTCGCGCTCATCAAGAAAGAACTGCTCGCCCTCGTGCGCGACATGCACGGGCTGGCTGCGTTGTTCCTGATGCCGATGGTCTTCATCGTGCTGATGTCGCTCACGCTCAAGGACATCTACCGACCGCCGCTGGCCGAGCTGAGCTACGCGATCGACATGCGCGACACGGCCACGCCCGCCAAGTGGCTGCAGCAACTCTGGCAGCGCAACCACGGCGCACCGCAGCCGCTGGGCACCGACTGGCAGGCGCGGCTGCGCAACGGCTCGCTCAAGTACGTGATCGTGCTGGAGCCTGGCCTGTCGCAAGAGCTGGAGTCGGCGGCGCTGTCGACCGAAGCGCGCATCCAGTTGCTGGCCGAGCCGGGTATCGACGCCAATCTGTTCAATGCGCTGCGCGCCGAACTCATTGGCGCGTCGGGTGAACTCAAGGCGCGCCTTGCGCTGGCAGTGCCCGGCACGGCCGGCCCTGCGTCCGATGCATCCATTCAGGCCATGGTGCGTGCCGAGCGCTTTTCCACGACCGGACCACGGCCGACCTCGGTGCAGCAGAACGTGCCGGCGTGGCTGGTCTTCGGCATGTTCTTCGTGGTGGCTTCGCTGTCCAGCCTGTTCGTGCAGGAACGCAGTTCGGGTGCGCTGGGGCGGCTGCAGAGCCTGGGCGTGTCGCGCTTCATCCTGCTGGCGTCGAAGGCGTTGCCGTACCTGGGCGTGAATGCGCTGCAGGCGGTGCTGATGCTGGCGGCGGGCATCTGGTTCATGCCGCTGATCGGCGGCGATGCGCTGTCGCTAGTAGGCATTCATTGGGGGGCGCTGCTGCTCTCGCTCGCGGCCGTGAGCCTTGCTGCGGTGAGCCTGTCGCTGGTGCTCGCTTGCGCGGTGCGCACCCACGCGCAGGCCGCGACCATCGGGCCGATGGTCAATGTATTGATGGCTGCGGCGGGCGGCATCATGGTGCCGAAGTTCGTCATGCCGGGCTTCATGCAGCGGCTGGTCGAGGTCTCGCCGATGAACTGGGGGCTCGAAGCCCTGCTGACCGTGCTGCTGCGCGGTGGTGGCGTGGCCGATGCGCTGCCGCAGATCGGCCGGCTGGTCGTGTTCGCGGCGCTGATGTTCCTTCTGGCTGTCTTTCTGTTTCGCAGGCGCACTTCTTCATGAACACCGTTTCCGCCGAGTTCATCGCCAGCCTCAAGACGATGGTGCTCGAATCCGTCGAGAAAGAGGCACCGCCCGGCGGCCTGGGCGACGACGAACCGCTGTTCGGTCCCGAGGCCCGACTGGATCTCGATTCGCTCGATGCCCTGCAGGTGTCGATGACGATCCAGCAGCGCTTCGGCGTGCGCATGCCCGACAGCAAGGAAACGCGCCGGGCCATGACGTCCATCGCCCATCTGGCCGAACATCTCGCGCAAGCGGGCAAGGCATGAGCGATGTCTACCTGGCCGGCGTGGGCCTGGCCTGTGTGCTGGGCCATGACATGCCGAGCACGCTCGATGCGCTGCGGCGCGGCGGCGTGCCGCCGACGCCGGTGGTTGTTGCCGAAGGCGTTCATTGGCCGGTCTACACGCTGCCGGCACAAGAGGGCAACTGGACACAGCGGTTGCGCAACACCCTGCGCAGTGTGGTCGCGCAGACCGGTGAATGGGGCGCCCGCACTGCGCCGTTGTTCGTGGCCTCGTCCTCGCTCGACATCGGCTTCATGGAGCACACCGTGCAAGACCTGCGGCTCGGCGGCGACCTGCAGGACTTTGCCGGGGTCGTGGCGGCTGCGCTCGATTGGCAGGGGCCGGTGTTCACGGTCTCGACGGCCTGTACCTCGGCACTCAACGCCGTGCTGGCGGCCAGCGATCTCATTCGCGGCGGCGAGGCCGATGAAGCACTCGTGATCGGTGTCGAAGCCGACAACCGTTTCACCGTCGCCGGTTTCGGCGCGATGCAACTGCTGGCCCCCGACAGCGCGCAGCCTTTCGGCGCCGGGCGCAAGGGGCTGGTGCTGGGCGAGGCTGTGGCGGCCCTGCGCCTGCGCGCAAAGCCGGCGCGCTGGCAACTGGCGGGTGGTGCCAACGTGGTTGACGGGCGCAACCCCTCGGGCACGGAGGCCAGCGCGGTGCATGCGATGTGCCGTGGCGCGTTGGCGCAAAGTGGATTGCGGCCTGAAGACATCGATCTCATCAAGGTGCAGGCTGCGGGCAGCCCCATCAACGATGCGATCGAAGTGGAGGCGCTGAAGCAGGTGTTCGATCCGCTGCCGCCGCTGGTGTCGCTCAAGGCGGCGATCGGGCACACGCTCGGCGCGGCGGGTGCGGCGGAGCTGGCCTTGCTGGTTGGCTGCATTGAAGGCGGCGTATGGCCGGTGACTGGCTATGCGCTCGACGAAACCTTGGGCATTGAGCTGAGCGAACAGCCGCCGCAGGCGCTGCGCAACATCCTGCTCAACGTGGTCGGCTTCGGCGGCGGGCATGCCTCGCTGGTGCTCAGGGATTGCCACGCATGAGTGCGGACAGCTCGACCGTCTGGCGCACCGCCGCGCATTTCGTCGCGCATCCGCCACCCGCGGACTGGCGCGACGCTCTGGCGAGCCGCATCGGCCGTCGCCCGCGCCGTGTCGGCCTGTGGACCGAGCTTGCGATGTACGGCGCGCGCTGCTGTCTCGACGCGGCAGGCGAGGCCGCCTTGCCCGTCGCCGCGCGCCTGCGTGTGGCCAGCCAGCGCGGTGCCTGGGGCGCCACGCACGCGGGGCTGGCACAGCTTGATGCGGGCTTGCCGATGCCGTTCACCTTCATGCAGAGCCAGCCCGCGCTGATGCTGGCCGAGGTCGGCCGCTGTCTTGAATGGCAGGGCGATGCGAGCTTCATGCTGTGCCGCGATCCGCCGCGCCTGCTGCAGTTGTCGAAGCTGGGCGCATCGAAAGACGGCCTGCTCTTCGGCATCGTGGAAGAAGAGCGAAATGACGAACTGCCGCGCTCCGAATGGTGGCGGCTGGTGCCCGCCTGAACCTCAGCCTGCGATGGAGCGTTGCAGGTTGATGCGCGCCTGCGCTTCGAGCTGCGCGTGCATGCGCGGCGTGGCGTAGATGGCCTTGCGATCCAGGAAGCGCTGAAGGATCGTGCGGCGGCGCGGCAGGCGCACGTCTTCGGGTACGAAGGCGTATTCGGCATGCACCTGGCGCTCGTATTCATCGAAGCGCGTGCGTTCGGCACCGAGGATCGACAGGTCGATGTCGATCAGCAATTCCGCATCGCGGCCTTCGGGCACCGCGTCGTGGCGCGTGGCCATGACGAGGGCGTGCACGCGTGCAGCGGCTGCTTCGTTCGCACCCGCATCGGTCAACGCGCGATGGGCCCAGTCGGCGCTGCGCGCTTCGTTGTCGTGCGCGTGCACGTCGTAGATGGCATCGTGGAACCAGAGCGCGAGCGCCACTTCGCCGGTGTGCTCGGCATTGGCCTTCTCGCGCTCGAACCACGCGAGGCATTCGCCCAGGTGCTGCATCGTGTGATAGTGGCGCTGCGGTTCGCTGTAGCGCTGTTGCAGCTCGGTGAACAGCGCGTCGCCGGGGGATGCGACGCCGAGCGCGTGCCAGGCCCCGGTCCAGTTCGCGTGCAGCGCTTCAGGCGTCATGGCGCTTATTGCTCCATCGCTGCCTTGACCTCTTGTCCGAGGTCGAGGACCGACATGGCGTAGTAGCTGCTCCAGTTGTAGCGCGTGATGACGTAGAAGTTGCGCGTGCCGGCCACATAGGTCGGTGGTGCGTCGGCGCCGTTCTGCAGCTCGACGAGCGCGAGCAGGCCCTTGTGCCGGATGCCATCGCTCTCGGGCACCGCGCCTGCCGCCACGAAGCTGTCGATGCTGAAGGTCGGCAGGATGTCGGGTGCCAGCAGCAGCGCCTTCTGCAGCCGCGCTTCATCGAAATGCACCGGATAGATCGCGGGCATGCCCGGCTTCCAGCCGAAGGCCTTGAAGTAGTTGGCGACCGAGCCGATCACGTCGGCCGGGTTGTTGACGAGGTCGATGCGGCTGTCGCCGTCGAAGTCGACCGCGTACTTGGCGATGCTGCTGGGCATGAACTGCGGCATGCCCATGGCGCCGGCGTAGCTGCCCAGCGGCGTGAGCGGATCGTCGGAGGTGCGGCTCTCGGTGCTCAGGAAGCTTTCGAGTTCGCCGCGGAAGAAGGCTTCACGCTCGGCGGCGCGGGGGTGGCCCTGCGGGAAGTCGAAGGACAGCGTGGCCAGCGCATCGATCACGCGGAAGTTGCCCATGTTGCGGCCGTAGATCGTTTCCACGCCGATGATGCCGACGATGATTTCCGCGGGCACGCCGTACACCTTTTCGGCCCGTGCCAGCGTGTCGGCATTGGCGCGCCAGAAGCGCACGCCGGCCGCGATGCGCACCGGGTCGATGAAGCGGCTGCGGTAGGTCTGCCAGTTCTTCACCGTGCCGACCGGGCCCGGCAGCATGAGGCGCGGCACGTTGGGCAGGAAGCGCGCGTTGCCGATGGTGGCGCGCACCCATTCGCGGTCGAGGCCGCGGCGCTCGGCCACCTCGTCGGCAAAGCGCATCGCGTCGTCGCGCGTGGCGTAGGGGATGGTGCCGCGCACGGCATTGCTCGCCACGCGGCCATTGGAGGACTTCTGGGCTACAGCCGCTGTGGACCATGCGCAGCAGGCGGCGAGAAGGGCGACTGCCGCGATGGCGCGGGACGGCGTGGAGAGAAAAAATCGCATGGGCCCGATTGTGCCGTTCGTGCGTGCGGCCCCTCTTCAGAGACACATGTGGTTTCAGCCGCGCGGGTTCGCGGCGGGCCAATTGAGGTGGCGGAACTCGCGGCGCAAGGCCGAAAGCGTCTGGGGCGTGGCCTTGGCGTAGCGCTGGGCTTCGAGCTTCAGCAGCCAGTCGCGAACGGCTTGCGCGGTGGGCCCGAAGCGGGCATCGGCCTCTTGCGCCATCTGGCGCGGCGGGGTTGTCTCGGGCAGCCGCAGGCCGGACTTGGCCAGGCGCGCACGTGCCTGGCCGAGCAGGCGCAGCCACGGGTCGTGCCGGCTGCGTTCCCACAGCGTCCAGGCTGCGCCGGCAAGGCTCGCGCCGATCAGCAGGTAGAGCAGCACATAGGCCAGGTCTTCGAGGCTGGGCGCCTCGAAGCCGATGTTTTTCAGCAGGTTGAGCTGCCGGCTCTGCGTGTAGTTGAGCACCCACTGGTTCCAGCCGTTGTTCACGGCCTCCCAAGCGGCGCGGATGTTCTGGGCGAGCGTGGGGCTCATCGCGCCGATGGCACCGGCGAACAGGCCCGGTTGCTGCACCAGCCGCTGCATCTGCCCGATGCGACCGGGCGCCACCGAGGCGGTCGGGTCCACGCGCATCCAGCCCGAACCCTCTTGCCAGACTTCGGCCCAGGCGTGTGCATCGCTCTGGCGCACGATCCAGTAGTTGTCGACGCTGTTGAGTTCCCCGCCCTGGTAGCCGGTCACGATGCGCGCCGGGATCTGCAGGTTGCGCATCAGCACCACGAAGGCCGAGGCGATGTGCTCGCAGAAGCCTTCCTTGCGGTCGAACCAGAACTCGTCGGCCGTGTCGTTGCCGTAGACGCCCGGCTCCAGCGTGTAGGTGTAGCCGCCGGTGCGCAGGCGTTTCAGCGCGGCCTGCACGAAGGCCTGCGTGGTGGCGTCGTGCAGTGCCGGATCGTTGCGCATCTCTGCGGCGAGCGCGGCAGTGCGCGGGTTGGTGCCGGGCGGCAGCGACAGGTAGGCCTGCAACTGCCCGCCGGTACGCTTGAGCGGGCCGCTCTGGAACTGGGTGTAGCTCTCGGCCCGGTAGCGAACCAGATCGTTGAGCGGCCGGTTCGCGAACCATTGCAGGTCGGGCGTGCCCGTGACCTCGAAGCCCGGTGCTTCGGGTGCGCGCTGCGCGGCATCGAGCGTCAGCAGCCAGGGGCGGTTGTTGGGTTCGAGCGTGACTTCGTAGCGCACCGGCTCGCCAGTGACGCGCAGGTTGGCGGACCACTGCGTACCGCGCATCCAGGAAGGCAGCGCCGTCCACTCGCGGCCGTCGAACTGCGCGAGCACCGGGCCGCGAAAGTAGAGCTGGCTTTGCGGCGGTGCGCGGTTGCCGTCGAACTTGACGCGCGCGGCGATGCTGTCGTCGAGCGCGAGTTCGGCGATGGTGCCCACGCGCATGGTGTTTGAAAGACCCGTGCGGCCGGTCATGGCGTCGCTCGGTGTGCCCCAGAGCGGCGCGAAGCGCGGGAACAGAAGGAACAGCGCCAGCATGATTGGCGCGCCGGCCAGGGCCATCCATCCCGCAGTGCGTGCGGCCTGCATCAGCGGTGGCCGGCCCACCGGCATGTGCGCGTTGACCAGTGCGGTGAGCAGGCCGAGCAGCGCGAGCAGCATCGTGAAGGCGGTCAGCAGCGACTGCGAGTAGAAGAAGTTCGTGAGCATCGCGAAGAAGCCCAGGAAGAAGATGACGAAGGCGTCTCTTCTGGCCCGCAACTCCAGTGTCTTGAGGGCCAGCAGGATGACGACGAGCGTCACGCCGGCATCGCGGCCCAGCAGCGTGCGGTGGGTGGCGTAGGTGGCCGCCAGCGTCAGGGCGAGCAGGGCGACTCGCCACCATCTGCTGGGCAGCGGGCGTGCCTGCACCGCGAGGCTGCCTCGCCAGAGCAGGACCATGGCGGTGATGGCGGTGCACCACCAGGGCAGGTTTTCTGCCTGGGGCAGCACGATCAGCGCGATGACGGCCAACAGAAAGAGCGTGTCCCTGGCATCCCGGGGGAGGGCTGCGAGCTGTTGCAGGAGCTTCTTCAACATAGCGCCAGCGCCTCCAGGCAAGCCCTTCGATGCGCCTCCCCTTGCGAAGGCTTCACGGCCCGGCCTGCCACGCGGACGCCATAGTCCACGCCCAACCGATCGGCCATCAGCACCCAGGCACAGAGCCGCGAAATCCGTGCTTCGCCATCCGCCAGGCCGGTGACCTGCGCATCGAGCCACAGCTCCTCGCGCTGCGTCTGCTGCGTGTCACGGCTGACAAGGTCTTCCGAGCCGGTGGCCTGTGCCCGCGCGGCCTTTTTCCAGACCACGAGCTTCAGCGGATCGCCGCGCCGGTAGGCGCGCACGCCGTCGTACTCGCCGGCACTGTGGGCCCGCAGTGCGGCCGACACGGCCGCCGGCCCCGACAACGGTTCGCCCGGCGGCAAGGGCGGTGGATGCGCTTCCGGCGCGGGATAGACCAGCATCTGCGCCGCAGGCCGCCACACGGTCCACACGCGGAAGGTGCCGAGCGGAAAACGCGTCTCGGCCGTCAGCGGCGGCACGGGATGCAGGCCGCGCCGCTCGGGCTGGAATGCGATATCGACGGTGGACGTGCCTTCGGCCGGCACATCGGTCCACGCCCACTGGCCACTGCCGCGCACGGCCATGCCGATGCCGTAGCGCACGCTGCGCCGCGCGTTGTGCAGCACCACCCGGAAGACGGCTGCGGCGCCCGCGTAGTGCGCGTCGGGCGGCACCATGTGCATGGCCAGGCCGCGCAGCGTGCCGTGGCACACGTGCATGCCCACGGCCACGCTGCCGGCCAGAAGAAAGGTCAGCAGGTAGCCCAGGTTGAGCTGGTAGTTGATCGAGGCGACCAACAGCACGAGCAAGGTGGCGGCCAGCGTCCAGCCGGCGCGCGTGGGCACGATGTAGACGTTGCGCTGCGTAAGCTCCAGCGTGTCCGACGGTGGTCGTCGCGACAGGAACCAGCCGTCGATGCGTGAGCGGAGAGCGCCGACAGGGGTCATTGGAATGCCTTCGTGCTTCGCACCGTGGTGCGAGCGCCCTTCGGAGCGGCCGGGCGGAGGCTCACGGCAATGGCACGGCCGCGATCATCGCGCGCACCTGCTCGACGGCGCCACGGCCGGCATCGCCGACCGGCGTGAGGCGATGCGCGATCGTCTGCGGCAGCACGGCCTGCACGTCGTCGGGCGCGACGTAGTTGCGGTTGGCCAGCAGCGCCTGCGCCTTGGCGGCGCGCAGCACGGCGATGCCGGCGCGCGGCGACAGGCCCTGCAGGAACCAGCGGCCCGAGCGCGTGGCCGCGATCAGGTCCTGCACGTAGTTCAGCAGCGGCTCGGCCGCATGCACCTGCTGCACGCGCTGCTGGATGGCGGTCAGCTCGCCGGCGGTCAGCATGGCGGGCAGGCCGGCCAGCATTTCGCGGCGGTCGATGCCCGAGAGCAACTGGCGCTCGGCGGCGCGGTCGGGGTAGCCGAGCGAGATCCGCATCAGGAAGCGGTCGAGCTGGGATTCGGGCAGCGCGAAGGTGCCGAGCTGGTCCTGCGGGTTCTGCGTGGCGATCACGAAGAAGGGCGTGGGCAGCGGGCGGGTTTCGCCTTCGATGGTGACCTGCTTTTCTTCCATCGCCTCGAGCAGCGCACTCTGGGTCTTGGGGCTGGCGCGGTTGATTTCGTCGGCCAGCAGCACCTGGGCAAAGATCGGCCCGGGGTGGAACACGAAGGCTTGCTGCCCGCGGTCGTAGATCGCCACGCCCGACAGGTCGCCCGGCATCAGGTCGGCCGTGAACTGCACCCGCGAAAAATGTAAACCGAAGGTGTGCGACAGCGCATGGGCGAGGGTGGTCTTGCCGACCCCCGGAACGTCTTCGATCAGCAGGTGTCCACCCGCCAACAGGCAGGCCACACAGTCGCGCACCTGCGCCTCTTTGCCCACGATCACCGTGTTAAGCTGACTCAGCAAAGTGGCTAGCTTCGCAGCAACGTCCATATTTGTATCCATATGCAAACGATACCGTAAGACCTTGCGGCCCCATGCCGCGTGAGGTCTAGACGCGACAGAGACATGGGCAAGACAGGCTACTTCACACACCGCGACTTCTGGAAGCACGACATGGGCAACGGGCACCCCGAGTGCCCCGGTCGACTGGATGCCATCGAAGACCGCCTGCTGCTCACCGGCGTGGGCGATGCGCTCGAGCAGTGCGACGTGCCGCTGGCCACCCTTGAGCAGATCACCCGGGCGCACAGCACGGCGCATGTCGAGCACCTCGAAGAACTGCACCAGCGCCTGGTGGCCGACGAGCCCGCCGGCGGCCCCGACCATGCGCAGGTCGATCCCGACACCGTGCTCACCCGCTTCACCCTGCTGGCCGCGCGCCGTGCCGCCGGCGCTGCCATTGCCGCAACCGACGCGGTGATGGCCGGCGACATCGAGAACGCGTTCTGCTCGGTGCGCCCGCCGGGCCACCATGCCTGTTGCGAGCAGGCGATGGGTTTTTGCTTCTTCAACAACATCGCTATCGCGGCCCGGCATGCGCTGGATGTGCATGGGCTGGAGCGCGTGGCCATCGTCGATTTCGACGTGCATCACGGCAACGGCACCGAGAACATTCTCTCGGGCGACCCGCGGGTGCTGATGGTTGGCTTCTTCCAGCATCCGTTCTATCCGTACAGCGGCACCGAGCACCCGGCCTCGAACATGCTGAACATGCCGATCCCGGCCTACACCAAGGGCATGGACGTGCGGGAGATGATCGAGGCGGTCTGGATGCCGCGGCTCGAAGAATTCAAGCCGCAGATGGTCTTCATCAGCGCCGGCTTCGACGCCCATCGCGAAGACGACCTGGGCCAGCTCGGCCTCAACGAAAACGACTTCGCCTGGATCACGGGTCGCGTGCACGATGTGGCCAAACGCCATTCGCGCGGGCGCATCGTGTCGATGCTCGAAGGCGGCTACAACCTCGATGCGCTGGCGCGCAGCGTCGAAGCCCACATTCGCGTTCTCGCGGACCTGTAACGCAGCCGGCGTCATTTGGCCGCCGTGCTTTCCCAACCGATGAACTTCAACGACTTCACCCAACGATTGAGCCAGGTCGATGCGCGCGGCCTTGCGATCGAACTTGCTGCACTGGTTGCCTGCGTGGCGCTGGCCTGGGCCATCTGCAAATGGTTCGGGCGCGACCAGCCCAAGGACTCGATCTGGTTCGGCGAGCGCACCTTCGACGGCCTGCTGTTCCCGCTGCTGTCGCTGGTGCTGACCGACCTGGCGCGGCGCGTGGTGATCGAACTGCAGCCCGTGCTGGTGTTGCGCATCGCGGTGTCGATGTTCCTCTCGCTCGTGGTCATCCGGCTGTTTGCGCGGGTGCTGCGTGCGGTGTTTCCCGCGTCGAATCTCGTGCGGCTGATCGAGCGCACGATCTCGTGGCTGGCCTGGATCGCGGCCGTGTTGTGGATCGTCGGACTGCTGCCGCCGGTGCTGGCCGAACTCGACAACATCACGCTGGCCTTCGGCAAGACGCGCGTGAGCCTGCAGACGATCTTCCAGGGCGTGCTGTCGGCCGGGCTGGTGATGGTGATCGCGCTCTGGATTTCCAGCACCATCGAAAAGCGCATCCTGCGCGAGGCCGTCACCGATCTTTCGATGCGCAAGGTGGCGTCGAACGCCGTGCGTGCGTTCCTCTTGCTGGTCGGCCTGCTGTTCGCGCTGTCGGCGGTGGGCGTGGACCTGACGGCGCTGTCGGTACTCGGCGGCGCGCTCGGCGTGGGCCTGGGCTTCGGCCTGCAAAAGCTGGCGGCCAACTACGTGAGCGGTTTTGTGATCCTGCTCGAACGCTCGATCCGCATCGGCGACAACGTGAAAGTCGATACCTTCGAGGGCCGCATCACCGACATCAAGACGCGCTACACGCTCATTCGCGCAGGCAACGGGCGCGAGGCGATCGTGCCGAACGAGTCGCTCATCACGAGCAGGGTGGAAAATCTGTCGCTGGCCGACCGCAAGTTCAACATCACGACCAGCATCGTGGTCGGCTACGAGAGCGACGTGGCGCAGGTGCAGTCCATCTTGAGTGAGGCGGCCAAGGCGCAGCCGCGCGTCATGACCGACCCGGCGCCGGTCGCCTACCTGGTGAACTTTGCGCCCGATGGCCTGGAGTTCACGCTGAATTTCTGGATCGCAGACCCTGACAAGGGCAAGGACAACCTGCGCTCGGCCATCAACATCGCCATTCTCGAAGGCCTGCGTGGCGCCGGCATCGACATTCCCTACCCGCAGCGGGTGCTGCACATGGCATCTTTGCCGCCGGGAATCGCGCCAGCGCCCGACGCTGTTTTATAATCGAGGAAAAGCACGATCGTTCTTTTTTATTGGCAGCCGATGCCGACGAGAAGAATGGAGAGGCCGCAAAGGTCGCGTCCTAGAATGACCGGTTGCCCTCGAAGCCCCCTTTTTGCAATCCAATGGAGTCAAGTCAATGAAGGTTCTTGTGCCTGTCAAACGGGTCGTCGATTACAACGTGAAGGTGCGCGTCAAGAGCGACGGCACCGGGGTGGACATTGCCAACGTCAAGATGAGCATGAACCCCTTCGACGAGATCGCGGTGGAAGAAGCGGTTCGCCTGAAAGAAAAGGGCATTGCGACCGAAGTGATCGTCGTGTCCTGCGGCGATGCCAAGTGCCAGGAAACCCTGCGCACTGCGATGGCCATCGGTGCCGATCGCGGCATCCTCGTTGAAACCACCGAAGAGCTGCAGCCGCTGGCCGTGGCCAAGCTGCTCAAGGCGCTGGTGGACAAGGAACAGCCTTCGCTCATCATCCTGGGCAAGCAAGCCATCGATGACGATGCCAATCAAACGGGCCAGATGCTGGCTGCGCTGGCGGACCTGCCGCAAGCCACCTTCGCCTCCAAGGTCGAAGTCGCTGGCGACAAGGCCACTGTGACGCGTGAAGTCGATGGCGGCCTGGAGACCATCTCCCTGAGCCTGCCAGCCGTCATCACGACCGACCTGCGCCTGAACGAGCCGCGCTACGTCACGCTGCCCAACATCATGAAGGCCAAGAAGAAGCAGCTGGATGTCTTCAAGCCCGAAGACCTGGGCGTGGACGTCAAGCCGCGCCTGAAGACCCTGAAGGTCAGCGAGCCACCCAAGCGTGGTGCCGGCATCAAGGTGCCCGACGTTGCAACGCTGGTGGACAAACTGAAGAACGAAGCGAAGGTGATCTGAACATGACCGCACTTGTTATTGCCGAACACGACCACGCCAGCATCAAGCCGGCCACCCTCAACACCGTGACCGCAGCGCTGGCTTGCGGTGGCGACGTCCACATCCTTGTGGCCGGTGCCAACGCCGCCGAAGCTGCCAAGGCCGCCGCCCAGATCGTGGGCGTCACCAAGGTCATCGCCGCCGACAGCCCGAGCCTCGCTGAAAACCTCGCCGAGAACGTCGCCGCTCAAGTGCTGGCCATCGCCGGCAACTACAGCCACATCCTGTTCCCCTCGACCGCCAACGGCAAGAACGTCGCCCCGCGCGTGGCGGCCAAGCTGGATGTGGCGCAGATCAGCGACATCACCAAGGTGGACAGCCCCGACACCTTCGAGCGTCCGATCTACGCAGGCAACGCGATTGCCACGATGCAGAGCAGCGATGCCACCAAGGTAATCACCGTTCGCACGACCGGCTTCGACGCCGCAGCAGCCACAGGCGGCAACGCCACCGTCGAAACGGCCGAAGGTGTGGCCGACAGCGGCAAGAGCAGCTTCGTGGGCCGTGAAGTCACCAAGAGCGAACGCCCCGAACTGACGGCGGCCAAGATCATCGTCTCGGGTGGCCGTGCCTTGGGCAGCGCCGAGAAGTTCACCGAAGTGATGGCCCCGCTGGCCGACAAGCTCAACGCCGGCTTAGGTGCCAGCCGCGCTGCAGTGGACGCAGGCTACGCCCCGAACGACTGGCAAGTGGGCCAGACGGGCAAGATCGTCGCGCCGCAGCTGTACATCGCAGCGGGCATCTCGGGTGCGATCCAGCATCTGGCCGGCATGAAGGACTCCAAGGTGATCGTGGCGATCAACAAGGACGAAGAAGCGCCGATCTTCTCGGTGGCCGACTATGGCCTCGTGGCCGACCTGTTCGTGGCTGTGCCCGAACTGGTGAAGGCGCTCTGACCGTATCGACGCAATGAGCCAGAGGGCATCGTTCGCGATGCCCTTTCTACATCTGCCGTATCTGCTGTATCTGGAGACAAGACCCCATGAGCTACACCGCCCCCCTCAAGGACATGCTGTTCGACATCGAACACCTGGCCAACATCGGCGAGATCGCCAAGCTGCCCGGCTTTGAAGACGCCGGCCTTGAAACTGCGCAGGCTGTTCTTGAAGAGTGCGCGCGCTTCAACCAGGACGTGGTGGCGCCGCTGAACATCCCGGGCGACCGCAATCCCTCGTCGTTCAAGGACGGCGCGGTCACCACCACGCCCGGCTTCAAGGAAGCCTTCGCGCAGTACGTGTCGGGCGGCTGGCAAGGCCTGCAGCATCCGACCGACTTCGGTGGCCAGGGCCTGCCCAAGACCATTGGCGCAGCCTGCGGCGAAATGCTCAACTCGGCCAACATGAGCTTCGCGCTATGCCCGCTGTTGAGCGACGGCGCCATCGAGGCGCTGCTCACCGCCGGCTCCGACGAGCTCAAGGCCGTGTACCTCGAAAAGCTCGTGAGCGGCCAGTGGACCGGCACGATGAACCTCACCGAGCCGCAGGCCGGCAGCGATTTGGCCATGGTGCGCAGCCGTGCCGAGCCGCAGCCTGATGGCACCTACAAGGTGTTCGGTACCAAGATCTTCATCACCTACGGTGAGCACGACATGGCCGAGAACATCGTGCACCTCGTGCTGGCCCGCGTGACCGGCGCGCCCGAAGGCGTGAAGGGCATCAGCCTGTTCGTGGTGCCGAAGTTCATGGTCGGCAAAGATGGTTCGCTGGGCGAGCGCAACGACGTGCACTGCGTGAGCATCGAGCACAAGATGGGCATCAAGGCCTCGCCGACCGCCGTGCTGCAGTACGGCGACAACGGCGGCGCCATCGGCTACCTCGTGGGCCAGGAAAACCGCGGCCTCGAGTACATGTTCATCATGATGAACTCGGCCCGCTACGCCGTGGGCATGCAGGGCATCGCAATTGCTGAGCGTTCTTACCAGCACGCCGTGGCCTACGCCAAGGACCGTGTGCAGAGCCGTCCGGTCGATGGCTCCATCAACGCCAGCGCGCCGATCATTCATCACCCCGACGTCAAGCGCATGCTGATGACGATGCGCGCCTACACCGAAGGCTGTCGCGCGATGGCCTCGGTGGCCGCCGCTGCCTACGACGCCGCGCACCACCATCCCGATGCCGACGCGCGCAAGCAGAACCAGGCCTTCTACGAATTCATGGTGCCTTTGGTCAAGGGCTACAGCACCGAGATGAGCCTCGAAGTGACCTCGCTCGGCGTGCAGGTGCACGGCGGCATGGGCTTCATCGAAGAGACAGGCGCGGCGCAGTATTACCGCGACGCCAAGATCCTCACGATCTACGAAGGCACCACCGCGATCCAGGCGAACGACCTCGTGGGCCGCAAGACCGCGCGTGACGGCGGGCAGACCGCGAAGGCCATTGCCGCGCAGATCGAGAAGACCGAAGCCGAACTGGCAAAGAGCGACCACCCGGCGGCTGCTGCGGTGCTCAAGCGCCTGACGGCCGCGCGCCTGGCTTTCATCGGCGTGGTCGATTTCGTCGCAGGCCAGACCAAGGCCTCGCCGAACGCCGTGTTCTCGGGCAGCGTGCCGTACCTGATGCTCGCGGGCAATCTCGTGGCCGGCTGGCAGTTGGCGCGCTCGCTGATCATTGCGCAGGACCTGGCTTCGCGCAGCTTCGACACCGACTTCATGCTGGCCAAGATCGCCACGGCGCGTTTCTATGCCGAGCACATCCTGAACAAGGTGCCGGGCATTCGCGACAGCATCGTCGACGGCGCCGAGAGCGTCACGGCCCTGGCGCTCGACGCGTTCTGAAGTTCCGGGTCATGGCCCTGTCGCCCATCTGACGGGCGGCAGAGGCCTTGCTCTCTTATAAAACCGAAACCCATTTCCGGAGACAACATGTCCAAGCTGCCCCCCGTCCTCGCGAACCTGCCACTGCCCATCATCGGCTCGCCGCTGTTCATCATCAGCAACCCCAAGCTCGTGATTGCGCAATGCAAGGCGGGCGTGGTCGGCTCGATGCCGGCGCTCAATGCGCGCCCTGCGGCGCAGCTCGAAGAGTGGCTGATCGAGATCACCGAAGAACTCGCGGCCTACAACAAGGCCAACCCGGACAAGCCCGCCGCGCCGTTCGCCATCAACCAGATCGTGCACAAGAGCAATGACCGGCTCGATCACGACATGGAGATGGTCGTGAAGTACAAGGTGCCGATCGTCATCACCTCGCTGGGCGCGCGCACCGACGTGAACGACGCGGTGCACAGCTACGGCGGCGTGACGCTGCACGACATCATCAACAACAAGTTCGCGCAGAAGGCGATCGAGAAGGGCGCCGACGGCATCATCGCCGTCGCAGCCGGTGCCGGCGGCCACGCGGGCGTGAAGAGTCCGTTTGCACTGATACAGGAAATCCGCCAGTGGTTCGACGGCCCGATCGCGCTGTCGGGCTCCATCGCCACCGGCGGCGCGGTGCTCGCGGCGCAGGCCATGGGCGCCGACTTTGCCTACATCGGCACCGCCTTCATCGCGACCGAGGAAGCGCGTGCGAGCGACGACTACAAGCAAGCCATCGTCGACGGCAATTCGGACGACATCGTCTACTCGAATCTCTTCACCGGCGTGCATGGCAACTACCTTGCGCCCAGCATCGTCGCGGCCGGCATGGACCCGGCCAACCTGCCGGATGGCGACGTCAAGACCATGAACTTCGGCGGCGGCGAAGGCAGCAAGGCCAAGGCCTGGAAAGACATCTGGGGCTCGGGCCAGGGCATCGGCGCCGTGACCGAAGTGGCCAGCGCCGCAGCCTTCATCGAGAAGCTCAAGCGCGAATACCAGGAAGCAAGGCAACGGCTGGCGCTGTGACCACCCTTGCGGGCGACCTGCTGCCCGCCAGCAGGTCGGCGTCTTCATCTTCGCTAGGGCGCATGCCGCTGCTTGACGCGGCAAAGGGCATCGCTTGCGCGGTGATCGTGGGCCATCATCTTTCGCGCTACGGCCCGATGCCGGCTGGCGCGTACGCACTCGCGCCTGACTTCTTCGCCTGGCTGGCGAACGAGGGGCGATTGGCGGTGCAGGTGTTCCTGGTCATTGCCGGTTTTCTCGCGGCATCCAGCCTGGCGCCGGACGGCCTGCTGCGCGGCGACCGTCCTGTAGCGCGCATCCTGCAGCGCTATGGTCGGCTGGTGATGCCGTATCTGGCGGCGCTCACGGTGTGCGTGCTGGTCGCGGCGCTGGTGCGGCCGTGGCTCGACGAAGAAGTGGTGCCCGCGTCACCGACCCTGGGGCAATTGATCGCACATGGGCTGCTGCTGCAGGACTTGCTGGGCTACGAGTCGCTGTCGACCGGTGTCTGGTACGTGGCCATCGACTTTCAGCTCTTTGCGCTGGCGCTGACGTTGGTCGGCTTGCCCGCGATGCTGCAGCGTTCCGGTTCGGTGGCGATGAATGCGCGGGCGCGCTGGCTGCCCGTGGCGCTGGTGCTGGGGTTGGCCGTGGCTTCGCTCGCGCTTTTCAATCGCAACGCGGGGCTGGACGACACCGCTTTCTATTTCTTCGGCACCTATGGCCTGGGCATGCTGGTGTTCTGGATCGGGCGCGCAACGCGCTTCAGCACCTGGCAGAGCGCGATCGCGTTGCTGGCGCTGGTGGGGGCGGGCGCGCTGGCCATCGACTGGCGCAGCCGCATTGCCATCGCGCTGGTGACCGCGTTGCTCATCGCCATCGCGCAGCGCAGGCACTGGCTCTCGCCGGCGCACTGGCCGGCGGCGGCGGTGCCGCTGCAGCGGCTGGGGCGGATGTCCTATTCGCTGTTCCTGATTCACTTTCCGGTGCTGCTCGCGATGAATGCGCTGGTCGCGAACGCCGGGCCGCACGGCGCGTGGGTCGACGCGATCGGGCTGGTGGTGACCTTCGGCCTCTCGGTCGTGGCCGCGGCGCTGCTGCATCGCTGGGTGGAAGTGCGGCCAGCATCCTGGCGTGCGGTCTTCACGCTGTTCGCCGCGCTGCTGGTCAGCGGAATAGTCGTTTCTCATTAACGAGCCCGGCGCCCGTGTAGGCGCCTTGGCCGAATCTTCCTGAACGGGTTGCGCTGGCGCCCCGGAGCGTGCAGGCTCCGGGCTCGTCAGTCGCCTCCGTCTTCGGTATGATTGTGGAAATTTCAGTAAATACTGAAAATACACGAAACCAAGGAATGACCAAGCACTCGCCACCACGATCGCCGCTGCGGGCCGTTGCGTCGCCTGACATCGGCAGCGTGGTGCAAGGCGCCGCCGCGCTCTTGTGGCTGCCGCAGGCGGCCTTGCTGGCGATGGCGGTTCAGGGGCTTGCGTCGGGGCGGGGCATGGCGGCCGTGCTGTGGCCGGCCGGCGCGATCCTGGTGCTGGGGCTGCTGCGCGCAGGCTGCGAGGCCTGGGGCGCACGCCGGACCTTCGGCCGCGCCAGAGCGCAGCTCTCGGCCTTGCGCGCGCAAACGGTTGCCGCATTGGCCGCTGGCTCGCCAATGGACCGCGGCCGTGCGCCTTCAGGACAGGCGGCCAGCGTGCTTGCCGAGCAGGGCGAAGCACTGGTGCCGTATCTGGTGCGCTACCAGCCTGCGCGTTGGCGCGTGATGGTTGTGCCCATCTTCATCCTTTGCGCTGTGGTGAGCCTTTCGTGGGTGGCCGCGCTGGTGCTGCTGTTCGCTGCACCGCTCATCCCCATCTTCATGGCCATCGTCGGCTGGCGCGCCAAGGCCGCCAGCGAGGCGCAGATGGTCGAGATGGGCGGCATGAACGCGTTCCTGCTCGATCGCCTTCGCGGCCTGGCCACATTGCGCGCGCTCGACGCGGTGGATGCCACGGCGCAGCGCCTGGGCGACGCCGCGCAGTCGTTGCGCAGGCGGACGATGGCTGTGCTGCGCATCGCGTTCCTCTCTTCGGCCGTGCTGGAGTTGTTCTCGGCATTGGGCGTCGCGATGGTGGCGGCGTACGTCGGCTTCTATCTGCTGGGATCACTCAGTTTCGGAGCCTGGGGCCGGCAACTGAGCCTGGGCGAGGGACTGTTCATCCTGCTGCTTGCGCCGGCCTTCTTCGAGCCGCTGCGCGAACTCTCGGCCGTCTGGCACGACCGGGCGGCGGGAGAAGCCGCCTTGCAGGCGCTCGACCAATTGCAGCGCAATGAGCTGCCGTTGCCCGGCGCGAATGCCTCGGTGACACGCGCCGCGACGGGCGTGGCAAGTTCGGGCTCCGCGCCCGCCATCACCGTCCACGGCCTGCATTTCTCCTGGCCGGGCGAGTCGCAGGAAGTCTTCGACGGCTACGAACTTCGCATTGCGCCCGGCGAGCACATCGCGCTGACGGGCCCCAGCGGGTCGGGCAAGACGGCCTTGCTGTCGCTGATCGCAGGACTGGTGCCCGCAGCCAGCGGCGACATATCGATCGGCGGCGTGACGCTCACCGACCACACGGTGGCCGCATTGCGCCAGCGTATGGCGTGGATGGGCCAGGCGCCCCACGTGTTCGCCGGCTCGGTCGAAACCAATGTGGTCTTGGGACGCACAGGCATCGACACCCAGCAAGTCGCAGCAGCCATGCGCTTCGCTTCGCTCGAAGACGTGGCGCAGGCGCGCCCCGGCGTGACGCTGGGCGAGGGCGGCAACGGCCTGTCGGGCGGCGAGGCCGTGCGGCTCGCGTTGGCGCGCATCGCGGTGCATCTGCATGCCGACCTGCTGCTGATCGACGAGCCCACG
Source organism: Variovorax sp. PAMC26660 (assembly GCF_014302995.1). Taxonomy (NCBI): domain Bacteria; kingdom Pseudomonadati; phylum Pseudomonadota; class Betaproteobacteria; order Burkholderiales; family Comamonadaceae; genus Variovorax; species Variovorax sp. PAMC26660. The sequence continues at coordinate 5,152,053 of NZ_CP060295.1, forward strand.
GCGCATCTCGACACCGACACAGCCGAACGCGTGGCCGATGCGTTGATGGCCCTGGCAAGAGGCAAGACCCTCGTCGTCGCGACGCACGACCCGGTGCTCGCAGCGCGCATGGACCGCGTGGTGAACCTCGGCGCCGACACGATGGAGAAGGCCGCATGAGAAGCCAGTCTTCCACCCGCTGGCGCGATCTGCGTCTGGTGCTGCGTCCGTTCTTCGCCGCGCAGCCACGTGCGTTGCTGCTGGGCGGCCTGCTCGCGGCCGTCACAGTGCTTGCGGGCATGGCGCTGCTGGGCCTCTCCGGCTGGTTCATCACCGCGACCGCATTGGCGGGCCTGCACGTTGCCACGGCCTTCACTTTCGATGTGTTCATGCCATCGGCGGGCATCCGCCTGCTGGCGCTGGGCCGCACGGCATCGCGTTACGGCGAGCGGCTGGTGACCCATGACGCGACCTTCTCGGTGCTCGCCTCGCTGCGCGTGCGCCTGTTCCGTGGCTGGGCCAAGGCCGAGGCGGCACGCGAACTGCTGATGCGCCCGGCGCGGCTGCTGTTTCGCCTGACATCCGACATCGACGCGCTCGAATCGCTCTACCTGCGCCTGCTCGTGCCCGCAGCGGCTGCGCTGGGTGCCGCGCTGCTCGCGGGCGTCGTGCTCGGCTTCATGCATGTGGGCATGGGGCTGGCGCTCGGGCTCTGGCTGGTGATCGTCGGTTGGGGCATGGCGGTCTTCATTGCAAGGCGTGCGCGGCGGCCGGCTGTGCAGCGTGCGCATGCCATCGAGGCATTGCGTGCGCGCGCCGTCGATCTGGTTGCCGGACAAACCGACCTTGTGATGGCGGGCCGCATCGATGCGCAGCGCGACGCACTGATGAACGCCGACATGCATCTTGCCAAGGCCGACCTGGCCTTGAATCGCCTGGAAGCCGCAGCCGGTTTTGCCTACGGCAGTGCGAGCACCTTGACCCTGGTGGGCGTCTTGCTGGCCGTGGGGGCGCTGGTGAACGAGGGCCTGATCGGCGCGCCTGCCGCAGCGCTGGCCCTGCTGATCGCGCTCACCGCCACCGAACCCTTCGCCGCCTTGCGCCGTGGTGCGCTCGACGCGGGCCGCACGTGGCTGGCCGTTCGCCGTCTGGCGCCGCGCATGGCTGCGGAAGACGGCGAAGAAGCGGTACCAGCCGAAGGCGATCCGCAAGTTGCACTGTGCTTGATCGACATCAGCATCGCACACCCCGGCAGCCACACCCAGGTCTTGAGCAAGGTCTCGCTGATCCTCCGTGCCGGCGAGCGCGTGGCGTTGATCGGTGCCAGCGGCACCGGCAAGTCCACACTGCTCGCAGCCATCGCAGGAGAGATCACACCCCGGTCCGGCAGCGTGCACGCACAACCGTCGTGCCTGCTGACCCAGCGCACCGAACTCTTCCAGGACAGCCTGCGCGACAACCTGCGGCTTGCCGACCTCGGCGCCACGGACGAGCAGTTGTGGGCCGTGCTGCAAGCCGCCGGCCTCGACCGCGACGTGCGCGCACTCGCGACAGGCCTCGACACACGCCTGGGCGAAGGCGGCCTCGGCCTCTCAGGCGGCCAGTCGCGTCGGCTTGCACTCGCGCGACTGCTTCTGCGCCCAACACCACTGTGGCTGCTCGACGAACCCACCGAAGCACTCGATGCGCTCACTGCCCACGATGTGCTGCATCGCCTTGTCCAGCATGCCGGCCCGCGCACCTTGCTGATCGCCACGCACCTGCGCCGCGAAGCCGCGCTTGCCGACCGCCTCGTGTGTGTGGAACAAGGCCGCATCGTCGCCGAGCTGCAACGCGGCAGCGAGGCCTTCGACGCCGCATTGCGCAGCCTGCGCCCCGATTGAATCCGGATCAGAAAAGCAGAACAGGGAACATAAAAGGAAAAACCCATGGACCTCGACATCGTTGCGCTATCGCGCCTGCAGTTCGCCGTCACGGCGCTGTATCACTTCCTGTTCGTGCCGCTCACGCTCGGGCTTTCGATCATCCTGGCGATCATGGAGACGGTCTATGTGATGACCGGCCGCGTGATCTGGCGCGACATGACGAAATTCTGGGGTGTGCTCTTCGGCATCAACTTCGCGATGGGCGTCGCCACGGGCATCGTGATGGAGTTTCAGTTCGGCATGAACTGGAGCTACTACAGCCACTACGTCGGCGACATCTTCGGTGCGCCGCTGGCCATCGAAGGGCTGATGGCTTTCTTCATGGAAGCGACCTTCGTGGGCCTGTTCTTCTTCGGCTGGGACAAGCTCTCCAAGGTGGGTCACCTGACGGCCACCTGGGCGGTGGCCATCGGCTCCAACTTCTCGGCGCTGTGGATTCTGATTGCCAACGGCTGGATGCAGAACCCTGTGGGCGCGGCCTTCAATCCGCAGACCATGCGCATGGAAGTGACCGACTTCGCCGCAGTGCTGACCAATCCGGTGGCGCAGGCCAAGTTCGTGCACACCGTGTCGGCCGGCTATGTGTGCGCAGCGGTGTTCGTGCTCGGCGTGTCGGCCTGGTATCTGCTCAAGGGCCGGCACATCGCGCTGGCCAAGCGCTCGATGACCGTGGCCGCCTCGTTCGGCCTGGCGGCCGCGCTGTCGGTCGCCGTTCTCGGTGACGAAAGTGGCTACCTGTCGGGCGAACACCAGAAGATGAAGCTGGCCGCCATCGAAGCGATGTGGGAAACCCAACCCGCGCCCGCGGCCTTCACCGTCATCGGTTTTCCCGACCAGGAGGCGCGCGAGATGCACTATGCGATCCACATTCCCGCGGTGATGGGCCTGATCGGCACGCGCTCGCTCAACACCGTGATGCCCGGCATCGATGAACTCGTGAAGCGCGCCGAGGCGCGCATCCGCGAAGGGCTCAAGGCCTACGACGCGCTGCAGAAGATCCGCGAAGCCGGCGGTCCGAGCAAGGTGACGCAGGGCGTGCGTGGCGACTTCGAGGACAACGGCATCAACATGGGCTACGCGCTGCTGCTCAAGCGCTATGTCGATGACCCGCGCACCGCCACCGATGAGCAGATCAGCAAGGCTGCATGGGACACCGTGCCGCAGGTGGCGCCGCTGTTCTGGCTGTTCCGCGTGATGGTCGGTATCGGCATGCTGCTGATCTTGCTGACCGGCACTTTCTTCGTGCTCTCGGCGCGGCGCATGCTTGACCGCTACCGGTGGCTGCTCAAGGTTGCGGTGTTCGCAATCCCCCTGCCTTGGATTGCCATCGAGTCCGGCTGGCTGGTGGCGGAGTTCGGTCGCCAGCCCTGGGTGATCGAAGGCGTGCTGCCGACGGCGGTGGCGGTGTCGAACCTGGGTGTGAAGACGCTGCTGCTCACGCTTGCGGGCTTTATCGCGATCTACACCACGCTGCTCATCATCGAGATGAAGCTGATGCTCAAGGCCATCCGCAAGGGGCCTGAAGCCGAGCACTCGCCCGACGAGGGCGACGCACGCTCGCACGTTCCGCCGGCCCACGCCGCCATTGCTTCTTCGTCTTCTTCCGGGAGCGCCGCATGATTCTCCACACACTCCTCGACTACGACACCCTGCGCTTCATCTGGTGGCTGCTGATCGGTGTGCTGCTGGTGGGCTTTGCCGTGACCGACGGCTTCGACCTGGGCAGCGGCATGCTGCTGCCGTTCGCGGCGCGCAACGACATCGAACGCCGCGTCGTCATCAACAGCGTCGGCCCCGTGTGGGAAGGCAACCAGGTGTGGTTGATCCTGGGCGGCGGCGCGATCTTCGCGGCCTGGCCGCAGTTGTATGCCGTGTCGTTCTCGGGCTTCTACCTGGCGATGTTCGTGATTCTCACAGCGCTGATCCTGCGGCCCGTGGCCTTCAAGTTCCGCAGCAAGCGTGAGTCGCCGCAATGGCGCGCGCGCTGGGACTGGGTGCTGTTCTTCAGTGGCTTCGTGCCTTCGCTGATCTTTGGCGTGGCCATGGGCAACGTGCTGCAGGGCGTGCCGTTCCGCTTCGGCACCGACATGCACATCTTCTACGACGGAGGCTTCTTCGGGCTGCTGAACCCGTTCGCGATTTTGTGCGGGCTGGTGTCGGTGGCCATGCTCGTGATGCACGGCGCTGCGTGGTTGCTGCTCAAGACGGCAGGGCCGGTGGCCGACCGTGCACGCACCTACGGCATCGTCGCGTCGGTGCTCACCATCGCGCTGTACGCGCTGGCTGGCGTGCTGCTCGCCACGAGCATCGGCGGCTATCGCATCAGCAGCGTGGTCGATACGGTCGGGCCATCGAACCCGCTGCTGAAGACCGTCGAGCTGCATGCGGGCGCCTGGACCGCCAACTACGCGGCGCACCCGTGGACGCTCGCTGCGCCCGCCGCCGGTTTCGTCGGTGCGCTGGGCGCGCTGCTCGGGCTGGTGCTGCGCCGTCCGGTGCTGGCGCTGCTGACAGCGGCTCTGAGCATCGCCGGCATCATCCTGAGCGTGGGCGCCTCGATGTTCCCGTTCATCCTGCCGTCGTCGATCGATCCGCGTGCCAGCCTCACGGTGTGGGATTCGTCGTCGAGCCACCTCACGCTGTTCATCATGCTGGTGGTCACGGCCTTCTTCATTCCCCTGATCGTGGCCTACACGACCTGGGTCTATCACGTGCTGTGGGGCAAGGTCGATGAAAAGGCCATCCGCGACGACAGCGGTCACGCCTACTGAACGGAGGAAAAAAACATGTGGTACTTCGCCTGGATCCTCGGCCTGCCGCTGGCAGCAGCCTTCGCCGTACTCAATGCCATGTGGTACGAACTCATGGACGACGACGCCATCCGCAAGGAAAAGCTCGGAATGCCTGAATCATCCGAAGGGCAAGAGCGGCTTTGAGGGTTTTGCGCGGTGTGATGCAGAAGTCATTCGGGGCGAGTGCGAATGACACCGGGTGCTCCCCTCCGCGAATGTCCCCCGCTTCGCTCCTCCTTTATTTCGCTGCGGGGAGCACCCGGTGTCATTCGCACATGGGCACGCTGCTCGTGATCCTGCGATCAACGACCACTCTGTCCAACGCTCGCGTCGATACGGGGCTCTTTTTAGCTAAATAAAGGAGGAGCGAAGCGGGGGACATTCGTGAAAAAGAGCACCGTGTCGGCGTGAGCGACGCCCTGAACAACGCACGTCATCAAGCACAACGCCACCCCCAAAGCGGACAGCAGACTCCCGAGCCCGAATCAATCAGCAGCGGGATTTTTCTTCTTCGAGGCGCCAGCAGTGATGCGGTCCTTGAGCGTCAGCACCCGCGTCACGGTCGCGCCCATGCCCATCAGCTTCATGACGGTTTCGGGCGAGAGTCGCTGCACGTCGTCGAACCATTTCATCAGCCGGTCGATCAGCTCGTGCATCTCGCGCATGCGCTCCTGCGCGTGACGCTCGGCGTCGCTCGTGGGTGACTCGAGCAACGCATTGCGCAGCATCGACAGCGTAGGCTCGATCTCGCGGCGGCGCCGCTCCTCGGCCAACACGCGGAAGATTTCCCACACGTCCGAAGGCGCCTCGAAATATTCGCGGCGATCGCCCGGGTGATGCCGCAGATGCACCAGGCGCCAAGCCTGCAGCTCCTTCAAACCCATGCTCACGTTCGAGCGTGAGAACTCCAGCAGCTCCGCGATCTCGTCGGCATTGAGCGCGCGCTCGGACAGGAAGATCAGCGCGTAGATCTGCCCGACGGTGCGGTTGATGCCCCATTTGCTGCCCATCTCGCCGAAGTGCGCGACGAACTGGCGGTTGAGGGAAGGGAGGTCGGAGGAGTTGGGCATGCGCCGGATTGTCGCGCTGGATTGCTGGGGTTTCGGTAGTTTCTGAAAACTCACTCCGTTGATGACCCGGGCGGTGAGCGCCGCCGGTACGACCCCGGAGCGCCGCCTGTCCAAGCCTTGAAGGCCCGCTGGAACGCTGCGCTGTCGGCAAAACCCAGCTCGTCGGCCAGCGCCGCGAGCGGCACGGTGCTGGTGTTGAGCCGCACGATGGCGAGGTCGCGCCGCAACTGGTCCTTCAGCGACTGGAACGAGGTGCCTTCCGTCGCCAGGTGGCGCTGCAAGGTACTGACAGACATGTTCAGGCTCTTCGCAGTCGTTGCCAGATCGGCCCAGGCGGGGCGGTTCTGCTGCAGCACCGAGCGCACGCGCGCGCTCACCGCCTGTTCCGCCAGCCGGGGCAGGATCACATTGGCCGGCGCTGCCGCCAGGAATGCGTTCATCGCCTGTGTGTCGCGATGCACCGGGGTTTCGAGCGCGCTGCTGTCGAACCACACGGCCGAGCAGGGCTGTCCGAACTGCAACTGTCCCGGAAAAACCTTCGCATACCCGTCGGCGTAGTGCGGCAGCTCGAAGCCGAAATCGAAACGCCGTGCCGTCAGCCGGCCACCGTGCAGCCAGGCGAACAGCCGCCAGTACACGCGCAGCATCAGCTCGTGCAGGAAGTTCTGGTGCGCGGCAACGGGGTTGTTGAGCTGCAGGCCGAAGCCCGCGAGCGGGCCTTCCCGCAGCAGCACCAGCGTCAGGTCGTCCTGCAGCAGGCTGAAGGTGTGGGCTACGCGGCGCAGCGCCACCTCGAAGGTGGGCGCGCCCAGCGTGGCGCGCGTCATCAGCGCGAAGCTGCCGCGGCGCAGGCGGCGCGTGAGGAAGCACAGGGCTTCGTCGTCCAGCCGGTCCATCAGGAGCGCGAACAGGGCGACGTACTGCTCGGCGGTGACACGCGATCCCATTTCTTCGAGCAGCGCCGGTGCAATGCCGGCGTCTTCCAGCGCGGCATCGATGTCGATGGGCGCGGCGCTGCCCCGGGCGCGGATGCCCGAGAGCATGCCCTGCACGAAGGCGATCGGAATGGTGGTGGGCGGTTGCAGCATGGCGCAGCGATCAGACCCCAAGCATGCCACCGTGTCGATTGACGTTTTCTGCAATGCGAACGAAGCGAAGCGCAATCGCCGGGGCGTGGCCGGATTCCTACCATTCGGCAACAGAAAAAAGAGACGGAGACACACCATGTACATGACCCAGGCCCTGCACCGCAGCGTGCAGCAGCATCCCGACAAGGCGGCCGTGCGCTTTGCCGGCCGCACCCGCAGCTTTCGCGAATATGCCGGGCGGGTGGCGCGGCTGGCGGGCGCGCTCCAGCAGCTTGGCATGCAGGCGGGCGACCGCGTCGCGATGCTGTCGCTCAACTCCGACCGCTACCTCGAATACCAGATGGCCGTGCCCTGGGGCGGCGGCGTGCTGAACCCCTGCAACATCCGCTGGTCGGCTGCGGAAATTCTCTACTCGCTGGAAGATTCGGGCTCTTCCATCCTGCTGGTCGACGAGACTTTCAAGGGCATGGTCGAGCAGATTCGCGGCCAGGCCACGAGCCTGCGCGAGGTGATCTATTGCGGCGACGGTGCGCTGCCACCCGGCATGCTCGGCTACGAGTGTCTGGTCGATGCCGCCTCGCCAGTGCCCGATGCCGTGCGCCGCGACGAAGACCTGGCCGGCATCTTCTACACCGGCGGTACCACCGGCTTCCCCAAGGGCGTGATGCTGAGCCACACCAACATGTGCAGCTCGGGTCTGGCGCTGCATGCCGAGCACCTGGCGCCGCCCGACGGCGGCTACCTGCATGCCGCGCCCATGTTCCACCTGGCCGACATGGGGCTCGCCATGCCGCACTGGTTCGAGGGCAACACGCATTCGATCGTGCCGGCGTTCAGCCCCGAGGCCGTGCTGAACGCCATTGCGAACGACGGCGTGACCCACGTGCTGCTGGTGCCGACGATGATCCAGATGCTGGTCGACCACCCCGCGATGCGAGAGCCGCGAGACCTGAGCAGCCTGAAGTGCATCACCTACGGCGCCTCGCCCATTTCGGAGGCGGTGCTGAACCGCGCGATCGACGCCTTTCCGGGCGTGGACTTCGTGCAGGCCTACGGCATGACCGAGCTGTCGCCGCTGGCCACCATCAACCCGGCACGCAACCACACGGCGCAGGGCCGCAAGTTCGGCAAGCTGCGCTCGGCCGGGCGCGCGAGCTACTGCACCGAAGTGCGCATCGTCGATGCGGACGGCACCGAAGCGCCGCGCGGCACCGTGGGCGAGGTGGCCGTGCGCGGTCCCAACGTGATGCAGGGCTACTGGAACAAGCCCGAGCAGACGGCCGCCGCCGTGCGCGACGGCTGGATGCACACCGGCGACGGCGCCTACATGGACGACGACGGCTACATCTTCGTGGTCGACCGGCTGAAGGACATGATCATCAGCGGCGGCGAGAACATCTACTCGGCCGAGGTCGAGAACGCCATCACCCAGCACCCGGCGGTGGCCGCCTGCGCGGTGATCGGCATTCCGAGCGAGGAGTGGGGCGAGGCCGTGCACGCCGCACTGGTGCTCAAGCCGGGGCAGGGCATCCGGCCCGAAGAACTCATTGCCCACTGCAAGACGTTGATCGCCAACTACAAATGCCCGCGCAGCGTGGCGGTGCTCGACGCGCTGCCGCTGTCGGGCGCCGGCAAGGTGCTGAAGACCAAGCTGCGCGAACCCTTCTGGCAAGGCCGTCAGCGCGGAGTCGCCTGAGCCCTCTCATCCTTTCCTTTTACCCGTTCAACTTTCAGGAGTCCTCCATGAGCCAAGACGTCCACGTCGTCGGGGTCGGCATGATCCCCTTCACCAAGCCCGGCGCCAACCAGCCCTATCCGCAGATGGCTGCCCATGCCACCAACGCCGCGCTGAAAGACGCCGGCATAGGCTACGAACTGATACAGCAGGCCTACGTCGGTTATGTGTACGGCGACTCCACCGCCGGCCAGCGCGCGCTGTACGAGGTGGGCATGACCGGCATTCCGGTCGTCAACGTCAACAACAACTGCTCGACCGGCTCGACCGCACTGTTCCTCGCACGCCAGGCCGTGGCCAGCGGCGCGGCCGACTGCGTGCTCGCGCTCGGTTTCGAGCACATGAGCCCGGGCGCGCTGGGCGCGGTGTTCAACGACCGGCCGAGTCCTTTCGACCATTTCGAGACCATCACCGACGAGCTGGTCGGCAACGAACAGGTGCCGCTTGCGCTGCGCTACTTCGGCGGCGCGGGACTGGCCCACATGCAGCAGTACGGCACGCGGATGTCCACCTTCGCGAAGATCCGCGCCAAGGCCAGCCGCCATGCGTCGAACAATCCGGTGGCGCTGTTCCGCACCGTCGTCACCGAAGACGAGGTGATGGCCGCGCCCGTCATGTGGCCCGGCGTGATGACGCGGTTGATGGCCTGCCCGCCCACCTGCGGCGCGGCTGCCGCCATCGTCTGCTCGGCCCGCTTCGCCGAACGCCACGGCCTGGACCGCAGCGTGCGCATCAAGGCGCAGGCAATGACCACCGACCGGGCCATCACCTTCGAGAGCCGCGACATGCGCGAAGTGGTCGGCTTCAGCATGGCGCAGGAAGCCGCGCAGAAGGTGTACGACGCGGCGGGTGTGGGCCCGCAGGACATCGACGTGGTCGAGCTGCACGACTGCTTTGCGCACAACGAACTGATCAGCTACGAGGCGCTGGGCCTGTGCCCGGTGGGTGGCGCGGAGAAGTTCGTGGTCGACGGCGACAACACCTACGGCGGCAAGGTGGTGACCAACCCTTCGGGCGGCTTGCTGTCCAAGGGGCATCCGCTCGGCGCCACGGGGCTGGCGCAGTGCACGGAGCTGGTCCAGCAGTTGCGCGGCACAGCGGACAAGCGGCAGGTCGAAGGCGCACGCATGGCGCTGCAGCACAACCTCGGGTTGGGCGGCGCCTGCGTGGTCACGCTGTACGAACGCGTCTGAGGCAAGAACCCATGATCGACAAGAAATGGATCGGCCACGCGCTGCCGTCTTCGGTGTTGCCCATCGAGCGTACCCGGCTGCAGTTCTTCGCCAAGGCCATCGGCGAGACCGACCCGGTCTACACCGATGCCGCCGCCGCGCGCGATGCCGGCTACCCGGACCTGCCCGCGCCGCCCACTTTCCTGTTCGCGGCCGAGCTGGACTCCGGTGCGTCGGACCAGTTGCTCACCGACCTGCAGATTCCGCTGTCGAAGCTGCTGCACGGCGAACAGAGCTTCAGCTACCACCGGCCGGCCTGCGTGGGCGACACGGTGACCGTGCGCTCCACCATCAGCGACATCTACGACAAGAAGAACGGGGCGCTCGAATTCGTTGTCAAGACTTCGCGCGCCACCAATCAGCGCGATGAACTCGTGGCCGAGCTGCGCACGGTGATCGTCTGCCGGCATTGACAAGGAAAGCACACGCCATGAACGCCATCACCTACGACGCCGTCAAGATCGGCGACGAGCTGCCCGCGCTGCAGTTGCCGCCGGTCAATCGCACCACGCTCGCGTTGTTCGCGGGCGCCTCGGGCGATCACAACCCCATTCACATCGACACCGATTTCGCGCGCAAGGCCGGCATGCCCGACGTGTTCGCGCAGGGCATGCTGGGCATGGCCTGGCTCGGGCGACTGCTCACGCAGTGGGCGCCGCAGTCGCAACTGCGCCGCTTCGACGTGCGCTTCCAGGGCATCACCCATTTAGGCCACGCGGTGCAATGCACCGGCCGCGTGGTCGAGAAGCTGGAGCACAACGGCGAGCGCTGCGTGCGCGTCGAAGTGCAAAGCGCCAACCAGTACGGCCAGGTCCGCATCGCCGGCGAGGCGCTGGTGGCGCTGCGCTGATCCATTCAAGAAGAAGAGAAAAGAAGGAAACCAGGACATGACAACCAGACTCGACGGCAAGGTCGCACTCATCACCGGATCGGGCCGTGGCATCGGCCGCTCGATCGCACTCAAGCTCGCATCGGAAGGCGCGCGCGTGGTCGTCAACGACCTCGACGCCGCGCCGGCCGAAGAAACCGTGCAGGCCATCCGCGCCGCCGGCGGCCAGGCCGTGGCTTGCGTCGGCAGCGTGGCGGCGCCGGACTTCGCGGAGCGATTCGTCAGCACTGCGGTCAACGAATACAAGGGCCTCGACATCATCGTCAACAACGCGGGCTACACCTGGGACAGCGTGGTGCAGAAGATGACCGACGAGCAGTGGTACGCCATGATCGACGTGCACCTGACGGCGCCGTTTCGCATCCTGCGCGCGGCGCAGCCGGTGATCCGCGCGTTGTCGAAGGCAGAGACCGAGGCGGGCCAGCGTGTGGTGCGCAAGGTGGTCAACATCTCTTCGGTGGCGGGGCTGTTCGGCAACGCGGGGCAGGCCAACTACTCGACAGCGAAGGCCGGCATCGTCGGCATGACGCAGACGCTGGCCAAGGAGTGGGGGCGCATGAACGTCACGGTCAACTGCGTGGCCTTCGGCTTCATCCAGACGCGGCTCACCGCGAGCACGGCCGAGGCGTCCACCGCGAACATCGAAGGGCGCGAGATCAAGGTCGGTATCAATCCTGGGTTGCTGGCGATGATGGAGCAGTCCATTCCTCTGGGGCGCGGCGGCACACCTGAGGAGGCGGCTGGGGCGGTGTATCTGTTGTGTACGCCTGAGTCGGACTATGTGAGTGGGCAGACGTTGATGTGTACCGGGGGGCTTACTGGTATCTGAGGCTGTTTTGAAGCGTTGCTGCTGTTCAGGGCGGCGCTCACGCCGACACGGTGCTCTTTTTCGCGAATGTCCCCCGCTTCGCTCCTCCTTTATTTCGCGAAAAAGAGCCCCGTATCGACGCGAGCACTCAGAGCGGTCGTTGATCGGCGATCACCAGCAGCGTGCCCCAGTGCGAATGACGCCAGGTGCTCCCCGCAGCGAAATAAAGGAGGAGCGAAGCGGGGGACATTCGCGGAGGGGAGCACCTGGTGTCATTCGCACTCGCCCCGAACAAGAACCTAAAACGAGCAAACTCAGCAACCCAACCGACACAGCGGAGCAAAGATGAATCAGAGCGAAGGCATCGCCTGGAGCGTGCAGAACGACATCGCCCGCATCGTGCTGAAACGCCCCGAGCGCGCGAACGCACTGTCATCACCGAGCGCCCGCGTGCTGGTACAGGCGATCGACGAGGTGCTGGCACACAACCCGCGCGCCATCCTGCTGACTGGCGAGGGCCGCGTGTTCTGCGCAGGCGGCGACATCGACGAGTTCGTCGCTGTTGGCGAGAAACTGCCCGAATTGGTGGACCACATCCTGGACGGGCTGCATCCCGCATTGCTGCGCCTGGCGTCGAACCCGGCACCGCTGGTCGTGGCCGTGAACGGATCTGCGGGCGGCGCAGGCGTGGGGCTGGCGCTGTGCGGCGACTTCGTGCTGGCTGCGGCGTCGATGAAGCTGCGCACGGGGTATGCGGCCATCGGGCTGTCACCCGATGCGGGGGCTTCCTACTTCCTCGCGCGACGTGCCGGGCCCGTGCGGGCGCAACAACTGCTGATGCTCAGCGACGCCATCGACAGCCGGCGCTGCCTTGAATGGGGCATCGTCGATGCGGTCTATCCGGATGCCGAACTCGCAGCGGCAGCCGAAGCGCTGGTGATGCGGCTGGCGAGCGGCGCCAGTGCCTCGTTCGCGGGCATCAAGGCACTGTGCGCCGGCGCGCAGTGCCGGCCGATCGAGGCGCACTTTGCGATGGAGCAGAAGCTGCTGCGCGAACGTGCGGGCAGCGCGGATGCGCGTGAGGGCGTGGCGGCATTCGTTGCCAAGCGGGCGCCACGCTTCACTGGTCGCTGAAGCGGGTCAGACGGTGGGCGGCTTTGGCGGCTCGTTGTTGATGCCGCTGGTGCTGCTGCTACTTGTGGCGTTGAAGCTGTCGTCCACAGGCGCCGTCGCGACGACGGCGGGTTCCTTCTTCTTGAACACCTTGGCAATGCCCCACAGCGCTGCGCCGACCGCCACGACGGCGATCTTCGCGAACTTGGCAAGGAAGGCCAGGGCCAATGCGAACAGGCCCAGCTTCTTCACGGCAACGCCCGCCACCAGTGCAGCCAGTCCGTAGGCAGCGACCTTGTCGGTGGACGAGTTGAAGTCCGCGTACTTCTTGCCGTCGTCGTACTGCAGCGCGGCGAGCAGCTTGGCAGCGTCGGGCTTGTACTTGTCGAGGTCGCTCGCGTTGGTGATGAGGTTCAGGCTCAGGTAACCGTCACGGCCCAGCGCGTAGGTGTTGTAGTTCACACCCTGGTTGCCGTCGGTGCCGCCCTTCTTCTTCGACAGGGCCGACCACACCAGGCGGTGCGTCTCGGCTTCGTACTGCGGCTTCTGTGCCCAGCCCGTGACCTCGATGCCCGGAATGCCGCGCTTGGCGCGCTCTTCGTTCGCGGCCTCGGTGCCTTCCTTCAGGCTCTTGAGCAGGTCGTCGGCGTTCCAGTCTTTCGCGTCGTCGTCCTTGATGTAGCCCTCTTTGACGAACTTCACGACAGCCATCCAGTCGGCGTCGTCGGCGGGGAAGATCACGCCGATGAAGGTGTCGTCGGTGCGGTTGCCCATGCTGCGCATCAACTGCGCGGCGGCGGGTGTCGGCACCCAGACGTAGCCTGCGGGCAGGTGCAGATGAGCCTGGTCGCGCAGTGCGATCTCGGCGGGGCCGATTTTCTGAACAGCCTTTGCGGCCTTGGAGGCGGCCTCCTGTTCGGCTTCCAGCGTGTTGGCGGCCGAGATGGCAGCGGCGGTGCTGGTGGGGGTGTCGGACGGCGATGCGGCATGGCCGGTGTGGGCCACGAAAGCGGCGCACGCGAGCAGCAAGCCGGCCGTCAAGCGGGTAGTGTGAATACGCAAGTTCTCTCTCCTCGGTTGTTATCGATTTTTCGAGCGGAGAGAGTTTATCTAGCTCAGGTGTCGCTCCATTTGCGAAGCAGGTTGTGGTACGTACCCACCAGCGTGCGGCGTGCCGCTTCATCGGCACCGCTCTGGTTGAGCCGCTGGATCGCGTTGTCCATGTCGAACAGCAGCGCGCGGTCGCCCGCATCGCGCACCAGGCTTTGCACCCAGAAGAAGCAGGCGACGCGCACGCCGCGCGTGATGGGCGTGACTTGGTGCAGGCTGGTGGCGGGGTAGAGCACCATGTCGCCGGCCGCGAGCTTCACGGTCTGCATGCCGTGCGTGTCTTCCATCTGCAGTTCGCCGCCGTCGTAGCTGTCGGCATCCGACAGGAAGAGCGTGGCCGACAGGTCGGTGCGCAGCTTGCGGCCGGTGCGCGGGTCGATGCGCACGCCGCCGTCCACGTGCAGGCCGAAGCGCATGCCTTCGCTGTAGCGGTTGAACATCGGCGGATACAGCAGGTTCGGCAGCGCGGCGCTGATGAAGGTCGGATGGCGTTCGAGCGCACCCGCCACGATGGCCTGGCATTCGTGCGCCACCACCGAGCCTTCGTCGATCTGCTGGTTGAACTTGACCGGCGCACCCTGATGGCCTGCGGTGACACGGCCGTCGACCCACGCATCGCCGGCCGCATCGAGGCGCGCACGCACGGCCGCGAGCGCCTCGCGATCCAGAACACCGGGAATGCACACCAGCATGGCGAATCGATCTTCCCGCCCGCAGGCTCAGAGGTGGTAGGTGAACGACACCGTGGCGGCGCGTCCCGAACCCGGCACCGCGCGGCCGCCATCCGATGGAATCAGCGCGTCGTAGTAATGGCGGTTGGCCAGGTTGAACACGTTCAGGCGGATGTCGTACTTGGGCTGATGGTAAGCCACCATCGCGTCCAGCCGCGCGTAGCCGCCCACCTGGACCAGGTCGGTGTTGTTGGCGAAACGCTTCGCGCTGTAGGTGGTGCCGCCGCCGATTTCCCATTCGGGTGTGACGGCGTACGTGGCCCAGAGGCTGGCCGCGTCCTTCGGTGTGTTGGCCGGCGTCTTGCCGAGCGTGCCGGGCGCGATGCCTTCGATGATGGAGGCGTCCAGGTGCGTGTAGGCGCCGAACAGTTGCAGCTTGTCGGTCACGCGGCCCGCGATGCCGGCGCGCGCGCCGTTGACACGCACGGTGCCGGTGGCGCTGTAGGTGCCGTCGCTGTTCTGCGAGCGTGCGTTGGTCTGCGTGATCTGGAACGCGGCCGCCGTCAGCGAGAGGTTGCCGTCGTTCATGTCCCACTTGCCGCCGAACTCGTAGGCCTTGTTCTTCTGCGGCGGCAGCGGTTGCGTGCTGCCCGTGGTGGCCACCAGTTGTTCGAGCGAAGGGTTGAACGAGGTGCTGTACGACACGTAGTACGACTGCTCGGGTGCCGGCTGCCAGATGGCGCCGGCGCGCACGCTGGTGAAGTTGACGGTCTGGCTTTCGCTCGCGAGCGTGGTCGCGCTCGAGATCGTGTTCTGGATGTTCGCGCTGTAGTGGTCCTGCCGCAGGCCGCCGACCAGCTTCCACTGCGGGCTCAGCTCCAGCGTGTCGTTGAAGTAGCCGGCCACCGTGTTTGCGCTGGCCGTGGCCAGGTTGCCGGGCAGCGACGGCGCAGTGATCGGCGTGTTGCTCTGGAACGGCGAGAGCAGTGGCGTGCAGGCCGCATAGCCGCTGGTGCCGCCCGCCGGGTTCAGCGCCACGCCGCCGCAGGTGCCGTTGCGGTAGTAGGCCTGGTTGCTGTAGGTGTCGTGGCCCAGCTCCAGGCCTACCAGCAGCGTGTGCTTGATCGAGCCCGTCTCGAATTTTGTGTTGAGCTCGGTCAGGTTGAAGAGCGACTTGTCGTGGATCGTGCGGTCATGGCTTTGCTGGCGCACCCAAAGGCTTTCGAGCGGCAGCGTGGTGAACGCGGCGGCCGGCACGGCGGTGGTACCGGTGGAGAAGGGCGTGAACACGCCCTTGGCCGACAGCGTGCCGATGCTCTGCGGCGCGGTCTCGCGCGCGTCGGTGGTGACGTCGTTGTACTGGGTCTGGTTGCGGATCGAGGTGTCGGGCGTGAGCTTGTGCAGCACCACCGCGCTGTAGGCCTGGATGTCGGAGATCGTGCGGTCGTCGTTGAAGCCATAGGCCGTATCGCGATCGACCTTCACCGGATGGCCGTTGAGCGGCGCCACGCCGTAGTCGGGCATGTCGCGGTTGTGCTGCACGAGCGCCGAGAGCGTCACCTGCGTCGGCGTGTTGATGCCGAACTTGACCGAGGCGTCGAGGCCGAAATCCTTCAGCTTGGTCTGGTCGCGCGTGCTGGCATCGCCTTGCTGGCCCATCGCCGCGATGCGGAAGGCGGAGGTGTCGGACAACGGGCGGTTGATGTCGATGGTCGAGCGCACCAGGCCCGTGGTGCTGGCCGACAGGGAGACCTCGCCAGCGGGCGTGAGCGACGGCTTCTTGGTGACCTGGTTGATCACGCCGCCCGTGGAGCCACGGCCGAACAGCATCGACGACGGGCCCATGAGCACTTCGACCGATTCGAGCGCGAAGGTGTCGCGGTAGTACTGGGCGCGATCGCGTGCGCCATCGAGAAAGATGTCGGTGCGCGCCGAGAAACCGTTGAGGTTGATGTTGGTGCCGATCTGGCCGCCTTCGGCGCCGCCGATCGTGAGGCCCGGCACATTGCGCAGCGCGCTCGCCAGCGAGGTCGCGCCCTGCGACTGCATCACGGCCTGGTTGATGACGGTGACGGATTGCGGCGCATCGCGCAGATCCGCAGGCAGGCGGCTCAGCGACGCCGGGTTGGCACCGAAGCTGGATTTGTCCTGCGCTCCCTGAACCTGCACTTCACGCAGCGTGCCCGGCACCGAAGTGCCCACGGCAGGCGAGGGCGCCGATGCGGCGCTTGGCGCTGCGGGCGGAACAGCCTGCTGTGCAAACGCGGCGGGCAACGAGGAAAAGAGACCGATGAGGGCAAGGGCAACGGGCGTGCGGCGGCGCATCGGGCGGTAGAGGCGGGTCATTCGAGAGGCTTTCCGGAAGGGGCGCGGGCGATGGCGCCCGGGCAATGTGGTGCAAACAAAAGCACCATCGCCGGAAATTCTGACTGCGAATCGCTCTTATTTAAAGTGTCTGCCGACCCGGTGTCTGGCATGAGAGACAGCGCTCCATCTTTACCTTGCAGGTCAGGTGGAAGACAGATTTCGATGGGCTGGCGCCGAGATGCGTTGACGAGCCTGGCGCTGCGGGATTACTTCCAGGGCGTAGGCGGCGGGATCTCGCACACCGGTTCGACATCGATGCTCTTGAAGTCCGCCGGCGAGACGATCTCCAGGTATTCCATGTCGGGCGAGTAGTCGAACAGGAAGTGCCTGATGCCCGGCCGCTGATGCACCACGTCGCCCGCCTGAACCAGCGTTTCCTTGTCCTCGTACATGAAACGCGCCCAGCCCTTGACCATGATCACGATCTGGAAGTCCGCCTCGTGGCGGTGCCAGCCGGTGCCCGTTTCCGGTGCCATGTTGGCCTTGACCAGATGCGCGATGACCTTGCCGTTGGTGGCCTCGGCAATGCCCAGGTCGCGGTACAGGAAAAAGTCGCGCAGGCCGCCTGAGACGAATTCAGTGTCGCCAGGCTTCACGTGGGAAAACTGGGTGGCGGTACGGTCCAGCATGGGGCGGCTCCTTTTCAGGTGGTGGTTGTGTGCTGCGTTGCAGCACGCATAAAGCGTTCCTGAGATCGCTTGACGCCCCCATCCCCCATCAAGATACTCAACCGCATGGTTCACCCAGAAGCCCCGTCCGACCCGGCCACCCTCGACGCCGTCTTCGCTGCGCTCTCCGACCGGACGCGCCGCGCGGTGCTCGAAACCCTGGGCGAACGCAGCCTCAGCGTGACCGAACTGGCCGAGCCACATGGCATGTCACTCACCGGCTTCATGAAGCATCTGCGCGTGCTCGAAGACGCGGGGCTCATCTCGCGCACGAAAGAGGGCCGTGTCGTGCGCTGTGAACTGTCGGCGCGGCCCATGCAGGAGGCCGCCGTGTGGTTGTCGCGCTACGAGAAATTCTGGACCGGCCGCCTCGATGCGCTGGCGCGCTTTCTCTATCACCAAGAGGAGACCGAATGGCGAACCCTGCCAACAGAGGAGCCGAAGAAGAGCGCCCCTCGCTCACCCTCCGCCGGCACTATCGCGTCTCGCCCGACAAAGTCTGGCGCGCGTGGACCGACCCGCAAGCGCTGAAGCTCTGGTTCGGCCCCGAGGAAATCGTCTCGGTGCCGCTGGCCGAAGTCGACCTGCGCGTCGGAGGACGTTTCCGCGTCGCCATGCGCGCGGCCGATGGCGAAACGCACGACGTGAGCGGCACCTACCTGGAGCTTGTGCCCAACCGCAAGCTGGTTTTCAGCTGGGCATGGCGCAGCACGCCAGAGCGCGAGTCGCGCGTCACGGTGAGGATCGAGCCCGACGCCGAAGGCTGCGAGCTGGTGCTGATGCACGAGCAGTTCTTCGACGCAGCGGCACGCGACGGGCACAACCACGGCTGGACCGGCTCCCTCGTCAAGCTCGAAGGCTGGCTTGGCCAAGGCAACGGGGCTGCATGACGGCATCGATTGCCGACGGCGTCGATGCGATCTACCGCACCGAGTCGCGCCGCATCTTCGCCACGCTGGTGCGCCTGCTCGGCGATTTCGACCTGGCCGAAGAAGCGCTGCACGATGCCTTTCGCAGCGCGCTGGAGCAATGGCCGCGCGACGGCCTGCCCGCGAACCCGCGCGCCTGGCTGGTGTCGGCCGGGCGCTTCAAGTCCATCGACGGCATCCGGCGGCAAGCACGCTTCACCGCCTGGGACGATGCGGCCGAGCACACCGCCGCACTCGCCGACCCCGCGCCCGCCTGGGACGACGACACCGAAGACCTGGAAGACGACCGACTGCGCCTGGTCTTCACCTGCTGCCACCCGGCGCTAGCGCCCGATGCACAAGTCGCGCTCACGCTGCGCGAGGTCTGCGGCCTGGCCACTGAGGAAATCGCGCGCGCCTTCCTCGTGCCGGCACCCACGGTCGCGCAGCGCATCGTGCGCGCCAAGGCACGCATTCGCGATGCCCGCATCCCGTACCAGGTGCCCGCGCTGGCCGAGTTGACCGAGCGACTCGATGCGGTGCTGCGCGTGGTCTACCTCGTGTTCAACGAGGGCTACGCGGCGTCGTCAGGCGACAGCCTCACGCGCGCCGATCTTTCGGTGGAAGCGATCCGGCTGGGCCGCCTGCTGATCGACCTGCTGCCCGACCCCGAGGCACTGGGCCTGCTGGCGTTGATGCTGCTGCACGACTCCCGCCGCGCCGCGCGCACCTCGCCCGAGGGCGACATCGTGCTGCTCGATGCGCAAGACCGCAGCCTCTGGCACCGCGGCCAGATCGAGGAGGGCGCGGCGCTGGTCGAACGCGCACTGCTGTCCCGCCGCTTCGGCCCCTACACGCTGCAGGCCGCCATTGCCGCCGTGCATGCCGAAGCCAGCGGACCCGGCGCCACCGACTGGCCGCAGATCGTCGGGCTCTACGACGTGCTGCTGCGGCTCGACCCCTCGCCCGTGGCCGAACTGAACCGCGCCGCCGCCATCGCGATGCGCGACGGCCCGGCGGCCGGCTTGGCGCTGATCGACGCGCTGCTCGCGCGCGGCGAACTCGCCGACTACCACCTGGCGCACGGCGCGCGTGCCGAACTGTGCCGCCGCCTCGGCCGTATCGACGATGCGCGCGCCGCCTACGGGCGTGCCCTGTCGCTGGCTCGCCAGTTGCCCGAGCGGCAATTCCTGGAACGGCAACTGGCGTCGTTGCCGTCTTAGAAATTTTTTGACACCCATCGCGCCGACTTGTCGATTTCGGCGACGGCCAATCGACCACTGGTGTCCACATTCAATCTGCAAGGAGATTCCGCATGAAATACCTCTGCCTCGTTTTTTGCGACGAAGCGGTGATCCGCGCGCTGCCACCCGATGAACTCAAGGCACTGAACGAACAATCCATGGCCTACGACCGCGAGCTTGAGAAGAGCGGGCACTTCATCACCGCCGAGGCGCTGGGGTCGGTCAAGTCCGCCAAGGTCGTGCAGGTGCGCAACGGCAAGCGCTCGCATGTCGACGGCCCGTACGCGGAGGCGCGCGAGCAGCTCGGCGGCTTCATCCTGATCGACGCCCGCGACCTGAACGCCGCGATCCAGATCGCGGGCCACATCCCGATGGCGCGCTACGGCGCCATCGAGGTCCGGCCCATCGAAATCATCGGAAAGACAGAGGGGAATGCCGCATGAGATACCTTTGCCTGATCTACGGAACCGAAGACCAGACGAGCCACCTCTCGCCTGAAGAAATGGACATGTACATCAACGAACACATCGACTACGACGCGCAGTTGCACGACCGCGGCAAGCTCGTCGTTTCAGAGGCGCTGCAGAGCGCTGACACGGCGACCACCGTGCGCATGCGCGGCAACAAGCTGTCCGTCACCGACGGCCCCTTCGCCGAAACCAGCGAGCAGCTCGGTGGCTTCTATCTGGTCGAGGCCGACAGCGAAGAAGAAGCGCTGCAGCTCGCGGCCGGCATTCCTTCGGCGCGCTTCAGCAGCATCGAGGTGCGGCCGGTCAAGTCGTTCGCCCGCAGCCAGGGCGAGCAGGGCAGCGAGGGAGGTCGATGAACGTTGCCGACACCGCATCGCCTCCCGCCCGCGCCACGGCGCGCGAATGGACCGGCCTGGCCGTCATCGCGCTGCCGTGCATGCTCTATTCGATGGACCTCACGGTTCTGAACCTCGCGATCCCGGCGATCAGCGAAGAGCTCAAGCCCACGGCCTCGCAACTGCTGTGGATCGTCGATATCTACGGGTTCTTCGTGGCCGGCCTGCTGGTCACCATGGGCACGCTGGGCGACCGCATCGGGCGCCGGCGCCTGTTGCTGATCGGCGCGGCGGCTTTCGGCGTGGCCTCGGTGCTGGCAGCGTTCTCGACCAGCGCCAACATGCTCATCGCCACCCGCGCGCTGCTGGGCGTAGCGGGGGCGACGCTGGCGCCGTCCACGCTCTCGCTGATCCGCAACATGTTTCTCGACCCGGCACAGCGCACCGTGGCCATCGGCGTGTGGATTTCCAGTTACTCGGCGGGCGCTGTCATCGGCCCGGTGCTGGGCGGCGTGCTGCTGCAGTTCTTTCCGTGGGGCTCGGTGTTCCTGATCGGCGTGCCGGTGATGGTGCTGCTGCTGGTGCTCGGTCCGATGCTGCTGCCGGAGTACCGCGACCCCGATGCGGCGCGGCTCGACCTGCTCAGCGTGGCGCTGTCGCTGGCCGCGGTGCTGACCGTCATCTACGGCATCAAGCAGACGGCGGAACATGGGCCCGATGTGGTGTCGTTGCTGTCGATCGCGGTGGGTGGGGTGCTCGGCTGGGTGTTCATTCGCAGGCAGAAGCGGCTGCCGAATCCGATGATCGACCTGCGCCTGTTCAGCCTGCCGGCCTTCAGCGTCTCGCTCGGTGCCTACATGCTGGCCTGCTTCGTGATGTTCGGCATCTTTCTCTACAACGCCCAGTACCTGCAGTTGGTGCTCGGCCTGTCGCCGCTGCATGCCGGCCTGTGGAGCATGCCCAGCGCGGGCGCCTTCATCGTCGGCTCGATGGTCGTGCCGGTGTTGGCGCGGCGCATGCGGCCGGCCTTTGTCATGGGCGGCGGGCTGGCGGTGGCAGCGCTGGGTTTCGGCATGCTCGTCGTGCTCCCGGTGCAGGACGGCCTGGCGTGGATGGTGGCGAGCGCGGTCGTTTCCTCGCTAGGCCTGGCGCCGGTGTTCACGCTGGCCACCGACCTCGTGGTCGGCAGCGCGCCGCCGGAGCGCGCGGGCGTGGCCTCGGCCATCTCCGAGACCAGTTCTGAATTCGGTGGTGCGCTGGGCATCGCCATCCTCGGCAGCATCGGCGCGGCCATCTACCGCAGCACCATGGCCGATGCCGTGCCGATGGGGTTGGCTGGCCCGGCCGAAATCGAGGCGGCGCGCAGCACGCTCGGCGGCGCCGTCGCCTTGGCAGGGCAGCTCGGCAGCGGCGCTGGCACCGAGTTGCTCGACACGGCCCGTGGCGCCTTGATGCACGGCCTGCGCCTCACCGCCGGCATCTGCGCGGCGGTGCTGCTGTTCGTGGGCGTGCTGGTGGCGGTGCGGCTGCGCGGGACCGGGGCCAGCGGCGAAGACGCGCCCAAAGTACCACCGGGTGCCGCCGCATTGCCGGAGCGCTGACGAAACCCCATACTGAGGCTTCCACGACGCGATAGATCACCGGAGCCTCCCATGAGCAACGAACTGCGCAAGAAGCTGCATGACCTGGCGGAACTGTCCGAGAAGACCACCGACCCGCAGACCAAGGCCATCATCGAGGCGATCCGGCTGCAGACGGCCGTGCTGAACGAGCGGCTGTTCTCCATCGAGCTGCAGCTCGGCACGCTCACCCGGCGCATGGAAAACACGACAGACTGAGTGGCAGCCCCTTTGTGGGGATAATCCCCGCCATGAGCGGCAACACCTTCGGAACACTCTTCGCAGTCACCAATTTCGGCGAGTCGCATGGCCCGGCCATCGGCTGCGTCATCGATGGCTGCCCACCGGGCATGGCACTGAGCGAGGCCGACATCCAGGGCGACCTGGACCGTCGACGCCCCGGCACCAGCCGCCACGTGACCCAACGGCAGGAAGCCGATGTCGTGCAGATCCTGTCCGGCGTGTACGAGGGCAAGACCACCGGCACCCCGATCGCACTGCTGATCCAGAACACCGACCAGCGCAGCAAGGACTACGGGCAGATCGCCCAGCAGTTCCGCCCCGGCCACGCCGACTTCACCTACTGGAAGAAGTACGGCATCCGCGATCCACGCGGCGGCGGCCGTTCTTCAGCTCGGCTGACGGCGCCCATGGTGGCGGCCGGCGCGGTCGCCAAGAAATGGCTGGCCGAAAAATACGGCATGGTGTTCCGTGGCTGCATGACGCAGATCGGCGAGATCACCATTCCCTTCGAGAGTTGGGAGCACGTGCCCCACAACCCCTTCTTCGCCCCCATCGCCGATGTGAGCGAACTCGAGGCCTACATGGACCGCCTGCGCAAGGCCGGAGATTCGTGCGGCGCGCGCATCCGCGTCACCGCGACGAACGTGCCCGTCGGCCTGGGCGAGCCGCTGTTCGACAAGCTCGACGCCGAGATCGCCTACGCGATGATGGGCATCAACGCGGTGAAGGCGGTCGAAATCGGCGCCGGCTGGGACAGCGTCACGCAGCGCGGCACCACGCACGGCGACTCGATCACGCCGACCGGCTTCGTCACCAACAACGCCGGCGGCATCCTCGGCGGCATCAGCTCGGGGCAAGACCTCGAGGTGAGCATCGCGATCAAGCCCACCAGCTCGATCATCAGCCCGCGCCAGTCCATCGACATCCACAACAAACCGGTCGAGGTGGTCACGAAGGGCCGTCACGATCCGTGCGTCGGCATCCGTGCCACGCCCATCGCCGAGGCCATGCTGGCGCTGGTGGTCATCGAGCACGTGCTGCGCAACCGCGCGCAGTGCGGTGACACGCAGACCGACGCACAAAAGACCGAAGCCTCGTCGCCCCAGGCGTCTTTCCTCTAGTGTCCGCCCCGCCACCAGTGGCCGCCGGACGCGGCCACCTGTTGGCATTCGCTGGTCTGTCGGCCAGCTATTTCGCGCACATCGGTTTCTTCAACCCCTACCTGCCGCTGTGGCTCAAGGACCTGGGGCTGCCGATCTTCACCATCAGCCTGCTGGCCTCGGTCCAGTCGATCACGCGGGTGTTCGCGCCCTATGCCTGGGGCGCGCTCAGCGATCACACCGGGCAGCGCGTGAAGCTGCTGCGCTTCAGCGCGGCGGTGGCGCTGGCCAGTTCCTTCGGCCTGTGGTGGCACGGCGGTGCATGGTGGCTCGCCTTGGTGCTGCTCGTGATGTTCACCCACACCAGCTCGATGATGTCGCTCACCGAAGCGGCCATGGCGCAACTGGTGGCTGGCGACTGGGGCCGCTACGGGCGCATTCGGCTGTGCGGCTCGGCCGGTTTCCTCGTCACAGTGTTCGTCGCGGGTGAATGGTTCGAGCGCTTCGGCATGAAGCACTTTCCGTTCTGGGCGGCCGGCACGCTGGCCATCGTGCTGATCGCGACGATGAAGCTGCCCGATCTGCGCGAACCGCCGGCGGCGCACGATGCCGTCAAGATGCCTATCGGGCCGGTGATGCGCAACCCGGTGGTGCGGTGGTTCTTTGCGGCCCTGTTCTTCCAGGTGATGTCGCACTTCTCGGTGTACGCCTTCTTCTCGCTTTATCTGGATTCGATCGGCTACGGCAAAAGCACCATCGGTTTGCTGTGGGCGCTGTCGGTGGTGGCAGAGATCGTCTGGTTCTTCCTGCAGGGCCGGCTCATCGGCCTGCTGCCGATGCCGCACTGGATGCTGCTGTGCGGCGTTGCCGCCGTTGCGCGGCTGGGCCTGACGGCGGGGCTGGGCGGCTTCATCGCAGCGCTGATCGTGGCCCAATGGCTCCATGCGTTGAGCTTCGCGGCGCATCACACGACCTGCATCGCCATGGTGTCGCGCCGCTTCCCCGGCCAGTTGCGCGGGCGAGGGCAGGCGCTGTTCACGGTGATCGGCTACGGCTTCGGCGGTGTGCTGGGCGTGCTGCTCGGCGGGGCCGTGGCGCAGGAGTTCGGGTATCGGACCATGTTCGCGCTGGCTGCGGTGCTCGCGGTGGTGGGCAGCCTGTGCGCTTGGCGGGTGGTGACGCTCGACAGGCAGGAGCGCGAGAGCCGGGGCTGACCGCAGGCGGTTGCCCCGGGCACAGATCTATTTCTTCCCGGCCTTGCCCGGCTTCTTGCTCTTGGCTGCTCCGCCGCCCTTGGCCGCGCGCCCACCCCCGTCCTCCTTCTCGAACAACGCAAAGTACTCCGACGCCAGCTTGCGCAGCGAGCGCCCGATGTTCGCGTAGTCGTATTCGTTGAGGTTGGCCAGCGACACGCGGCCTGACGCGTGCTTCCCGCCGAAGCCGCGTCCCGGCAGCAGCACGATGCTTGTTTCCTCTGCGATGCGGAACAGCGCTTCGTTCGGCTGCAGCTTGGTCACGATCCATTTGCCAAAGCGCTCGCCGTGCATCTGCGTGGCGATGTCCTGCAGGTCGAGCAGGTGGTAGTAGCTCACCGAGTTCGGGTCGACCTCCAGCGGCAGGCCCAGTTCGCGGTACAGCGCTTCCTTGCGGCGCAGGACGATGTGCTTCATCGATTTCTTGTAGGCGTCCGGCTCGTCCATCAGGCAGAACAGCGAGAACATCACCATCTGCGCCTGCACCGGCGTGGAAAGCCCGGCCGTGTGGTTGAGCGCCACGGTGCGGCTGTCGGCCACCAGCCGGTCGATGAACTTCAGCTTGCGCGGCTCGGTGGTGATGGAGCTGTAGCGCGCGTCGAGTTCCTTCAGCTTGGCTTCGGAAAGCGCCGCGATCTGGCGGTCGAGGATGTTGTCCTCATGCGTGGCCACCACGCCCATGCGCCAGCCGGTGGCGCCGAAGTACTTGGAGAACGAATACACCAGGATGGTGTTGTTCGGACAGATCGCGAACAGCGAGCGGAAGTTGTCCGCGAAGGTGCCGTACACATCGTCCGTCAGGATGATGAGGTCGGGCCGCTGCTTCACGATGTCGGCGATGTAGCCCAGCACCTCGTCGTTGATCTTCACCGAGGGCGGGTTGCTCGGGTTGCACAGGAAAAAGGCCTTGACCTTCGGGTCGAGCAGCTTCTGCAGTTCCTTCTTGGTGAACTGCCAGTTGTTTTCCGGCGGCGCATCGATCAGCGCCTCGATCAACTGGTAGTCGTTGAGGTGCGGAATCTCGATGTACGGCGTGAAGATCGGCATGCCCAGCGCGATGGTGTCGCCGGGCTGCAGCAGGTGGTTTTCGCGCAGGCTGTTGAACAGGTAGGTCATGGCGGCGGTGCCGCCCTCGACCGCGTACATGTCGAACTTGCCCACGAAGGGGTGCGTGCCGATCATCTCCTTGTGGATGTACTGCCCCACGATGATCTCGGACAGGCGCAGCATGCGGTCGGGCACCGGGTAGTTGCAGCCGAGGATGGCCTCGCACATCTCGTAGATGAAATCGCCGGCCGACAGGCCGAGCTGGTCGCGCACATACGAGACGGCCGCCTCGATGAAGCGCGTGCCCGGCTCACCCGCATGCGACTTGGCAAAAATCTCGAAGCGCGACTCGATGCCTTCGCGCTGCGGAAACCCGCCCACGCCCTCCATGTAGATGTACGAGCGCTCGCTCTCGGTCATTGCGAACAGCCCGAACTGGAAGAAGCCGTGCCGCGGCGTGGTCGCCAGGAAGTTCGGGTTGCCGCGCCCCGCATTGAGCATGAGGCGGTCGCTCTGCTTGGCGACCTGGATCAGGGCATCCTTCAGTTCGAAGGGGCTCAGTCCGCCGAGTTTTTTCACGTCGCTGAAGTCCATTGCAAAGCTCCTGGTTGAGGAAAAAAAGAGAAAGGAAGCGGCCGCGTGCCGCGCTCAGACGAGCGCGACGATCAACGGGCCGAGCAGGGTGAGGAACACATTCGCCAGCGCATAGGTGATGGCAAACGGCACGGTGGGCGTGGTGTTCTCCGCCTTGTCGAGCACTTCGCCGAAGGCCGGGTTGGCGCTGCGCGAACCGCTCAGCGCGCCCGCGAAGATGGCCGTGTTGCTGTAGCGCAGCACGTAGCGGCCGAACAGCATGGTCAGCAGCATCGGCACGATGGTCACCACCACGCCCACGCCGAAGATGGTCAGGCCCAGTTGCTTGATCGTCTCCACCGCCTGCAGGCCCGAAGACAGGCCCACCACCACGACGAAGCCCGCAAGGCCCAGGTCTTTCAGCAACTGCACCGCGCTCGGCGGCAGTGCGCCGAAGGTCTGGCGCTTGGCGCGATACCAGCCGAAGAGCAGGCCCGACAGCAGTGCGCCGCCACCGGCACCCAGCGTCAGCGGGATGTTGCCGACCTTCACGCTCAGCAGGCCGACCAGCAGCCCCACCACCAGTCCCGCGCCCAGGTACACGAAGTCGGTCTTGGCACTCGGCACGATCACGTCGCCGATGATGGCGGCCACGCGCTTCACATCCTGCTCGGCACCGAAGATCGACACCAGGTCGCCGGTCTGCACCACGGTGTCGGGCTGCATCGGCAGCACCTTGCCCATGCGGCTCAGCCCCGTCACGAAGATGCCGTGGCGCACGCCGCCGGCGGTGGTTTTGCGGATCTCGTCTACCGTCTTGTGGTCGAACTGCTTGTTGGTCAGCACGATCTCGCGCTTTTGCAGGGTGAGTTCCATGCCGTCGACCGCGTAGACCTCTTTCCCCAGCAGCGGGGCACTGCCCACCACCGCATCGCGCCGGCCGACCGCGAGCACGATGTCGCCCTGGTGCAGCATCAGCTCGGGGCTGACCTCGATGAACTTGCCGCCGCGCTTCACGCGCTCGATGGTGATGGTGGTCGCCGGGTTCTGGTTCTCGATGTCGGCCACCGTGCGCTTCGGATCGCTCGTCAGTTCGTAGATGCGGCCGACCAGCGAGGGCGCCGCTTCTTCCTGGTCGGGGCCCAGCACCTTCACGCCGGCCTGCATGGCCGTCTCGGCCGCGATGGCGTCGTCGCGGATGGTTCGGCCCATCAGCTTGGGCAGGATGTTGACGCACACGATGATGGCGCCGAAGGAGCCGAACACATAGGTCACCGCATAGCCGATGGCCACGTTGCTCTGCAGCCGCGCTGTTTCGGCCGCCGCGAGCCCGAGCTTGCCGATGGCATCGCTGGCCGTGCCGATGATGGCCGACTGCGTCAGGCCACCCGCCGCCACGCCCGCCGCCAGGCCCTTGTCGAGCCCGACCAGCTTGGCCATGATCACCACGGTCGCCAGGCCGGTCGCCGCCATCACCGCGGCCAGGATGATCTCTTTGACCGACTGCCTGCCGAGCGAGCTGAAGAACTGCGGCCCGCTCTCGAAGCCCACCGCATAGATGAAGAGGGCGAACAGCACGGCCTTCACGCCGCCGTCGACGTGCACGCCCACCTGGCTCACGATCACCGCCACCAGCAGCGAGCCCGCCACGCCGCCGAGCTGGAATTTGCCGAACTTGATCTTGCCTATCCAGTAGCCGACCGCCAGCGAAAGAAAGAGCGCCATCTCTGGCGACTTCTTGAAGAGTTCATGCAGCCATTCCATAGGTCAATGTCCTTTCAGGTTTTCGTTTTTCTCCCTCCCCTTTCGGGGGCGGGTTGGGGTGGGGGCACGACGGCCATCGATTGAGCGCCGCCGTGTTGCAAGCGCCGCTTGCCCCCATCCCAGTCTTCCCCCGGGAGGGGAAGGAGCCAATCCCTTACTTCGCCGCATGCACCACCCCCGCCAGCGCCACGATCAACGGGCCCATCAGCGGCAGCACCACATTCGAGATGGCATAGGTGATCGTGTAGCCGAGCAGCGGCGTGGCATTGCCGGCAGCGTTCTGCACCGCGCTGAGCGCAGGCGTGCTGCATTGCTGGCCGGCAATGGCGCCGAGCAGCACCGGCGCTTCGAGCTTGAGCAGCCGGTGGCCGACGAAGAGCGAAATGGTTGCCGGCACCACCGCGACGGCCACGCCGACCAGCGGCAGCGCGATGCCGAACTTCTTGATCAACGACAGCGCCTGCGGCCCCGAGGCCAGGCCGACGCAGGCGATGAAGGTGGCCAGGCCCAGGTCTTTCATCAGCGCGAGCGCATCCGGCGGCACGCTCAGGCGGTGCGGGTTCTTTGCCTGATACCAGCCGAAGGCCAGGCCGGTAAGCAGCGCGCCGCCGCCGGTGCCGAGCGAGAACGGAATGCCGCCGAGCTTGACGCTGAAGCCGCCGATGAACACGCCGAGCAGGATGCCCATGGCCGCGAAGCTGATGTTGCTGCGCGTGGAAACGACCACGCGGTCGCCGACCAGCGGCAGCGCCTTGTTCATGTCGGGCACGGGCGCATAGAGCTTGAGCACGTCGCCGCGCTGCAGCTTCACGTCGTGCAGCAGCGGCATGACGTTGCCATCGCGTGCCAGGCCCACGATCTGCACGGCAGGCGGCAGGGCCGCGTCCAGCACGCGCAGTTCGCGGCCGAACCATTCGCGCCGGTTGACCACGACCTCGGTGGTCTCCACGACCGCATCGAAGGCCGTGGTGTCTGCGAACTCGCGGCCCAGCAACTCGGCCACGTTGACCAGCGCGGCGCGGCGTCCGATGGCCAGCACCTGGTCGAAGGCCTGCAGCCGCAGCGTGGGCTCGACCGCGAGGCTCTGGCCGCGCCGCATCACGCGCTCGATGTGGGCCTGCCCACCGAAGATGGTCGTGAGTTCGCCGACCGTGCGGCCCCGGCCCACCGTGACCTGGAACACGCGGCCCACCATCTCGGGCGTGGCGCTGGCCGCGTCCGGATCGTCGCCGCCACCGCCCATCGTCTTCCAGAGCTTGTCGGCCTCGGCGCGCAGGTCGACGCGCAGCAGCAGCGGAAAGACCTGGCTCGTGACGACCACGATGGCGATCAGGCCAAACACATAGGTGATGGAATAAGCCGTGACCACATTGGCCTGCAACTGCTGGATGTCCGACAGCGGCAGGGCCAGCTTGGAGATGGCGTCGGTCGCCGTGCCCACCACCGCCGATTCGGTCGCGGCCCCGGCCATCAGGCCCGCAGCGGTGCCTTGGTCGAGCGACAGCAAGAAGGTGGCGCCCAGCACCAGCGCGAGCACCACGACGACTTCGACAAGACACAGCAACCCGAGCCGCAAACCCTTGGCATCGAGGTTGGCAAAGAACTGCGGGCCGCCTGCGTAGCCGAGCGCGAAGATGAAGAGCATGAAGAACACGTTCTTCACGCTGTCGTCGAGCGTGATGCCCAACTGGCCGACAACGAGCGAGGCAATCAGCGTGCCGCAGATGCCGCCGAGTTGGATGGGCCCGAAGCGGATCTGGCCCACGGCATAGCCGATGGCGAGCACGAGGAAGAGCGCTATTTCGGGCTGGCTTTTCAGTATTCCGGTCAGATCACCGATCACCCGCCATTCCTCTCGTCGCTGATTGTTTTGCCGAATTGGCGTCAGGCCATTCTGTCGAGATTCGGTCAATGCGCAAGGCTGATGCGCGAGGACGTGGAAGGGCGCGACACCTATTTGCATCAATTTTGGGAAAGCAGATGAAAGAGGGAAAACTTTGTTCTGACGCAATGAGTCGACTATTTTTTTGTGCACCCTCTTGCGATGAACGGCATGCAAATGAATGACATGGCGGGCCGCGCGATGGCAGGCTTTCCGGAACCTGTTTTCAGAATCGACAAGTCGTCCCATGCCATCGTCGATCAGCACTTCTCGCGCTGAGCCGAAGGCGATCTGCAGCTACAAATTCAACGCATCGGCCTTCGGGTTTTCGATAACTAAAGTCACTTGATTTAGTCGCCTCGCTGACCGATAGTCCTCCTGCGTTCGGATACCGCGCCTTCTTGCAGGGCACGCATCCGGTTCAACAGACCGCAGGCGCATGGCCGCCTGCCCACGGAGACAAACCATGTTCAGCTCCCGCTCCATCCTGGCCATGGCGGCCATGTCTTTGGCCGCATCGGCCGCCTTTGCAGCAGACCAGCCCATCATCGGCCTGGTCACCAAGACCGAGACCAACCCCTTCTTCGTGAAGATGAAGGAAGGCGCGCAGGAAGAAGCCAAGAAGCTCGGCGCCAAGCTGCTGTCGGGCGCGGGCAAGGCCGACGGCGACAACGCGGGCCAGATCACCGCGATGGAAAACATGATCGCGGCCGGCGCCAAGACCATCCTGATCACGCCGAGCGACGCGAAGGCCATCGTGCCGGCGATCAAGAAGGCGCGCGACAAGGGCATCATGGTGATCGCGCTCGACAGCCCGGCCGATCCACCGGATGCCACCGACGCGCTCTTCGCCACCAACAACTACACCGCCGGCGTGCTGATCGGCGAATACGCCAAGGCCGCGATGGCCGGCAAGACGCCCAAGATCGTCGCGCTCGACCTGCTGCCGGGCCACCCGGTGGGCGCGCAACGCCACAACGGTTTCATGAAGGGCTTCGGGCTCGCAGCGAACGACGCCAAGTCGAACGAACTGTCGAAGGCGCCAGAGATCGTCTGCATGGCCGACAGCTACGGCGACCAGGCCAAGGCGCAGACGGTGATGGAAAACTGCCTGCAGAAGGCGCCCGAGGTGAACCTGGTCTACACGATCAACGAACCCGCAGCGGCCGGTGCCTACAACGCGCTCAAGCGCGCAGGCAAGGAGAAGGGCGTGATGATCGTCTCGGTCGACGGCGGTTGCCAGGGCATCAAGGACACCAACGCCGGCATCATCGCCGCGACCTCGCAGCAGTACCCGCTGAAGATGGCCGCCATGGGCGTGGCCGCGGGCGTGGAGTTCGCCAAGACCGGCAAGAAGGCCACGGGTTATGTCGACACCGGCGTGACGCTGATCGCCGGCAAGAGCGTGACGGGTGTCGAAAGCAAGGACACCAAGACCGGCGCCGAGTTGTGCTGGGGCAAGAAGTAAACAAGCGAACAGAACAGAGAGCCCCAGGGAGAACACACCGATGGCGAAATCCGCAACGCACCACATTCCGTGGGGCGCCCTGGGGCCGTGGCTGGCCCTTCTTGGCGCATGCATTTTCTTTGCGACCCAGTCCGACCGTTTCCTCACGGGCGGCAACCTCTCGCTGATCCTGCAGCAGGTGATGGTGGTCGGCGTGATCGCCATCGGCCAGACGCTCATCATCCTCACCGCGGGCATCGACTTGTCGTGCGGCATGGTGATGGCGTTGGGCGGAATCATCATGACCAAGTTCGCGACCGAGCTGGGCATGCCGGTGCCGGTGGCCATCCTGTGCGGCATCGGTGTGACCACGCTGTTCGGTTTGCTCAACGGCCTGCTGGTCACGCGCATCAAGCTGCCGCCTTTCATCGTGACGCTGGGCACGCTGAACATCGCCTTCGCGATCACTCAACTCTATTCGTCGTCGCAGACCATCACCGACCTGCCCGCCGGCCTCACGGGGCTGGGCACCACCTTCGCCATCGGCAGCGCCGAAGTGGCGTGGGGCTCGGTGCTGATGGTGGCGCTCTATGCGCTTGCGTGGTTCGTGCTGCGCGAGACGGCGGCGGGGCGTCATATCTACGCGGTCGGCAACAACGCCGAGGCCACGCGGCTGGTCGGCATTCCGACGCAGCGCGTGCTGCTCGGTGTGTACGTGGCGGCGGGTGTGCTGTATGGCATTGCCTCGCTGTTGTCGGTGGCACGCACTGGCGTGGGCGACCCGAACGCAGGCCAGACCGAGAACCTCGACGCCATCACGGCGGTGGTGCTCGGCGGCACCAGCCTGTTCGGCGGACGCGGCATCGTGCTGGGCTCGCTGATCGGTGTGCTGATCGTGGGCGTGTTCCGCAACGGGCTCACGCTGATGGGCGTGTCGTCGATCTACCAGGTGCTGGTGACGGGCGTGCTCGTGATTCTTGCGGTGGCTGCTGATCAGCTGTCGCGTCGGGGAGCTCGCTAGCATGAGACGCTCCTTTTGTCTTCGCGCACTTTGTGTTGCTGTTGGGTCGGCTCTTGGTGTTTCGGGCTGCTGTTCAGGGCGTCGCTCACGCCGACACGGTGCTCTTTTTCGCGAATGTCCCCCGCTTCGCTCCTCCTTTATTTCGCGAAAAAGAGCCCCGTATCGACGTGAGCGTTGGACCGAGCGGTGGTTGATCGCAGGATCACCAGCAGCGTGCCCATGTGCGAATGACACCGGGTGCTCCCCGCAGCGAAATAAAGGAGGAGCGAAGCGGGGGACATTCGCGGAGGGGAGCTCCTGGTGCCATTCGCACGCACCCCGAATGCAGCCGCCCCCGAAACAGCAAAGTCAACAAAAGCACCTCGACCAGTTTCATGCGCGTCGTGGGGCGCACACCAGCGTGATGGAAAACTGAAATGAACGCAGTGGCAAACCCCAAGATCGTGATGCAGGCCAAGGGCCTGGTGAAGCGCTACGGCCAGGTCGTCGCACTCGACGGTGTCGACTTCGAACTGCGCGAAGGAGAAATCCTCGCGGTGATCGGCGACAACGGCGCAGGCAAGTCTTCGCTCATCAAGGCGCTGTCGGGTGCGGTTGTGCCCGACCAGGGCGAGATCCTGCTCGACGGTGCGCTCGTGCACTTTCGCAATCCGCTCGATGCGCGCCGCGCCGGCATCGAGACGGTCTATCAAGACCTGGCCGTGGCACCCGCCATGACCATCTACGAGAACCTCTTCCTCGGCCGCGAATTGCGTCGCCCCGGCTTCCTGGGCAACGTGCTTGGCATGCTCGACAAGAAGAAGATGCTGCAGGAAAGCATGGCGCGCATGTCCGACCTGAAGGTCGGCATCCAGTCGATGACGCAGGCGGTCGAAACGCTCTCGGGCGGACAGCGCCAGTGCGTGGCGGTGGCACGCAGCGCGGCCTTCGCGCGGCACGTCGTCATCATGGACGAGCCCACCGCCGCGCTCGGCGTGAAAGAAGGCAACATGGTGCTGGAGTTGATCCGCCGCGTGCGCGATCGCGGCCTGCCCGTGGTGCTCATCAGCCACAACATGCCACACGTGTTCGAGGTGGCCGATCGCATCCACGTCGCGCGTCTCGGCAAACGCGCCGCCGTGCTCAACCCGAAGAAGATCAGCATGAGCGACACGGTGGCCGTGATGACCGGCGCCATGACCGCCGACCAGTTGCCCGC
This sequence comes from Variovorax sp. PAMC26660, assembly GCF_014302995.1. Classification (NCBI taxonomy): domain Bacteria; kingdom Pseudomonadati; phylum Pseudomonadota; class Betaproteobacteria; order Burkholderiales; family Comamonadaceae; genus Variovorax; species Variovorax sp. PAMC26660. The sequence goes on from NZ_CP060295.1 coordinate 5,185,604, forward strand.
GGAGGCGCATGCCTGATGCAGGAACCACTGCGCGCCCACCCGACCTGCTGCGCCCGCGCGGCTCCAACCAGGTCGGCATGCGCCAGTTCAACGAACGCGTGGTACTGCAGGCGCTGCGCGTTCACACGAGCCTGCCCAAGGCCGACCTCGCACGGCTGACCGGGCTGAGCGCGCAGACCATCGGGCTCATCACCGCGCGGCTCGAAGAAGACCAACTGATCGTCAAGCAGAGCCGCGTGCGCGGCCGCATAGGGCAACCTTCGGTGCCGCTGGCGCTCAACCCCGATGGCGCCTTCGCCATTGGCATCAAGGTCGGGCGGCGCGGCGCCGAATGGCTGCTGATCGACTTCACCGCGCAGGTGCGCGAGCGCCATGCGATCAGCTATGCCTTTCCGGACGTGGAAGAGCTGTTGCCCGCCATCGCGCAGCACATCCATCGGTTGCGTGACGGGCTCGGGCCGTTGGCGGTTCGCAATGTCGGCGCAGGCGTGGCGGCGCCGTTCCAGCTCGGCGGCTGGCACCGCACGCTGGGGCTGTCGAAGGCGCAGTCCGACCGCTGGAACCAGATGGATCTGGCGGCCGAGGTGCGTGCGCGCACCGACGTGCCGGTGAGCTTCGCGCGCGACACGGTGGCTGCTTGCGTGGCCGAACTGGTCGGTGGGCGGGGGCACGACCTCAAGAGCTTTCTCTACATCTTTGTCGATACCTTCGTGGGGGGCGGCCTGGTCATCAACTCGCACCTGCACACGGGTGGCCATGGCAATGCGGGTGCACTCGCTTCATTGCCCGTGCAGCCACCCAGCGTCGGCGGCGCGCTGCCGCAGCAACTGATGGCGCAAGCCTCGCTGTGGGAGCTGGAGCAGCGCCTGCGCAGCGAAGGCCTCGATGCCACCGCAGCCTATGACGACCGCGCGTTGCAGGCGCCATACGCCGCCGCCACCCAGGCATGGCTGGCGACCGCATCGCAGGCGCTGGCGCACGCCATCGTGAGCGGCACCGCGATGCTCGACCTGCCCGATGTGGTGATGGATGGTTCAATGTCGCGCGGGCTGCTGCAAGCGCTGCTCGACCAGACCCGCGCCGCCTTGGCGCAATGCAACTGGGAAGGCCTGTGGGCGCCGCAGCTACACGGCGGCAGGGCAGGCGCGCAGGCCTGCGCGCTCGGTGGCGCGATGCTGCCGCTGCACGCCAACTTCGCGCCTGATCACGATGTCTTCCTGAAGGCTGCCTGAGACGGACTGCAGCTACTTCGCCTTGTCGCGCGAACGTGCGAGAGCGAGTGCTTCGGCGATCAGCGGCTTCACCGTCGCGAAGGTCTTCGCGCTCGGGTTGATGACGCTGACCCAGTACATCTTGGCGTACACGGGATGCGGCATCAGCTTGTCCAACGCGGCGTAGTCGACGCCAGCGGTATCCGCCTCGCCAAACAGCGCGCGAAAGGTCTCCTTGCCCACGCCAGTGTTCAGGCGGAACACGCCGGGGCGGTCCAGCTTCGAGGCGCTGTCGAACTCGCTGTCCTTCGTCACGATCGTGGCAAAGGGGAACTTGTTGTCCGCGTTGTGGAAGAAGAAGGTGTTGTCGTCAGCCACCTGAAAGTGGCCGCCGGCCAGGAGGTCGATGAAGTGTTCGGTGATGGCGTCTTCGGTCATGGGCGCGATCTTGCCTGCGTTCAGGGATGCCAGCGCCGAAGGCCCAGTTCGTCTGCAAGCTGGCGATAGGTCTTGATCTGCGCCTGCACGTAGTCGTCGAGCGCGGGGCCGGTCAGGTCGAAGGGGTAGAGCCCGTGCTGTTCGCGCAATGCGGCATAGCCGGGCGCGGCGCTCGCTTCGCGAAAGGCAGCGGTCCATGCGCGCACGGCGGCCTCGGGCACGTCCGCGCTCAGGTAGAGGCCGCGAACGGTCGGCCACACCAGGTCCACGCCTTGCTCGCGCGCGGTCGGCACGCCGGTGAGCACACCGCCCAGGCGCTTGTCGGACAGCACGGCCAGCAGGCGCACCGTCGCGCCGCTCGCAATGGCCTGCAGGGCTTCGGCCGCGTCGCCGGGGAACACGTCGACGTGCTTGCCCTGCATTGCGCCCAGCGCGTCGCCGCCGCCCTCGAAGGACACGAAGCGCATGGCCTTGTGGTCGCGCCCCGCGGCGCGCACCAGCAGCGCGGCCTTCACCCAGTCCTGGCTGCCGACGGTGCCGCCCGCGCCGAAGGCGATGCGCGACGGCTCTAGCCGCAGCGCGGCGACCAGGTCCTGCAGGCGCTTGTAGGGCGAGTCGCGGTGCACCGCAATCACGCCGTAGTCGGTGCCCAGCGTGGCGATCCAGCGCACGGCCGATGGCGGATGCGGGCCGAAGCGGCCTTGCGCGAGGTTGAGCAGCGAGCCACTTGAAAACGCAACCAGCGTGCCCGGCCCGCCGAGGCGACCGGTGGCGATGCGGTCGAAGGCGACAGCGCCGATGCCGCCCGGCAGATAGCGTTGCGCCAACGGCGCACGTGCAGGGCGCACCGCCTGCAACGCGTCGCGTGCGAGCGCGCAAGTCAATGCGAAGCCGCCGCCGGCCTTGGCGGGAATCACGCATTCGGCAGGGCCCTGCGAGGGATCGTCCGCCGCCATTGCGCGCAGGCCGAACCATGGCATCAGCAGCGCGGACAGCGCGCGAAGGGCATGGCGGCGGGTGGCGGGGATTGGCTGCATGAGTGTGGCGGCGTGCCGTTCAGGCAGCGGCAGGGCGAGGCCACCAGATGATCGCATGCAAGCCCGTGCCGGCCTCGCGGGATTCGAGTCGCAACTCGCCACGGTGCCGCTGCGCGATGGAGCGTGCAATGGCCAGACCGAGTCCGAATCCGCCCTTGCCTGCGCGCGCGCCACGCCGGAAGCGCTGGCCCAGCGCGGCGCGTTCTTCTTCGCTCAGGCCTGGGCCGTCGTCTTCGACGTTGAGGCTCCAGCCTGCCGCATCGCCCGCGGCGAAGAGCGTGATCGTTCCTTCGACGGGCGTGTAGGCGATGGCGTTCGTCACCAGGTTGCTCAATGCCTCGCGCATGAGCCCCCGATCTGCAGTGGCCGCAAATTCCGGCACGGGCGAATGAATGCCCAGGTCGATGCGCTTGGCACGCGCCAGCGGCAGCAGGTCGACCGCCACTTCGCGCAGCAGCGCCGCAAGATCGAATTCGGCGGGCTCGACCGATACCGTGTCGCTGCGGCCGAGCGCCAGCAGTTGCTGTGCGCTGCGCGTCGCGCGGCCGATCTCGGTGCCCAGCGCATCGAGCGCGACCTGCACCTGCGCCGGATCTTGTTCGCGCCGTGCGTAGTCGGCCTGCATCTGCAGCGTGGTCAGGTGCGTGCGCAACTGGTGCGAGGCATCGTCCAGAAACTGGCGCTGCTGCGTCACCAGGTCTTGCGTGCGTGACATCTGCTGGTTGACCGCTGCCACCAGCGGCCGCACCTCGGCCGGCAGGTCGGCCTCCGCGATGCGCGTCAGGTCGTCGGGCGTGCGTGACTGCACCTCGCGCGCCAGCCGCGACAGCGGCCGCAGCGCCGCTGCGAGCGCAAAGGCGGTGCCGCACAACAGCATCGCCAGCACCAGCCCGTCACGCAGCGCTGCGCTGCGCACGAAGCGCGCGCTGAACTCCTGCCGCGAGCGCGTGCTCTCACCCACCTGGATCAGCACGCTGCGGCCCGCGCTGCCGGCTGGTGCGCGGTCGAGGTCACGCCGGTAGGCGGCCAGCCGCACGGCTTCGCCGAAGTAGATGGCGTCGTAGAAGGCCGGCACGCCCATCGCCAGTTCGACCGGCGGTGCGGGCAGGTCCGCGCTGCCCAGTTCGACCAGCCCGTCGGAGGTCGCGACCCGAAAGAACACCTGACCGCTGGCTGTCAGCTCGAAGAACTCGAACATCGTGTACGGCAGTTCGACCGAGAGGCCACCCGAGGCGGTCGAGATATTGGCGTCGATGGATTTCAGCGCGCCCAGCAGCGAGCGGTCGTAGGCCGCATTGGCAGCAGCCAATGCATCGTGCCGCGTCATCCACAGTTCGAGGCCCGTCACCACCAGCAGGGCGGGGAACAGCAGCAGCGCGAGCCGCTGCCACAGGCTCGCGCGGCGCAGCCGTTCACGCAGGCGCAGCAACGCGCTCACTCAGTCCGCTTCCAATACGTAGCCGAGCCCGCGCAGCGTGACGATGCGCACGCCGCTGCCGTCCAGGCGCTTGCGCAACCGATAGACAAAAACCTCTACCGCCTCGGGGTGCACTTCTTCGTCGTCGGAAAACACCCGCTCCAGGATCTGCTGCTTGGACAGCGGCTCGCCACTGCGCTGCACCAGCACGCGCAGCACCGCCAGCTCGCGCGGCGACAGGGCGAGTGCTTCGCCGTTCAGCGTGAAATGCCGCCGCGCGCTGTCGTACACCAGCGGGCCGCAAGCCAGGCGCGGATGCTCGACGCCGCGCGCCCGGCGCACCAGCGCATGCAGGCGCGCTTCCAGTTCGGCCAGTGCGAAGGGCTTGGCCAGAAAGTCGTCGGCACCCGCGTTGAGCGAGGCGACACGCTCGTTCACCGAATCGCGCGCCGTGAGAATCAGCGCCGGCAGCCGCTGGTCGCGCTCGCGCAGGCGTTGCAGCACCGTGTGGCCGTCCATGCCGGGCAGGCCCAGGTCGAGCACCAGTGCGTCGTGGTCGCGCTGCTGCAGCGCCCGGTCGGCCAGCCGCCCGTCGTCCACCCATTCGACCTGGATGCCCGCATGCTCCAGCGCCTTGCAGAGCCAGGTGCCCAGGGTGTGTTCGTCTTCGGCCAGCAGGATGCGCATGGCGCGATGCTAGAGCGTGAAACGCTCAATCAGGCTTGATGTTTGCCCTTGCGATGACTTTCTGCCAGCGCGCCTGCTCGGCCGCGATGAACTGCGTGAACTGCTCGGGCGTGCCGCCAACGGCTTCGGCCGCATCGGCGGTCAGGCGTTGCATCGAGTCGGGCGACTTCACCGCCTTCATCGTCTCGGCCGAGAGCTTGACCAGGTTGGCCGGCGCGAAATTGGCCGGTGCCAGCATGCCGTACCACTGCGTCATCTCGAAGCCGGGGAAGCCTTGCTCGGCCACGGTCGGCACATCGGGCAACTGCGGCAGCCGCTTGACCGAGCCGGTGGCGATGCAGCGCAACTTGCCGGCCTTGATGAAGGGAATGATGGCCGCCGCACCGATGGCCGAGGCATCGAGCCGGCCCGAGAGCAGGTCGGTCACCATCGGCCCGGTGCCCCGGTAGGGCACGTGCAGCATGAACACATCGGCCGTCATCTTCAGGTACTCGAAGGCCAGGTGGCCGGCGCTGCCGTTGCCGGCGGAGCCGTAGCTCAGCTTGCCCGGCTTCGACTTGGCGTAGGCGATGAATTCCTTGAGGTTCTTCGCCGGCACGTCGGGGTGCACCACGTACAAGCTGGGCACCTTGGCCAGCAGGCTCACGGGCTTGAAGTCCTTGTTGGCGTCGTAGGGCAGCTTGGCAAAGATGTACGGGTTGACCGCTAGCGTGCCGATGTGTCCGAGGATGATCGTGTGCTGGTCGGTGCTGCGCGCCACCTCGCTCATCGCGATGTTGCCGGCCGCGCCCGGCTTGTTGTCGACGAACACGCTCTGGCCCAAGGTGCGCGAGAGTTCAGCGGCCGTGGAGCGCGCGACGATTTCCGAGCTGCCGCCCGGCGCGAAGGGCACAACGAAGCGGATCGACTTGCTGGGCCAGGTGTCTTGCGCCGAGGCCAGGGAAGGCAGCAGGCCGCCGAGCGTCAGGGCGCCGCCGGCTTGCAGCCAGTGGCGGCGGTTCAGTGCTGCGTCATTCGGGAAGAGGTCGGACATGGGGCTTTGTCTCCAGCGCTTTTGGTTTGAAAGCGCGCATCCTGCCCGGTGGATGCTGTCGGAATGCTGTCAGTTTCTAGGGGTCCAATAATCCCGGCCGAATTCGCGGGTGAGCCTGGCGATGAGCGCTTCGACGCGAGTCATCACGCCCGCGACCTGCGCCCGCACGGGTTCGTGGGCAAAGCGCAGGTTGTGGTGCGTGGCGCCCGAGTCTGGGTCGCCCTCCCGCAGGTAGAGCGTTCCGTCGTGCAGGTGCAGGTCGAACTCCCAACCCTGCTCATAGCAGGAAAACACTTCGCCCGCTTCGTCGGTGGCCAGCGACTCGATGAAGAGCCGGCCGTCGATGAAGTGGTCATGCCACGGAAAGCTCAGCACAAGCCCGCCCGGCACATGGACGACCGGTCGGTTCCAGAAATAGGCGCCGCGGCGCGGGTCCTTGCCGTGGTGCGCGGCCTTGTCGAACACGTCGCGGTAGTGCCGGCACAGCGCGTCTGCCTTGCCGATACTGTCTGCTGACAGAACGAAGTGCTGCGCCACGAGGGGAATCGCCGGCGGCTCCAGCGGCTCGCGCAGGGCTTCCCATTGCACCGCCGAAAAACCGTTCTCTGGGCCGAAGTAAAACGACGGCGCAATCACGAAGCCGATGTCGATCTGCACGCCTTCCACCGGCTCGGATTGCCGGGCCCACTCAGGCAGTTCGGGCGCGGGGAGGGTCATGGCGGTGGCGACGATCAGATCAGGTTGCGCATCGCCTGCGCCGTCTCGCGCAGCACCGGCAGCACGCGCGCCACCGCGTCTTCGGAGCTTTCATGCCCCATCGGCATCGTGATGTTCAGCGCACCCACCAGCGCGCCGTGCCGGTCGCGCAGCGGCACCGCGATGCCGCGTGAATTGAGGTCGAGCTGCTGCTCCGACAGCGCCCAGCCCTGCGTCCGGATGCGCGCGAGTTCGAGCTTCATGCGTTCCATGCTCGCGATGGTGTGCGGGGTGAACACCTGCAGTTGCCGCGTCGACAGCCACTCGTTCAGCTCCGCGTCGCCGCGCAGCGCGAGCATCAGCATGCCCGCGGCCGTGACCTGCGCCGGCACGCGCGCGCCCAGCACGTAGCCGGTGCTCATGCTGCGGTTGGGGCCGTTGCGCGCGATGTAGATCACCTCGTCGCCGTCCATCACGCTGAGGTAGGCGATCTCGTTGGTGCCGGCGGCCACGCGCTGCAGAAAGGGCTGCACCACGCGCGGCAGGCGGGCCGATTCCAGGTACGAGCGGCCCAGGCGCAGCACACGCGGCGTGAGCCAGAACAGCTTGCCGTCGCTCGCCACGTAGCCCATGTGCTGCAGCGTCAGCAGGTAGCGCCTTGCGGCGGTGCGCGTCATGTCCGTGCGCTGGCCGGCCTGGCTGGCGGTCAGGCGCGGGTTGGCATCGTCGAAGGCTTCGATGATGCTCACGCCGCGCTCCAGGCCGGCAATCCAGTCGCGCTTGTCCAGGCCGGTGGGCGGGGTCGAATCGTCCTTGCTCATGGGCGGAAGTGTGCCTGCGGTGGCCGGTTTTGAAGCTGCATAAAGTGGGGGTGAAAACCCTTGGTTTGAACGATTAACGATTTTTAAAGATCGATGATCGAACGTTTGGCCTGTTCGGGGCTGCGCAAGAGAGAGGATCGGACTATAAAGCTCGGCATCCGGCCTCCCAAAGAGCGATTGACGAACGGAAAGCAAGCACATGAGCCATTCCATCAGCGGCAGCACCCAGGCGTATCTGATCCCGGGCGATCCGGTCCGCAACGTGCGGCTGCCGCGCATGTTCAACGCCGCCTTCGAGCGCTTCGGCATCGACGCCGTGCTGCTGCCCATGCAGGTGCCGGTGCGCGACTTCGCGGTGTTCTTCAAGTCGGCCTTTCTTGCGCGCAATGTGCGCGGCATGGTGATCGCGCCGCCGCACAAGCCGCTGGTGGTCGACCTGCTCGACGGCTGCGGCCTGTTCGGGCGCGTGGCAGGCTCGGTCAACGTGGTGCGACGCACCGAGGGCGACCAGCTCGAAGGCGACCTGTTCGACGGCGAAGGCCTCATCGGTGCGCTCGACCACTACAACACGCCCTTTCGCGGCAAGCGCGTGCTGATCCTCGGCGCGGGCGTGAGCGCCGCGGCCATCGGCGTGGCGCTGGCCGAGGGCGGCACGGTGAATGGCGCGGAGCACATCGCCTTCTACGACAGCGCAGCGGGCAAGGCGGCTGGCGTGGCCGCCAAGCTCGATGCCTTCTTCGACGCCACGGTGGTCGCGGTCGACAGCAACGCGCCCGAGGGCTACGACCTCGTGATCAACGCCACGCCGCTGGGGCTGGTCGAGGGCGATGCGCTGCCGCTCGACGTGGCGCGCATGGACAGCCATGCGGCGCTGTTCGACATTCTTCTGCGCAACCAGCCCACGCCGCTGGTGCGCGCGGCCCGTGCGCGCGGGCTTCATGCACAGGCCGGCTTCGAGATGCTGATCCAGCAGATGCCGCATTACCTGCGCTACTTCGGTCACGCCGATGCGGCCACGGCGCTGCGGGCCGATGCGAATTTTTTGCGCGAGATCGTCTATCCGCCGGCCATGCATGGCGAGATTTCGCAGCCGATCCGCTACCACTCCGTGAACGTCGCCTGACAAGGTGAGCCTCATCCTTTCAACGAAACGAGTCCCATGATTTCCGGCAAGACAACGCTCATCGCCCACCTCGGCTATCCCACCGAGGCCTTCAAGGCGCCGATGATCTACAACCCCTGGTTCGACAAGCAGGGCATCGATGCGGTAGTGGTGCCGATGGGTGTGAAGCCCGAGGATTACGCGGCCTCGCTGCCGCAGATCTTCAAGCTCTCGAACATCCGCGGCGCGCTCGTCACGATGCCGCACAAGGTCACGACGATGGCGCTGGTGGACGAAGTGACGCCGACCGCGCGCGTCGCGGGCGCCTGCAACGCCATCCTCAAGCGGCCCGACGGCACGCTGCTGGGCGACCAGTTCGACGGCGCCGGTTTCGTGCGCGGCGTGGAGCGCAAGGGACGGCTGTTCAAGGGCACGCGGGTGCTGGTGTCCGGCACCGGTGGTGTGGGTTCGGCCATTGCGGCGTCGATCGCGGCGGCCGGTGCGGCCGAGCTGATGCTGTTCGACATGAGCGATGCGTCGGCCAATGCGCTGGCCGCGCGCCTGCGCGAAAACTACCCGCAGATGACGGTGACCACGGGCTCCAAAGACCCGGCCGGCTTCGACGTGGTTGTCAACGCCACGCCGCTCGGCATGAAGGAGGGCGACCCGCTGCCCTTCGACGTGGACCGCATCAGCCCCGACACCTTCGTCGGCGAGGTCGTGATGAAGACCGAATACACGCCGCTGCTGCAGGCCGCCAAGGCCAAAGGCTGCCAGGTGCAGGTCGGCACCGACATGCTCTTCGAGATGATCCCGGCCTACCTGGAGTTCTTCGGTTTTGGCACAGCGTCCCCGGAGGAATTGCGTGCCGTGGCCCAATTGAAATACTGAAAGACCAGGTCACCGCATGAGTATTTTTGAAGGTTTTCTTTCCACATCCGAAACGCTCGGCGCATTCAGCGACCGCGCGTTCGTCGACGCAATGTTGCGTTTCGAGGCCGCGCTCGCGCGGGCGCAATCCGCGGAAGGGCTGATTCCCGAAAGCGCCGCGCATTCGATCGTCAGCAGTTGCAAGGTCGAGCTGTTCGACGTGGCGAAGATCGTCCGCGAAAGCGGACGTGCCGGCAGCGTCGCGATCCCGCTGGTCAAGGCTTTGCGCGAGGCCGTGGGCCTGTTCAATGCCGACGCCGTGCCCTTCGTGCATTTCGGCAGCACCAGCCAGGATGTGATCGACAGCGCGATGGCGCTGGTCACGCGCGAGGCGGTGGCGCTCATCGAGGCCGATCTCGCCAAGGCGGCAGATGCCTTGCTGCGCCTGGCGACCACGCACGCCGAAACGCCGATGCTCGCGCGCACGCTGATGCAGCCGGCCTCGGTCACCAGCTTCGGCTTCAAGTGCGCGGGCTGGGCTGCGCCGCTGGTGCGCAGTCGCATCCGCCTGCGCGAGGCGGCCAGGCATGCGCTGCAGTTGCAGCTCGGTGGCGCCGTCGGCACGCTGGCGCAGATGAAGGGGCAGGGGGCAGCAGTGCGCCAGCGCATGGCCAAGGAACTGGGCCTGGGCGATCCCGGCGCGACGTGGCATACACAGCGCGACGAATGGGTCGCGCTCGGCTGCGAGCTGGGCCTGATCACCGGCAGCCTTGGCAAGATCGCCGTCGACATCGCGCTGCTCGGCCAATATGAAGTGGGCGAAGTCGCCGAGCCCAGCGAGCCCGGCCGTGGCGGTTCGTCGGCAATGCCGCACAAGCGCAACCCTGTCGCCTCGATGGTCGCCATTGCCGCCGCGCACCGCGCGCCGCAGCGCGTGGCCGCCTTGCTCGGTGCCATGCCGCAGCAGCACGAACGCGCGCTCGGCGCATGGCAGGCCGAACTGGCCGAATGGCCGCAACTGCTGATGTCGGCGCATGGCAGCGTGCGCGCCATGGCCGGGGCATTGCCCGGCCTCCAGGTCGACGCTGCACGCATGCGCGCCAACATCGATCGCTTGCGCGCTGAGCTGCCGCGCGACGCGGCCGACGAATGGTTCGACCCCGCGCTTGCCATCAACGCCGGCCAGATTGCGCTCGCGGAAGTGAAAGCGCTTCAAGCCAAGCTTTCAGAAAACAAGGAACTCGCTCAATGACCGCCCCCCAAACCCCGAGCAACGACTATGAAGACGGGCTGCTCAACCGCCGCCGCGTGCTCGGCGACGCCTGGGTCGACAAGTCGCTGGCCAACCGCAATGAATTCAACGCCGAGTTCCAGGAACTGATCACGCGCCACGCGTGGAATGACATCTGGGGTCGCCCCGCGCTGGGCGACAAGACGCGCCGCTACATGGTGCTGTCGATGATGCTGGGCATCCACGCCTACGAAGAGTTCGCGATGCATGTGCGCGCCGCGCTCGACGGCCCGCCCGAGTCGCGCCTCACGCCGCAAGACATCAAGGAAGTGATCATGATGGCCGCCATCTACTGCGGCGTGCCGGTGGCCAACCATGCCTTCGGCATTGCCACGAACATCCTGCGCGAGAAAGGCCTGCTGCCCGCGACACCTGCGCCCGCGGCGCAGTGAACGCGCCGGTCGCCCCGAAGAGGGGCCGCTTCGACGTCAGCTTCACCTTGCTGCTGCCGCTGCTGCTGGCAGCGCAACCGGTGGCCACCGACAGCTACCTGCCCGCGCTCCCCGCCATCGCGAAGGAGCTGGGCTCGGCCAGCACCAGCCTCACGCTGTTCGTGCTGGCCTTCGGCTTTGCGCAACTGCTGTGCGGCCCGCTGGCCGACCGCTTCGGCAGAAGGCCCGTGCTGCTCGCGGGACTCGCCTGCTACGTGATCGCGGCCTTTGGCGGCGCCTTCGCAGGCAGCGTGGCGGTGCTCGCGGGCTGGCGCACGCTGCAGGGCTTTTCGATGGCGGCCATCCTCGTGTGTTCGCGCGCGGCGGTGCGCGATCTCTATCCGGCGCACGAAGGCCCGCATGTCATGGCCCGCGGCCTCACGGGGCTGGGCATGGTCGGGCTGGTGGCGCCACTGCTCGGTGCATGGCTGGTGCAGGGCGCAGGGTGGCGTTGGGTGATGGTCGCGATGGCCGTCTATTCGCTGCTGCTGTTTGCGCTGTGCTGGCGCTCCTTCGGCGAAACGCGCAAGCCGATGGCGGATGGCGAATCGTCCGCGCCGCGCGGCAGCACGCGCGCCGTGTTCGCCAGCCGTTCCTTCCGGGCTTGGGCCTCGGTGGCGGCGACGACTTATGGCGGGCTGTTCTGCTTTCTGCTGCTGTCGCCGATGGTCTACATCGGCTACCTGGGCTGGTCGCCCGCGATGTACGGCTGGATTCCGGCCGGTGGCTCGCTGGTCTACATCTTCAGCACCACCATGTGCCGCAGCCTCTTGCGCCGCTACGGGCCGGTGCGTACCGTGCGGCTCGGTGCCTCGCTGAGCCTGACGGGCGCCGTCATCCAGGCGCTGGGCTGCTGGCTGATGCCGCTGAGCGCCGTGCCTTTGCTCTTCGGCCATGCCGTGTACTGCCTGGGTCACGGCATTCATCAACCGTGCGGGCAGGCCGGCGCGGTGGGCGACCTGCCGCACCTTGCGGGCCGGGCCGTGTCTTGGTCCGGCTTCGGCATGATGATGGTTGCGTTCTGCGCGGGGCAACTGGCCGCGCGTTTTGTCGATGCCGATTTTTCGCACGGCGCCTGGCCGATGGTCGTGCCGATGCTGCTCGCCGGCAGCGTGCTGATGGCCATTGCGTTCCTGTGGCTGCCGCGTCTTCATCAACACCCGATAAAGGAAAGCTCACCATGACCCGTTTGAATGTCGTTCGCGAGGGCGATGGCCCGATCGTCGTGCTCAGCCATGCGCTCGGTTGCGACCTGCACATGTGGGACGGCGTGGCCGCGCGACTGGCGCGCGCCCACACGGTGATCCGCTACGACCACCGCAACCACGGCGCGTCCGAGGTGGTGCCCGGCGCGCTGCGCATCGAGACGCTGGCGCAGGACGCGGCCGACCTCATCCAGCGCGAGGCGGACGGCGAGCCCGTGCACTTCGTGGGCCTGTCGATGGGCGGCATGACCGCGCAGGCGCTGGCAGTGCGTCACCCCGAACTGCTCAAGACCGTGGTGATCGCCAATTCGTCGGCGCACTACCCCGATCAGTCTCCGTGGCGCGCCCGCGCCGAAACGGTCAACGCCAAGGGCGTGGCTGCCATCGCACCCGGCGCCGTGGCGCGCTGGCTCACGCCGGCCTTTGTCGCCACGCCCGAAGGCGCCATCGCGGCGAAGGCGCTGCACGACGTGCTGGTGCGCACCGATGCGCAGGGCTACATCGAGAGCTGCAACGCCGTGGCGGCCATCGACTTTCGCGACAGCAACCACCGCATTGCCGTGCCCACGCTGGTGATCGGCGGGCTGCAGGACGAGGCCACGCCGATGGCGATGTCCGAAGCCGTGGCGGCGGCCATTCCGGGTGCGCGCCTGGCGACCATTGACGCGGCGCACGTGAGCGCGGTCGAGCGCCCGGCCGAGTTCGCGCAACTGCTGATCGATTTCTGGCGCAGCCTTTGACGGCTGCCGGCCGGCTCCTTGACCTAGGTGTATCCCGTATTTCGTCCGAATAATGAACGCTGGCGTTCGATAATCGATCAGGTGGACGTCGAATAGATTGTGGCGCGGCCCGGGTGTTCCTAAAGTCCACCCCCATGCACCGCTCCATTGCCACCGTGTCGCTCAGCGGCACCCTTCGCCAGAAGCTCGAAGCCGTCTCGGCCGCGGGCTTCGATGGCATCGAGCTGTTCGAGGCCGACTTCATCAACTTCAAGGGCACGGCCGCCGAGTTGCGCGGCATCGTCGCCGACCTGGGCCTGGCCATCGACCTCTACCAGCCCTTCCGCGATTTCGAGGGCATGCCCGAGCCGCAGTTCCGCCGCAGCCTGGAGCGCGCCGAGCGCAAGTTCGACCTGATGGAGGCGATGGGCGCGCCAATGGTGCTGTGCTGCTCCAACACCTCGCCGCTGGCAATCAACGACCCGGCGCGTGCAGCCGCGCAACTGCATGAATTGGCCGAGCGCGCCGCGCGCCGCAACCTGCGCGTGGGCTTCGAGGCGCTGGCCTGGGGCCGCCACACATCGCTCTACCGCCAGGCCTGGGACATCGTGAAGCAGGCGAACCACGCGCACCTCGGCCTGATCCTCGACAGCTTTCACACGCTGTCGCTGAAGGACGATCCGGCGGGCATCGTCGACATTCCGGGCGACAAGATCTTCTTCTTGCAGATGGCCGATGCGCCGCTGCTGGCCATGGATGTGCTGCAGTGGGCACGGCACCACCGCTCGTTCCCGGGGCAGGGCGATTTCGAGGTGGTCGGCTTCTTCGAGAAGGTGCTGCTGGCGGGCTACACCGGGCCGCTGTCGCTGGAAATCTTCAACGACATCTTTCGCGAGACACCCAACCGCCGCACCGCCGTCGATGCGATGCGCTCGCTGCTGTACCTCGAAAGCGAAACGCGTCAGCGGCTGGCCTCGGCAGCGAATGCGCCCGCGCAGCCGCAGCGCGTCGAGCTGTTCCATCCGCCGGCGGCGCCGGCGCTTTCGGGCCTGTCGTTCATCGAGTTCGCGGCCGACGAGGCTTCGGCCGAAACGCTGGGCACGCTGTTGCGGCAACTGGGCTTTCGCCGCGTCGGTACGCACCGCTCCAAGGCCGTGACGCTGTACCGCCAGGGCGAGACGCACCTCATCGTCAACGCGCAGCCCGACTCCTTCGCGCGCAGCCGCTTCGATGCACACGGCACCTCGGTCTGCGCGCTGGGCGTGCGCTGCGCCGACCCGCTCGCGGCCGTGGGCCGCGCCACCGCCATGCGTTCGCAGCGGCACGACAGCCCGGTCGGCCCGAACGAAATGCGTGTGCCGGCCGTCATCGCGCCGGGCGGCAACCTCATTCATTTCGTGCCGGAAGCGCTGGGCGCGAACGGGCTGTACGAGGCCGACTTCATCCTCGAAGAAGACGAAGGCGAGGCCGCCAACGACGCCGGCCTGCAGCGTATCGACCACGTGGCCCTGGGCCTTGCGCTCGACCAGCTCGACACCTGGGTGCTGTTCACGCGCGCCGTGCTCGGCCTGGAGCCTGGCGAAAGCCTGGAGCTGGCAGACCCCTTCGGCCTCATTCGCAGCCGCGGTGTGGCCAATGCAGACCGCCGCCTGCGCCTGGTGCTCAACGTGTCGCTGAGCCAGCGCACCCGCACCGCGCGCACGCTGAGCGTGACGGGCGGCGGTGCGGTGCACCACATCGCGCTGAGCTGCGAAGACATCTTCGATTCGGTCGCCAGGCTGCGCGCCAACGGCACGCGCTTCGTGCCCATCTCCGACAACTACTACGACGACCTTGCGACGCGCATCGACATCGCGCCCGAACTGCTGGCACGCATGCGTGCGGCGGGCGTGCTGTTCGACCGCTCGCCGGCCGGCGACTACCTGCATATCTATACCGAGAGTTTCGAGGGAGGACTGTTCTTCGAGGTCGCACAGCGCGTCGGTGCCTACGACGCCTACGGTGCCCTCAACGCACCGGCGCGCATGGCTTCGCAAGCGCAGGACTGATTGATTTTTTTCGTCAACACTGGAGACACAACACATGGCCAACACCACAGCCCATGAGCCGCAAGGCAGGCACCAGTCGAAGAAGGCCGCGGCAAGCGGCTGGATCGGCTCGGCGCTGGAGTACTACGACTTCTTCATCTACGCCACTGCCGCGGCGCTGATCTTTCCGCAGATCTTCTTTCCCAAGGGCGACCCCAAGACCGCCATCATCGCGTCGCTCGCGACCTACGGCGTGGGCTATGTCGCGCGCCCCATCGGCGCCTTTGTGCTCGGCCACTGGGGCGACACGCACGGCCGCAAGCAGGTGCTGGTGCTGTGCATGTTCCTGATGGGCTTCTCGACCGTGGCCGTCGGCCTGCTGCCGACCTATGACCAGGTCGGCCTGCTGGCCCCCGCGCTGCTGGTGCTGCTGCGGCTCATCCAGGGCTTTGCGGTGGCCGGCGAAATCTCGGGCGCCAGCTCGATGATTCTTGAGCACGCACCCTTCGGTCGTCGCGGCTTCTTCGCGAGCTTCACGCTGCAGGGCGTGCAGGCCGGCCAGATCCTGGCGGCTGCCGTCTTCCTGCCGCTCGCGCACTACATGCCTGAAGAAGCCTTCAACTCGTGGGGCTGGCGCATTCCGTTCCTGCTGAGCTTCCTCGTCATCGTGGCCGGCTACATCATCCGCCGCGAGGTCGATGAAACGCCGGCCTTCGCCGAAGTCGACAAGAAGGGCGAAGTGCCGAAGTCGCCCATCGTGCAGGCCTTCACCGACAGCTGGGCCGACATGCTGCGCGTGGTCTGCATGGCGCTGATGAACGTCATTCCGGTGGTGGCCACCGTGTTCGGCGCGGCCTATGCCGTGCAGGCCGCCTACGGCATCGGCTTCCAGAAAGACGTGTACCTGTGGATTCCGGTGCTCGGCAACATCCTCGCGGTGCTGGTGATTCCGTACGTGGGCAACCTGTCGGACCGCATCGGCCGCAAGCCGCCGATCATCGTGGGCGCGCTGGCTTCGGGGCTGCTGTCCTTCGTGTACCTGTATGCCATCAGCATCCGCAACGTGCCGCTGGCCATTGCCATGTCGCTGCTGATGTGGGGCATCGTCTACCAGGGCTACAACGCGACCTTCCCGAGCTTCTATCCGGAGCTGTTCCGCACCCGCAACCGCGTGTCGGCCATGGCCATCTCGCAGAACATCGGCACCACCATCACCGCGCTGCTGCCTGCGCTGTTCGCCGCCGTGGCGCCTCCGGGCTCGACCAATGTGTGGCTGACCGTGGGTGCGATCACCTTCGCAGTGACCATCCTGGCGGCACTCGCGGCCATGAGCGCACGCGAGACCTACCGCATCCGCATGAACGACCTCGGCAAGCCCGATGCCGTGCCGGTCGACAAGCAGGAATACGACCGCCTGCGCGAGCAGACGCTGGTGGACGCCCGCATGGCCAAGGCCGCTGCCTGAAAACCTTGTCCGCGCAAAGGGTTGTGGCGCCGTGAAGAATGGCGCCATGACCTCCCACCTCAAGATCGATTTCGTCTCCGATGTGTCCTGTCCCTGGTGCGCCGTTGGCCTGAGTTCGCTCGAGGCGGCCATCCAGCGGGTGGCACCGGACGTGTCCGTGGAACTGCACTTCCAGCCCTTCGAGCTGAACCCGCAGATGCCACCCGAAGGCCAGGACACCTTCGAGCACCTGAACCAGAAGTACGGCTCCACGCGTGAACAACAGGCGCAGTCGCGCGAGATGATCCGCCAGCGCGGCGCGGCCGTGGGTTTCGAGTTCAGCCCCGAAGGCCGCCCACGCGTGTACAACACCTTCGACGCACATCGCCTGCTGCATTGGGCCGAGCTTGAAAGCCCCGCCAAGCAGGCGGCGCTGAAAAAGCTGCTGCTGAAGGCCTACTTCACCGACAGCCAGAACCCTTCGGACACCGAAGTGCTGGTGCACGCGGCCACCGAGGCGGGCCTTGATGCGGCACGCGCCCGCGAGATTCTGGCAAGCGACGAGTTCGGGGCCGAGACCCGCGAGCGCGAACGCATGTACACCGACGCCGGCATTCACTCGGTGCCCGCGATCATCATCAACGACCAGCACCTGATCTCGGGCGGCCAGCCGGTCGAGGTGTTCGAGCGGGCGCTGCGCCAGATTGCCGGCGCTGCGCCAGCAACCCTGTCCACGGCCTGACCTGGCGGTGCAAACGGCCGCAACTTTGCGCGCCGTTACGAACGTAAAGAGCGTCAACGTGGAGCCGTGCACGGTGGTTGAGAAGAGCATCCTCAGTCACTGTCACCGTCAGGAGCTCCAATGAAGAAGAAAAGCCTACTCGCCGCCACCGCCGCACTGGCCCTCATGGCCGCGGTCTCCCTGCCAGCACTGGCGGACGAATACGGCAAGCATCCGTTCTACCTTCATGCCTTGTCCGACCTGCGCACCGCCGCCTGGCAGGTCGATCACCGCCGCCCTGAAGACGGACAGGTCTCGCGCGACGAGATGGTGGTGCACGACGAGATCAATGCCGCCATTGGCGACCTGCAACGCGCCGCATGGCTCGACGGCAAGCCCATCGAGTGGCGCGAACCCACCGACGCCTGGCTGCCACGCGAAGGCCGGCTGCACGCTGCCGTCGACCTGCTGCGCAAGGTGCGCTCGGATGTGGCGCGCGAAGAAGACGATCCGCGCTCGCGGGTGTTCCAGCAACGCGGCCTCGCGCACGTCGACGTGGCGCTCAATGTTGCGCAGCACGCCATCGGCGACGTTCGCCATCACGACATGCGCCGGGAGTGAGGCCGGTGACAGCTTCCGGCCTGTCTTTGCATCGCCGCGCGTCGCTGACGCTCGGTGCCTGTGCGCTGGCGCTGCTTGCGGCCTGCGCTACCGCACCGGGTAACCAGCGTCCGCTGGTCTCGGTCTCGCTGCCGTCCGCGCCGGTGAACGAAGCCACGCGCCTGCGCTGGCTCGACCGCGTGAGCTGGGGCGCCAACGCCAGCAGCGACGCGCAGCTCACGCAGCGCGGCCTCGCGTTGTGGATGCGCGACCAATTGAACCCGCGCCCAGCGCCGCTGCCGCCCGCCGCGCAGGCGCAGATCGACGCGATGACGATCTCGCACACGCCGCTCGACCAGCTCGTGCTCGGGCTCGATGCCCAGCGCAAGGCCGCCGATGCGATGCCCGACGAAGACCAGAAGAAGGCCGCGCGTCAGGCCTACCAGCAGGAACTGAACAAGCTCGCGCGTGAAGCCGAGCAACGCTTCGTGCTGCGCGCGCTCTATTCGCCGAACCAGCTCCAGGAGCAGATGACCTGGTTCTGGATGAACCACTTCAATGTCAACCTGCGCAAGGACAACATCCGCGCGATGGTGGGCGACTACGAAGAGAACGCCATCCGCCCGCATGCGCTCGGCAAGTTCCGCGATCTGCTCGGCGCCACGCTGCACCACCCGGCCATGCTGCGCTACCTCGACAACGCGCAGAACGGCGCCAACCGCATCAACGAGAACTACGCACGCGAGTTGATGGAGCTGCACACGCTGGGCGTGGGCAGCGGCTATTCACAGGCCGATGTGCAGGAACTGGCGCGCGTGCTCACCGGCGTGGGCGTGAGCTTTCAGCCGCTGGATGCGCCGCCGCCCAACGTGCGCCCGGCTGTGCGCGCGGACTACGTGCGCAGGGGCCTGTTCGAGTTCAACCCGAACCGGCACGACTACGGCCCCAAGACGCTGCTGGGCCAGCCGATCCAGCGGCACGGCCTGGCCGAGGCTGACGAAGCGCTCGACCGCCTGGCGCGCGCGCCGGCCACCGCGCGCTTCATCTCGCGCAAGCTGGCCGTGTATTTCGTGGCCGACGAGCCGCCGCAGGCATTGGTCGACCGCATGGCCGCGGCCTTCACGCGCAGCGATGGCGATATCGCGATCACGCTCAAGGCCTTGTTCGAGTCGCCCGAGTTCGCCGCATCGCTGGGCCACAAGTTCCGCGACCCGGTGCACTACGTGATGGCCGGCGTGCGGTTGGCGTATGACGACCGCGTGGTGCAGAACGTGGGCCCGATGCTGAACTGGATCAACCGCATGGGCGAGCCGCTGTATGGGCATGAAACGCCCGACGGCTATCCGCTCAACGAAGCGGCATGGGCCAGCGCGGGCCAGATGAACACGCGCTTCGAGATTGCGCGTGCTATCGGCGCCAATGGCGCGGTGCTGTTCCGCACCGACGACAAGGCACCGCTGGAGAAGCCGGCCTTTCCGCAACTGGCCGAATCGCGCGCGGTGCGTGCAATGCAAGGTGGGCTGGGCGCGGACACGCGCGAGGCGTTGGCACAGGCGAAGAACCCGCAGGAGTGGAACACCTTCCTGCTGGCCTCGCCCGAGCTGATGCGCCGCTGAGGTTTTTGGTTTTTCTCCCTCCCCCGCTGGGGGAGGGCAGGGGTGGGGGCAAGCGGCGTTTAATGAAGCGCCAAGGCAACAACGAACGCTGCCGAGCCCCCATCCCAACCTTCCCCCAAAGGGGGAAGGAGCAAGGCAAGAAGAAAGGAAATATCGTCATGCAACGTCGAGAACTCTTGAAGCTCATGGCCGCCGCCCCCTTCGCGGGCGCCGCCGGCCAATTGATGGCCGCGCCCGCGGCCGAAGGCGCCAAGCTGCTGGTCGTGTTCTTGCGCGGCGCCTACGACTGCAGCAACCTGCTCGTGCCGACCTCCAGCGACTTCTATTACGCCTCGCGCCCCAACATCGCCATCGCGCGCCCCGGCCAGCCCAACGGCGCGCTGCCGCTCGACAGCAACTGGGGCCTGCACCCTGCGCTGGCGCAGAGCGTGATGCCGATGTTCCAGCAGAAGCAGGCATCGTTCATCGCCTTCGCTGGCACCGACGACCTCACGCGCAGCCACTTCGAGACGCAGGACTCCATCGAACTGGGCCAGGCCCTCGACAAGCGCCGCGACTACCGCTCAGGCTTTCTCAATCGACTGGCCGGCGTGCTCGGCGCGGGGCCGATCACTGATGTGTCGCCCATCGCCTTCACCGACCAGCTGCCGATCTCGCTGCGCGGCAACGCCAAGGCCGCCAACATGGCGCTCGCGGGCAACGCGCGCTCGGCGCTCGATGCGCGGCAAAGCCAGGTCATCGCGGCCATGTACCGCAACACTTCATTGGCGCAACCCGTGGCCGAGGGCTTCCAGGTGCGCGACGAAGTCATGCGCGCCGTGCAGGCCGAGATGGACGCGGCCAGCCGCAACGCCATGACCGCCAAGGGCTTCGAGTTGGTCGCGCGCCGCATGGCCCTGCTGATGCGCGACCGCTTCGACCTGGGCTTTGTCGACATCGGCGGTTGGGACACGCACGTGGGGCAGGGCGCGGGCACCGGCTACCTTGCCAACCGCTTTGAAGAATTGGGCCGCGGCGTCGCCGGCTTCGCGCAGGAAATGGGCGACGACGCCTGGCGCCAGACCGTCGTGGTCGTCATCAGCGAGTTCGGCCGCACCTTCCGCGAGAACGGCAATCGCGGGACGGACCACGGGCATGGCACTGTGTATTGGGTGCTTGGCGGTGGGCTGTCGGCGCAGGCGGGCGGGCGCGTTGTCGGCGAGCAGCAGGCGCTGACGCAGGCCACGCTGTTTCAGAACCGGGACTATCCGGTGCTGAATGAATACCGGGCGGTGTTTGGTGGGCTGTTCAGGCGGATGTATGGGTTGTCGCCTGCGCAGTTGGGGAAGGTGTTCGACGGGGTGGCGTCGAAGGATCTGCAATTGGTCTAGTGCAGGGCGCTCGAAGTCTCTGCACTTATGTGTAGAAGACGATTCGCCTGCTGAATGACCCCAAAGCGGTCGCGACCATCGGCCTCGAATAAGTACAGAACAGAGTGGCGCGCTGCACTAGACCCCGGCGCGGGCAAGACCAAGCGGGGCCTATGTGTGGGTCTATGCGCGACATGCCGGAGCGTTCGCCGGCGGACCTGAGCAACAGGATTCCCGAACTGCTACCGCGCGCGTGGACACCGGTTCAGCGGCTCAACTGGCTACTGGTTAAGACTCCCAGTGTGGTTGCTCGGGTGTCATCAGAAGCCGAGCGGGCGGAATCGAGGCCTCGTATTCCGCAAACCAATGCACGCCTCTTGGCCCAGCCAAACCGAAGGGGCCGACGCATAGGAGTTCGCCGTTCACGCGATCGATGAATATTGGGACGTTGCCCACAAGTGCGTTCTCTTCGACAGTGCGGTCGGCTAAGAATTTCTTACTGTTCCAGCAGAACATCCAGCCATATGGCTTTGTTATCGTGAGATCCCGGTCAAGCTCCGAGTTGCTCTCAGTGACGATGTCGACCCATGCTTCCGCAATCCTCCGTGCCTTCGAGAAATCCATCAAGCCATGCTCCTTGTCGCGCGGCGCGCGCCCTCGAAAGCCCGAATGTTGCCATGCCTTGTGCGCCGTGCAGGTGGCCGGTGTATGCCGATTGCTGACAGCAAGAAGGTCGCGCCGGCGCGTGGACTCGACGGTGCGTTGGCATGGAAGCTCGTGCCGATTCTTTTGCGCGATGTTCGATACAGGTTCACTTCGAGGAAAGCTGCGAAGAATGTGCTTCGTCGTCTGAAGTAGGCAGCCGCGGCTGCTCAAAGCTCGGTTGTGGCTGTACTCCGAATCGGAGCGCGTCAATGAGTGGCGAAAACTCAATGACGACCTTGCTCAAGCCTTCCCAAGCAGCTTGACGACCGCCACCGACACCGCTTACATTGCCTTCGCCTCGTGATAAGCGAGGCCGGGATTGGCGTCCCGCTGACATCCTGCGACGAAAGCCGCAGTCACCGCACATGGTCTGCGGCTTTTTTGTTCGCGCTTCCTTTTTAGGCGGCTCGAACGGGAGGGCTCGCGCCCTGCCGGTTTCCGCAAGGATGTCCCGGTACGCCAACCTGTTCGAGCTGCCGCCCCCGATTGGCGTCGGGTGCGTCGGTTTCTGCAAATCGACATCCTTGGGAGGCCCATGGCCCATGCTTCTTCAAACGACGCAAGCACCGACGCCCGTTGTGCTTGCACGCCTTATAGACCCATCGCCCAGTTCAAACCCTTCGAGTGGGTCCAAGGCGATCTGCTCGACCCATCCCGGCAAAGCCAAGCCGCATTCCTGAACGACGCACGCGATGTGGTGCAGGGCGTGCAGATGCTGGCCCAGTTGCTCGACTGGGATGAAGACCGGCGCAATGCCGCTTCGTCCGATGCGGACCCCGCGCCGCTTTTCGATGCCTGCCAGCGCGGCTCGCTGCAGCGGCTTCTCTCGGCAACGCTGGGTCTGCTTCACGCGCGTATCGAAGCACAGTGCGAGGCACTGATATGAAGGCGTAGCTCGTGGAGGGAGACAGGATGTCATTGGGTGAAGCGAAAATCTAGTTGTGACGGTCGTACGGCGGGAAGTAAAAAGTTCGTCGTAAATTGCGCCGGCGGGCGCTTGGGCTCGGCCAATCACGTGGCTGCGCAGGCGTTGAGCGCGTTGAAAGTTGGTGGAGAATTCACCGCTTCTTCACCGACTGCGAACGACACCGTGAGAACTCCTGCCCTTCTTCTCGTGCTGCCCGCACTGCTTGCGACAACAGGCTGCAACACCGTAGCAACCGGCGAGTTCATGAACAGTGTCAATACTGTCACGACCCCTGGCAAGTTCAAGAGGGTATTGGAGGGCCGTTATCGCAAGGCGGACCAGGCGAAGATGGTCGACTGCGTCAACGACGCGATGGCCAGTCCGGTCGAAACTACCCTGCTGCTGCAGTCGCGCCAGACCCGTCGTGCAGACGGCTACAGGGTGGACCTAGTGGTCGGTGCTTCCCAGTACCTGGTGGCCTACGTTCAAGACGATGGACGTTTCCAACTCGATAAGTCGGATTACGCCGGCGTCGTCAAGTTTTACAGGGAAGAGGCCGGGGCAAAGGCGTGCCTGGATCAATTCCGGGAGGGCTAGCAGCCGCGCCGCCAGATGGCCCAGAACGCCAGCCCGGTGCACGCACCGGTCAGCACGTACAAAAGGTCGCTGGGCTGAACTGGGCCCGGGTGCCGCAGATAAGCCGCAATGAGCGCGCAGACGACAAGACCCGAAGCCGTCGCCGACCACCACCGGATCAGGTGAAAGTAGCGAAATGCCATGAACAGCGGGCCTCCCAGGATAAAGACGATCGGGAGAGAAGAGAAATAGAGCAAAACCGCCATCGCCCAAGGCGATGCCGACATCAGCGTCGGGTCCGTTGCCAACAACAAGCCGTGACAGCGCGTACATGAATGGCGGAACAGCCGCTGCGACGAAAAGCCCGAGCATGGTGGCGTCGGCTTCGTTCATTCGGGAAGCGGTCATTGGTCTTTACCCGATGTCCAGATGATCCAGAAGCCCAGCGTCGCGGCAGCGCCGGCGAATCCCATCGGCGCCAATTCGCTTGCCACGATGGGCCTCGAAAACTGGATCAGAGCCGACACGCCACAGCCGGCAACAAAACCGAAACCGATGGTGGACCACCATCTCACCAGCTTCAGCGCCAGAAGCAGGAGGAAGGCTGGAACCGCGAGCATGGCCGTGGGGACGAGCGAGGCGACATAAAAAAGCGCCACAGTCGCCAGGTATCCGGTCGCAGTGCCTTGCGTCATTGCCGGACTGCCCAACGCGAGCACTACCGAAGAGATGAGCGGGGCAATGAGAAACCCGAGCCATGCGGCGGTCTGCTTCGTCACTTTGGTTCTCGTTATGGCTTGCCGACGACAGGCAGCAGCGGCGGCTTGAAGGGAAGCGGTGACCAGATCGCGTTCCAGACTTCCGCGAACCGTGTGAGCTCTTCGGTTTGCCCGACGTCGTCGGGCTGAAAAAGCTCCACTGCATGCCGCTTGGCGCCTATCTGTATCGACAAGGCGTAGTCGGGCCCGTGCAACATGAGCAGGGAAGGCTTGATCGTCTTGGGCAACTTTTCAAAGGATTGGGTCTGTGCGAGCGCGGCCAACTTCGAGATGGCGTCCAGATCAAAGAGGAACTCGCCCGAGAGTTCTCCTTGGGGCCGGCGGTTATTGAAGTAGCGGAAGTAACCCAGGCCGTCCGGTGTGAGATGCAGGCTCCATATCTCGCCATAGGAGCCGGCGGTCGAAAGCGTTGCCTTGATCTCGACATCGGGGATGGTTCTTGGCTTGGCGTTCGTTGGTTCGTCGGCGATGACGTGGGTCGTCGCCGCAAGGCAGCAGATGGCTGCGAGGGATCTGAGGCGACGCGCGAAGAAGCTGGAACGATTCATCAAAAGATATATAGCTCAAAACGGATCGTGGCGAGTCATCGAAATCCGTCACTTGCCCTTGGCCAGCAGTTCCATGCCTTGTCGAATCGCATCTTCCTCGCTGGAGACGAACGCGACCGCGAAGCCGAATGCTTTGCTTGCCGTTGTCGCCATCAAGCGGGCAGGTGCAGGCGTGGGCTTGTCTCCTTCAAGAACAATCATTCCCCGGCACAGCTGGGTCAGGCGAGCCTTGATCTTCTTGAAGAGAAGAGCCTTCTGCCTGCGCTCCTCGGCCGTCTCGTCATGGTGGTCGTCTTCCCCATGGTTGGTGATCAGGACGAACGGTTGCTCTTTGTCGAGCAGTTGCTGGAATTGCTCCTCGATGGACGCATGGGATTCCACTTCCGCCCTGATGAATACAAAGGGTGCGCGTGAGACATCAATCAACATTGCCGGCTTTCTGTGAGAGAGAACGATGGAAAGAGGGCGAGCAATTTGGGCAAGCTGCTCGCCACCTCTTCAGCATGTCGTTTGCGCGGATTTCGCGCTCCCTCACGCAAGCCAATCTATAGCGCGCAGCCGCCACTTGAACATGCCCGCGCGGCCGGGGCACGCCCCCGATTCCGTCGAGCGTGGGTAACATTCCTTCGTGACGCATCAGGGGCCGGTCAACGCAAGCGAAGGAGATCGTCGATGTACAACCTTGCCAGATACTGGATCGCAGGTTTTCTGATGGCGCTGGTTTCGCAAGTTCAGTCGCAGACCACCCAGAAGGTGGTCGACATTCCCACCCGGCCCGGGGTGACGCAGCGAATGCTCGTGCTGTCGCCGCCGGCGACAGCAACAACAAAGGCGGCGGTGATCCTGCTCGCGGGCGGGCACGGCGGGCTGCAGATCTTTCCCAATGGTTCGCTCAAGTGGGGTGCTGGAAACTTCCTCGTTCGCACGCGGCAGTTGTTCGCGGACCAAGGGTTCATGGTGGCCGTGGTCGATGCGCCATCGGATCGGCAAAGTCCGCCGTACCTCGGCGGGTTTCGTCAGAAGCCGGAGCACGCGGCAGACATGAAGGCGGTCATTGCGTGGATGCGCGAGCAATCGAAGGCGCCTGTGTGGCTGGTGGGCACCAGTCGGGGGACGCAATCCGCAGCGTATCTCGCCACGGAGCTTGCCGGCCCCGAAGGCCCGGACGGGATCGTCCTGACTTCGACCATCCTCATCGACAAGGCCGGCCGACCCGTTCCGGCGATGCCGCTGGAAAAGATCCGGGTGCCGGTTCTCGTCGTGCATCACGAGCAGGACGGCTGCCCGCTGTGCCCGTTTGCCAGCGTGCCTGAGCTCATGGCGAAGCTTGAAAACTCACCGAAGAAAGAATTGCTGAGCTTCAAGGGCGGCGCAAGCAACGGCGACCCGTGCGAGGCCATGGCGTATCACGGCTTCAACGGGCTCGACCGCGAAGTTGTCGAGCAGATCGGGGGCTGGATACTGGCCAGGTAGACACGGCGGTGCTATCGATCGCGCTGAACGCGCTCGCGCAGGCCAAGGTGCCGTCGCACAGCTCACATCGGTGGCATCTTGTCGAACGTCGGCAATGCCGGGTCGAGAAAGTCCCACGCATGGGCGCGCACGGCATACGTCACCGCCTGTGGCTTGTAGCGCCCCGGCTCGTCGAGGCTTGCGGCGTGCACGGTGAAGATGTCGGGCATTGCCGCAAAGGTCATGTACACGGGTGAGCCGCAGGTCGGGCAGAACGCGCGTGTCTTGACGTTGCCGCTGTCGCCGATCATGTCCCACAGCGTGGCCGGGCCGCTGTGCTTCACGCCGCCGCGCGCAAAGGTGAGGTACGAGCCGTGGCCAGTGCCGCTCTTGCGTTGGCAGTCGCGGCACTGGCAGTGGTTCTGGAAGATCGGCTCGGCTGAAATCTCGTAGCGGATGGCGCCGCACGCGCAACCGCCGGTGTAGGCGTGGTTCATTTGTCTTGTCCTTTCGAGGTTGCTTTTCCAGCGGAATTGGCTGGGTGCAAGCAATCTAGTCGGGCACGCGCGCGACGGGGGAGTAACAAGTTCGTCGTGAATGGCTGCCGCCGCTGCTGCTCGCGTTGATGCGAGCCGCACTGAACCCGTGAACCTAGGCTCGGGCGTTGTCCTTCGCCTGTTCCAGCAACCATGCCCTGAAGACCTGCAGCGATTGCATCTGCGCGGACTCTTCCGGGTAGACGAGGTAGTAGCCCTTCGCGTAGCGCCACTTGCGCCGCGACAGCCGTTTGAGTCGGCCCGCCGCGACCATGTCCTCGCCCATGTAGGGCGGCAGCAATGCCACACCCATGCCGGCGACGGACGCGTTGAGGGCCATGGACATGATCTCGTAACGCGGCCCCTCGCGTCCGGCGCCGCCCGCGATGCCTTCGAGCGTGAACCATTCGTTCCACGCATCAGGGAGCGTCTGGTGATGGATGAGTGACGACCGCGGAGTGTTCGCATCGACGACCTTGCCGTGGGCGGCGATCCATGCAGGCGCTGCGTAGGGCGACAGGATCAACGGCAACACGAACTCGCTGTGCAGGCCGGGGCGCTGCCCATCGCCGAACTCCAGCGACGCATCGACCGACGTGCTGCGAAAGTCCACCGGCCCCACGCGCGTGCCCAGGTTGAGGATGATTTCTCCATGGTCGCGCGTGAACGCCGGCAGGCGCGGAATGAGCCAGTAGCTGCCCACCGATGCACCGACCGACAGCGACAGTTCGCCCCCGCGGCCCTTGAACGCCATGACGTTGGACGTGGCACGTTCGAGCCGGTGGAGCAGCGGCGCGATTTCGCCGAGGTAGTAGCGCCCGGCGTCCGTCAGCGTCAGTGCCTCGCGCCGGCGGGTGAAGAGCTTGACGCCGAGCCGGTCTTCCAGCGTCTGGATCTGCCGGCTTACCGCGCCCTGCGTGAGGCGCAGCTCCTGCGCGGCAGCAGTGAAGGAGCGCAAACGCGCGCTGGCTTCCAGGCAAAGCAGCGATGTCGTGGACGGGGCTCGGACGTGATGGTTCATGAGAAAAGAACAAGTTCGGTGCGCGAATGCTCCATGAATTCGTTCGCGCACCGCAATCATGCATGAGGAAAGCGCATGCAGAGCCCAGCAAACATGGTTTGTCCACCTCGGCCTGAAAACAGATCATCGCGCCGTCCCTCCGGGTGTTTTCAACGATGAAAGGATGAGCCGATGACTGCCAACCGTCCCACGCGACGCGACCTTCTGCAACTGGGCTGCGCCACCGCGTTCGCCGGTGTGCCGCTGTTGTCGCGCGCCGCAAGCTGGCCCGAGCGGCCCATCCGGCTGGTGGTGCCATCGGCAGCGGGCGGCTCGCCGGATGCGGTCTGCCGCATCCTCACCAGCGAGCTTTCGCGGTCACTGGGGCAACCCCTTGTCGTGGACAACAAGCCGGGCGCGGGCGGCAACATCGGGATGATCGACATCGTGCGCGCCGCACCGGACGGATACACCTTGGGCTACGGCAATGTCGGTACGCTGGCCATCAACAAGTCGCTGTTCAAGACGTTGCCTTACGACCCCGACAGGCAACTCGTTCCGGTGGCGCTTCTGGGCTATGTGCAGAACGCCCTGGTGGTGCGCAAGGAGCTTGGCGTGAACAGCGTCCAGGAATTGATTGCACTGGCCAAGTCGAAGCCGGGTGCGCTCAGCGTGGGGTCTGCGGGCAACGGAACGACGGGGCACCTGAGCGGCGAGCTGTTCAAGAGCATGGTCGGCATTTCGATGACGCACGTTCCTTATCGCGGCAGTCCGCAGGCCATTCAGGACCTGATGGGCGGGCAGGTCGACCTGATCTTCGACAACCTCAGTTCCATCTCGCCGCACATCAAGGCGGGGCGACTCAAGGTGCTGGCCGTGACCGGAGCACACCGCAGCGCGCTGTTTCCAGAGATTCCCACCATGGCCGAGTCCGGTGTCGTGGGCTATGACGTGGTGGCGTGGGGCGGCATCGTCGCGCCCGCCAAGACGCCTGCGGGCGTCGTTGCGCAAGTGAACGGCGCCATCAACACGATCCTGGCCACGCCCGGCATTCGCGAAAAATACGCAGCCATCGGGTTCGAGACATTGACGGGCCCGCCCGAACGCCTGACGGAGCGTGTCGCACGCGAAACCCCGATCTGGGCCGACGTGGTGAAGCGCTCCGGCGCGCAGGTCGAATGACGGGCGCGCCAATGCTTGACTTGATCATCGAGGGTGGATGCGTGATCGATGGCACTGGTGCGCCGCGTTGGCGCGCGGATGTGGGGATTGCCGCAGGCCGCATTGCCGGGATCGGCGATCTTTCTGCGGTGCCAGCCCGAGAGCGCTTCGATGCGCGCGGGCGCATCGTGGCGCCGGGCTTCATCGACGTGCACACGCACGACGACCGCTTGCTGCTCGATACGCCAACCGGCGCGCACCCGAAGCTGTCGCAAGGGGTGACCACCGTGGTCACCGGCAACTGCGGCATCAGCCTGGCCCCGCTGAAGGCGCCGGCGACGCTTCCGGCTCCGCTGGATCTGCTGGGCACGGACGCATGGCGCTTCAACAGCTTCGGCGATTACCTGAACGAATTGGAGCAGTCCGGGCCCGCAGTGAATGCGGCCTGTCTGGTCGGGCACTCGACGCTGCGCGTGCGCCGCATGGACCGGCTGGACCGCGCAGCCACCGCAGGCGAAGAACGGCTCATGGCCAACGACCTGGCCGAGGCGCTGGAAGCGGGTGCCATCGGCATGTCGACCGGGCTGTACTACCCGCCGGCCAAGGCGGCCAGTACGCAAGAGGTCATTGCCGTGGGCGCGCCGCTCACCCACGCCGCAGGCGTCATCACGATGCACATCCGCGATGAAAGCGATGCCATCGACGATGCGCTGCGCGAGGCGCTGCTGATCGGACGAGCGCTGGGCGTAGACACGGTGCTGTCGCACCACAAGCTGGTCGGCAAGGCCAACCATGGCCGTTCGGTGGAAACGCTGGCCATGATCGAGCAGGCCGCGAAGGGCCAAGCGGTGTGCTTCGACTGCTATCCCTACAACGCCTCTTCCACCATGCTGCTGCCCGCGCGGGTGGCGCAGTCGGACGACGTGCGGGTGACCTGGTCAAAGGCCGACGCCAGCGCCGCCGGGCAATCGCTCTTTGCGCTGGCACGCGAGCGCGGCGTCACGCCCGAGCAACTGGCGCTGGACCTGCAGCCCGCGGGCGCCATCTACTTCGCCATGAGCGAAGACGACGTGAGCCGCATCCTCAGCCATCCGATGGCCATGGTGGGCTCCGACGGGCTCGCGCACGACGTGAGCCCGCATCCTCGGTTGTGGGGCACTTTCCCCAAGGTGCTGGGGCACTATGTGCGCGAGCGCCGGCTGTTTTCGCTGGAAGCGGCGGTGTACAAGATGACCGGCCTGAGTGCGCGCCGGTTCGGCCTGCAAGGCCGGGGCGTGCTGGCGCAGGGCCATCATGCCGACGTCGTGGTGTTCGACGAGCAGCAAGTGGCCGATCGCGCGACCTTCGCGAACCCCACCGAGGTCAGCACCGGCATCGACGCGGTGTTCGTGAACGGCCGGCTGGCCTGTCGCGATGGCCACACCATGGACGTGCACGCCGGGCGTGTGCTGCGGCATGGGCGTTCGCCATGAGCGCGTGCGCATAAGAAGTTGGTTTTGGAAAACTGGTTGGATGTAACGCGAAAGAATTGTTAATTCCGCGGCTTCCGCTTTGAAGTTCTTACAACTTCAGCGCCGTTCATGCTGCTTTCAGACGGTAAAGTTGTCCGCTTCTGGTTTCGGATTGTCCGCGGCCTTTTTCTCCCACCGCCTCCCGCTTTTCCCGCCTCTTCATGTCCAACCTCATCGTGCACGGCGGTACGCCGCTGCGTGGCCGCATCACTCCCTCCGCCAACAAGAACGCCGTGCTCCCGGTGCTTTGCGCCACCTTGCTCACCTATGAGCCCCTGCGCCTGCATGGCGTGCCCGACATCACCGACGTGCGCAAGATCCTCGACATCTTCCGTACGCTCGGCAGCGACGTGCACATGGACCATGAGACCGGCACGCTCGAACTGCACCACCGCGAGACCACTTTCGACGCGTCGCTGCACCGGCTGCCCGAGGAAATGCGATCGTCCATCATGCTGGTGCCGCCGCTGCTGGCACGCTTCGGCGTGGCGCGGCTGGAAGACAACGTCAAGGGCTGCACCCTGGGCGTGCGCGAGATCGATCCGCACGTGGAGGTGTTCCAGCGCTTCGGCGGCAAGGTCGAGCGCACCGAAGGTTCGCTGCTGGTGCACAGCGACGGTCGGCTGACGCCCACCGACCACTGGCTCGACTACGCCTCGGTCACCACCACCGAGAACTTCGTGCTGTGCGCCGCTGCTGCGGACGGCATTTCGACGCTGACCAATGCCGCGTCGGAGCCGCACGTGCAGGAGTTCTGCCGCTTCATGGCAATGATCGGCGTGCGCATCGAAGGCATGGGCACTTCGCGGGTGACGGTGCATGGCGGCAACGCGCTGAAGGGCGGGGAGTTTCGTTTCGACGAAGACTTCCACGAGATCACGACCTTTTTGGCGCTGGGCGCCATCACGGGTGGTGACGTGGTCGTGCGCAACAGCGCGCCAGAAAACTTCCCGCTGATCGACCGCACCTTTGCCAAGTTCGGCGTGCAGATCACGCACGAAGACGGCTGGTCGCGCGCGATCCGCAGCGGCCCGCTGAAGGTGCAGACGCCTTTCACGAGCAACGTGCTGACCAAGGTCGAGGCGGCGCCATGGCCTTACTTTCCGGTGGACCTGCTGCCGATCTTCATTGCACTGGGCGTGCGCGCGCAGGGCAATGCGATGTTCTGGAACAAGGTGTACGACGGCGCGCTGGGCTGGACGGGCGAACTGTCGAAGTTCGGCGCGCATGTGTTCTCGTCCGATCCGCACCGGCTGATTACCTTCGGCGGCAATCCGCTGACGCCGGCGGTGGTGGAGAGCCCCTACATCATCCGCGTGGCGATTGCGCTGTTCATGGTGGCGGCGAGCATCGAGGGGCGTTCGGAGATCCGCAATGCCACGCCGATCCGGCGCGCGCATCCGCGCTTTGTCGAGAACCTGCGCAGCCTGGGCGTGCAGGTGGAGTGGACCAGCGAGGAATAAGTAGCGGGCGCTGCTGTTCAGGGCGTCGCTCACGCCGACACGGTGTTCTTTTTCGCGAATGTCCCCCGCTTCGCTCCTCCTTTATTTAGCTAAGAAGAGCCCCGTATCGACGTGAGCGCTCAGAGCACTGGTTGATCGGCCGGAAACGCACAGCGTGCCCAGGTGCGAATGACGCCAGGTGCTCCCCGCAGCGAAATAAAGGAGGAGCGAAGCGGGGGACATTCGCGGAGGGGAGCACCTGGTGTCATTCGCACTCGCCCCGAATGAACCCGCCCCGAGCATCACGACGAGCAAGACGCCGTCAAAACCCCGGCACAGGATTGCGCCCCTCACCCGGCACATAGGTGCCCTTGCGATAGGTATAGATCACCGTGCGGTCGACGGTCTGAGCACGGTCGCTGGTGTTGGTCGTTTGCGCGCCGCTGAACACGATGCGCATGTCGCCCGGTTCGTCGTCGGTGCCCAGCACAAACTCCGGCGTGCCGTCCACATCGAAGCAACTGCCGCGCGCCGGGGTCTCCGGGCGCTTGTTTTGCAGCACCTGCTCGCAGGCCTCGTCGGCGCCGCTGTTCGTCGCCGACAGCGGGATGCTGGTGACCAGCTCGTGCACCGTGCTGGCGCCCAGTTCGTAGACCGAGAACCAGGTGCCGCAGTTGCCCTGCCAGCAACTGCCGCTGGTGGTGGTCAGCACGAAGCGCTGCGGCGCGATGCGCTCCACCCTCGTCTGGCCGATGTTGCCCATGAAACCGAGGTAGTCGACGCCGTCGCTGCGCTTGGTGAGCGTCCATCCGTCGGCGCCCTGCTCGAAGAAGTAGGCGCCGAGCCAGGCTCCGGCCACGTGGCTGCTGATGGGTTGGCCCTGGTCGTCGAGCGGCACGGTCTCGGTCAGCATCACGGCGTGCGTGTCGTCCAGGCGCACCACCTCGCGCGGCGACACGTTGGCTTGCTGCTCGGCCTCGCTGCCCGACACGGGCTTGCCGTCATTGCCGATGTCCGGCAACTGCACGGCGCCGCCACGGCCGTCGTCCTTGTCTTCCCAGCCGGGGAATATCAGCGCCATGAGTTCGCCGCGCTTGAGCGTGGCGGCGTTGGTGGGGGCTGGGGCTGCTTCTGTGGTGACTGCTGCCGCCGGAGCGTCTACTGTCGTGGTGGCGGAAGAAGAACTGCTGTCTTCCTGCGAGCAGCCAGCGAGGCCGAAAAGCAGGGCGATGGCGCCTGCAAGCAGGGTGCGCGAAAGAACGGGGCTGGAAACGAGCGGACTGTGCATGCCCGCGATTGTGCCGAAGCCGGGCGGCCATGACCCCGCCGCCAAGGCGACCACCGGCTTGGCGGGAGAATGGCCGGCATCGACACACAAGGAACCTTTCGCATGACGACGCTGAAGCAGATTCTCGGTACCGAACTTCCCCTGATCCAGGCGCCGATGGCCGGCGTGCAAGGCAGCGCGATGGCAATTGCGGTCAGCAATGCAGGCGGGCTCGGCTCGTTGCCCTGCGCCATGTTGAGCGCCGACGCGATGCGCGGCGAACTCGCGGCAATCCGCGCTGGAACAAACAAGCCCTACAACGTCAACTTCTTCTGCCACACACCGCCCGAACCGAGCGCGCAGCGCGAAGCGACTTGGCGCGCCGCGCTGGCGCCGTACTACGCCGAGTACGGCATCGATGCGGCGAGCATCCCGGCCGGGCCGGGCCGCAACCCCTTCAGCGCCGACGTGGCCGATCTGCTGGCCGAGTTCAAGCCCCCGGTCGTGAGCTTTCATTTCGGGCTGCCATCCGAGGCACTGCTGGCGCAGGTGCACGGCTGGGGCGCGAAGGTGCTGGCATCGGCCACCACGCTCGAAGAAGCGCTGTGGCTCGAAGCGCATGGCGCCGATGCCGTCATTGCGCAGGGGCTCGAAGCAGGCGGGCATCGCGGGCACTTTCTCTCGCACGACCTGACGAAGCAGCTCGGCACCTTCGCGCTGCTGCCGCAACTGGTGCGCGCCATCAAGCTGCCCGTGATCGCGGCCGGCGGCATCGCGGATGCGAACGGCGTGGCCGCGGCCATGGCGCTGGGCGCCGCGGGCGTGCAGATCGGCACCGCCTACATGCTGACGCCCGAAGCCACGACCAGTGCGCTGCACCGCGCGGCGCTCAAGAGCGAGGCCGCGCGCCACACGGTGCTGACCAATCTGTTCACGGGCCGGCCGGCACGCGGCATCGTCAATCGCGTGATTCGCGAGCTGGGGCCCATCGGCGCAGCAGCTCCGGAATTTCCACTCGCCACCTCGGCCATCGCGCCGCTGCGCGCCAAGGCCGAAGCCAAGGGCAGTGGCGATTTTTCTCCGCTGTGGTCGGGCCAGAATGCGACCGGCTGCCGCGAGCTGCCCGCAGCGGAAGTCACGCGCGCGTTGGCCCAAGGTTTTTCTACATCGCTCTGAACCCATCCATGACCCAAGTTCACCTGCCCCTCAAGTTCCTGGAACACGCCGCGCAGCCCCAGGTGCGCGAACCCTGGCTGCTGGTGCTGATGCACGGCGTCGGCAGCAACGAGCAGGACCTGTTCGGGCTGGCGCGCATGATGCCGCCGCAGTTTCATGTGCTGAGCCTGCGCGCGCCCTATGTGCTGTCGCCCGATGCCTACGCCTGGTTCGAGTTCCAGATACTGGCCAATGGCGAGCGTCAGATCAACGAAGAGCAGGAGCGCGAAAGCCGCTTCCTGGTCGGCGAGATGATCGCCTCGGCCGCCAAGCAACTCGGTGTGCCGCCGGAGCGCATCGTGGTCGGCGGCTTCAGCCAGGGCGGGATCATGGCGCTGTCGCTGCTGCTGACAAAACCCGAGAGCGTGCGTGCCGCGATGGTGTGGCACAGCCGGCTGCTGTCGCAGGTGGTGCCGCACATTGCGCCGCCCGAGGCCTTCGAGGGCAAGGCGCTGTGGGTGAGCCACGGCAGCGCCGACAACGTGATTCCGCCCAGCGCCGCGGAGGCCACGCGCGAACTGGCGCGCACGCTGCCGCTGGCGTTGTCTGGTTCGGATTTTCCGGGCGCGCACGAGATTCGCCCGGCCGAGCTGCAGGGCTCGCTGGCGTGGCTGCAGTCGCTCAGCGCGCCAGCAGGCGCGCCATGACCATCGCCTGCATCTCGCCGACCCAATCGTCGCGATCGTCGTTCAGGGGCTGCACCAGCAGCCGGTAACGGCGGCCACCCCAGGCGGCGGTCAGCAGTGCGTGGATGGTGGTGGGCGAGGGCGGTGGCTGCAGGTCTTCGCAGGCCGCGAAAGCCTGCATCCAGCGCGCCGCGAGTTCGTCGTACACCCGGCGATGGTGCTTGGGCTCGGCCACGCGGTGTTCGAGCATCAGCATCTCGTGGTCGAAGGCGGGCAGGCCTTCGAGTTGCGCGTCGCAGGTCAGGCGCACCAACCGTTGCACTCGCTCGCGCCACGCGAGATCGGTGAGTGCGATCACCTCGGCGTCGATGCGTGCGAGCAGCGCCTCGACGCAATGGCGCACATAGCCCGAGAGCAACGCTTCCTTGTCGGGAAAGTAGTCGTAGAGCGTGCCGACGGCAATGCCGGTTTCGAGCGCCACGGCGCGCGTGGTCACGCCTTCCCATCCGTGCGCGGTCCAAATCCGAACAAAGGCGTCGTAGATCGCCTGAACGGTGAACTTGCCGCGTGCCTGCGTGGGGCGTTTCAGGGGCTTGGAGCGGGGTGCGGCGGGCATCGACTGGTTTTCCGAACCCGTCGCGGGACGGGGCGCCATACAGTTTGCGAATGAACAACGCATTCACTTTAACCCGCCTCGAAACGCGCAAGAACGCACTCGGCACGACCCGCGTGCTGACCACGCCCGACGACGGCGCGCTGCAACCCGGCGAGGTGCTGATGAAAATCAGCCGCTTCTCGCTGACCACCAACAACATCACCTATGCCGCCTTCGGTGACGCGGTGATGAAGTACTGGCAGTTCTTTCCCACCGGCGATGCCGACTGGGGCCACATGCCGGCCTGGGGCTTTGCCGACGTGGCGGCATCGAACGTGGAAGGTGTGGCCGTGGGCGAGCGCTTCTACGGCTACTTCCCGATCGCGAGCCACCTGCGCATGCAGCCGGTGCGCGTGACGGCGCGGGGTTTCTACGACGGCGCAGCGCACCGCAGCGAACTGGTGTCGGCCTACAACCAATACATGCGCTGCAGCAACGACGCCGGCTACGTTGCCGCACTCGAGGACTACCAGATGCTGGTGCGCCCGCTCTTCATCACCTCGTTCATGCTGGCCGACTTCCTGGAAGACAAGGGCTTCTTGGGCGCGACGCAGGTGGTGGTGTCGAGCGCGTCCAGCAAGACGGCGTTCGGCACCGCGTTCTGCCTCGACAAGCGAGAGGGCTTGCAGCTGATTGCCGCCACCTCGGCCGGCAACCGCGCCTTCGTGGAAGGGCTGGGCTGCTACGACCGCACCTTGAGCTACGAGGACATCACCACGCTGCCGGCCGACGTGCCCACGCTCTACATTGACTTCTCGGGCAACGACGATCTGCGCGCGACCATTCACCATCACTTCGGCGATGCACTGGTGTACGACTGCTATGCAGGCTCGGCGCAGAAGACCGAGTTTCTCGGCAACACCGACGCGCTGCCTGGCCCGACGCCCCAGCTCTACTTCGCGCCCGTGCAGATCCGCAAGCGGAATGCCGACTGGGGCCCGGAGGAGGTCAACCGCCGCTTCAACGAAGCACAGGGCCGCTTCGTCGCCGAACTGAGCCAACCCGGCAACCGCTGGATGACGCTGGCACGCGGCGAGGGTTTTGCGCATGCGCAGGCGGTGATCGCGAACCTGCATGCGGGCAAGGTCGACCCGCGCGAGGCGCACGTCATCGGCATCGACTGAACTTCCGCGCGGTCGGCGCGTCACAGTGCGTTACGAGGATGTGGCCGTGGTGCGGCCGTTATTGGTGCACCATAGCTCCGTCTCCCACTGCAGCCTTCGCAAAAGGAAACCGACCTCATGTCCGACAGCGACACGCGCGATACGCGCGACTCTCCCGAATTCAGGCCCCGCCGCGAGGCACCGACCGGCACCATCGTCGTCATCGTTTTGCTGGCGCTGGTGGCTGCCTTCTTCGGTTGGCGCTGGTATCAGCAGCAACAGGTCAAGCCAGCCGAACCCGTGCCGGTGGCCGCCGCGCCGAACGATGCGCCCGCCCCGCCGCCTGCCGCCGAGCCCACCGGCCCGCAGAACCCGGTCGATGCGCTCGCGCCGCCCGATGCGGCCCTGCCCAAGCTCGCCGATTCCGATTCGCGCGTGATGAAGGCGCTGGCCGAATTGCTCGGCGGCAAGAACGCGGAAGCCTTCCTGCGTTCCGACGGCATCGTGCGGCGCTTTGTCGCCACGGTCGACAACCTCGCGCGCGAACAGTCGCCTGCCAGCGCGTGGCCGGTGCAACCGACGGGGCAGCGCTTCATCACCGAAGGGCCGCAGGGCGGCGCGCAGACCATCGCTGCCAACAACGCTGCACGCTACAACGGCATCGTGCTGCTGGCCGAGTCGATCGATCCGGCGAAGGCGGCAGCGGTGTACGCCAAGCTCTATCCGCTGTTCCAGCAGGCCTATGAAGAGCTGGGCTACCCGGGGCGCTACTTCAACGACCGGCTCATTGCCGTGATCGATCATCTGTTGCAAGCGCCAGAGCCCACCGGGCCGGTGCAGGTGCGGCTGGTCGAGGTGAAGGGCGACGTGCCGTCGACGCGGCCTTGGGTGCGCTACGAGTACGTCGACCCGAGGCTCGAATCGATGTCCTCGGGCCAGAAGATCATGGTGCGCATGGGCCCGGAGAACGAGCGCAAGCTGAAGGCCAGCCTGCGCGGGCTGCGTCAGCAGATCGCCACCGCCGATATCGCCAAAAAGAAGAAGCAGTAACAGGGCTTCGACCATCGCGGCCACGGCGATGGCTGCATCCGGCAGAGTGACCGCGCCGCGGGTGTGCGGCGGGCCACCGAGGCGCGGGTTTGCCGGCCTCAGGCTTCTTCGGTTTCCTTGTAGTCGCCCACCGGCACGCAACTGCAGAACAGGTTGCGGTCGCCATACACGTTGTCGACGCGGCCGATCGGCGGCCAGTACTTGGCCTTTTTGAGTTCGGCCAGCGGGAACGCGCCG
Source organism: Variovorax sp. PAMC26660 (assembly GCF_014302995.1). Lineage (NCBI taxonomy): Bacteria > Pseudomonadati > Pseudomonadota > Betaproteobacteria > Burkholderiales > Comamonadaceae > Variovorax > Variovorax sp. PAMC26660. The sequence goes on from NZ_CP060295.1 coordinate 5,223,089, forward strand.
AGTTCGCGCGAGTAGGGGTGCGCCCATTCCGTTCCGAGCAGGCTGGCCGCCGTGTGCGGTGCGTGCTTGAGCGGGTTGTCTTCCTTCGGCCACACGCCTTCTTCGATGCGGCGGATTTCGCCGCGAATGGCGATCATTGCGTCGATGAAGCGGTCGAGTTCGGCCAGCGGCTCGCTCTCGGTCGGCTCGACCATCAGCGTGCCGGGCACCGGGAAGCTCAATGTGGGCGCGTGGAAGCCGTAGTCGATCAGGCGCTTGGCCACGTCTTCGGCGGTGACGCCGCTGGTGTCTTTCAGTGGGCGCAGGTCCAGGATGCACTCGTGCGCGACATGGCCGTTGGGGCTTGCGTACAGCGTGGGGTAGTGGTCCTTCAGGCGCGCGCTGATGTAGTTTGCGCTCAGGATCGCGGTTTCGGTCGCGGCCTGCAGGCCCTTGGCGCCCATCATGCGGCAGTACATCCAGCTGATCGGCAGCACGGCCGCGTTGCCCAGCGGCGCGGCCGAGACGGCGCCCACGCCGTTCGATGCCAAACCTGCCGTTGCATGGCCCGGCAGGTAAGGCACGAGGTCTTCGACCACGCAGACAGGGCCGACGCCGGGGCCGCCACCGCCGTGCGGAATGCAGAAGGTCTTGTGCAGGTTCAGGTGGCTCACGTCGCCGCCGAACTCGCCCGGCGCGGCCACGCCGACCAGCGCGTTCATGTTGGCGCCGTCCACGTACACGCGGCCGCCGTGTTCGTGCACCAGCTCGCACAGCTCCTTCACGCGGGTCTCGAACACGCCGTGCGTGCTGGGGTAGGTGATCATCACGGCCGCCAGGTTGGCGCTGTGCTTCTCGCAGGCACGCTTCAGGTCGTCCATGTCGACGTTGCCCTGCGCATCGCAGGCCGTCACCACCACCTGCAGGCCCACCATCTGCGCGCTCGCGGGATTGGTGCCGTGCGCCGACGACGGAATCAGGCAGATGTTGCGATGGCCCTGGCCCTTGGCTTCATGGAAGGAGCGGATGGCCAGCAGGCCGGCGTATTCGCCTTGCGAGCCGGCATTGGGCTGCAGGCTGATGCCCGCGTAGCCAGTCGCTTCGCACAGCCAGGCGCGCAGTTGCGCGTCGAGTTGCGCGTAGCCCTGCAGCTGGTCGGCCGGTGCGAAGGGGTGGATGTTCGCGAACTCGGGCCAGGTGATCGGGATCATCTCGCTGGTCGCATTGAGCTTCATCGTGCAGCTGCCCAGCGGGATCATGCTGCGGTCGAGCGCGAGGTCCTTGTCGGACAGGCTGCGGATGTAGCGCAGCATCGCGGTTTCGCTCTTGTGCGTGTTGAACACCGGATGCGTGAGGAAGGGGCTGGTGCGGCGCAGGTCTTCGGGGATCAGCGGCACGGCCTTGCCGGCAAGGTCGTCGAAGCGCGGCATCGGCGTGCCGGCGGGCACGAACAGGGCCCACAGCGTTTCGACGTCGGCGCGCGTGCTGGTCTCGTCCAGCGAGATGCCCAGGTGCTGCTGCAAACGTTGGCGCAGGTTGACGCCGGCGGCGTAGGCACGCTCGATGATCTTCGGCGTGTCGTCGTCGGTGCGGACGGTCAGCGAATCGAAGGCGGTGGTGTTGACCGGCTCGCGACCCATCTGCGCGAGGCCTTGCGCGAGGATGGCGGTGAGCGCCGCTACGCGCTGTGCGATGCGCGTCAGGCCATCGGGCCCGTGGTACACGGCGTACATGCTGGCGACGACGGCCGGCAGCACCTGCGCCGTGCAGATGTTGGATGTGGCCTTCTCGCGGCGGATGTGTTGCTCGCGCGTTTGCAACGCGAGGCGGTAGGCGGGCTGGCCGTGCGTGTCGACGCTCACACCGACGAGGCGACCCGGCAGCGAGCGCTTGAACGAGTCGCGGCAAGCCAGGTAGGCGGCGTGCGGGCCGCCGTTGCACAGCGGCATGCCGAAGCGCTGCGTGGTGCCGCAGACGATGTCGGCATCGAACTCGCCTGGCGCGACGAGCAAAGTGAGTGCCAGCAAGTCGGCCGCGACGATGAAGGCGGCGTCGCACTGGTGCGCGTGGCCCGCGAGCGGTCGCAGGTCGTGCACGTGGCCGGTGGTGGCGGGGTATTGCGCGAGCACGCCGAAGAACTCGCCGCTCACCATCAGGTGCGGCAGCGTTTCGGACACGGTGCTCACCTTGACCTCGATGCCCAGCGGCGCGGCGCGCGTCTTGATGACTTCGATGGTCTGCGGATGGCAGTCGCCCGAGACCAGGAACACGTTGCTTTTGCTCTTCACGCTGCGCTTGGCGAGCGTCATGGCCTCGGCGGCCGCCGTGGCTTCGTCGAGCATCGATGCGTTGGCGATGGCCATGCCCGTGAGGTCGCACACCATCGTCTGAAAGTTGAGCAGGGCTTCCATGCGGCCCTGCGAAATTTCGGCCTGGTAGGGCGTGTAGGCGGTGTACCAGGCGGGGTTTTCGAGCACGTTGCGCAGGATCACGCCCGGCGTGTGCGTGCCGTAGTAGCCCTGGCCGATGAAGCTCTTGAACACCTTGTTCTTCGACGCCATCGCCTTCAGTTCGGCCAGCGCATCGGCTTCGGTCACCGGTGCGGGCAGGCGCATGGGCCTGGTGCGGCGGATGGCCGCGGGCACGATGCCGTCGATGAGTTCCGCCCGCGTCGCCGAGCCGATCACCGGCAGCATGCGCGCCTCGTCCGCCGCATCGATGCCGATGTGGCGGGCGAGAAATTCTTCGGCGTTCTCTAGTTCTTGCAAAGAGGGAAGGGCGGGAATCGGCATGGCGGTGAAGGCTTGGGGAGAAGAAGGAAAGGCGGGGGAACGCGGTGGATCAGGATTCGGCGGCGAACTTGTCGTAGGTGGCCGAGTCGAGCAGCGCGTCGAGTTGCGCGGGTTCGCTCAGCTTGACCTTGAAGAACCAGCCGCTGGCCAGCGGGTCGCTGTTGGCAAGCGACGGATCGGCGCGCAGCGCTTCGTTCACTTCGGTGATCTCGCCCGACACGGGCATGAACACGTCGGCGGCGGCCTTGACCGATTCGACGACGCCGGCGACTTCGCCTTGCGCAAAGGTCTTGCCGACTTCAGGCAGGTCGACGAACACCACGTCGCCCAGCGCGTCCTGCGCGTGCAGGGTGATGCCGACGGTGGCGGCACCGCCCTCGGCCAACACCCATTCGTGGTCCTTGGTGTACTTGATGCTCATGGGAAAACTCCTCGTGGAAAAAATGAATCGGGGTGCAGAGCCTAGCCGGGTCTGCAGTGTTCAGCCGCGGTAGTAGCGGGTCGGCACGAAAGGCATGGTCGAGACTTCCATCGGCACGGGCTTGCCGCGCACGATGGCCTGCACGCGCGTGCCGGGTTCGGCAAAGGCGGTGGCCACATAGCCCATGGCGATGCAGCGGTCGGCCGTCGGGCCGAGCAGGCCGCTGGTGACGACGCCGATGTCCTGGCCCTCGAAGGACTGCAGCACCGTGCCGTCGCGCACCGGAATGCGCTCGAGGGCGACAAGGCCCACGCGCTTGCGCTTGAGCGTGTCGTGGTCGGTGTGGCCGGCGGCCCCTGCCGTGACTGCGGCGAGCTGCGCCAGGATCTTGGCCGCGCCCGGAAAGCCGCCTTCGCGCGCGCCGCCCGCGCGGCGCACCTTCTGCATCGCCCAGTTGAGCGAGGCCTCGACCGGCGTGGTCGTGGTGTCGATGTCGTTGCCGTACAGGCACAGGCCGGCTTCGAGCCGCAGCGAATTGCGCGCACCGAGGCCGACGGGCTTGACCTCGGACTGGGCCAGCAGCAGGCGGGCCAGAGCGTCGGCATCTTTGGCGGCCACCGAAATCTCGAAGCCGTCTTCGCCGGTGTAGCCGCTGCGGGTGATGAAGGCGGCAATGCCGCCGATCTGCACCGCGCCGCCGGTCATGAACACGAAGCGCTCGATGCCGGGCGACAGCCGCGCCAGCGTGGCGGCGGCCTGCGGGCCTTGCAGCGCGAGCAGCGCGTGGTCGGGCAGGGGCTGAACGTCGCAGCGCGCGCCGATCTGGCGCTGGATGTGGGCGATGTCGTCCACCTTGCAGGCGCCGTTCACGATCACGAAGATCGAGCCGTTGCCTTCGTTGAAGAACATCAGGTCGTCCAGGATGCCGCCTTCGTCGTTCAGCAGCAGGCCGTAGCGCTGCTTGCCGGCGGGCAGGTCGATCACGTCGACCGGCATCAGGGTCTCGAAGGCGGCGGCCGCGTCGGGCCCGACCAGGCGCAACTGGCCCATGTGCGAAATGTCGAACAGGCCGGCCGCGTCGCGCGTGTGCTTGTGCTCGGCCATCAGGCCGGCGGGGTATTGCACCGGCATCGAGTAGCCGGCGAAGGGGACCATGCGGGCGCCGAGTTCCACGTGCAGGTCGTAGAGCGGCGTCTTGAGAAGTTGGGCGTCGGAAGCGGAGGAAGCGGCCACGGGGCACTCCAAAGGGGCAGTCGAAATCCATGGCTGCAACGCCACGGGCTACCCCTGCTGTCCTCTTTACCTGAGAGATTCGCCCCACGATCGGGGTTTGCTCCTTCGGTGGGCCGGTGCAATGCATGCAACGGCCTCTCTCCAGCAAGGAAACGCCGGTTTGCACTGGCGCCTTGTCAGTCCTTTTGCCTGAGCGTTCGGGAATCCCCTGCGCCTTCGGCGGCCCCGTCGTGCGGGGCTCTCTCCTGACCCGGGCGAGTGTAGTGGATCGCGCGGACCGCAGCTTCAGGCTTCAGTGCACGACCTCGGCCGGCGGCAGCAACCGGTCGATGCGCTCGCGCAGCGATTCGGCGCGCTCGGGGCCGGCGGTTTTCTCGATTTCGCTGAGCATCAGCGCGGCGATGGTCAGCATGGCCTCGCGGTCGCGGGCTTCGCGCAGGGCGTCGCGCATCTGCAGCGCGAACTTCGGATCGCGCCGCACGAACATGCGCTCGCAGATGTCGAACAGGAACATGCGCGTGGTTGCCAGCGAACGCTTGCCGTCGAAGGTGTCGGTGGAGGTTGCGATGCGGATCGGCTCGGCGGCGGCCAGCGGGGCGGGCTGCGCAGCCGCAGCGGCCTGGGCTGTCGCTTGCGCGGCGGCAACGGCGGCGGCGGCTTGCGGGTCTTCCAGATAGCCCCGCTGCACCAGCGTGTGGATCGCCTGCTCGGCTTCGCCACGGTTCGTGAAGAGCGGGCTGAAGTCGGTCAGCGAGCGCCGACCGTCGGCCATCAGCAGCAGCGCGCGCTCACGCTGGCTGAGCGTGCGCTGGCCGCCCTGGAGTTCGTCGCGCGCCTTGTCGGTCTTGGTGGGAAACATGGCAGCCACAGCTTTCGGAGGTCGAGGGCTGCAGCATCGTGGCCGGCGGTGACATCTTCATGAACCTATTTCCCTTACAGGGGAAAAATCGTCGCCGGCTCTTGGCGCGGGTCAGGCGCCGATGCTTTCCTTGCGGATCAGCCACTGGTTGCCCACGCGCTGCAGCTCCAGCGTCTTGCGGTCGGTGTGGTTCAGCTTGTCGGCGCGGTAGACCTGCTTGAAGCGGGCGCTGGCGGTCTGGCCGTTGACGCTGATCACCAGGTCGTCGATGGTCACGCTGATCTTCGACTTGCCCGTGATGCGGGCGCGGCGATCGGCTTCCCAGCGCTTGCGGTCCTGGTTGCGGGCTGGCGTGAAGTCGGGCGCGTAGGCTGCAAGGTAGCGGTCCACGTCGCGGGCGGACCAGGCTGCGGCCCAGGCGCGCACGGCGGTTTCCACTTCGGCGATGCCGGCAGTGGGCGCCGCCGCAGGTGCCGCGGCGGGTGCCGGTGCCGGCGTCGCTGCCGCAGGCGTTGCCGGGGCGGCTGGCGTCGTGGGCGCTGCCGGCGTGGCAGCAAAGGCTGCCGTGGACAGCAGGCCCCCGGCAAGAAGACAGGTGACGAATCGATTCATGGCGCGGTTTCCCTCTTTGTCAGTTATCAGCGTCGAACGCGACGCCGATTCTGGCAGTGAATCCGCTGTGGGCCGAACCGGCGCCCGTTCAGGCGGTCGCGGCCCCTTCGAGGTCGACCGGCGCGATCACCGGTGCCCGGTTGCGCAGCCGCAAGGCCAGCACGGTCGCGACGCACAGCACGCAGAGCACCGCGGTCAGCGTGACACCCAGGCCGCGCGCATCCGACAGCATGCCGAACAGCGGCGACACCAGCCCGCCCACCGACAGCGCCAGCCCGAGCGTGATGCCGCTGGCCGTGGCCGGGTTGCGCGGCAGGTAGTCCTGCGCCAGCGTGACCTGAGCCGCGAACGGCAGGAACATCGCCAGGCCGAGCAGCGCGGTACAGGCCAGCGCCCAGCCGGCCGTCGGCGCGAGCACAAGGCATGCAAGGGCCGGCAATGCCAGCAGGTAGCCGCTGCGGATCGTGCCCATGCGGCCGAGGCGGTCGCCGAGCCAGCCGCCGAGCAGCACGCCCACCGCACCCGAGGCGGTGAAGCAGGTGAGTGCCGCAGCGCCCTGGAAGGTGGTGCCATGCAGGTCACGCGTGATGCGCAGCGAGAGCATCGACAGCACCGTCACATAGGGAATCGACCAGCCCACGATGGTTGCCACCAGCAGGCTGAAGGCGCGCCAGTCGTTATGGGGCTTCAACAGCTCGCTGCCGGCCTGCTTCCTGGCTAACGCTGCCGCTGCGGCGCCCGCGCCGCGCCGCGCATTGGCCACCACCCACACCACGCCCATCGCCACCGCCGGCACGCCCAGCAGGTAGCTGCGCGACAGGCCACCGCCGCCGACCACCGTGGCCGCCAGCACCGGCGCGAACGAGGCGCCGATGGTGCCGCCCACCGAGAACACGCTCATCGCCTTTTGCGACGCGCCGCCGGCCGCGCGCGCCGCCACCGTCGCGGGCGGGTGGTACGCCGCAATGCCCAGCCCGCACAGCGCAATGGCGATCCAGGTCAGCAGGTAGCTCTGGCTGATGCCCGCCAGCACCACGCCCAGCGCCGCCACCAGAAAGCCCACCGGCACCAGCCAGCTGCGCGGATGGCGGTCGGCGTACAGGCCGAACAGCGGCTGCACCACGCTCGACAGCCCGGTGGCCGCCAGCATCAGCCCGCTCACGGCCGTGTAGCTGTAGCCGCGTTCCAGCACCATGAAAGGCAGCAGGGCGGGCACGAGGCCCTGATAGAGGTCATTGACGGCATGGGTGCCGGTGAGCAGCCCGAGTCGGCGCTTGTTCATTCGATCGCTTCCTTGATTGATTTCCTGAGAGGAAAGGCATCGTAGGAAGGCGTGCGAAGATGTTCTCGCTACGAATCAACAAGCATCGTCGAGAAATGGACAAACTGAATCTGCGCCCCGAACAAGGCGAGTCGACCCCGCGGGCCGTCGCGGTGCTGGCGACCGACCCCGATGGCGACGCCTTCATTCCGCCGCACACGCACCGGCGCGGCCAGCTCATCCATGCGATCTCGGGTGTGATGATCGTCGGCGCCGTGGCCGGCAGTTGGGTGGTGCCGCCCGGTCGTGGCGTCTGGGTGCCGCCGGGCATGGAGCACCAGATCCGCATGGCGGGCGAGGTGAAGATGCGCACCGTCTTCGTCGAGCCCGGCACGCGCGCCGACATCGGGCGCGAGTGCCGCGTGATCCGCGTGGGCGCATTGCTCAGGCAACTGATCGTCACGGCCGTGTCGCTGCCGCTGGACTACGCGCCGGGCAGCCGCGACGAGCGCGTGATGGAGCTGATCCTCGATGAGATCGAGGCCGCGCCCGCGCTGTCGCTGCACGTGCCGATGCCGCGCCACGCCCGGCTGGCGGTGCTGTGCGAGGAACTGGTGCGCGACCCGTCGCTGCCCGCGACGCTCGACGACTGGGCGCTGCGGCTGCACATGAACACGCGCACGCTGGCGCGCCTGTTCCAGCGCGAGACCGGCATGAACTTCGGCGCGTGGTGCCGGCAGGCGCGGCTGTTGTTGAGCCTGCCGCAACTGGCGGCGGGTGCGTCGATCCTGGAGGTGGCGTTGGCGCATGGCTACGAGAGCCCGAGCGCCTTCACCGCGATGTTCCGGCGCACGCTGGGCATGCCGCCCAGCGTGTACCTGCGCCGCGACTACTTGGCGTAGACCAGGTCGCGCAGCGCCAGCGAGACCCACGGCACGTAGGTGATCACCATCAGGCACGCCATGATCACCAGCACGAAAGGCACGAGGTGCTTGACGATGCGGTCCAGCGATATGCGCGCCACGGTGCAGGCCGCGAACAGGTTCACGCCGAAGGGCGGCGTGATCATGCCCAGGGCCAGGTTCACCACCATGATCAGCCCGAAGTGCACCGGGTCGATGCCGAAGTGCACCGCCACCGGCGCCAGGATCGGCGCGAGCACGATGATCGCCGCGCTGGTCTCGATGAACATGCCGATCACGAACAGCGCCGCGTTCACGCCCAGCAGGAACATCGCCGGCGACTTCAGCACTTCCTGCAGCCAGTGGCCAATGGCGTCGGGCACGCCCGCGCGGGTGATCAGGAACGCGAACAACCCCGCGTTGGCGATGATGAACATGATCACCGCCGACGACATCACCGACTTGCGCAAGATCGTGTACAGGTCCTTGGGCTTGATCTCGCGGTAGATCACCATGCCCACCACCAGCGCGTAGAACACCGCCACGGCGGAGGCCTCGGTCGGCGTGAAGACGCCGCCGTAGATGCCGCCAAGGATGATCACCGGCATCAACAGCGCCCAGCCGGCCTGCCACAGCGCGCGGCCGAAGGGCATGCGGCCTTCGCCGTCGGTCTTGCCCCAGCCCTTCCACTTGCAGTAGACCCACACGAACAGCATCAACGCCAGGCTGATCAGGATGCCGGGGCCGAAGCCCGCAATGAACAGCTCGCCGATGGACACTTCGGCGCTCACGCCGTAGAGGATCATCGGGATCGACGGCGGAATGATCACGCCCAGCTCCGCGCTCGTGGCCTGCAGGGCCGCTGCGTACGAGGTGGGGTAGCCGTGCTTGATGAGCGCCGGGATCAGGATGGCGCCGATCGCGAAGGTGGTGGCCACCGACGAGCCCGAGACCGCCGCGAAGATCATGCAGGTGAGCACGCAGGTCATTGGCAGGCCGCCCTGCACACCGCCCACGATGCTCTTGGCGAACTCCACCAGCCGGCGCGAGATGCCGCCGGTTTCCATCAGGTTGCCGGCCAGGATGAAGAACGGAATGGCCGCCAGCGGAAACTTGTTGATCGAATTGAACATCTCCTTCACGGAGATCAGCATGTTGGCGTTCGACACCTGGATGCCCAGGATCGACGCCAGCCCGATGGAAACCGCCACCGAGACCGACAGTGCAAAACACAGCACCATCGTTGCGACCATCATCACACTCATTGCGCGGTCTCCAGTTCGAGCCGCTTCGGGTCGAGAAAATTACCAATGATGCCGAACACGCAGAACAGCGAACCCACCGGCAGCGCCAGGTACGACCACATCATCGAGAGGCTTTCGAGGCCGGCCATCGACTGCACGCGCCCGCGCATGGCGTAGTCCCAGCCCCACCACAGCACGATCAGCATCAGCGCCAGCGCGGCGATGCTCACCACCGCGTCGAGCACGCGGCGCATGCGCGGCGGGCTCCAGCGGTAGAGCACGTCCACGCTCACCATCGCGCCCTGCCGAAACGCCATCGGAATGCCAAGGAACACCATCCAGATGAGGCTCACGCGGATCAGGATCTCGCTCCATTCGGCCGGTTGTTCCAGCACGAAGCGGGTGACGATCTGGAACACGCCCAGGGCCGATGCAACGACCAGCATCAGGCAGGCCAGGACCATCGAGACGCCGGTGGTCCAGCGCTCGATGCCAAGGAATCGTTCTTTCACTTGTAGTCGCGGATCTTGTCGAGATTGGCCTTGCCGAAATCCTTCTCGAACTGGGCGTTGACCGGCGCGAGCGCGGCGACGAACCTGGCCTTGTCGACGTTGTCGATCACAGTCATGCCCTTGGCGCGCAGATCGGCCACACCCTTGGCATCGTCCTCGTCGACACGCGCGCGGTTGGCTTTCGTGCCTTCCTTGGCGGCGTCGAGGAAGGCTTGCTTGTCGGCTGCGCTGAGCTTGTCGAAGCTCGCCTTGTTCATCACGAAGATGCAGGGCGAGTACACGTGGCCCGTGAGCGACAGGTGCTTTTGCACCTGGTCGAACTTGGCCGAGATGATGACCGGCAGCGGGTTCTCCTGGCCGTCGACCGTGCCTTGCTGCAGCGCGGTGAACACTTCAGGAAAGGCCATGGGCGTGGTGATGATGCCGAAGCCCTTGTAGGCCGCGATGTGCACCGGGTTTTCCATCGTGCGCATCTTCAGGCCCTTCAGGTCTTCGGGGCCCTTCACGTCGCGCTTGCTGTTGGTCATGTGGCGAAAGCCGTTCTCGGCCCAGGCCAGCGCCTTGAAGCCCTTGGCGTCGAACTTGGTCAGCATGTCCTGGCCGATCGGGCCGTCGAGCACGGCGCGCGCATGGGCCTTGTCGCGGAACAGGAAGGGCACGTCGAGGATCTTCGTCTCGGGCACGAAGTTGGGCACCGGGCCGGTCGAGGAGAACGCGAGTTCCTGCGTGCCCAACTGCACCGCTTCGATCGACTCGCGCTCGCCGCCGAGTGCGCCGTTGTAGAAGGTCTGCACCTTGTAGCGGCCTGCGGTGCGCTTCTCGACCTCCTTGGCGAAGGTGTCGATGGCGACGCCCTGGTGCGAGTTCTGCGCGGTCGAAATGCTGATCTTCATGGTCGTCTGTGCAAAGGCGACCGAGCTGAGGGCGAGCGAAAGGCAGGCGGCGGCGATGGGGCCGAATTTCATGTTGTCTCCGGGGAGTTGGGTCAGGAACGCGTCAGGCGCACTGGACTATGCAACAGCCGGGAGCTTTACCGCGTCGGGATTTTCACGGACGTAGGCGCGAATCACCGCCTCGAAGTTTTCATCGGACGTGAGCCCCAGCGCCCTCGCGCGGACAGTCTCGATGTGCCCCGGCCAAGTTTTTACGATGCGCTGGATGGTCGGATCGGGCGTGCGGTCGAGCAGGGCGGTGGCGGCCTTGCCGGCCACGCGCTCGAGCGCCGCCGCCATCTCGCCGACCGTGGTGGCGAGCGAGGGCAGGTTCAGCGCGGTGCGCGGGCCCCATTGCGCATCGCTGGCCTCGGCCGCGCGCAGGATGCCTTCGACGGTGCGGGCCGGTGAGGCAATGGCCACCGGCGTTTCGTCGGGCACGGGGCAGGCCGCGCGCAGGCCGGCGAGCGGCTCGCGGATCATGCCGCTGAAGAAGCCCGAGGCCGCGCCATTGGGCTTGCCCGGCCGCACGCTCACCGTCATGAGCCGCACGCTGCGCCCGCGCACGAAGCCCTTGCGCGTGAAGTCGGCCACGAGCTGTTCGCCAATGAACTTCTGGATGCCGTAGCTGGTCTGCGGTGTCGGCAGCGTGTGGTCTTCGATCACCTTGGGCAGCGGCTGCTCGGGCGAGTCGCCGAACACGGCGAGCGAGCTTGCGAACACCAGCACCGGTTTTGTGCCGAGCCCGCGCACGCGTTCGAGCAAGGCGTGCGTGGCCGCGAAGTTGCTGCGCATGCCGAGGTCGAAGTCGGCCTCGCATTCGCCGCTCACCGCGGCGGCCAGATGGAAGATGGCATCGGCCTGGCGCCAGACCGTGGCGTCGGCATCGGCCGCGAGCTGCGCGTTGAGGTCGCCCGTGATGGCCGCGATGCGCGCGTCGGCCGCCAGGTCGGGCGGTGGCGGCACGCGGTCCACCAGGGTGATGCGTTCGATGGATCTCGCGGGCGCGCCCACGAGGGAAAGCCGGCCCTGTTCGAGCAGGGTGCGGGCCAGGCGTGCGCCGAGGAAGCCGGCGCCGCCGGTGATGACGATGTGCATGCGGTTTGTCTCCTGTGAACGGCGAGGATAAGTGCGCCTGCGCTGCCATGGTCAGCCAAGTTGCCTGTGGCATGCTCGATGCCGGTCACGCGCGTGGCTTTCGTTTTTCCTTCCAAAGGACCCGTTGATGAGCAAAGTTGAAATGACCGGCATGCAGGCGTCCCCCGAAGGCGTGCAGTTCACGGCCAGCACTGCCGGCGCGCAGGGGCTCTTCCTGGTGCCGATCGACATCCTCTCGGACCTGGCCTGCTCGAGCATGGACTTCGACGACGAGATGATCGAGGCCTTCACCTCCCATACCGACGCCATCGCGAAAGCAGTGGCGATGGCCGTGGCCGAAGGCGGCATGCCCGCAGACGGAGCGCGAGGCGAGCTGTCGCGCGACGGCTTTCCGAATCTGGACTGACACGGTCCACCACCTGCTTCGCATCAGGCTCGTTCGACTTTCATCGACAGGAGACGCGGGATGTTCACGGTCGTGGTCTTGTGGCTCATCGCCGTGGTCTGGCTCGTGGCGAACGGCATGTTCGCGCAGAAGCCTTCGCCGCGCTACCGGCGCAGGCGGACGTTGCTGTCCTGGATCTTTCTGGGTGGATGCGCGGGAGCGCTCGCCGGTTTGGCGGGCGCGGGCTTCTCGCTGCCCGGCGCCATCGTCGGCGCCATCGTGGTGGGGCTGATCGCACGCAAGTTCGTCGCCTCCGCTTGAACGGGCACCGAAAGCCCGTATACCCAATTCAGGGGATGGACGCTATTCGCCAGTCAGCGAAACTGGCGCGCGCAAAACGCAAGCAAGCAGTGGCTGTACCTTGGCTCACCTTCTTCTGACGGGTGAGCTTCAAGCGCTTGCGCTGCAGGACGCGCGAGGCCATCGGCCCGCGATCCGCGATCGACCCCCTCGCGATTCAACAACAAGGAAATACCTGTGCTCGGTCCCCACTGGAGCGGTGAAACGCTGCGCCCGGATGAGGCGACGGAGATCGCCGTCGATTTGCGCGGGGGCTGGTCGTGCGCGTTCCACTTCAAGCAAACCGCCAGTGGCAGCTATGCAGGCGTCGCGGAAATTGCGCATCACGGCCGTCGAAGGGGATCGCTCGTGATCATGCAGCAGCCCTCGCTGGACGCGGCGGTTGCGCGCGCCAAGCTGCGGGCCAAACAGTTTGTCAGCTCACGGTCCCCGCTGGCTCACATCCCCACGTAGTTCGGGCCGCCGCCGCCTTCAGGCGTGACCCACACGATGTTCTGCGTCGGGTCCTTGATGTCGCAGGTCTTGCAGTGCACGCAGTTCTGCGCGTTGATCTGCAGCCGCTGCTTGCCGTCTTCCGTGCCTACGAACTCGTAGACGCCGGCCGGGCAGTAGCGGCTCTCGGGGCCGGCGAACTTCTCGAGGTTGATGTTGACCGGCACCGTCGCATCCTTGAGCGTCAGGTGGGCCGGCTGTTGCTCTTCATGGTTCGTGTTGCTGATGAACACGCTGGAGAGGCGGTCGAAGGTGAGCTTGCCGTCCGGCTTCGGATAGGCGATGGGCTTGCACTCGGCCGCGGGCTTCAGGTACAGGTGGTCGGGCTTGTTGCGGCGCAGCGTCCATGGAATGTGGCCCTTCAGCAGCCATTGCTCGATGCCGTTCATGAAGGTCGCGACGACCAGGCCCTTCTTGAACCAGGCCTTGAAGTTGCGCGCCTTCTTCAGCTCGGTGTGCAGCCAGCTCTTCTCGAACGCGGCCGGGTAGGCGGTGAGTTCGTCGTGTTGGCGGCCGGCCTGCACCGCATCGAATGCGGCCTCGGCGGCGAGCATGCCGGTCTTGATGGCGGCGTGGCTGCCCTTGATGCGGCTCACGTTCAGATAGCCGGCTTCGCAGCCGACCAGCGCGCCGCCCGGGAACACGGTCTTGGGCAGCGACATCAGGCCACCGGCCGTGATGGCGCGCGCGCCGTAGCCGATGCGCTTGGCGGGCTTGATGCCCTGGGCTTCGTCGCCTTCGAGATACCAGCGGATGTTGGGGTGCAGCTTCCAGCGCTGCATTTCCTCGAATGGGCTGAGGTACGGGTTGCTGTAGTCCAGGCCGGTGATGAAGCCCATCGTGACCTTGTTGTCCTCCATGTGATAGAGGAAGGCGCCGCCGTAGGTGTCGCTCTTCATCGGCCAGCCGGCGGTGTGCAGCACGAAGCCGGGCTGATGGCGCTTGGGGTCGATCTCCCACACTTCCTTCACGCCCAGGCCGTAGGTCTGCGGGTCCTTGCCTTCGTCGAGCTTGTACTTCGCGATGAGCTGGCGGCCCAGGTGGCCGCGCGCGCCTTCGGCGAACACCGTGTACTTGCCCAGCAGTTCCATGCCGAGCTGGAAGTTCTCGGTGGGTTCGCCGTCCTTGCCCACGCCCATGTTGCCGGTGGCGACGCCGCGCACCGAGCCGTTCTCGTTGTAGAGCACTTCGGCGGCCGGGAAACCGGGGAAGATTTCGACGCCCAGGTTCTCGGCCTGTTGCGCGAGCCACTTGGTGAAGGTGCCCAGGCTGATGATGTAGTTGCCGTGGTTCTGGAAGCAGGCCGGCAGCAAGGCGTTGGGCGTGCGCAGGCCCGATTTCTCGCCGAGGAACACCATGGCGTCATCGGTCACGGGCTGGTTCAGCGGCGCGCCCAGTTCCTTCCAGTCGGGCAGCAATTCGTTGAGCGCGCGCGGGTCCATGATGGCGCCCGACAGGATGTGCGCGCCGGGCTCGGAGCCCTTTTCGAGCACCACGACCGAGATCTCTTTTTCGTGCTGCGCAGCGAGCTGCTTCAGCCGGATCGCGGTCGAGAGGCCGGCCGGGCCGCCACCGACCACGACCACGTCGTATTCCATGGCTTCGCGAGGGCCGAACTGGGCGAGGATTTCGTCGTGGGTCATGTGGGTTGGGTCGATAATGATTTTTCGAGGCGCGGGGCATCCCGGGTTGCGGGGCATTTTATGCGGCGTCCACGGGCGGCCCGTGTCACTGTTGGACGGGGCTTCTTGCGTCACCTGCGCGACTCCACAGGATTCAGTTCATGGCTTACAGCATCGATCTCTCCGGCCGCGTGGCCTTCGTCACCGGCGCCTCCAGTGGCCTGGGTGCCCAGTTCGCGAAAACGCTGGCACGCGCCGGTGCCGCAGTGGTGCTGGCAAGCCGCCGTGTCGAGAAGCTCAAGGAGCTGCGCGCCCGCATCGAAGGCGAGGGCGGCGACGCCCACGTGGTCGAGCTCGACGTGACCGACATCGGCAGCATCAAGGCCGCCGTGGCGCGTGCCGAAACCGAAGTAGGCGCCATCGACATCCTGGTCAACAACTCGGGCGTGAACGTGCGGCAGCGGCTGCAGGACGTGACGCCCGACGACTACGACTTCATCTTCGACACCAACGTCAAGGGCGCCTTCTTCGTCGCGCAGGAAGTGGGCAAGCGCATGCTGGCGCGTGCCGATGGTTCGGCGCCGGGCACCTACATCGGCGGGCGCATCATCAACATCGCCTCGGTGGCCGCGCTCAAGGTGGTGCCGAACCTCGGCGCCTATTGCATGGGCAAGTCGGCGGTGGTGCAGATGACGAAGGCCATGGCGCTGGAGTGGGGGCGCTTCGGCATCAACGTGAACGCGCTGTGCCCCGGCTACATCGCCACCGAGCTGAATGAAGAGCTCTGGACCACCGACGCCGGCGCCAAGCTGGTCAACATGCTGCCGCGCAAGCGCGTGGGCAAGCCCGAAGACCTCGACGGCCTGATCGTGTTGCTGGCCAGCGGGCAAAGCCATTTCGTGAACGGTGCCGTCATCGCGGCCGACGACGGATTCGCGCTCTGACAAGCCCGCGAGCCTGGATCGGCATTGCCGCCGGCCTGGGCGCGGGAGCGCTCTGGGGGCTGGTGTTCGTGGCGCCGCGCATGGTGGGCCACTTCGGCATGGTCGACATCACGGCCGCGCGCTTCGCGGTGTTCGGCGCCATCGCGGGGCTGGCGGTGTTTGCGCGGCCGGCCGCCGTGCGCTGGCCCAACGGGCGCCAGGCCCTGACGGCGCTGGGGCTCAGCGTGTTGGGCTTCAGCGGCTATTACCTGCTGCTGGCCTTCGGCATCGAAGCGGCCGGCACGGAGGTGCCCAGCCTGATCATCGGCACCATCCCTGTCTGGATGATGCTGCTTGGGCGGCCCGCGGGCCTGCACCTGCGTGCGTTGCTGCCGGGGCTGGTGCTGACCGGCGCGGGCATCGCGCTGATGATCTGGGGCGCCTGGTCGGCGCAGCATGGCGCGGGTGAGGGCAACGGCGCGCGCTTCGGCTGGGGCATTGCGCTGGCGCTGTGCGCCATGGCGAGCTGGACGGTCTACGGCCTGCTCAACGCCGCCTGGCTGCAGCGCCACACCGAACTGAACGCCGCCGATTGGGCCAACTGGCTCGGCATCGCGACCGGCCTCGGTGCCTTGCTGCTGTGGGTGGTGGCGGGCAGCGACATGGCCACGCTGCAGGCCCGGCCCGACGGCACGCTCTTCATCTGGATCGCGCTGGCCAGCGGCATTGGCTCGTCGTGGCTGGGCACCATCCTGTGGAACGTGGCGAGCCAGCGGCTGTCGGCCAGCCTGTGCGGCCAACTGATCGTGAGCGAGACGCTGTTCGCCTTGCTCTATTCCTTCATCTGGGACGGCCGCTGGCCGCAGGCCACCGAATGGGTGGCGGCACTGCTGTTCGTCCTGGGCATCCTGGCATCCATCAAGGCGCACCGATGAGAATCGAAATCCCCGAAAAGAAAAAGCTCGTGTACGAAATGGCAATCCCCATCCGCTGGGGCGACATGGACGCGATGGGCCACCTGAACAACGGCACCTACTTTCGCTACCTCGAAACCGCGCGCATCGACTGGATGCGCTCCATCGGCTTCGAGCCCGTGCCGGGTGGCGAGGGCATGGTGATCGTCAACGCCTTCTGCAACTTCTACCGCCAGATCGAATATCCGGGCGACGTGCTGTTGAAGATGTACGTGAGCGACCCTGGCCGCACCACCTTCGAGAGCTGGGGCACGATGGCGCGCGCCGAAGCGCCCGACGTGATCTGCGCGGCAGGCGGCGCCACCACCATCTGGGTCGACTTCCCGAAGCAGAAGGCGCTGGCATTGCCCGACTGGCTGCGAACGCTGGTGAGCGAGTAGGGCGCGATGCGGCTGAAGAAGATCTTCGCGTTCGCGTCCCTCGCGCTGTTGGCCGCCGGGAGCTTTGCGCAGACGACAAAGGTTGACAAGAACGAGTGCCCCGCCAACGCGCCGTACCTCGGGGCCGAAGCGCTGAAAACGGCCGGCTTCGAACTCCCCGTGTTCAAGCGCTATTGCTACACCGACAAGTCCGGCAGCTACGCGCTGTTGCTCGGCGAAAAACAAGACCGGCCGTTTCCCCCGGAGCAACTGTCCTCCACCCTCCAGGCCGTGCTTTACAAGGTGGAAGGCGGCAAGGTGCTGACGCGGCAATGGGCGATCCGCGACTTCGCCGGCAAGGACGATGGCGGCATCAACTTCCGATCGAAACTCACCGAGCTGACCGACATCGACGGCGATGGGCTCGTCGACCCCATCGTCGTGTACCGCTTCTTCGCCCTCGTCGATGCCGACAACATCAGCACCGACGACTTCTCGGGCGGCATCAAGATCGTCACCTTCCACCAAGGCAAGAAGGCGACCATCCACGCGATCACCGGCGACCTGGACGGCGACCGCAAGACCACCGCCAACGGCAACTACTTCGCGTTGCCGAAGGTGGTGCAGCAGCACCTGGTCAAGAAGATGGCAGCCATGTACAAGGCCAAGCAGTTCGGCTTCGACAACTCCTACGATTTCGTGCCGAAGAAGGAAGCCGCCGGGCGCTGACGCTGCAGGTCAGGCCGGCTGCAGCACGATGCGCGCCTCGAAGCCATGCGCTGCACCCGCCGGTGGCGAGGCCAGTTCGAGCTTCGCGTTGTGCTTCTCGACGATCGTGCCCACGATCGACAGGCCGAGCCCGTAGCCCGTGCGGTCGGAGCCGTGCCGCACGTGGCGCTGCTTTAGTTTCTGCAGCTGCTCGGCATCGACGCCGGCGCCGAAGTCGCGCACGGCGAGCGTGCAGGGCGCCATCACCTCGATCTGCACGCGGTCGCCGCCATAGCGCAAGGCGTTCTCCACCAGGTTGCGCAGGGCGATCGCCAGTGCGTCGACATCGCCCAGCGCCACCGGCGCCGCGCTGTCGGGCACCTTGAGGGACAGGCGCTCGTTGGTTCGCGGGTCCTGCCAGAACTCCTGCACCACGGTGCCGGCGAGCTGAACGAGGTCGACCCGCGCGCGGGCCAGCGACGCGCCCGATTCCGCGCGCGAGAGCTGCAGCAGTTTTTCGGCGCGGTGGCTCAGCATCTGCAGCGCGTCGAGCGCGGCCTGCACGTCGTTGCGCCGCAGGTCGTGTTCGAGTGCGGTCTGCAGGCGCAAGCGGGCCGCGGCCAGCGGGGTTCGCAGTTCGTGCGCCGCGTTGGCGGCGAGCGCGCGTTCGACGTCGAGCGACTGCGACAGCCGCTCCAGCAGCCGGTTGACGTTGTCACCCACCGAGCGCAGTTCCTGTGGCAGTCCCGGCAAGGTGATGGGGCGCAGGTCGGCGCCGTTGCGCTTTTCGATTTCGCCGGCGAGCTGCTGCAGCACGCGCAGCTCGGCGCGCGCGACGTTGCGCAGCACCAGCGCCAGCAGCGGCAGCACGGCGCCCAGCGGAATGATCAGGCCGAACAGCGTGCGGTTCAGCGCGTGGCGGCGTTCGTCGAGCGGGTCGGCCACCTGGAAGTACAGGCCCAGCGTGGGGTGCCGCACGGAGTAGACGCGCCAGGTCTGGTTGTTGGCGAAGCCGGCCGCCAGTGGCACGTCGAAGGCATCGACGGACGCCTCGGCCGAGCGCAGCAGCACATGCTCGTGGATGTCCACGATCTGGTACATCACGGCGTCTTCCGAGAACAGTTGCTTGGGCGCGATCAGCGGCGTGACGGGCGCGGTGCCATCGGTGTGCTGCAGCCGGTCGAGTTCCTGCACGGCCATGTCGAACATGCGGTGCGACACCTCGACCAGTTCGTTGTCGAAGTTGTGGTTGATCTCGCGGTCCACATACCAGACCACGGCCAGCACGCACAGCAGCCAGACGCCGCCGACCCACACGATCAGTGTGCGGGTGAGGCGCCCGGCCAGCGAGTCGCGGCCGGGCATGGCTCTCAATGTGCTCATTCGTCCTCGTCCGTGGAGAACGACAGGCGGTAGCCCAGGCCGCGCAGCGTCTGGATGTGGTTGCGTCCGAGCTTGCGCCGCAGGCGGCTGATGAAGACTTCGAGCGTGTTGCTGTCGGCTTCGTCGCCGAAGCCGTAGAGCGCGGCGGCAAGGTTTTCGCGGGTATGGATGCGCTCGGGGCGGGTGGCCATCACGCGCAGCAGCGCCCATTCCTTCTGGGTCAGGGTGATGGGCGTGCCGCTCTTGCGCACCATGTCGTGCGACAGGTCGATTTCCAGCGTGCCGAGTTGCAGCACCGGCGAACTGCTGGCGCTGCGCCGCCGCTCGACCGCGCGCAGGCGCGCCAGCAGCTCGGCCGGGTCGTAGGGCTTGATGAGGTAGTCGTCGGCACCCGCGTCGAGGCCCCGGATGCGGTCGGTGACCTGGTCGCGCGCCGTCAGCACGATGACGATGGGGCGCTCGGGCAGGGCGCGCACCTGCGGCAGCAGCGAGAGGCCGTCGCCGTCGCCCAGGTGCAGGTCGAGCAGCACTGCCGCGTACTGCACCGAAAGCAGGGCGCCGCGTGCCTCGGCCAGGCTGAGTGCCACGTCGACCACGAAGGCCTTGGCGAGCAGGTAGCTGCACACGGCGTCCGCGAGGGAAGTGTCATCTTCGACCAGCAATATGCGCACGCGATGTCCTTTTTTCAAAAAAAGAAGTCTAGCGCTGTCGAATTGCAGCCAGTTATATTGGCGGATTGCGTTCAGGTTCCTTCAGCTTATGTTCATTCCGCGAACGTAGGCTTACAGTTGTTTTCCTGTCCTGCCTTTGTCCATGACACGTTTCCCGAATTTCCGCTTGGGGGTCCTGACCCTGCTCGCACTGGTTGCATTGATGGTTTGGGACGTTCTGGGCTGGGACCTGCCGCTGGCACGCCTGGCGGGAACGCCCTACGGTTTTCCCTGGCGGGAGAACCCTTTCATGGTCCACGTCATGCATGAAGGTGCCCGGGACCTGAGCTGGATCGTCCTGTTCGTGCTGCTCGCCGCGATCCGCTGGCCTTTCGGCATCCTGCGCCGCCTGACCCGGGGCGGCCGGGTGCAACTGGCACTGACGGTGCTGGCCTCGGTGCTGGCCGTCAGCTTGATCAAGCAGGCCAGCCAGACCAGTTGCCCGTGGGATTTGAAGGAATTCGGCGGCATGGCGCGGTACGTGTCGCACTGGTCATGGGGCATCGGCGACGGTGGACCGGGCGGGTGCTTTCCGGCCGGCCACGCCTCCGCGGCCTTTGCCTATCTGGGTGGCTACTTCGTGCTGCGCCGGGTGTCGCCCCGCGCGGCATCGATCTGGCTCGGGGTGGTGCTGGTGGTGGGGCTGGCGCTGGGCGTATCGCAACAGATGCGCGGCGCCCACTACACGAGCCACACCCTTTGGACGGCCTGGGTCTGCTGGGTCGTGGGCTTTGCCATCGACGTGGTGGTGACGCGCTTCAATCCGCGAACCTTGAAGCCGGCAGTGCCCGCCCATGCAGGGTCTTGACGCCACGCTGTTCGGGTTGATCAACGCGGGCCCGTCGGTGCCCGCGTGGAGCCTGGGACTCGCCCGCTTCGCTTCCGACATCCTGCCGGCGCTGCTGGCGCTGGCGATCGGCGTGGGCGCGCTATTCAACCGCCGCTGGCGCCGCGTCTTCTTCACGGCGTTCGTCAGTGTCGTGCTGGTGTGGGTGATCGTGAACGTGTTCCGCTCGCTGTTTCCGATTCCACGCCCCGCGTTCTACGGCCTGGGCATCCAGTGGGTGCCGCAGGGCCTGCGTCCGGGTTTTCCGAGCCTGCATGTGGCCGGCACCTTTGCCGCGGCCTTTTCGCTGTGGTGCCTGCCACGGCGCGCGCCGATGGCGGCGGCGCTGGCGGTTGCCGCGGTGGTGGCATGGAGCCGTCTGTACCTGGGGCTGCACTTTCCGTCCGATGTGTTCGCGGCGATGATGCTCGGCGCGTTGGTGTCGTTCATGGTGGAGCGCTGCATCAGCCGCCCGCTGGCGTTCAGCATCAGCCGAAGCCCGCTGGTTCGCCGGCGATCCAGGGTCAAGCGTGTCTGAAATCGAATGAACCTGGAATCAATGATCGGTTCAGGCTACCTTCAGCCACCGTTCCTACATTAGTTGGATGTCTGTTTTGCGCATTGATCCAGTACCTGCCCAGCAAGGGAGCTTCTCCGAGCCCGAATCGCTGATGAATTCGTCAACCACGCAGGCGTTCTGGCCGCGTCTGAACCGGTGGCTGGACCGACCGCGTTCGTTGCAGGCGGTCATCCTGTGGCTCAGCCTCTACCTGGTCTTGACCACCAACTGGCCGCTGTGGAACGAACTGGCCCGCATCGGCGGCGCCCCGAGCACCTACATGCCCACCGTCATCGCGATGAGCCTGCTCACGCTGTGCGGCTCGGTGGCCATCCTGTCGTTCACGGCATGGTCGCGCTGGCTGAAGCCGCTGTGGTTCCTCGTGGTCGTGCTGGCCGCCGTGGTGCAGCACTACATGCTCGCGTACCGGGTGGTGATGGACCCCACCATGATCGCCAACGCGCTGCAGACCGATCCGAACGAGGCGCGCGACCTGATGAGCTGGCGCATGGCCTTCAACGTGCTCGTGGTGGCGTTGCCCGCGGGATGGGCCTTGTGGCGGGTTCGCATCGCGCCGCAGCGGATCTTCTCGAAGCTCTGGCGCAATGTGGCGCTGCTGTTGCTGGCCGTGGTCGTGGCGCTGGTCACCGTCGTGTCGATGAACCGGCAGCTTGCGCCGCTGATGCGCAACAACGTTCATCTGCGCTACATGATGAACCCGATCGCGAGCCTCTATTCGACGGGCTCCGTGTTCATCAAGCCGATGTTCAAGCACAGCGGCAAGCTCATTCCCATCACCGCCGGCACGGCACTGGGCGCGAGCTACGCATCGCAGGCGCGGCCGCCGCTGTTCGTGGTGGTGGTGGGCGAAACGGCGCGTGCCGACCACTTCGCCCTGAACGGCTACGCCCGCGATACCACGCCCGAGCTGGCCAAGCGCGGCGTTCTGAGCTACCGCGAAGTGCGTTCCTGCGGCACCAACACGCTGGCCTCGGTGCCATGCATGTTCTCTCCGTTGGGCAAGCAAGGGTATGAATCACGCAAGGACGACTACGAGACCCTGGTCGACGTGCTGCAGGCCGCCGGCCTGGCCGTGTTCTGGCTCGACAACCAGGCCGGTTGCAAGGGCGTGTGCGAGCGCATTCCCAATGCCTCGGCTTTCGCGAACCTGGACCCTGCCACCAAGAAGGCGTTGTGCGACGGTGACGAATGCCTCGACGACGTGATGCTCAAGGGGCTCGACGAGCGCATTGCCGCGCTGCCGGCCGAGCGCCGCGCCAAGGGCATCGTGCTGGTGATGCATCAGATGGGCAGCCATGGCCCGGCCTATTACAAGCGCTCCGCGCCGGAGCTGAAGCGCTTCACGCCCGAGTGCAAGACCAACGCGCTGGCCGAGTGCGGCCATGCCGAGCTGATGAACGTGTACGACAACTCGATCGCGCAGACCGACCATTTCCTGGGCCTGACCATCGACTGGCTCAAGGCGCAGTCGAAGCAGTACGACCCGGCGTTGCTGTACGTGAGCGACCACGGTGAGTCGCTCGGCGAGTACGGCCTGTTCCTGCATGGCGTGCCCTACAGCTTCGCGCCCGACGCGCAAAAGCATGTGCCGATGGTCACGTGGTTCAGCGAAGGCATGACCGAGCGCCGCAAGCTCTCGAAGTCGTGCATGGAAGCGGGGCTCGATGCGCCGCTGACGCACGACAACCTCTATCACACGGTGCTCGGTGTGATGGACGTGACCACGCCTACCTACAAGCCTGCCCTGGACGCACTGGCCTCGTGCCGGGGCAAGGGCTGAGCTTTTATTGCGGTTCACGTCGGGCGTGATTCTTGGCGCTGTTGTTCAGGGCGTCGCCCACGCCGACACGGTGCTCTTTTTCGCGAATGTCCCCCGCTTCGCTCCTCCTTTATTTAGCTAAAAAGAGCCCCGTATCGACGTGAGCGCTCAGAGCGGTTGTTGATCGCAGGATCAATAGCACGTGCCCTGAATGCCTCCGCGCCATGGCAACTTACTTCTTCTCGCGCGGCAGCCGTCCCATCAGAAAGAACTCGTTGTTCGGCTGCATGCCGCTGAAGCTCGCCAGACGATTGCTCAGGCCGAAGAAGGCGGTGATGGCCGCGATGTCCCAGATGTCCTCGTCGTCGAAGCCGTGCGCATGCAGCGGCGGGAAGTCACTGTCGTCGATCTCGTGCGAACGATCGCAGACCTTCATCGCGAAGTCGAGCATCGCGCGCTGGCGCGGTGTGATGTCGGCCTTGCGGTAGTTCACCGCCACCTGGTCGGCCACCAGCGGTTTCTTCTCGTAGATGCGCAGCAGCGCGCCGTGCGCCACCACGCAGTACAGGCACTGGTTGGCCGCGCTGGTGGTGGTGACGATCATCTCGCGGTCGCCCTTGGTGAGCGAGCCTTCTTCCTTGAGCATCAGCGCGTCGTGGTACGCGAAGAAGGCGCGCCATTCGGCCGGTCGGCGCGCAAGGCCCAGGAACACGTTGGGCACGAAGCCGGCCTTCTCCTGCACGGTGAGGATCGCGGTGCGGATGTCTTCGGGCAGGTCCTTGAGTTCGGCAAGGGGGTAGCGGACTGTCGTCATGTTGTCTCCTGGTTCTTCGGTCTGGCGGGTTCTGAAAGGCCCCTGAAAGGGGCTGCGACCAATCCATCATAGGCAAGCCGCTTTCCTACACGGCACGGCGGGGATCGCCGCCATGATGAAGGCTCGCACAACAACAAGGCGGCCCGTTCCGCCCATAACGCGATGAAAGACGAGTCCTTCGCGGATCGGCGTAGCTTTCTGCGCCGATCCATCGCCATCGTGCCGGCCGCCACGGCCTTCGGTGCAGGCGGCATCACCGGTGTGACGCTGGCGCAAACCACCGCTCCCGCCCCGGCACCCAACCCTGCCGCCACTGCGCCGCCTGGCGCGCCCTACGCTCCGGTTTACTTCAACGCCACCGAGTGGACGTTCATCCAGGCGGCGGTGGCAAGGCTGATTCCTTCCGACGACACCGGCCCCGGCGCCATCGAGGCCGGCGTACCCGAGTTCATCGACCGGCAGATGGAAGGCGCTTTCGGCCACGCGGCCACCTGGTACATGCAGGGGCCGTTCATCGAGGTGTCGCCGCTGTTCGGCTACCAGAAGAAGATGCCGCCGCGCGAGGTGTACCGCGCCGGCATCTCGGCCACCGACGTCTACTGCCGCAAGCAGTTCGGCGACAAGGGCTTCGCACAGCTCTCGCCGGCGCAGCAGGACGACGTGTTGAAGGGCCTCGAAGCCGGCACCGTCCAGCTCGAAGGCGTGGGCGCCACCGACTTCTTCGGCTTCCTGCTGCAGAACACCAAGGAGGGCTACTTCAGCGACCCGATCCACGGCGGCAACAAGAACGCCGCCGCCTGGAAGATGATCGGTTTTCCGGGGGCGCGCGCCGACTACGCCGACTGGGTCGACCGGCCCGGCGTCAAGTACAACCTGCCGCCGGTCAGCATCAGCGGCCCGCAAGGCTGAAGGGCGCATCACCATGGCAAACATCAAGAAGCCAAGTGTCGATGCGGTGCTGGTCGGTTTCGGCTGGACCGGCGCGATCATGGGCATGGAACTCACCGCCGCCGGCCTGAAGGTGCTGGCGCTGGAGCGCGGCGAGAACCGCGACACGCAACCCGACTTTGCCTACCCGCGCATCACCGACGAGCTGAGCTACGGCATTCGCGGCAAGCTGTTCCAGAACCTCTCGCGCGAGACCGTCACCATCCGCCACACGCCGGCCGAAATCGCCGTGCCGTACCGGCAGCTCGCGTCCTTCCTGCCCGGCGACGGCGTGGGCGGCGCGGGCGTGCACTGGAACGGCCACCACTGGCGCCCGCTGCCCAGCGACCTGCGCATCCGCAGCAACTACGAAGAGCGCTACGGCAAGAAGTTCATTCCCGAAGGCATGACCATCCAGGACTTCGGCGTGAGTTATGAAGAACTGGAACCGCACTTCGACCAGTTCGAAAAAATCTGCGGCACCTCGGGCAAGGCCGGCAACATCCGCGGCCAGATCCAGGCCGGCGGCAACCCCTTCGAGGGCGCGCGCGCCAACGAATTCCCGCTGCCGCCGCTGGCCTCGGTCAACAGTGCCAAGCTGTTCGACAAGGCCGCGCGCGAACTGGGCTACCACCCGTTTCCGCAGGCTGCCGCCAATGCCTCGCGTGCCTACACCAACCCGCATGGCGCGCAGCTCGGGCCCTGCAACTTCTGCGGCTTCTGCGAACGCTACGGCTGCTACATGTACTCCAAGGCCTCGCCGCAGACCACGCTGCTGCCGGTGCTGATGAAGCGGCCCAACTTCGAGCTGCGCACTAAGTCCCATGTGCTGCGCGTGAACATGTCGCCCGACGGCAAGCGCGCCACCGGTGTTTCCTACATCGACGCCGAGGGCAACGAGGTCGAGCAGCCGGCCGATCTGGTCGTGCTGTGCGCCTACCAATTCCACAACGTGCGCCTGCTGCTGATGTCGAACATCGGCAAGAAGTACGACCCGGCGACGGGGCAGGGCGTGGTCGGGCGCAACTACGCCTACCAGCTCAACGGCGGCGCCAGCCTGTTCTTCGACAAGGACCAGCCGATGAACCCCTTCGTCGGCGCGGGCGCCAGCGGCACCGTGATCGACGACTTCGACGGCGACAACTTCGACCACGGCCCACTGGGCTTTGTCGGAGGCGCCAGCATCAACTGCATCAACACCGGCGGGCGGCCGATCCAGCAACTGAGCCTGCCGCCGAGCGCGCCGAACTGGGGTGCGGGCTGGAAGAAGGCCGCGAAGGAAAACTATATCTACCAGGCCGGCGTCGGCAGCCAGGGCTCGGTGATGGCCTACCGCGACAACTACCTCGACCTGGACCCCACCTACAAGGACGTGCATGGCCAGCCACTGCTGCGCATGACTTTCGACTGGAAGGCCAACGACCTCGCGATGACACAGTTCATCGGCACCAAGGTCGAGCAGATCGCCAAGGCCATGGGGCCGAAGCAGATGAAGATGAATTTCCAGAAGGCCGGCGCGCACTACGACGTGCGCTACTACCAGTCCACCCACAACACCGGCGGTGCGCCGATGGGCACCGACCCCACGACCAGTGCCGTCAACCGCTTCCTGCAGGTGTGGGATGTGCCCAATGTGTTCGTGATGGGCGCGAGCGCCTTTCCGCAGAACTTCGGCTACAACCCGACCGGCATGGTGGGCGCGCTGGCCTACTGGTCGGCCAAGGCGATCCGCGAGCAGTACCTGAAGAATCCGGGAGCGCTGGCATGAACGCGCGGCGTGTTTCCGCCGGCGTGGCCGCGGCCGTGGCATTGCTGTGCGTGGCTGCATGGGCGGTGGCGCAGAAGGCCGAGGAACCGGCGCCCGCAGCGGCCGGCGTCACGACCACCGCTGCCGCATCCGCCACACCTGCCGCGCCTGCGGCTGCCACCGACCCCGTGCTCGAACACGGCCGCTACCTCGCCCGCGCCGGCGATTGCGTCAGCTGCCACACCGCTCCCGGCAAGCCGGCGTTCGGCGGCGGCCTGCCGATGAAGACGCCGTTCGGCACCATCGTCTCGACCAACATCTCGCCCGACCCCGAAGCAGGCATCGGCGCCTACACCGAGGCCGACTTCGCACGGGCGCTGCGCGAGGGCGTCGCCAAGGACGGCCATCGCCTGTACCCGGCGATGCCGTACACCTCCTTCGCCCGCGTGAACGACGAGGACATGCATGCGCTGTTCGTCTTCTTCCGCAACGGCGTGCAGCCGGTGGCGCAGAAGCCACCGCCGACCAAACTGCCGTGGCCCTTCAGCATGCGCGGGCTGATGATGGGCTGGAACTGGCTCTATCTGGACAAGGGCGCCTACCAGCCCGACGCCGCGCGCAGCGCCGAATGGAACCGTGGCGCCTATCTCGTGCAGGGCCTGGGCCATTGCGGCGACTGCCACACACCGCGCAGCATGCTCGGCGGTGTGAAGGCGGCCAGTGACAAGAAGGGCGAGCTGTTCCTGTCGGGCGCGATCATCGATGGCTGGTACGCGCAGCCGCTGCGCCACACCGACCGGCCGACGATGGCGCAGTGGCCCTCGGAAGACATCGTGCAGTACCTGCAGACCGGGCGTACGGGCCACACGGCCGCATTCGGCGCGATGGTCGACGTGGTGCAGAACAGCACGCAGCACATGTCGACGCAAGACCTGCAGGCCGTGGCCAGCTATCTGCAGTCGCTGGGCGCCAGGCCCGATGCGCCGCCTGCACCGTCGCAGGCATCGCTGGTCGCGGCCGCGCCGCAGCACCCCACGGCGCTGGCGCTGCGCAACGGCACCGTCGAAGGCAACAGTGGTGCGATGGTCTACCTGAACAACTGCAACGCCTGCCACCGGTCCGACGGCACGGGCGCCAACAAGACCTTTCCTGCGCTCGCAGGCAATAGCGTCGTGAATGCGAAAGACCCGACCTCGCTGATCCGCCTCGTGCTTGCGGGTTCGATGATGCCGAGCACTACGCAGGCGCCATCGCCCATCGCCATGCCCGACTTCGGCTGGCGCCTGACCGACGCCGACGTGGCCAGCGTGCTGAGCTTTGCGCGTTCGAGTTGGGGGAACCAGGGCGAGGCGGTCACTGCCGCGCAGGTGAGCAAGGTGCGCGAGTCGCTCAGGCCGGTGACCACCGCGAAGGCGCCCTGATCGACAGCGGGCAGGGCGCCCCGGCCCTTCCGACCTACTTCAGCGCTTTGCCCTGCGTCGCGCCCAGCGGCGTGTGCAATTGCGACGGCACCCACGCGCCCGTGTTGTCGTCGCGCCCCTGCAGCAGATAGCGCGTGTCGGCCTTGCCGTAGTTCTGTACCGCCATTGCCGAGAACTTGCCGATGTCGGTCTTCGGATCGCGCAGGCGGTTCACGATCAGCACCTTCTTCGTGTCGGCGAAGTCGGCCATCATGTTCTGGTCGCCTTCGCTGTCGCCGGCCACGAAGCTCGGGCCGTAGCCGTACTTGCTGACCAGGAAGCGCTGGATGTTCTTGGTCTTGCCGGGCCCTTGCGTCTGGTCGTAGCCACGGCGGAACTCGGGCTGGATCACGCCGTTGGCGTCGCGCTCCAGTTCCATCGCGAGCACGCGTTCGGGCGGGTTGTTGTAGCCGAAGGCGGGGTTCGATGAAATCTCCTTGATGACGTCGACGAACGATGCCGAGCACACCCACACGTCGAAGCCCGCGTTGCGAAAGGCGGCGTACAGCTCCTGCATCTCGGGTTGCAGCCGCAGCCCGTTCTTCCAGCTCACCGACACCACGCCCGCGCGGCCCGGCAGGGCGGCAGGCGATGTCCACTTGACCTTGGCGATCGGCTCCTTCAGTTGCCATGCCACGGTGTCGGCCGTGAGCTTGCGCACCTGCGCCTCGGTCATGCCGGCGAAGAGGTAGGTGACCCAGGGGTAGGCCGTGTCGTGGTCGAAGGTATCGCCGATGGCTTCGTAGAGGTAGCGCACCTTGGTCGTGAAGGCCGAGTAGTGCGGGCTCAGTGCCACCACGGCCAGCGACTGGTCGCCCTTCAGGCCCTTGTAGTTCTGGTAGATCCAGGTGTAGCTGGCCACGATGTCGGGCACCACGCGGTCGATGTTGACGGGCTGGCCGGCCGCGTTGTTGAACGCGGGCAGGAAGTCTTTCTTCGGGATGTTCTTGCGCAGCGCCACTTCGAGTTGCGCGGGCGTGGCGCCGAAGACGAGGTTTTCGAGTTGATAGATCAGCGAGGCTTCTTCGATGTCGAGGAAGACGCTGGTGTTGTCCCAGTCGAACACCACATAGGGCGGCTTGGCGGCGTTGTAGCCCGCGCTGTTCTTGCCGAGGCCGGCGATCAGGCCCTCGATCTGCGCACGGTTGAAGGCGTCCCAGCGGCCGGGTGTCAGGCCCTTGGCGGGCGAGAGGCTGGCGCAGCCGGAGGCGACGAGCGCGGCGGCCATCGGCGTGAGAAGGACGAGTCGGCGTTGCATTTGTGTTTCTTCCTGTAGTTTTTTAGGAGGCGAACGAAAGATGACGAGCGTACGAAACGCGCGTGACAGTTCCGGGTCAGTCCGCCGCTCAGCGGGGCAGCGGCGGTGCCGGGCGTTGCTCGAGCACCGCGAGATCGCTTTCGTCCTTGAGCCCGACGCCGGTCAGCCCCAGCCGCAGGGACTCACGCATCAGCCATGCCAGCTTGAACGCGGCGGCTTCGCAGGGCAGGCCCTCGGGCCGCACGTTCGAGATGCAGTTGCGCTCGGCATCGTGCAGGCCGCGCTTCGGTGAGTGGGTCAGGTAGATGCCCAGGCTGTCGGGCGAACTCAAGCCCGGCCGCTCGCCGATCAGCATGACGGAGAGCATGGCGCCGAACAGCTCGCCCACCTCGTCGGCCAGTGCCACGCGCGCCTGCGTGGCGATGACCACCGGCGAGAAGCGTGTCTCGGCCGGCAGGTGCGAGCGCAGGGCCGCGAGCAACGGTGCGGCATGGCGTGCCACCGCGAGCGAGGAAAGGCCGTCGCCGATGACGATGCAGACATCGCAGCCATAGCGCCCGATGGCGCGCAGGCGGCCACCGTCTTCTTCGTCGAGCTGGCGGCCCAGGTCGGGGCGGCGCAGGTAGGTGGTGCGGTCGGCGGCGCGGCTGCGGGCGCGCGCCACTTCCCAGTGCTGTGCGCTCAAGGTGGCATCGAGCGCATCGACGTCGAGCGCCGCATGGATCGCGTCGCGCGCCATCGCATGCGCCCAGCCGAAGCGAAGGGTTTCGTCGGTGGGCATGCCAGCGCCGGCACGCCCGAGCGCCAAGCGTGCGGGTGTGGCCGAACGCCACTGCGCCCAGGGGTTGGGTGTGACGGATTCACTCATGGCGTGAGCGCGGTCAGCCCGCCCATGCCGGCTAGCAGCTTGTTGGCAGAGGGCGGTGCGAGCTGCCCCGCGGCATTGGTGATCTGCATGCGCTGCAGCCAGGCCTCGAACTCGGGCGCACGCTTCAGGCCCAGCGTCTCGCGCAGGAACAGTGCGTCGTGGAACGAGGTGCTCTGGTAGTTGAGCATCACGTCGTCAGCACC
Organism: Variovorax sp. PAMC26660; assembly: GCF_014302995.1. Classification (NCBI taxonomy): domain Bacteria; kingdom Pseudomonadati; phylum Pseudomonadota; class Betaproteobacteria; order Burkholderiales; family Comamonadaceae; genus Variovorax; species Variovorax sp. PAMC26660. Next base: position 5,253,292 of record NZ_CP060295.1, read on the forward strand.
CGGAATGCCCATGATGAAGTTGATGCCCGCCGTGCCCAGCAGCACGAGCAGGTTGTCCATGTCGTCCTGATCGGCCTCGGCGTGGTTGGTGTAGCAGATGTCGCAGCCGATGGGCAGGCCCAGCAGCTTGCCGCTGAAGTGGTCTTCGAGCCCGGCACGGATGATCTGCTTGCCGTCGTACAGGTACTCCGGCCCGATGAAGCCGACCACGGTGTTGATGAGGAAGGGCTTGTAGCGCCGCGCCAGTGCATAGGCGCGCACCTCGCAGGTCTGCTGGTCGACGCCGAAGTTGGCATTGGCCGACAGCGCGCTGCCCTGGCCTGTCTCGAAGTACATGACGTTGTCGCCAATGGTGCCGCGCTTGAGTGACAGCGCCGCTGCATAGGCCTCGTCGAGCAGCTCGGGCGTGACGCCGAACGAGAGGTTCGCCTTCTCGGTGCCGGCGATGGACTGGAACACGAGGTCGACCGGGGCACCCGTTTCCGCGAGCCTGAGCGTGTTGGTCACGTGCGTGAGCACGCAGCTCTGCGTGGGAATCTCGAAGCGCTGGATCACCTCGTCGAGCATGCGCAGCAACTGGCCGAGCACCGGCATGCTGTCGGATGCGGGGTTGAGGCCGATCACCGCATCGCCCGCGCCATAGAGCAGGCCGTCGAGCGTGGAGGCGGCCACGCCGCGCAGGTCGTCGGTCGGATGGTTGGGCTGCAGGCGCACGGCCAGGTGGCCGGGCAGGCCGATGGTGTCGCGAAAGCGCGTGATGACGCAGCACTTCTTCGCAACCGACACCAGGTCCTGGTTGCGCATGAGCTTGGACACGGCAGCCACCATCTCGGGCGTGAGGCCCGGCGCCAGCGCGGTGAGCGCGGCGGTGGTGGCCGCTTCGGACAGCAGCCAGTTGCGGAAGTCGCCGACCGTGAGGTGCGACACCGGCGCGAAGGCCTGCGCATCGTGGCTGTCGATGATGAGCCGCGTGATGTTGTCGCTCTCGTACGGAATCAGCGCTTCGGTTAGGAACTGCTTGAGCGGCGTGTCGGCCAGCACATGGCGCGCGGCCATTCGTTGCTGCGCCGTGGCTGCGCCGATGCCCGCGAGGTAGTCGCCTGAGCGCGCGGGACTGGCGAAGGCCATGACTTGCCGCAGGTCGTCGAAGGAGAAGACCTGCTGCTCGATGGTGGTGCGGTAGCGCATCTGTCTTCCGGCGGCTTCAGGCCGCGGTGGTCGAGGAAGACAGCATCTCGTCGGGCGCGGCGGCCTTGCGCTGCGCCGAGGTCAGCAGGAAGTAGCCGTAGGCCGCGCCCATCAGCACCAGGAACAGCACGGTCAGCATGAAGTTGAACCACACCATCGCGCCGAGGCACACCACGCCCAGCCCGAGCGCGATGGCCGGGAACACGGGGTAGAAGGGCGCGCGGTAGGTGCGCAGCAGGTTCGGCTCGGTGTGGCGCAGCTTGAACAGCGCGGCCATCGAGATCAGGTACATCACGATGGCGCCGAGCACCGCCATGGTCACGATGTTGGCGGTGAGCGTCTGGCCGCCGAACTGCACCCATTCGTCGCTGAAGATGGCAATGACGCCGATGACTCCGCCCGCCAGCAGCGCGCGATGCGGCGTGTCGAAGCGCGGGCTCAGGCCGGCGAAGTAGCGCGGCAGGTAGCCCGCGCGTGCCAGTGCGAAGATCTGACGCGAGTAGCCCATGATGATTCCGTGGAAGGACGCGATGAGCCCGAACAGCCCGATCCACACCAGCATGTGCAGCCAGCCGCTGTTGTCGCCCACCACCGCCTTCATGGCCTGCGGCAGCGGGTCGTTGATGTTGGCGAGCTTGCGCCAGTCGCCCACGCCGCCCGCGAAGATCATCACGCCGAAGGCCAGCACGACCAGCGTGACGATGCCCGTGGTGTAGGCGATGGGAATGGTGCGGTGCGGATCGCGTGCCTCTTCGGCCGCCATGGCCGCGCCCTCGATGGCCAGAAAGAACCAGATCGCGAACGGGATCGACGCGAAGATGCCCGAGATGGCTGCACCGTTGAGCACGCTGCCGCCGGCCCAGCCGTTGGCCACGAAATTGGTCATGGTCCAGCCCGGCGTGACCACACCCATGAACACCAGCAACTCGACGATGGCCAGCACCGTGACGAACAGCTCGAAGGCCGCCGCGATGCCCACGCCGACCCAGTTGAGCGCGATGAAGATCACGTACGCGCCCAGCGCGAACCACTTCGGATTGATGCCGGGAAATTGCACGTTGAGGTACGCACCGATGGCCAGCGCGATGGCCGGTGGCGCGAAGACGAATTCGATCAGCGTCGCAAAGCCCGCGACAAAACCGCCGTGCGGCCCGAACGCGCGCCGTGCATAGGCGAAGGGACCACCCGCATGCGGGATGGCCGTCGACAGTTCGGTGAAGCTGAAGATGAAGGTGGTGTACATCGTCGCCACCAGCACCGTGGCCACCAGAAAGCCGAGCGTGCCGGCCGTGTTCCAGCCGTAGCTCCAACCAAAGTACTCACCCGAGATGACGAGGCCCACCGCGATGCCCCACAGCTGGATGGGGCCGAGCACCTTCTTGAGATGGCCGGTGCCGGCGTGCGCGGCTGGCGTGGCTTCGGTGGAGTTCATGCGACGTCCTCTCTTCGTGAATGTTGACAGTGCACATCCAGCAAAGCAAGGGCCGTTCCACGAGCTACATCGCGCTACATCGACGCGACGCAGGCGCTGGCCATAATCGAGGTCTTTCAATCCCCGAGGTGTTTCGTGAAGTCTTTTTTCTGTGCCGCTCTCGTGTCCATCTTTGCCATCCCCGCAGCCTTTGCGCAAACCGCAGCAGTGACCGCACCCGGCGCGGCGGCACCGGTGACCACGGCCAGCGGCCTGATCTACCAGTCGCTCAAGGAAGGCACCGGCGCATCGCCCGCCGCCACCGACACGGTCAAGGTGCACTACCGCGGCACCTTCCCCGACACCGGCAAGGAATTCGACAGCTCCTACAAGCGTGGTGAACCCACCGAGTTCCCGCTCAACGGCGTGATTCCGTGCTGGACCGAAGGCGTGCAGAAGATGAAGCCGGGCGGCAAGGCCAAGCTGACCTGCCCGCCGTCGATTGCCTACGGTGCGCGCGGCGCGGGCGGCGTGATTCCGCCGAATGCGACGCTGAACTTCGAAGTGGAGTTGGTGTCGGTCACGAAGCGGTAGGCCGGACCGGCGCATGCAATTGCCCGCTCGGTACGGGCAGCGCCATCCAAGATGACCGGAGGCCGCTAGAGTGGTGGAAGCCGTGCGCAGTCCGTCACGCCGCTCGCTTCGCAATAGTTGCCTGATTCTTTCCCCCTGTTTCTGGGGTCGTGAGCTTCCCATAATCCGCCGCTCAGCCCTTGGCTCCGAGGGCGGATTCAGGGAGAACACATGTCCGCACTCAGTGCTTCGCCAACGCGCACGCTCGACATCAGCAGCCCCGCCATTCCGGTGATCCTGGGCCGCCCGGCGTTGGAGCCGGTTCGGCTGTCGGGGCATGAAGGGCTCAACAGCCTGTTCGAGTACGGGCTGCTTCTGAAGACCCCCGATGCCCTGAATCTTGGCGCCAGCAGTGCGATGGACTTCGATCTGGACAGCTTCATCGGGCGCGAGATCATTTGCTCGATCCAGCTCGATGGTGCGGGCCAGTTCCTTCCTGGCGTTGCGGGACAGTCCATCGACCACATTGGCGCAGGCGTGCGCCAGATCAACGCCATGATCTGTGCCGCCGAGGTCTGGGGCGAAGAAGGCCGCCACGTTCAGTACAAGCTCACGCTGCGCCCCTGGCTGCACCTGGCAACGCTCACCACCGACTGCAAGATCTTCCAGAACCAGACCGTGGTTCAGATCCTCGATGAGCTTCTTTCCGGCTATGACTTCCCGGTGGACAAGCGCCTGATCGAGGCCTATCCGGTGCGCGATTACCAGGTCCAGCTCAACGAAAGCGACTTCGCGTTCTTCGAGCGCCTGACGCAAAGCTGGGGTATCAGCTACTTCTTCGAGCACAGCGAAGGCAAGCACCGCCTGGTTCTCATCGACAACATGGGGGCGTACCAGAAGAACGACAGCGCCGCCTATCAGCAGGTCGAATACCACGCACCGGGCTGGAAGGTGGATGCCGAGTACGTGCACAGTTTCGTTCCGCACAACCAGATCACGAGCGGCAGGTACGCCAGCCGCGACTACGACTACACCCGGCCCAAGGCCGATCTGGGCATTGGCCGCAAAGACCCGCGCCCTACCGGGCAGGCCGACGGCGAGGTGTACCAGTGGCATGAAGGCAGCGCAGGTGGCAGCCACTACGCGCAGCCCCGCGCTGGTTCTGGTGAGGCGAACGATCCGCATGGCGAAGGCCATCAGTTGGCGCTTCTTCGCATGCAGGCCCTGCGCACCCATGGCGCCAGGGCGCGGGCCAGCGGCAATCTGCGTGGCATGGTGCCCGGGTGCAGTTTCGAGCTTCAGAAGCACCCGCGCCAGAAGGCCAATGCCGAATACCTGATCCTGGAGACCCGCTTCCTGATCGAAGACGTCGCGCAGGACAGCCAGATCGGTGACGCTTCCCCCAGCCGCAAGCAGCAATGGAAGGTGGAAGTCGACTTCATCGCGCACCCGATGGTCGAGCCGCTGCGCCCGGCACTCGTGCGGGTCAAGCCCTTCACTCGTGGCCCTCAATCCGCGCTGGTGGTCGGCCCCGCCGGCCAGAACATCTGGACCGATGAGCTGGGCCGCATCAAGGTGCAGTTCCCCTGGGACCGCATCGGCCAGAAGAACCAGCACAGCACCTGCTGGATACGGGTGACCAGTCCGTGGGCAGGCAATCAGTTGGGCGGCATCCAGATCCCGCGCATCGGCCAGGAGGTGATCGTCAACTTTATCGGCGGGGACCCGGACCTGCCGATCTGCACGGGGCGCGCCTACAACCAGGCGAACCTGCCGCCGTGGGCGCTGCCGGGTCAGCAGGCGTTGTCGGGCTTCAGGAGCCGCGAGCTGACCGAGGAAGGTGGCAACAGTGCAGCGGGGCGCAGCAACCACCTTGCGATGGACGACACGGCCGGGAAGATCCAGGTTCAGCTCAAGAGCGACCACCAGCACAGCCAACTGAGCCTGGGGCACATCACACGCATCGAGGACAACGCGGGACGCAAGGACCCGCGGGGCGAGGGCTTCGAATTGCGCACTGACGGCCACGGTGTTCTACGGGCGCAGGACGGGATGCTCATTACCACCGAGGCGCGTGGCAATGCCGCCAAACACGCCAAGGACCTTGGGGAGACCCTGGCCCGGCTCACCACCGGGCGCGATCAGCACGAGAGCCTGTCCGAATCAGCCCAGCAGGCCGAGGCACACGTCAAGGGCGATCAGGATGAGGTGACCAAGGCGCTCAAGGCGCAGAACGATGCGATCAAGGGTGGGACCGGCGATGCGAAGACGGACAACTTCCCGGAGTTGGCCGAGCCGCATCTGGTGCTCGCCAGCCCGGCGGGCATCCAGACCAGCACGGCGCAATCGACGCACATCGCCGGCTTCGAGCACAACGCATTGACCAGCGGCGGGCACACCAGCATCTCGGCGGCCAGGAGCTTCTTGGTGAGCGTGAAAGAGGCGATCCGGCTGTATGCCTATGAGGCGGTCATCAAGCTGGTGGCGGCCAAAAACAACATCGACATCGTGGCACTGCAGAAGAACATCCACATTCTGGCCAAGCTCGATATCAAGCTGAGCGCCAACAAGATCAGCATCATGGCCAAGGAGCAGTTGGAGCTGGGCGGGGGCGGCAGCTACAGCGTCTACACCAGTGCGGGCATCACGCACATGACGCCGGGTACATGGGTCGAGCATGCGGGCGTGCACGCGTACCAGGGGCCGGACAACAAGCCTACAACACTGCGGGATGGCGCCAGCGAACTCAAGCTCAAGCCGCCAGAAGGTCAGCTTCGCTTCGCCCTTCAGCACCTGCCGGACCAATCGCCCATGTTGTTCGCTCGTCAGCCTTACACGCTCTACAAGAACGGCGCCCAGGTAGCGCAAGGCATTCTTGACGGATACGGGCAAGTCACCATCGACGAGGCCGAAAAGGGTGCCGTCTACAAAGTCAAGCTGACGAACGGCACCGTTCACGACGTGCCAGTGGCCCCGGATCGGATGGAGTCCGATTCGGCCAAGTCGGCGCATCCTGAACACCACCTTTCCAACCAGGGCTACCGTGCGGACGGCGAAAGTACGAACCAGCGCAAGGCTCAAAAAGAACGTGGCTCTGCAGACCGGAAGGACTCCCCGCAATGACCGATCTCACCAAGCTTCTCGCTGAAGTCCAAAAGCCCGAGACCAGCCATGTAGACATGTTCAAACGGCAAAGTCGCGGCACGTTGCAGTGGTTCCTTGAAAACGACATCAAGACGCATCCCATTCACAACCGCAACCACCTCGAATTCTTCATGTGCGGCGAAGACGGCTTCAGAGCCATCGAGAAGGATTTGCGCGCCGCCACCAGCACCATTGACCTCGTGCTGTGGGGGTTCGATCCGGGAATGGAGCTGGTGCGTGTAAAGGCCGGCGCTTCAAACAACGGGGGCCTGGGGAGCGCGCAATGGCCTCGTGGCACCACCTACGGCGATCTCTTGACCAAGAAGGCCCGCGAGGGCGTGAAAGTACGCATGCTGCTGTGGTATGACAACGTGCCCCTCAACGTGCTCAGTGGCAACGTGCCGGATTTTCCGTTGCTGTGGCTGCCGGCGCATTTCACCTCGTCCGATCTCGTGGCACCCACACACGAGTGGCTCAAGAACCGGACCTTTTCGCGCAAGCAACTGGAGGGACATCGCGCCGACTATTGCACCGCATGGTGGCGGGCGGCACTTTCCGGAAGGTTCCCGAACCTTGAGGTTCGCATACGCAAAGCTCAACTCGGCGCGATGACCGCCAACATTGTCAAATACCTGCCGGATCAAGGCACGCTCATCGAAGACGTCACACTCACAGTAGCCGGCACACACCACCAGAAGCCAGTGTTGATCGACTACGAGGCCGGCAAGGGCAAGCCGAACACCTGCGCCTACGTGATGGGGCTCAACAGCGTGACCGACTACTGGGACACCACCGACCACCTGTACAACGACCCGCGCCGCGAGGTCAACTTTTCGTCGGGCGCTGCGTGGAAGGAAACCGTCTGGTACGTCAAGCCTTACCGGGACTACGCCATCCGGGTGCAGGGCGAAGCGCTCTACAACATCAGCGAAAACTTTGTTCAGGGGTGGGACAGTGCCCAAAACACCAGCCTTCACGATGGCCAGCCCAGCGGGGACCGTGCTTTGCACGCGCAGCGCGCGTCGATCAAGCCCAAGGACATGCCCGCACCGGACGGTGCGCGCCATCGCGCGCAAATCGTGCGCACCCAGCCAGAGGTGCTCGACGCCACCATTCTGAAGGCCTACACCTTGGCCAGCAGCAATGCCGTCAACTACATCTATGTCGAAAACCAGTACGTTCAATTGGTTGACTGGCCAAAACTCATCAAGAAAATTCGCGGTCAATACCGCGACGGCATGAAGGTGGCCCAGGGCACTCTCGCCGATATCACGCCGCTTCACCTGTTTGTGGTCATGCCACAGCCCGAGCGCGGGCAGATGGTGCCGCGCACGTATGAAACCGTGGGCCAGCTCGGAGCGGCCGGGGGCATGGGCAAGTACCACGACACCGTGCAGGGCAAGCGAAAGGCCGATGCGCTGCAGCCCCCGAAGCCACCGCCCGAGGGCGTTCACCCGTTCGAGCAGGCGAACTACAACAAGGCCCTGCGCGACTGGCTGGTCGCTCGTCAAGCCAATGACAGTGTGATCGTGCGCGATTCGGCGCAGGCCGTTCCAGTCAACCCGAAGGGAGAACTCGAGGCGCTGGGAATCAAGCCCCTCGTGGCGATGCTGATGACCTACGACGCCGACAACGAGGCCAAGGACATTCGCATCAGCAGTCGCGACAACAAGGCACAGGAGGCACAGGCTGAGGAGGAAGCCAAGACCAGCAAGTCGGGCAGGGCCAGCGATGTGGACAGCTACGGCGTGGAAATTGTGCCCAAACGGTACCGCGAGATTTACATCCACAGCAAGCTGATGTTTGTGGACGACGTGTACACGACGCTGGGCAGCGCCAACCTCAACGCCAGAAGCATGGTCAGCGACAGCGAGTTCAACATCTGTGCGGCGGATTACGACTTCACTCGGGCGGCACGACGCGAGGTGTGGGGGAACATCGCCGGAAAAGACCTGGATGGGGGAGATGGGAGTCCGCAGATAACGACCAAGACGCACAAAGCTTGGGCTGATCGCATGGACGCCAACAAAATCAATCGAAAGGCCTCAACACCCAAAGCACCGGTTGAAGGCAGTTTCATCCACCCCTTTGAAGACCCACGCGGCGAGCCCCTCGTGAGGTTCGCATAGCGATGGCTTCCTCGACTGGTTCAACGAGCGTGTGCGAGCGTCTGGCGACTTGTGTCGCAGTGCTCGCATCCATATTTCTTCTCACCGCGTGCCCCATGCAAGACCAACACTCTGCAGCCCCTGTGCAGCCCCGCTTTACCAAGCTCGATACGTTCGATCCGCATCGTCAGAGCTTCGAGTGCAAGCACGAGGCCGATGTCAATCCACCAATTGCGGCCGAAGCTGAAGCGTTGTTCCAGCAAGGCATGGCAGTCACCAGCTATGACCTCTGGCCCGATGACCGCGACAACGAGAAAGCGGCACAGCTCTGGACGCGGGCGGCAGGATGGGGGCACTGGAAGGCGCAGCTCAATCTCGCGGGGCTGTACCTGCAGGGGTTGGGTGTGCCGCAGGATGCCGACAAGGCTTTGGAACTTACCGAAGACCTGATGCGCAAGGGCGTGCCCGCAGCGTGGGACAACATGGGCGCCTACTACATGGGAGGCGTTGGCCCGCTCAAGCAGGACGCCACCGTGGCCTATGCGTTCTGGCAGAAGGCTGCGGACATGGGCAGCATGGCGGCTCAGGCGTATCTCGGTGAAAAGTTAAACGCGGGTTACGACGATCCACCGTCTTTTTGGGGTAACGAGAAGATCGGTCTCAAGATGCTGGAGTGCGCATTTTCACAAGGATCAGGGAGTGCGGCCTATGAATTGGGCCAGACTCAGAATCGCGACGCCAAGCAGCGGGAAGACTACTCTCATGCACTGGGAGTCTTTCACGAAGGCGTCAAACTCGGCAACGAAAAAGCGGCAAACAGTTTGTCTGTTGCCTTTGATGCCGGCAGAGCACTCGTTGACCATCGTATCGATGTGGCACGCGCCGAGCGCTACTCCATCCTGGGCGACGCCCTATGGCGCAACCCCGACCTGCGCTTGCCCAATCTCGACAAGGTTCTCCCGCTGCCCCCAGCCAATCTACCCAAATGGGACGGCAACAAGCAGACCCTGATCGACGCCGCCAAGGCCCTCGTGGTCCAGCCAGCGGCGCAGCCTACGCCCGGCTCGCAGCGCACCGGCCGCGCTCACATTCCTCAAGGTCATGTGCTGCAGACACGGGCTCGCGCTGTGATCGCAGAAGCCAATGCGTCCGTCCCTCACAGCGGTTATTGGCAGCCACGGTTGCACGCGCTCCATCGCGAACACGAGCAGGTGTGGGGACGCGTGCAGGTGCCGCAGCGCTACGACAAAGGCGAAACCTTCGAGACCGTGGACCGCAGCAGCATGGGCCCGTACGCCAAGGTCGCGCCTCGCACTGTCTGGCACTACATGGGCGAAGCAGTTGCAATGGCCGTCGCTCCTCATCCCCTTGTAGCTCAAGGTATCGCCCGCAGCACCGACATACCCGAACCGCTTGTGCGCTGCCAGGGCAGCCAGCCTTGTCCGCGTACCGGCGTGTGGTTGGCGTCGATACCCAAAGATCATTCCTTCGCGGTCCGCTACAACCGCTGGGATCGTCAGAGCTATGTGGCACACGGTCAGGCGTTTCCAGATTTTGGAGACGGCCATTTGCACATCGAACCAGGCACCGTCACCTGGCTGTGGCTGGGCAATGCCAATGAATCGGGCTTCGGTGGCGTCATCGATGTGAGCCTGGGTCATCCGGGAGCGGAGGGAACGAGCGCGTGACGATCTTTGGCGCAAGCAGGAAACGCAAGCATCTGATGAGACTTGCAACAACGCTCGGCTCAGTACCTGAATCCGAACTTGAAACCACCCCTCTTCAACCTTGACACACTGAAATGAGCGCTCTTCAAATCATCCTGGATCACGACAAATGGCGCAAAGGCTTGGGGGGCGCCCGGGCCGGCGTTGCCGGTGAGAGTGACGGCAATGCACACGCCGGACTGGACCTGAACATGATCGCGTTCACAGGCTGCAACTTCAGCGGCAGCAGCTTCACATCGACCACCTTCCACGATGCGATCTGGACCTCATGCCAGTTCAACGGGTGCTCGTTCAGCCAATGCGATATGCAGAGGATTCAGATCACCGGATGCACGTTCGTGGACTGCACTTTCAGCACATCGCAGCTTCAGGCCAGCAAACTCAGCAGCTGCACGTTCGCGCAGTGCAACTGGAACGGACTGGATTTCGATGCTAGCCATTGGTTGAGAGTGAACTTGCAAAATTGCCGAGGGAAACAGGTGAGTGCAGTCGATCTACGGGGCGAGCAAGTCGACTTCACAGGCAGCCAGTTTGAAGACATGCAACTGACCAACGCGCGAATCAACTGAGGCAAGAGGATGTTTGGGTTCCTTTTCTCGATCGTCGGCGCTTTCATTGGCGGATTTCTTGGTCTCGCCGTATGCGGCAATTGCGGGCACAGCACAGGTGACGCGATCGGTGCTGTTGTCGGCTTGTTCTACATGGCCGTAGGTGCAGTCGTCGGCCTACTGGTTGGGGGCATTTGCGGCGTCATTTTTTCGAGGGCCACAGTGACTCGCGTGTCTCCTGTCGAAAGCCAATTCGATCCCCGCGGTGCGGACGAGTGGGTTGACGGGGATGCGGATTGCCCGCATTCAGGACTCTGGATTGCGCGTGTAGACGATGACCATGAACTTACCGGGATCTTCAATGTTTGGAATCGAACCGCCAGGGTGACCAAGGGGGATCGATTTCCTAGCCCGTCAACCATGGTGGCTGGCGTCGCAGTCGCGAACGTAAAGTGGAAGTGCGTGGATGCTTTCGGCCAACTTGCTTACCCAGAGGTTTAGCGCCTCGGGCCTTGCAACCCGTATCCATCGCCTGAAGTTGCCAACTACCCCGGCTGGTACTGGTACAGCCAGGTCTCCGTCAACGTCTGATCCCCGTGCTTCAGATACAGCCGCATGTCGATCGGCTCATTGCCTTCGGGCGTGAAGTCGAACTGTGCGCGCCAGTGGCCGGGCACGCCGTTGGGCACGGCTTCGGCAAACACGTACGAGAACTTGCCGCGCGGGGCGGCCAGCACCACCTCGGGCTTCACGCCGAAGGGCACGGTGGCGAGCGGCGCACCGATGAACTCGACCATGAACTTGCGCACGCCCTGCGGACGTGGCTGGCCCGGCTGGCCGCCGCGCCCGATGCGCGTGGCCACGCAGTGGGCCAGCGGTGACGGAAAGGGCTCCTGGTCGGTCCAGTGCAGGCGGTATTGCAGGCTGTAGCTCGCACCCGTCTTGGCATCGGCCTTGGGCACCCAGAAGGCGACGATGTTGTCGTGGATCTCGTCGTCGGTCGGAATCTCGATCAGTTGCACCGAGCCTTCGCCCCAGTCGCCCAGCGGTTCGATCCACAGGCTCGGGCGCTTCTCGTAGTTGACGCCGTCCTGGTAGTGGTCGAAGGCACGGTCGCGCTGCAGCAGGCCGAAGCCGCGCGGCTTGGTGTCGGCAAAAGCCGAGGCGCGCGTTTGCGTCGGGTTGTTGAGCGGGCGCCAGATGCGCTCGCCGGCGCCGTTCCAGATGGCCAGACCGTCGGAGTCGTGCACCTCGGGCCGCCAGTCGATGGCGGTGGGCTTGATGGTTTCCGAATACCAGTACATCGAGGTCAGCGGCACCAGGCCCAGGCGGGATACGTCGCGGCGCAGGAACAGGCGCGAATCGATGTCCATGATGACCGCCTTGCCGCGCTGCATCACGAACTTGAAGACGCCCGTGATGCTTGGCCCTTCGAGCAAGGCGTAGACGGTCATCGAGGTGGTGTTGCCGGGCGCTGGCGTCTCGAAATAAAAGCGCGTGAAGTTGGGGAATTCTTCGGGCTTGTCGGGCACCGCCACGTCGAGCGCGATGCCGCGTGCCGACAGGCCGTATTGGTACAGCTCGCCAATGGCGCGGAAGTACGAGGCGCCGAGAAAGGCAACCCAGTCGTTCTTTTGCCAGTCCAGCTTGCTCTGATCGCCCAGCCGGCTTTCCTGCAGGCGAAAGCCCGCGAAGCCTGCGCCGGGCGGCAATGCGCGCGCCGGGCTGTCGGGCGGCATCGAGAAATAGTCGGGGCTGTAGAGCACTTCGCGCGCGAAGGCATCGCCATCGGAGTTTTCGAGCACGTGCATGCGCACGGGCGTCTGGAAGAAGCGGCCGAGGTGGAAGAAGGTGACCGGAAAGGCGCCAGGGCCTTCGCGGAACAGCGCATTGGCGGGGTCGAACTTGATCTTGCCGTGCGCGTCGTAGTCGATGCGCTCCAGCACGTCGGGCGCGAGTGGTTTCGCGGCCGCATAGGGTTGCGCGGCCAGGCGCTTGGCCTCGGCGACGAGGTTGTCGAAGGAAAAGGGCGAGGGCTGGCTCAGTTGCAGGCCGTTGGCGGCCAGCGCCTCGGTGGGCAGTCCGAGGGCGGCGAGTGCGGCGGCGGCACTGCCGGCGGCAAGGAAGGATCGGCGATCAAGCATGTGGTTCTTGAGGGTTGCGAGTCTTTGGGGAACACGGGGGAACAGAGGAGCGACGCGGGCAGGCAGCCTTTGGGGCCTGCTCCCGGAAGAAAAATCATCCTAATGCAGCCGGGGACGGCCAGGCTCGCACAGGATTTTCCGCGACGGGGAACAGCGCTCAGCTTGATGGGGCCGCAGGCCGCGCCGCGTCAGCCATTCCGCGCAATGCGGGCCGGACAAAGTCGGCAATCCGGGAAATTGTGCGTTTATGTATCGACAGCGTCCGCAGCGCCCAGCGCATAGACCGCGTAGAGCGGCACGCCGAGCAGCAGCATGACTACCGGTGCGAACAACGTGTAGGGCAGGCCGATGCCCTGCAGTACCCGGTAGGTGGCGCCCAGGTGCAGGCGCGGATGGGACCGCGTCAGTTCGTCGGTCTGGCGCAGCCCCCACCGAAACTCCGCGCCGGTGGCGCGCACCGAAGGGTGCTGCCTGCCACGCCCCACGGCCAGCCAGCACATGGCGTCGAAGGCCAGCACCGAGCCCGCGGGCGCGCGTTCGCCAAAAGTGGCGAACACCGCCTGCACCTGCTCGGGCTTCAGGTACATCAGCACGCCCTCCGAGAAGAGAAATACCGGCTGAGCCTTGCGCGTGCGCGGCAGCGACAGTTGCTCCCACCAGTCGGGCGCGGTCAGGTCGAGTTCGCAGACGTCATGGCGCGGGTGGGTCTCGGGAATCAGCTCGCGGCGCAGTTCGAGCACTTCGGGCAGGTCGGCGTCGGTCATGCGCGACTTGCCATCGTCCAGCCACTGGAAGTAATGGCTCAGGCCGCAGCCCATGTTGACCACGCGGGCGCCTGGGTGCTGCTTCTGGAAGTCTTGTGCCAGGCTGCGAAAGCGCCGCGTGCGCGCGAGGATGCAGTAGATGGTGGCCCGGTCTTCCGGCAGCGGCTGCCCGTCGTCGCGGATCTGCTCCAGGATGCCGGCGGCATAAGCGTCGCGCACAGCCATCTTCGGAAACATCGCATCGCCAGAAGCCCGTGCGGCAAGGGGAATCCTCAGGGTGGAAGGGACGGCCGACAAGCGCCGTGCGGGTTTGCCGGTTGTCATGAATGCGGGAACAAGGCCATGCACAAAGTCTGGCGGCTCCGGCGACAACCGGCAAGTCAGACTTTCGTTCAGCCGGCCGGCGCGCAGCGCGCGTCCACGTAGGCCCAGGCTTGCAGGCCCGATGCCAGGGTGACGCGCTCGCGCCGATAGTCCGCGACCTCGTAGGCGTCGGCATGCGCCAGCTCGGCCGGGGTGACGGCGAAGACGGCGCCGTCCACGCCGTCTTGCGGCGCGCTGCTGGGGGCGACGATGGGGTGGTGCGTCTTGCCGCTGGTCGCGACCACGGCTGCGTCCTTGATCTCGAGCTGTTCCAGGCGGTAACCCGGCAATCGGTCGAAGCGGCCGTCGAGCTTGCGGCCGAAGGTGGCCAGTTGCACCGACTGCAGTTGCAGCGTGCCGTAGGAGAAGAGTTTTTCCGTGGCGGCGCCGGCTTCTTTGGGGTGTCCGTCTTCAGGTCTGGTCATGGGCAAAGGTACTCGGGTTCATGGAATCGGTGGGCTTGCCTCGCTGGCGCGCGAGGTGGCGGTAGATGGTGCTGCGGTGAACGCCGAGGCGCCGCGCCGCCCTGGCCACATCATGGTCGCTGGCCTTGAGCGCCTCGTCGATGGCGTGGCGCGTGATGGCCACCAACGGCTCGGCCGTGTGCTGCTGCGCAGGCCGGGCATCGATGGCCGTGTCTTCTTGCGGCTGCGATGGGGCTGTGCCGTGCAGATGCGCCGGCAGCGTGGGGGCGTGCACCGAATCGCCGGGGTTGGACAGCGCGACGATGGCGCGCAGCGTGCTGCGCAGCTCCCGCACATTGCCCGGCCACCGGTACGCTGCAAGCGCTTCAAGCGCATCGCTTTCCAGCCGCAGGTGCTTGGCCGCGCCGCCCGATTCGAGGAACAGCCGCGTGATCAGCGCATGCCGGTCGGCGCGTCGATTCAGCGAGGGCAGGCTGACACCGAAGCCCGCCACGCGGTACATCAGGTCGGCACGGAAACGCCCGGCCTTCACCAGCGCGGGCAGGTCGCCGTGCGTGGCGCAGACCAGGTCGAAATCGACCGCCACGCCCTGGCCGCCGCCGAGCGGCGTGACCACGCGTTCTTCGAGCACGCGCAAAAGACGCGTCTGCAGCGCAAGCGGTATCTCGGCGATTTCGTCGAGGAACAGCACACCGCCGTGGGCTTCGCGGATGCGGCCCGCCATGCCCTTGCGCTTGGCGCCGGTGAAGGCGCCTTCTTCGTAGCCGAACAGCTCGGACTCGATCAGCGTCTCGGGCAGCGAGGCGCAGTCGACTGCCACGAAAGGGCCCGTGCTGCGGCGGCTTGCGGCATGCAGGCGGCGCGAGAACACTTCCTTGCCGCTGCCGGTTTCCCCGTTCACCAGCACCGGAACGCCTTCGTTCAGCACCCGCACGGCGCGCTCCAGCAGCGGCAGAACATCGTCGGCCTCGGGTGCAGCAGCCGTGCCCGTGGGCGCATGCGTGCGCCTGCCTGCCGTGCGTGAGCCGCCCGGCGCGGTCGAGCGCTCCATCACGGTGGCGATCTGCCGCCCGCCCGGCAAGGTGAGCAGGCTGCGCCGGTGTTCCATGCGCGGCCAGTTCGCGCCAAGGAAGTCCTGGGCGTCGAGGTCGAGCAGGCCTTCCCACGAGCGGTCGAACAGTTCGAGCGCGACACGGTTGGCCGCGACGATCCGCCCGCCCTCGATCACCATGAGCCCTTCGCGCGCGGTGCCGATCAGCGCCGGCCGCGCATGGAAGCGCAGCACGTGGCCGCTGGCCTCGGCCAGCATCATCCGGTGTTCGACCTGTTGCGCGGCCATGCGCACGAGGCCCAGCGCGTGATGATTCACGCGCGCGGTTTCGCCCGAGATGTCCAGCGCGCCCGCCAGTTCGCCGCGCCCGGTGAAGATGGGCGCCGCCGCGCAGCCCAGTGCGCCGTTCTGTGCCAGGTAGTGTTCGCCGCCCAGCACCATCAGTGCTTCGCGTTCGGCCAGCGCGGTGCCGATGGCGTTGGTGCCGCGGTGGTTTTCCGACCATGCCACGCCCGGCTGCAGCGCGATGCGTTCGGCCTTGGGCAGAAAGTCGGGGCTGCCGATTTCTTCGAGGATCAGCCCGCTCGCGTCCGACAGGATCACGACGCAGCCGTTGCCGACTGCATGCTCGGCCAGTCCGTCGAGTTCGGGTTGCGCGCAGTTGAGCAAGCGCATCGCCTGTTCGCGCCGCTCGCTCAGCAGCGCCAGCGCCATCGGCTCGGGATCGATGTACTGGGCGTCGATCGGGCGGCTGCGCTGCCACGAGCGCGAGATGTGCGGCGTGATCCACGGCGCGGGGTCGCGGCCCTGCCCGAAGAACAGCTCGCGGGCCTGCGCCACTCTGACCGATGGCAACTGCGCTTCACTCATGCGTGTCTCCGGTGGATTCCCGTTGTTTCGCGTCGTTTTCGCCTTGTGCGACATCCTAGTCGCTATGTTCGCGCGTGCATGTCGCAGATTGCGAATGGAAACCCTCTGCGACACCCTGTTGCCACGAGGAAGTACTCAGGGAATGTCCCGATCCGCGCGGGTACATGGCTTGCGGTTGTCAACGCGGGCCGCCGCATGTCGTGGCGCCACCACCATCAGCAATTGGAGACAGAGTCATGGACATGCTTGAACCGGGAAAATTCGGCACCGCGGTGCCGTTCAAGAAACGCTACGGCAATTTCATCGGCGGCGAATGGGTCGCGCCGGTGGACAACCAGTACTTCGAGAACATCACACCCGTCACCGGCAAGGTCTTCTGCGAGATGCCGCGTTCCACCGCGGCCGACATCGACCGTGCGCTCGATGCCGCGCACAAGGCCAAGGGCGCCTGGGGCCGCAGCTCGACCACCGAGCGCGCCAACATCCTGAACAAGATCGCCGACCGCATCCAGGAAAACCTGCCGATGCTGGCCGCCGCCGAGACATGGGACAACGGCAAGCCGCTGCGCGAAACCATGGCGGCCGACCTGCCGCTGGCGGTGGACCATTTCCGCTACTTCGCCTCGTGCATCCGCGCGCAGGAAGGCGGCATCAGCGAGATCGACCACGAAACCTTCGCGTACCACTTCCATGAGCCCATCGGCGTGGTCGGCCAGATCATTCCGTGGAACTTCCCCATCCTGATGGCAGTGTGGAAGCTGGCGCCCGCGCTCGCGGCCGGCAACTGCGTGGTGCTGAAGCCGGCGGAGCAAACGCCCGTGTCGATCCTGGTGCTGATGGAGCTCATCGGCGACCTGCTGCCGCCGGGTGTGCTGAATGTGGTCAACGGCTTTGGCGTGGAGGCGGGCAAGCCGCTGGCGTCGAGCAACCGCATCGGCAAGATCGCCTTCACGGGCGAGACCACCACCGGCCGGCTGATCTCGCAGTATGCGAGCCAGAACCTGATTCCGGTCACGCTGGAGCTGGGCGGCAAGTCGCCCAACATCTTCTTTGCCGACGTGATGGACAAGGACGACAGCTTCTTCGACAAGGCGCTCGAAGGCTTCGCGATGTTTGCGTTGAACCAGGGCGAGGTCTGCACCTGCCCGTCGCGCGCGTTGATACAGGAATCGATCTACGACCGCTTCATGGAACGCGCATTGAAGCGCGTGGCCGCCATCAAGCAGGGCAGCCCGCTGGCGATGGACACGATGATCGGTGCGCAGGCATCGAGCGAGCAACTGGAAAAAATCCTGTCGTACCTCGACATCGGCCGGCAGGAGGGCGCGCAGGTGTTGATCGGCGGCGAACGCGCCAAGCTCGAAGGCGACCTGGCCGACGGCTACTACGTGCAGCCGACCGTGTTCAAGGGCCACAACAAGATGCGCATCTTCCAGGAAGAGATCTTCGGCCCCGTCGTCTCGGTCACCACTTTCAAGGACGAGGAAGAGGCGCTTTCCATCGCCAACGACACGCTCTACGGGCTGGGCGCCGGCGTGTGGAGCCGCGACATGAACCGCGCCTTCCGCATGGGCCGTGGCATCCAGGCCGGCCGTGTGTGGACCAACTGCTATCACCACTACCCGGCGCATGCGGCCTTCGGTGGCTACAAGCAGTCGGGCATCGGGCGCGAGAACCACAAGATGATGCTCGACCACTACCAGCAGACCAAGAACCTGCTGGTGAGCTACAGCGAGAACAAGCTGGGCTTCTTCTGATCGCAGAAGGCATGGCCGCCCCCGCACGCGCTTTGCATGAAGCCCGTGCGGGGCTTTTCAACATCTGCAAGAAAGCCACCATGACGCAAGAAGTCCTGCGCGTGACCGCGACCGACGCGGCGCTGGCGCTCATCGAGGCGCTGGTCGGCAAGCACGGTCCGCTGATGTTCCACCAGTCGGGCGGGTGCTGCGACGGCAGTGCGCCCATGTGCTACGGGCGCGACGAGTTCATCGTGGGCGACTACGACCGCCTGCTCGGCCACATCGGCGGCACGCCGTTCTACATCAGCGGGCCTCAGTTCGAGTATTGGCAGCACACGCAATTGATCATCGACGTGGTGCCGGGGCGCGGCGGCATGTTCTCGCTGGAAGGCCCGGAGGGTGTGCGCTTTTTGACGCGTTCGCGGCTGTTCACGGATGCGGAATGGGCCGTGCTCGAAGCGGAAGAAACCCGGTAGGCGCGCTTCTGGGGCGGGTAACAGTCGGGCCGGCCGCTTGGCATTCGCTATGTTGCGCCGTATATTGCGTGGCGCATGTTTCATCCGCCCTTCAAACTTCTTTCTTCGGCCCCTCCCGTGGATGGGGTGAACGGCCGCGCCCTGTTTCGCAATGCCGCCAGTTGTTGCTGTTGCGAGCCACCGGAAGACACCGAAGACGCCATACCGGGTGGACGTGTCCGGCTTTCCGATCTCGATACGAACTTCTATTGCTCGGTCATCGGCACCTGCCTGACGACGGCGGAGCTTCGCAAGCTCATCGCGCGGTTTGCGGGTGTGGAGGGCGCCAGCGACCTGGAGATTCACCACGACGCGGTGCGGCTCGCCGCGCAGAACACAGCCGTCACCAAGGCGCTGCAGAAGGCGCTCGACCATCGCCATGCGCCGGTCATCCAGCGACTGTCGAAGATCCACGACGCGCCAGCGCTTGCCGTCTGTTGGAAGGACGCGTTGCGGCAGGGAGAAATTCCGGGCGCGTACTGGGCTGTACTGATGCACCGCAAGGCCACGGCCGAGCTGCGGCAGCGGGTCTTCGGCGACGTGCACATGCTGTCGCACCTCGTGGGCGCGGCCAACCGGGCGGACATCCGGCGGCTCGTGGCGCTGGAGCGCGACAACGCCGACTTGCGCGAGCGGTTGGACCGGCATCAGGTGCGCTCGCTCGAATTGGTGGAAGAGCGGGACAAGACCATCGCCGGGCTGAAGCATGAGCTGATCGAATCCGGCAATGCCCGCAGCGCGATCCCGCTGGAAGCGGTGGACCTCGCCCTTGCGGCACGGGCGCGCACGGAAGAGGGCGAGCGTGTCGCTTCGCTCATCGCCGTGCAGACCGGCCGGCGCGAGCGCGCGGAGCAGGCTGCGGTGGGGGCCGTGGCTGAGGCGAACCGGCTCGCGGAAGAACTCGAACACCTGCGCCAGCATGCGATCGCGCTGGGGCGCGAGCTTGCCGCCGCCGAGGCTCAACTGAAGCTCAACACCGGCGAAGCCGCATCGGGTGCCGGCGCCGACATCGACCGGCAGTTGCAGGGGTTGCGTGTGCTCTACGTCGGTGGCCGGCCGAGCGCCATGCCCGCCATCCGTGACCTCGTGCAACGCCACGGCGGAGAGTTCCGGCGCCACGGCGGCGGGCTCGAAGACCGGGCCGGGCTGTTGGCGTCCGCCATTTCCTGGGCCCAGGTGGTGGCCTTTCCGGTCGACTGCATCGACCATGAATCCGTCGACAACATCAAGCGCATCTGCATGCGCCAGCAGGTGCGCTACATGCCTTTGCGCAGCGCGGGCATTGGATGCTTCGCGGCGGCTTTCTCGGGGCCGCCAGCCGAGGTGGGTGGGGCCAGCCCCTCATCCGACAGATCGATCTGTCCAAGGCACGGTTGAGAGGGAAGGTGCCGCCGATAGACTAGGGTGCTCAATCCAACCAAGGAGCACTTCATGAAGATCAGCGCACGCAACGTCCTGTCCGGCAAGGTCATTTCCATCGTCCGTGGTCCGGTCACGACCGAAGTCACGCTGGAGATTGCAGCCGGTGTGCAGATCGTCTCGACCATCACCAGCAGTTCGGCCCAGGCGCTCGCGCTGGCCGAAGGCGGCAAGGCCTATGCGGTGATCAAGGCATCGAGCGTGATGGTCGGCACCGATTGATTGAAATTCGCAGTGCCCAAAATTCCATTTGACACCGCGAATACCTTCTTCTAATCTCCAGCCCCACGACATCACTCGCCTTTGAGTGCGTCGGGCAGCAACATTGCTGCTTCACATACCGGCTATGAAAGCCCTCGAACAACGCGCAAGCGGGGTCGAGGGCTTTTTGCTTTTTGGAGCTTGAATGACTGTGGAAGAAAGCCAGGGTTTTCCGTACCTCGTCGTGGCGAGTGTGCAGATGGAGCCGCACGTGGGCCACACGGCGGCCAACGTCGCGCGGTCGGTGCAACTGATCGAGCAAGCGGCTGCGCAGGGCGCTTCGATCGTGGTGTTGCCCGAGCTTGCCAACAGCGGCTATGTGTTCGCCAGTCGCGCCGAAGCCTTCGCGCTGGCCGAGCCGGTGCCGCACGGGCCGAGCACGCAGGCCTGGGCCGAGGTGGCCCGGCGCTGCAACGTGCATGTGGTCGCGGGCATCGCCGAGCGCGAAGACGACCGGCTCTACAACGCGGCGGCAGTGCTCGGTCCGCGCGGCTGGCTCGGCACTTACCGCAAGCTGCACCTGTGGGGCGACGAACACTTGTTCTTTGAACCCGGCAACAAGGGGCTGCCGGTGTTCCACACCGAGCTCGGCCGACTGGGCGTGCTGATCTGCTACGACGGCTGGTTCCCCGAGGCCTACCGCCTGCTCGCGATGCAGGGCGTGGACATCGTCTGCATGCCGACCAACTGGGTGCCCATGCCGCAGCAGCCGGTGGACCGCCCGGCCATGGCCACCACGCTGGCGATGGCCAGTGCCCACAGCAACGGACTGAACATCGTCTGTGCGAACCGCACGGGCACCGAGCGGGGGCAGCCTTTCGTCGGGCAGAGCCTCATCGTGGGCGCACAGGGTTGGCCGCTTGCCGGGCCTGCCTCGCACGATGGCGAGGAGATTCTTTACGCCCGCATCAACCTCAAGGCATCGCGCCAGGCGCGTCATCTGAATGCATTCAACGATGTGCTGCGCGACCGCCGCGACGACATCTACGACCCCATGCTGGGGACAGGCTGGCCGCTGCCACGGCACTGACCCCTTCGCTTTTTTCTGCTGTCACTCACTCAAAAACTTTCCATCGAACCTCGAGAGGACCTTGAACATGAAGATCACATCCCTCCTGCGCCTTGGCGCCCTGACGGCCGCAGCCCTGCTGGGCGCCAACGCCCAAGCTGCCGATCCACTTCGCATCGGCGTCGCGGTCGGCCTGTCGGGCGCCAACAGCGTCGTGGCGCCCGCTGCGGTGCAGTCTTCCCAGCTTGCGGTCGACGAGATCAATGCGGCTGGCGGCATCCTCGGGCGCAAGGTCGAGCTGGAGATCGTGGACGACGCCTCCGGCGCCGTCGGCGCGCAAAAAGCCTTCGACACGCTGGTGTTCCAGAAGAAGGTGGCTGCCATCATCGCGATGGAAAACAGCGCCGCGCGCAATGCAGCGCTGCCGGTGGTAAGCAAAGGCAAGGTGCCTTACATCTACACCTCGTTCTACGAAGGGCGCTCGTGCAACAACTGGATGTACGTGAACGGCTGGGTGCCCGAGCAGCAGGTGGCGCCGGTGGTCGACTATTTCCTCAAGAGCAAGAACGCGAAGACCTTCTTCCTGGTCGGCAACGACTACGCTTTCGGCCGCGGCATGCTCGACTTCACCCGCAAGTACATCGAGCAGAAGGGCGGCAAGGTGGTGGGCGAGGAGTACCTGCCGATCGACGGCAGCGACTGGACCTCCGTGATTTCGAAGCTGCGCGCCGCCAAGCCCGACGCGCTCATCAGCGCCACCGCAGGCGGTGCGCCCAATGTGTCGCTGGCCAAGCAGCTCAAGGGCGCGGGCCTCACGCTGCCCTACGGCAACCTCGCGATCGACGAGGGCACCGCGAAGACCATGGGCGACGTGGCCAGCGGCATGTACATGTCGGCTTCGTACCTGACGGGCATCGACATCCCCGAGAACAAGAAGTTTCTCGACGCGATGAAGAAGAAGTTCGGCGGCGACCTGAAGACACCCAACGAGCTGTCGGAGCCGCAGTACGAGGCCTTCTTTCTCTACAAGGCGGCGGTTGAAAAGGCCGGCTCGGTCGATGCGGCCCAGGTGGTCAAGGCGCTGGGCGAGGTGTCGTTCACCGGCCCGCGCGGTCCGGTGTCGATGAACAAGAGCCGCCACACGCCGCTGTCGATGCGCCTGGGCCAGGTGCAGGCGGACGGATCGATCAAGATCCTGGAGACCTTCGCGAGCGTCGATCCCGGCGCGCAATGCCCGAACCTGAAATAACGTCTAGGCCAACGGTTTCTCAAGGGCTTTCACATGGTGCTGTTGCTGGATTTGCTCACGACCGCGGCGATGCTCTTCATCGTCACCGCCGGGCTGATGATGATTTTCGGGGTCATGAAGATCGTCAATTTCGCGCATGGCGCGCTGCTCACGCTCGGCGGCTACGCGAGCTATGTGGTGACCCAGCTCAAGCTCGATCCGTGGCTGAGCTGGCCGCTGGCGCTGGTGGTCGGCGTGGTGGCCGGCATGCTGGTGGAGTGGCTGATCGTCAAGCCGCTCTACAAGCGGCCGCTCGACGCGATCCTTGCCACCTGGGGGCTGGGCATCGTCATCGGGCAACTGATCGTGATGGCGTTCGGGCGTGAGGTGCAGTTTGTCGACGCGCCGCTGGCGGGCACGTGGTCTGTCGGCGGCGTGGAGTATTCGGCCTATCGCCTGCTGCTGGTGCCGATTGCCATTGCCATGTGCCTGCTGCTGGCGGGCCTGCTGAACGGCACGCGCTTCGGCATTCGCACGCGCGCGGTGATCATGAACGAGGAACTGGCGAGCGGGCTGGGCATTCATGCGGGCCGCGTGCGCTTCGTCACCTTCAGCCTGGGCGCCGGGCTGGGCACGCTGGCCGGCACCATGATCACGCCGCTGTCGAGCGTCGATCCCAACATGGGGCTGCCTTGGCTGGTGAGCGCCTTCATGCTGGTCATGGTCTCGGGCCATTCGATGCCCAGCCTTCTGCTGACTTGCGTGGTGTTCGGCGCCTGCCAGGTGCTGGTCAGCACCTATGCGAACCCGGTGCTCGGCGGGCTGACCATCGCGGTGCTTGCAGCGGTCACGCTGCGCATTCGCCCGAAGGGGTTCGCGCGTGGCTGAGAGCATTGCAATGGCTTCCACGGCGCCTTCGTTGCGCGCCACGCTGCGCTCGGGCCGCGGGCTGACGGTGTTGGGCGGCATCGGCCTGGCGCTGATCGTGGCCGGGCCGTGGGTGTTCGACACCTACCTGCTCAACATCCTCATCAAGGCTTTTTTCTTCGCCATTGCGGCGATTACCGTCGACCTGCTCTGGGGCTATACGGGCTACCTGAGCTTCGGCCAGTCGGCCTTCTTCGGCATCGGTGCGTATGCGGCAGGGCTGGTGTTCACGCACGGCGGCTTCAGCGCATCGACGGCGGTGCTGGCGCTGGGCGCGGCCGTCGTTGTCAGTGCGGCGGTCGGGGCGCTGGTGGGGTGGTTGTCGTTCTATCGAGGGGCTTCGCCGTTCTTCGCGACGGTCATCTCGCTGGTTTTGCCGATCGTGCTGACGCAACTGCTGCTGTCGGGCGGCCAATGGACAGGCTCCAGCTCGGGCCTGACCGGCTACGAGAGCTTCGATCTTTCGATCGAGGCCTGGTACTGGGTGGCGGGCGGCATGCTGGCCGTGTTCGGCGTGCTGGGCTGGTTGCTGGTGCGTAGCGACGCCGGCCGGGTGCTGGCTGCCATTCGCGACAACGAATCGCGCTGCACCTACCTCGGCATTCCGACGGCCATGGTCAAGATCTTGCTGCTGACCGTCGTGGCGGTGGTTGCCGGCATCGCGGGCTTCGGCTACGGCGCCTTCAGTGGCGTGGTGGCGCCGGAACTCACGGGGTTCGCGCTGGGCACCGAGCTGATCATCTGGGTCGCGCTCGGCGGGCGCGGCACGCTCTGGGGGCCGCTGATCGGCGCGGTGCTGATCAACGTGGCCACGGCCTATCTGAGCGGCTACATGCCTTTCGCATGGCAACTGATTGTCGGCGTGGCCTTCGTGCTGGTGATCGTGCTCTTGCCGCAGGGACTGGTGCCGCTGTTGCTCAAGCCGTTCGGGCTGGGCCGCATCGCCGCGCGCGAGCCCGTGCTCCAGGAGCGCCAGGCGAGGAACGTGGCCGTGCAGACGTCGGCACCGACCCTGCAGATGCAACAGGTGGCAAAGCACTACGGTGCGCTCAAGGTGCTGGAAGGCATCGACCTGGAGGCCGATGCCGGCGAGCTGGTCGGGCTGATCGGGCCGAACGGGGCAGGCAAGACCACGCTGATGCGCTGCATGAGCGACGGCGCCGAGCGCAGTGCCGGCACCGTGGTGCTGTGTGGCCATGACATCCGCGCGTTGCCGCCCGAAGCCTGCGTGCGCTTCGGGCTGGGCCGCAAGTTCCAGAACGCCAACATCTTCGAGTCGCTGACGGTGGCGCAATGCCTGCGCATCGCGGGCACGCTGCTCGAGCGGCCCTCGCTGCTGCGGCAGGACGCCACGCTGCGCCTGCCGGTCTACGCGCTCGACGTGGTGCGCGCCACCGGGCTCGACGCCAAGCTGTCCACCGTTGCGCGCGATCTTTCGCATGGGGAACAACAGGCGCTCGAACTGGCGATGGTGCTGGCGCTGGAGCCGCGCATCGTGCTGCTCGACGAGCCCACCGCGGGGCTGACCAAGACCGAGCGCTCGCAGATCGGCGAGGTGCTGTCGTCGCTCGCGCACCGCCACGGGCTGTGCTGCCTGCTGGTCGAGCACGATCTCGATTTTGTCGAGCAGATCGCCACGCGCATCGTGGTGCTGCACCAGGGAACCATCGTGATGCAGGGCAGCTTCGAGGAGGTGGTGAATTCGCCGTTGGTGAAGACCATCTACGCGGGCAGTGCCCACGCACCGCAGGAGGCCGCTTGAGCACGCCGGCGCTGAAGCTGGAGCGCCTGACCAGCGGCTATGGCGCTTCCGTGGTGTTGCGCGGCCTGTCGCTGGACATCGCGGCCGGCGAGGCCGTGGCGCTGTTGGGAAAAAACGGCATGGGCAAGAGCACCTTGCTGAAGACCGTGATGGGCTACCTGCCCAAGAAAAGCGGCCATGTCCACCTGAAGGGGCAAGACATCACCCGGCAGCCGCCGCACCGCATCGCCCGCCAGGGCATCGCCTATGCGGCGCAGGAGCATGCGCTGTTTGCTGACCTGAGCATTCGCGACAACCTGCGGCTGGGGCTGGAGAAGGAATCCACCTTCGACGAACGCTTTGCCGACATCGATCCGCTGTTTCCGGTCTTCAAGACCCGCCTGCGGCAAGACGCCGGTACGCTCTCGGGCGGCGAGCAGAAGATGCTGCTGCTGGCGCGGGCGCTGATGATGCGCCCCTCGGTGATCCTGCTCGACGAGATCACCGAAGGGCTCCAACCCTCGGTCATCGACCGTCTGGCCCGCGCGCTGCTGGAAGAGCGGGCCCGGCGGGGCACCACGATGCTGATCGTCGAGCAGAACGTGCCGTTTGCGCTCGAAGTCGCTGATCGCTACGTGGTGTTGAAACAAGGCGAACTGGTCGATGAAGGCGATGCGAAGGCCGGTGGCGCCACTGGGGCCGTGTTCGAGCATCTTCGGGTGTGACCCGGCGCGAAGGCACGGATCCTGCTCGCAATTCGAGGGG
Organism: Variovorax sp. PAMC26660; assembly: GCF_014302995.1. Lineage (NCBI taxonomy): Bacteria > Pseudomonadati > Pseudomonadota > Betaproteobacteria > Burkholderiales > Comamonadaceae > Variovorax > Variovorax sp. PAMC26660. The sequence goes on from NZ_CP060295.1 coordinate 5,279,212, forward strand.
GTGTTGTATCCGCCCCTTTGTTTGAATGATGATGATGGAGAAAGCCGATGAAGACTGAGAAACCCGCCCCTGCCGACGATGGCTGGCGCATCGGCGTGCTGCATTCGCGTTCGGGCGCAACCGGCGTGACCGAGTCGGAGCATTTTTTCGGGACGGCGCTGGCCATCGAGGAGATCAACGGACTGGGTGGCGTGCTCGACCGGCCGTTGCTGCCGGTCGCCTACGACCCCAAGGGCGATGCCGACGAATACCGTCGGCTTGCGACCCGGCTGCTGCTGGAGGACGAAGTCAACGTGATCTTCGGCTGCTCACGCTCGTCGAGCCGCAAGGCCGTGCTGCCGGTGATCGAACGCAACAACGCGCTGCTTTGGTATTGCTCGTTCTATGAGGGGTTCGAGTATTCGTCGAACGTCATCTATACCGGTGCCGTGCCCAACCAGAACAGCGTGCAGCTCGCGGCCTACCTGCTCAAGAACAGGGGGCGCCGCTTCTTCCTGATCGGCGCCGACTACATCTTTCCGCGCGAGTCCAACCGCGTGATGCGCGAAATGGTCGAGCAGCACGGCGGCGAGATTCTCGACGAGGTCTACGTGCCGCTGGAAGCCACCGAGGCGCAGTTGCAGGATGTCATGCGTGACATCGCCGATGCGCAGCCGGACGTCATCTTCTGCACCATCGTCGGCCAGTCGGCCCGGCGCCTGTACCAGATCTATCGCGAGCATGGGCTCGATCCGCAGCGCATGCCGATCGCCAGCCTGTCGATGGTGGAGGAAGAAGTCCGCATGACCGGTGTGGAGGCCTGCGCCGGACACATCACCTCGGCCACGTACTTCAGTTCGCTGAAGAACGAGAGCAACGATCGCTTCATCGCGTTGTGGCACAAGCGTTTCGGTGATCGGCCCACCAGCATGTGGTCCGAGGCGGCCTACAGCCAGGTCCACTTGTTCGCGCGGGCGCTGGAGCGCAGCGGCAGCCTCGATACACGCAAGCTTGTCAACGCCGTGCGCACGGTGCGCTTCGAGTCGCCCGAGGGACCGCTGTCGATCGACGCAGAGAACAACCACAGCTTTTTGACGCCCCGCATCGGCGTGTGCCGCAGCGACGGGCAGTTCGATCTGCTGTGGGAAGGCGCAGGACCGGTCAAGCCCGACCCTTACCTGTCGACCTTCGGCTTTTCCGAGTTCTGGCTGAGCTGATGCCATGAGTAGCTTGCGTCGCCTCTACGATGACCTGCGCAGCGTCTGCGTCGCGGTGGTGTATCCACCGGGCGAAGACCGCGACATTCTTCTCGACCAGCTCAAGCGGATCGGCTGCCGGCTCAAGATCATCTGGCCCTTTCCGTCCGCGCCTCCCACGGGGTGCGACGTGATCTTCTTCCAGGTCTCCCAGGAGCTGCAGGACAGCACCAACTGGTGTGCCAGCGCGGTGGAAGCGACGCTGATTGCGCTGTCCGACTACGAGAACCCGACCACCCTGAAGTTGTTGCTCGACACCAGCGCGCATGGCGTGATCACACGGCCGTTCCGCTCGTCGGGAGTGCTGAGCACGCTGGTGCTGGCGCGCTCGTCGCGCGGATATCAGGAGCGTCTGCAGAGCAAGGTCAGCAAGCTGGAAGACACGATCAAGTCACGCCGGCAGATCGAGAAGGCCATCCGGATGCTGGCCGAAACGCAGGCGCTGACGGAAGCCAAGGCCTACGAGCACATGCGTGCGCGTGCGACGACCTTGCGGGTCAGCGTGGCGGAGGTGGCGTTGATGGTGGTGGAGGCGCACGAGGCGATGGAGAAGCTGGGGCTGGGGCGGGTGCGTGGCGGGGGGTGAGGGTCGCCTGAAACGATGCGCAATCAGGTGGGGCTGGCTTCCGGTTCGTGTGTGACCCAGGCGGCCGGGTTGGGCGACCAACGAGGGTCGGGCTCCCGTTCGAGCAGGGCGCAGGCGTAGGCGCCAAGGTCTGTGCCGAAAATGTCCCGGGCCGCTTCGGCGCCGCCGTCAGCGCGCTTCGCATTCGATGCGAAGCGCGCGAACAGTTCCCAGTCTCGCCCCATCTGCTCAACGAGGATGCGCGCGAGTTCGTAGGACAGAAGGTTGCCGTCGTCCGTCCTGAAGAATGACTGGCCACACCAGAATTCCTGAATTTCCGTTTCGCCCCAAAACTTCAGATGCATGCGTCGCAATTCCTGCGGCGTGACGAGCGAGGGGAGTGCACCGGTGAGCCTTCTTTCGGTGTTGACGGCCAGCCCTTCGTCAAGCCATCTCGGCAGCTTCAGATGGGCGAGGGCGTTGTGCGTCATCTCGTGCGCAATGACGGGTTCAATGGCCGAGAGGTCGGCCCGCTTGACAAGAAAATGGGCGCAACCCGCATCGATGAACATACCGCCGCTGAGGGCAAATTCGCCTCCCTCGGGGTAGTAGTTCGACACGCAGCCGTAGTACGTCTCTTCATCGTCGATGACCAGCAGGATGCTCTTGTGGTGTTCCTCGAAATGCGCGACGCCGGCGAGAACATGCCGGATTCGCTTGCGAGTGGACGCCACGTACGCGGCTGTCGCCACCACGACGGAGTCTTCCAGCGATGACAGCACACAAGTTCCCTCCGATTCGTACAGGTGGAAGTGAGGTCCCAGTGCGTCCCTGAGATGAAGCAGCCACGTGCGTTGTCCCTGTTCGATGGCGAAGCGCTGGCGATGTGCATCGTTCATCGAGCCAGCCCATGTATGCAGCGCCCGCCAATCGAGCAGGGGGAGTCCGTTGCAGATGCATATATGGGTGATCAGCGGAAATGAATGCGCCTCGTCGAGCACGAGCTCCCCCAGTGCCTCCTCGGTCGAAAAGCCGTCGGGCCGTGGTCCTGCAACGGCGCTCGGTGCGCGGGGCTGCCTGGGCAGGTGGGTCCATGCCATGAATGCGCCCATGAAAGGAAGGATCCAGACCATCACGAGCAGCAGGTTCTTGCGGAGCGGAATTTCGTCGATCGCACGAATGCGTCGCGCCATGTAAACGTTGGTCACCAGCAGGAGGACGCACGTGCCGAGCGGCAAAAGTAGTTCTGGCACTGTCATGTTCCGGCCTGTTGCAGAAGATGCTGAGCCAGTAGTTTCGCCGCTGGGGCGAGTCTTGCCCCAGTCTTCGTCGCCATCAGCAGCCGCCGTGTGGCCCACGCTTCCTTGAGCCGCACCACCTTCAGGTCCAGTGCCGTGACCTGCGCCTTGCATGCTGCCAGCGGTACCACGCCGATGCCGAGGTTGGCGGCGATCATGTGGCACATCGCATCGAAGCTGCGCACCTGCACGCGCAGGCGCATCGGAATGCCAGCTTGCTCGGCGGCGCGCGATGTGAGTTCCAGCAGTGAGCTGCTGCGGTTCAAGCCAACGAATTCATGCGCCAGGCAAGTCTTGAAATCGACCTGCCTTGCGCGTGTGCGGGCCAGCGGATGTTGTCTGGCGCACAGCACCACGAGTTCGTCGGTCTGGAAGGGCGCCACGTCGAGGCCGTAGGCGGGCGTGTTCTCGGCGAACACGCCGACGTCGGCCAGGCCATCGACCAGCGCGCGCACGATGTCGCCGCTCAGTTGCTCCTCGACCTCGACACGAATGTCGGGATGCTGGCCTAAAAAGGCGGCAAGCGTCGAGGGCAGAAACTCCGTCAGCGCCGACATGTTGGCCCACAGCCGGACGTGCCCGCGCACGCCGCTCGAGTAGTCGTTGAGCTCGTTGCTGAACTGCTCGAAGCCCTGGAACAGCCGCATCGCATGCTGCATGGCCACGTGGCCTGCAGGCGTGAGCGCGATGCCTTGTGAACTGCGCTCGAGCAGCTTCGATCCCGTCGCCGCCTCGAAGTCGGAAAGCCGCCGGCTCGCCGCCGACAACGCGAGGTGACAGGCCTCCGCGCCCTTGGTGATGCTGCCGGATTGAGCGACGGCGCAGAAGAGGCGCAATGTGACGAAGTCGACGCGGGCCGGATTGATGGGGCTTGCCATCGGCGGATTCTAGAGAGCGTGCAAGTGCCCTAAGTCATGACGTGAACCAAATAACTCGTTTGACATGTTATGTCGGAGCGCCTACAGTGAACCCATCGAAGCCCGCCCGCTTCCATCGGTACTCAACCACAAGGAGAGGTATGCAATCACTGCTCGATCAACTCAAGGGACTGGACACGCTGGCCGGCGCCGCGATGGGAGGCCTGCCCGTGCAGTTGCAGCCCATTCCGGGCAGCACGCCCGTGGTCCAGGTGAGCATCGAGGGGCGCGACGAGCTGCCGATCTTCATCACCAGTTCGGACATGCAGATCATCTGCATCTGCTACCTCTGGACCGAGGAAGAAGTCAAGCCCGCGCGCCGCACCGAGCTGCTCGAATCGCTGCTCGACCTGAACCCTTCGGTGCCGCTCTCGTCCTTCGGCCGTGTCGATGGCCGCTACGTGCTCACCGGCGCGCTGGGGCGCGATGCGAGCGTCGAAGACATCGCACGCGAAGTGGCCGTGCTCAGTGACAACGCGCTCGATGCCCTGGACGCCTTGTCTGAATTCCTGAACTAAGCGGAGAAGATCACCATGACAGTCATCAAGAAGCTGGTCACCTTGCTGCGCGGCAGCGCGCGCGAAATCGGCGAAAGCGTGGTCGACAGCAACGCCACGCGCATCTACGAACAGGAAATCATCGATGCCAAGCACAGCATCGAGAAGGCCAAGGGCGACCTCACGGGCGTGATGGCCAAGGAGATGCAATCGGCCCGCGAGATCGAGCGCCTGAAGAACGAAGCCACGCGCTACGAAGGGCTTGCGCTCGAAGCACTCAACAAGACGCAGGAAGGCCTGGCGCTCGACGTGGCGGCCAAGGTCGGTGCACTTGAGCAGGAGCTTGAAGAGCAGGCCAAGGCGCACGCGTCCTATTCGCTGCAGGTGTCCAGGCTCAAGGAGCTGATCAAGTCGGCCGAGGCGCGCATCCGCGAGCACGAGCGCGAGATCGGCATTGCCAAGACCACCGAGAGCGTCTACCGCGCCACGCAGTCGATCTCCGAGAACATCGGCAGCGGCGGTTCGCGCCTCGCCAATGCGCGCGAGTCGCTGGAGCGCATTCGCGCGCGCCACGAAGACCTGGCCGACCGCATGACGGCGAGCCAGTCGCTCGAAAACGAACTCGGCCACAGTGCGCTCGAAAAGAAGCTGGCGGCTGCGGGCATCGGCAGCGAAGTCGACCGTGCCGGCAAGGTGATGGAACGCATCCGGGCCCGCCAGGCCAAGCCGGCCGCCCCCGAGGCGCAATGACCGTGCGGGTCAAGCCGGTTCGCTGGCAAGGCTCGGACGAAGCGATACGCGCGGTCCAGGTTGCGTTCGACGTGGAAGAGGCCGTGCTGGAGGCGGTGCGCACGGCTGCTTTCGCGCAGCACGTGTCCACCTCCGACCAGATCCGGCAGGTGCTCGGCCTGGCGACCACATCGAAACCCAAGCGGCCGCGGCTGACCGTGTCGCTCAATGCGGCAGACTACGAGTTTCTGGCGGCGCGATACGGGCTCGCGCCGGACGACCGCCTGGCCATCAAGGAGAGGGCCACGCGCGACCTGATTGCATTTGCCAGTGGAAAGAAGGGCGCCGGCACAGGGAAGCCGGGCCGCAAATAGAACAACGAACAACAACCCGCACGCGGGAGGATCAATGGGCGATTTCATCGGAGCGGTAACGGGTTACCCCACCGCGATCTACACGGTACTGCTTGGCGTCGTGGTGATCTACTGGGCGCTTGCGGTGCTTGGCATGATCGATATCGGGCATTCCGGTATCGACCTGCATGTCGAGGCGCCGCATGTGCACGTCGATGCGCCCACGGTCCACGCGCACGCCGACACCGACAGCCACGACATCGGCCACATCGCCAGCTACGTGGTCGCCTTCGGTCTGAACGGCGTGCCGTTCTCGGTGGCCGTGAGTCTGCTGGTGCTGGTGTCGTGGACGGTGTGCTGCCTCGGTGGCGAATGGCTGTTGCCGCTGGTGCCGACGATGCCGCTCAAGCTGCTGGCCGGCACCGTGCTGCTGGTGGCCAGCGCCGTCATCGCCATTCCCGTCACCGCCGTGGCCATCCGTCCGCTGCACGGCTTGTTCGTGAGCCACACGGCCGTGACCAACGCCGCGCTGGTCGGCCAGTTGTGCCGTGTCGTCACAGGCGCGGTGAACGAAAAGGACGGCCGTGCCGAAGTGGCCCGCCGCGGCGCCAGCCTGAACATTCGCGTCTGGGCCCCCGTGCCCAACACGCTCAAGCGCGGCTCGCAAGCGCTGATCATCGAATACGACGAGGTGGCTGCACGCTACCTGATCGCGCCTCACGACGACACCGTCTGACCGCGCCACATCCTCCCATCAACTGTTCTTTCGCTCTCAAAGCATCTCTGGAGAAAAAATGGAGCCCATCCTCTTTGCCGTCGTCATACTGGCCGTTGTCCTGCTCGGCCTGTTCGCGATGTTCGCCAAGTTCTATCGCAAGATCGAACAGGGCCACGCACTCATCGTGAACACGCTGCGCGCCGAGCCCGAGGTGACCTTCACCGGACGGATGGTCTACCCGATCATCCACAAGGCCGAACTGATGGACATCTCCGTCAAGACCATCGAGATCGACCGCTCCGGCAATGAAGGCCTCATCTGCCGCGACAACATCCGCGCCGACATCAAGGTGAAGTTCTTCGTGCGCGTCAACAAGACGGCCGACGACGTGCTCAAGGTGGCACAGGGCATCGGCTGCGCGCGCGCCTCCAACCACGAGACGCTCGAAGAGCTGTTCTCGGCCAAATTCTCCGAAGCGCTGAAGACGGTCGGCAAGTCGATGGACTTCGTCGATCTCTACCAGGCGCGCGACGGCTTTCGCGACCAGATCATCAGCCAGATCGGCAACGACCTGTCGGGCTACGTGCTCGAAGACGCCGCCATCGACTACCTGGAGCAAACGCCGCTGTCCGAGCTGGACGCCAACAACATCCTCGATGCGCAGGGCATCAAGAAGATCACCGAGTTGACGGCGGTCGAGCATGTGCGCACCAACGAGCTGCGCCGCAACGAGGAAATGCAGATCAAGAAGAAGAACGTCGAGACGCAGGAAGCCCTGCTCGAACTCGAACGCCAGCAAGCCGATGCCACCTCGCGCCAGCACCGCGAAATTGCCAGCGTGCGCGCCCGCGAAGAAGCCGAAACTTCCAAGATCCAGTCCGAGGAGCGCACCAAATCCGAGACCGCGCGCCTGCTCTCGGAGCAGACCGTGTCGGTGCAGCAGGAAAACGTGCAGCGCGAAAAGGAAGTGGCCGAGAACAACCGCAAGCGCGCGGTGGCCATCGAGGAAGAAAAGGTCACGCGTGCACGCGACCTCGAAATCGTCGACCGCGAAAAAGAAGTGACGCTGCAGCGCATCGAGAAGGACAAGGCCGTCGAAGTGCAGAAGAAGGCCATTGCCGACGTGATCCGCGAGCGCATCGTGGTCGAGCGCACGGTGGCCGAGCAGGAAGAAGCCATCAAGGAACTGCGCGTGGTGGCCGAGGCCGAGCGCACCAAGAAGTCCGTCGTGATCATGGCCGAGGGCCAGGCCGAAGAGAAGATGGTGATCGACGTCAAGGCGGCCGAAACGCAGGAAAAGCGCGCGCGCCACAAGGCACTCGAAGAGATCACGCTAGCCGATGCCAAGCTCAAGGTGGCCGAGCGTGATGCCGAATCGAAGAAGCGCGAAGCCGAAGGCGTCGAGGCCATTTCCGCCGCGCCGGGCCTTGCTGCGGCCAAGGTCGAAATTGCCACCGCGCAAGCCCGGCTCGCCAGCTTCGAGGCCGAAGCCTCGGGCAAGGAAAAGATGGGTCTGGCCGATGTGCATGTGCGCCAGGCTGACGCCGACGCCATCCTCAAGGCGGGCCAAGCCGATGCACAGGTGATCGAGGCACGCTCGCAGGCCGAAGCCGCCGGCATGCGCGCCAAGTACGACGCAGAAGCCTCGGGCAAGGAAAAGCTCGGCCTTGCCGAAGTGAACGTGCGTACCGCCGATGCCGAAGCCACCCTGAAGTCCGGCCAGGCCGACGCACAGGTGATCGAAGCCCGCTTCAACGCCGAGGCCAAGGGCCTGCATGAAAAGTTCGAGGCCATGAAGTCGATGAGCCCCGAAACGCGCGACCACGAAGAGTTCCGCATGCGCCTGGAAAAGTCGCACATCGAGACCATGAAGGGCATCGACGCGCAAACCTCCATTGCCAAGGAACAGGCCGAGGTGCTGGGCACGGCGCTGTCCAACGCCAAGATCGACATCGTGGGCGGCTCGGGCGATTACTTCGACAGCTTCGTGCGCTCGCTCTCCGTGGGCAAGGGCATCGACGGTGTCATTTCCAAGAGCAACGCGCTGCAGGTCGCCTTCAAGGACCAGCTTTCGGGCGATCGCGACGTGGTGAAGGACGTGCGCGACATCGTCGGCGCACTCGGCAGTTCGTCGGGCGAGATCCAGAACCTCAGCGTGGCCTCGCTGATGAGCAAGATCGCCAGCGACGGCAGCGAAAGCCAGAAGACCGCCTTGCAGAACCTGATCTCCACCTTCCGCAACTGAAGCGGGGCGCGCGATGAACCCGAACCTGAAGTGCAGCTGTTCCGCGCACACGGCCATGCAGCCCGTGGCACTGGCCGAGGCCTTGCTCGGCGTGCATTGCGCCGACTGCAACGGCATGGTGATGGCCATGGACGACTGGCGCGCCTGGAAGGCCGCCGACGCGAGCCGGGTGCCGCATGCCGTCGACGACGAGGTGATCGAGGTGTTCGACGCCACGGCCGTGCGCCACTGCCCCGCATGCGACCGCCTCATGCAGCGCCTGCGCGTCAGCGCCGGGCCCGACTTTCGCATCGACCGCTGCGTGGCCTGCCAGAACCTGTGGTTCGACCCGGGCGAATGGCGTGCCATCGTCAGCCGCGGCCTGGCCGGCCGGCTCGACGAGCTGCTGTCCGACGGCTGGCAGCGCCGCCTGCAGACCGAAGAAGTGCGCGAGGTGCGGCTTGCCGCGCTGCGCCGCCGCTACGGCATTGAATGCATCGATGAGCTGGACCGCATCCGCGCCTGGCTCGACACCCAGCCTCACCGCGACGAACTGCTCGCACTGCTGCGCGCGGACTGACCGCGCCGATCTATGCAACCAACGGAAGAAACGGGCGCGCCGTCCGGCGCGGAAGCCCCAACGGACCAGACCGAAGCCCTGGTGTCCGGCAGCGGCAGCTACGACCTGCTGAAGAAACGCCTGGAAACCCAGGGCGAGGGCTTGCTGAAGAAGACGCAGGCACTCAACGAACAGCGGCTGGCCGAGTTCGGCCGCTCCGACCAGACGCTGATCCTGCGCACTCGCGCGCGCACCGAGAACAACGCCGTGGCGCGCGACCTCGTGCGCATTGGCGACCTGCTTTTGTTCGGCTACAACGTCTTCATCGGCCTGCGCAAGGAAACGGCGGTCGACGACGTGTTCGGCCTGTACCGCCTGGTGTCTCCCGGCGAAGGTGGCGACAGCGACGAGCTGCAGCCCGTGCTGCTGGCCGGCACCTTCCTCGAAGATACGCGCTTCGCCTCCGACTTTCGCGAGCTGTACGCCTACTACAAGCAGGCCACGCTGCTGCAGTTGCGCGTCACGCAGGACAAGCTGCTCGCGTCTTTCCAGATCGGCCAGCAACTGCACGACGTGCGCGTGTTCCGCTGGGCCATCGAGCGCGACGGCAGCATCCACTACATCGACAACCGCGGCGAGCGCGACATCGCCTTGCCGGCGAGCCACGATTTCGAGTGGACCGTTGCCACGCGCGAAGACCATGTGGGCGGCAAGCATCCGCATGTGAACGTGCTCGACACGGTGTTCGTCGAAACGCTGGGCGGTGACCTCACCGTCAAGATCGAGAACAACACCGAGACCGGCCTGGGCATCTACAGCGAGCCGGTGGAAGACAAGAGCCAGTCGCTCACCGACGCCGAGATCGCCTGGGCCAAGCTCGGCATGCTGATCCTGCTGCGCGTGAAGCCCTACCGCGAGCAGGTCACGCGCTACCTGGTGTTCAACATCCGCACGCAGCAGGTCGAGCGCATCGACGCCATCGGCGGCTCCTGCGTGCAGTTGCCCGAAGACCACGGCATCATTTTTCCTGGCGGCTACTACCTGCAGTCGGGCGAGCACAAGCGCTTCGACCTGCCGGCCGAGACGGTCGAGAACCTGCGCTTCAAGCGCATGCTGCGCTCGCCCAACGGCGAAGACGTGGCGTACATCTTCTACGACCCGAAACCGGGGCGTTATGCGATCTTCAACTACAACCTGATCGACAAGAAGCTCGCGACGCCGATCATCGCCAACGGCTACGCGCGCTTTGCGGACGGCCGCATCCTGGTGTTCCACGACAACGACGGCGAGCCGACGCGCGTGCACCCGATGCAGCTCTGGCAGACGCCGTTTGCCAGCGAAGAGCACGTGAGCGCGCAACCGGCCGCCACCGGCTTCTTCGGCAAGATCGGCAATGCCGAGCTGGTGCGTGGCGTGTCCGATCTGATGGGCATTGCCCGCGCGGTGCGCGAGCAGGCACCCACGCGTGCCGCTTACGAAGACCTGATCCGCCAGTGCACGCGCGTCAGTGACGCCTATTTCTGGCTCGATGCGCCCGAAGCCACCGGCCTCATGGCCGAGCTGCGCAGCATCGCCGACGTGGCGCGCAGCACACTGGCCGAGTTCGAGAAGGTCGACACCATCCGCCGCGAGACCGCGCGTGCGCTGCAGCGTGCTGAAGACGAACAGCATGCGTTGCTGGTCGACATTGCCAGCACGATCTGGCGCGCACCCGACGACTTCGTGAAGGCGCTGGCACGGCTGCGCGAACGCCGTGGCGCGCTGCAGATGCTCAAGGAGCTGCGCTACGCTGACCTGCCGCGCATTGCCGCCATGGACGCTGCGCTCCAGATCGAGCAGCAGCGCATCGGCGAGCGCGCGATGCAGTTCCTGGCGGCCGACACGGCGTTCAACGGCCAGCGGCAGGCGCTGGACAAGCTGGCGCTCGAGCTGCCCAACCTCGCGACTTCGCCGGCCCTGGGCCAGATGCTCACGACGCTCGACGAGCAGGCCGCCGGCCTCGACCTGCTGACCGAGCAACTCGGCAGCCTGCCGGGCGGCGATGCGGTGATCCGCACGTCCATCCTCGACCGCATCTCGCTGATCTATGCGGACATCAATCGCATGCGTGCCGATGCACGCGCGCGGCGCAAATCGCTGGGCGCGACCGAGGCGCGGGCCGAGTTCGGCGCCCAGTTCAAGCTGTTCAGCCAGGCGGTCGAAAACGCGCTGGAATTCGCCGACACGCCCGAGAAGTGCGATGACGCGCTCACGCGCCTGCTGGCGCAACTGGAAGAAATCGAAGGCCGCTTTGCCGAGCAGGAAGACTTCCTGGCCGACATCGCCGAGAAGCGCGAGACCGTGTACGAAGCGCTGTCTGCCCGGCGCCAGAGCCTGGTCGAAGGCCAGCAGCGCCGTGCGCAAGGCGTGGTCAATGCGGCAGGCCGCATCCTCGACGGCATTCCGCGCCGCGTGGCGCAGCTCGGCGAACTGAGCCAGGTCCACAGCTACTTCGCGGCCGATCCGATGATCGGCAAGCTGCACACGCTGATCGCCGACCTGCGCACGCTGGGCGCCGCCGTGCAGGCCGACGAACTCGACACCCGCCTGAAGACCGCACGCGACCAGGCCCTGCGTTCCGTGCGCGACAAGCGCGAACTGGTGAGCGAGGGCGGCGACACGCTGCGCCTGGGCCGCCACGCCTTCACCGTGCACCGCCAGCCGATCGACCTGACACTGGTGGCCCGCGACGAAGGCATGGCCTACCAGGTCACCGGCACCGACTACCAGAGCCCGGTGAACGAACCCCGGCTGCTGCCGTTGCAGCGCTACTGGAACCAGTCGCTGGTGTCCGAAACCCCCGAGCTGTCGCGCGCCGAATATCTGGCTGGCCGCCTGTTGGAAGCACTGCTCGACGGCAGGGCCGAGCGCAGCTGGGCCGAGGTGCTGACGCTGCTGGCCGAAGATCCGCTGCATCCGCAGCTGCTGGAGATGGTTCGCCGCTTCGCTGCTGCGCGCTATCAAGAGGGCTATCAGAAGGGCATTCACGATGACGATGCGCTGCGCCTGCTGGCGGCGCTCGTTGCCATGCAGGACCAGGCCGGCCTGCTGGCCTGGGGGCCGACCGAACGCGCGTTGGCGTTGCTCTATTGGCAGCACGGCCACCTGATCGCACACCGCGAATCGCTGCTGCGGCGTGCCCGTGCCGCGATGCAGATGCAGACCCTGTTCGGCCGGCGCGATGCGTTGGAACAGCTGGAAGCAGATACCGCGCGTTCGCTGAACCACTTCGCGCGCGACGTGTTGCCCGACCTGCTGCCGCTTTCGGAAACGGCCAGCGACGAAGAGCGCGACGCGCACCAGGGCCGCGTGGCGACCCTGTGCGACCAGGCCGCGGCTTACCTGTCGCGTGAACTCGCAGGCGCGCACGGCGGCGAAACCTGGGCCGTGTCGGGCGCGGGCGAAGACCTGGCGGCCGCGCTGCTGCGCGAACTCGAACGCGGTGGCCGCCGCGAGGCATGGCAGCGCGATCTGGATGCGGCGCCGCCGGCCGAGCGCTGGCGCCTGGCGCGCGATTGGGTGCGTGCCTACGCCATCCACCAGGCCCCGCAATCGGTCGACTGGGTGGACGATGCGGCCAGCGTGCTCGCCATGCCGCTGCAGCGCGCTCGCGTCAACGTGGCGCTCGACCGCACGGTCGAGGGGCTGCGCGGCGAACATGTGCGCGTGGTCGAAGGTCGCATGACGTTGAACCTGAATGACTTCTGGCGTCGCTTCCTGTTCCACACCACGCACGCGGTGCCGGGCTACGAGGCGCTGCAAAGCCTGCGCCATGAGTTGCTCGAACGCGAGAAGGCGCGGCTCAAGCTCGGCCAGTTCCAGGCCAAGCCGCTGTCGACCTTCGTGCGCAACCAGCTCATCGACGAGCTGTACCTGCCGATCATTGGCGACAACCTCGCCAAGCAGATCGGCTCGGCCGGCGAGGGCAGCCGCACCGACCGCATGGGCCTGCTGCTGCTGATCTCGCCACCCGGCTACGGCAAGACCACGCTGATGGAGTACGTGGCCGACCGCCTGGGGCTGATCTTCGTGCGCATCAACTGCCCGGCGCTGGGCCATGGCGTGACCGCCATCGACCCGGCCAACGCGCCCAACAGCGCGGCGCGGCAGGAGCTGGAAAAGCTCAACCTCGGCCTTGCGATGGGCAGCAACGTGATGCTGTACCTCGACGACATCCAGCACACCAGCCCCGAGTTTCTGCAGAAGTTCATTGCGCTGGCCGACGGCACGCGCCGCATCGAGGGCGTGTGGAACGGCGAGCCGCGCAGCTACGACATGCGCGGCAAGCGCTTCGCGATCGTGATGGCGGGCAATCCGTACACCGAGTCGGGCGACGTGTTCAAAATCCCGGACATGCTGGCCAACCGCGCCGACATCTACAACCTGGGCGACGTGCTCTCGGGCCGCGAAGCCGCATTCGCGCTTTCGTACATCGAGAACAGCCTCACGTCCAACCCGACGCTGATGCCGCTGGCCTCGCGCGATCCGAAGGACGTGCAACTGCTGGTAAAGATGGCGCAGGGCCACGAGGTGCCGAGCAGCGCGCTGTCGCATGCCTACAGCGCGGTCGAGCTCGAAGAAATCAAGGCGTTGCTGAAGCGGCTGTTCCGGGCACGCGACCTGCTGCTCAAGGTCAACCTCGCGTACATCGAGTCGGCCGCGCAGCAGGAGGCCTACCGCGTCGCGCCGCAGTTCAAGCTGCAGGGCAGCTACCGCAACATGACCAAGCTCGCGGGCAAGATCACCGCGCTGATGCGCGACGACGAACTCGATGCACTGCTGCGCGACCACTACCGCGGCGAGGCACAGACCCTGACCACTGGCGCCGAAGAGAACTTGCTGCGGCTCGCCCAGTTGCTCGGTAGTCCGACGGCCGAGGAGGGCGCGCGCTGGAGGGTCATCTGCGACGAGTTCGTGCGCCAACGCAAGCTCGGTGGCGCCGACGTGGACGGCAGCCAGCGCATCGCAAGCAGCATGCTCGACGTGGCGCGCGCGGTCGATGCGCTCAAGCCCGAACCCCAGCCCGTCCCAGAGGGCCTGAGCGAAAGCCAGCGCCTGGCCGATGCCATGCTGCAGATCGCCGTGACCTACCGCGAGCTGATCCTGCCGTTGGTGACCGCCACCGAACGCCGGCTCGAACTCGATCGCTCGATCAAGCAGGACATGGAGCGGCTGTCCGCCGAGGTGCAGGCCTCGCGCGCCCCACCCAGGCGCACACCCAAACCGGACAAGGACCACTGACATGGCCGCCGTACCTTCCCCTGAACCGCAGGCCGCGCTGCCCGAGCTGCTGGCACAGCTCGACGCCACCATGGCCGACGCACGCCTGAGCGACGACGAGCGCCGCGTGCTGGTTCACACGCTGCGCGAAGCCTCGCCGCCCGAAGACGGCCTGCGCCAGTTGCGCAACCGCGCCTTCGACCTGGTGCGCGCACGCACCGCCGACCCGGAGCAACTGTCGTTGCTCAAGTGGCTGGAAGGCGTGGTGCGCGCGATCGACACCGGCCGCTCGCCCGACCACGTGGTGGTGCGCTCGCAGGCCTTCTTCAGCCCGGGCACCGCCTGCCTGCAGGCGATCAACCAACAACTGAGGTCGGCGCGGCGCGCGGTCGACCTGTGCGTGTTCACGCTGTCGGACGACCGCATCACCGCCGAGATCCTGGCCGCGCACCGCCGCGGCGTGTCGCTGCGCGTGATTTCGGACAACGACAAGGAGTTCGATCTTGGCAGTGACATCGGCCAATTGCGCGCGGCCAGCATTCCGGTGGCGGTGGACCGCACCGATGCCCACATGCATCACAAGTTCGCGATCTTCGATGGCGCCCGGCTGCTCAACGGCAGCTACAACTGGACGCGCAGCGCCAGCGACTACAACGAAGAGAACCTGGTGCTGAGCAACGACCCTTCGCTCGTGCGCCGCTTCGCCGACGAGTTCGACACCTTGTGGAAAGAGTTGCAGGTTTCCCGATGACAAGACGAATCGACTACGACTGGGAGCTGCCGCCCGAGCTGCAGCAGCGGCTGGGCACCTCCAGCTACGGCGCGCAGCGCGTCATCCACGAGCGGGATCATTTGATGGTGATCCTGCACGAGCCGCCCACCGGCACCGGCGCGGAGCGCAAGCCGGCAGTGTTCCTGCGCAAGCCCGACGGCACCTGGCTTCACAAGGGCAACAACCCCGGTGACAAGGCCTTCGGCAAGCTGCTCGAAAGCTATCGCGCGGCGCTGAGCACCTTCGAGATCCGGCACGAAGCGGCCGAGACCTCGGAGGCGCTGTTCCAGATCCTCGGGCCGCTGATCCCGCTGTCGCGCGCGGCACTGAACCTGCAGGCCACGCTGCAGGCGGCACGCGAGGCCGCGCCGGGCGATGCATTGGTGACGGACCTGCGCGACCGGGCCGTGGAAATTGGACGCGGCCTCGAACTGCTGCTGGCCGACACCCGCATGTCGCTCGACTACCGGCTCGCGCATGCGGCCGAGTCGCAGGCGCGCGCGGCGATGGAAGTCAGCCGCGCGCAGCACAAGCTGAACACCATCGCGGCGTTGACCTTTCCGCTGATGGCGATCGGCGCGGCCTTCGGCATGAACCTGCACAGCGGCGTGGAGAACATGCCGACCTGGGTGTACTGGGTGATCTTCGCGGCGGGGCTCTTCATGGGCGTGCTGCTGCGTGGTTGGGTCAAGGCGCCTGACGCACCTGCTGCCGCAGCAGCAACCAGGCTCACGCCACCAAAGAAGAAGTAGCCGGGGTGCAGCAGGTCTTCGCGTTTCGCGAAGACCTGCTGCCGTCAAAGCAATTCCGTCCATCGCGATCTGTTCCTAGAGTCGGGGCAACCCACTTGGAGACAGACGCGGACATGAATGCACTCGAAGGCCTGAAGGTGTTGGAGCTGGGCCAGCTCATTGCCGGCCCGTTCGCTGGCAAGACGCTGGCAGAGTTCGGCGCCGATGTGATCAAGGTCGAGCCGGCCGGCGTCGGCGATCCGCTGCGCAAGTGGCGGCTGCTGCAGGGCGGCACTTCGGTGTGGTGGGAGGTGCAGTCGCGCAACAAGCGCTCGGTGTGCCTGGACCTGCGCAGCACCGAAGGGCAAGAGGCCGTGCGCGCGCTGGCGCTCGAAGCCGATGTGCTGATCGAGAACTTCAAACCGGGCACGCTCGAAGGCTGGGGCCTGGGCTGGGAGCAACTGCATGCGCTCAACCCGCGACTCATCATGCTGCGCATTTCGGGCTATGGGCAGACCGGGCCGTACCGCGACAAGCCGGGCTTCGGCGTGCTCGGCGAGTCGATGGGCGGGCTGCGCTACCTCAGCGGCGAGCCGGGGCGAGTGCCGGTGCGCGTGGGCGTGTCGCTGGGCGACACGCTGGCGGCGCTGCATGGCGTGATCGGTGTGCTGACAGCGCTGCACCACCGCACCGTGCATGGCGGCGAAGGGCAGTTCATCGACGTGGCGCTCTACGAGTCGGTCTTCAATGTGATGGAAAGCCTGTTGCCCGAGTACGACGCCTTCGGTGCCGTGCGCGAGCGCGCCGGCAGCGCGCTGCCCGGCATCGCGCCGACCAACGCCTATCGCTGTAACGACGGCCACTACGTGCTGGTGGCGGGAAACGGCGACAGCATCTTTCGCCGGCTGATGCGCGCCATCGGCCGCACGGATCTGGAGAGCGATCCGCAACTGGTGCACAACGACGGACGCGTGCTGCGTGTGGAGGAGATCGACGCAGCCATCGAAGCCTGGACCTTGCAGCGCAGCCGCGACGAGGCGCTGGCCGTGCTCGATGCCGCTGGCGTCCCGGCGGGGCGCATCTACACGGTCGCCGACATCGCGACGGACCCGCAGTACCTGGCGCGCGAGATGATCGTCGAGGCGCGAGGCTCCGACGGCACCATGCTCAAGGTGCCGGGCATCGTGCCCAAGCTCAGCGCCACGCCCGGCCGCATCGCGCACGCCGCGCCACGGCTGGGCGAGCACAGCGGCGATCTTCAAAGCGCGGGCTGGCCCGCGCGCCGCGCTGAAAGCGAGGCCGCATGAAAACGGGCAACGGTACGCGGCTGTTCATCAACGAGGTGGCGACGCGCGACGGCTTCCAGATGGAAAGCCGCTTCATCCCCACCGACGACAAGATCGCGCTGATCGACCGGTTGAGCGCGCTCGGCTACGCCAAGCTGGAGGTCACGTCGTTCACCTCGGCCAAGGCAATCCCGGCGCTGCGCGATGGCGAGGAGGTGATGCAGCGCATCGCCCGCCGTCCGGGCGTGGTCTACACCGCGCTGGTGCCGAACCTGCGCGGGGCCGAACGCGCACTCGAAAGCCGCATCGACGAGTTCAACATCGTCATGTCGGTGAGCGAAACGCACAACCTTGCGAACCTGCGCATGACGCGCGAGCAGTCGTTCGCGCAACTGGCGGGGGTCATCGCGCTGGCGAAGCAGGCCCGTGTGCCGGTGAACGTCTCGCTCTCTTGCGTGTTCGGTTGCCCGATGGAGGGCGAGGTGCCATTGGCCACGGTGCTCGGCTGGATCGATCGTTTTGCCGCGCTGGAGGTGGAGGGCATCACGCTGTGCGACACGACCGGCATGGCTCACCCGACCCAGGTGCAGGCGGTCTGCGAGGCGGTGCTCGCACGATGGCCGGCACTGGCGTGGACGGCTCACTTCCACAATACGCGCGGCATGGGGCTGGTGAATACGGTGGCCGCCGTCGAAGCGGGCATCCGCCGGCTCGACATGTCGCTGGGCGGCATCGGCGGCTGCCCTTATGCGCCGGGCGCCACAGGCAACGTAGCGACAGAGGACGTGGTGCACATGCTGCAGTGCATGGGCTACGACACCGGCATGGACCTCGACGGACTGATCGCGGCGGCTGCCGAGCTGGAATCGCTGGTGCAGCACGAGTTGTCGAGCCAGGTTTCGCGGTCGGGCCATCGCCTGACGCGACATGCACCGCCACAGGATTTCAACGACATCGTCGCTCGCGCCCACGCGCGGGAACACAAGGAATCGCACGCATGATCGACCACCTGGACCACCTGGTGCTGACCACCGCCTACGAGGACGCCTGCATCCGTTTCTACGTCGACGTGATGGGCATGACGCTGGAAAGCTTCGGCGCCGGGCGCAAGGCTTTCCGCTTTGGCCAGCAGAAGATCAACCTGCATGTGAAGGGCCACGAGTTCGAGCCCAAGGCGCAACTGCCGACACCGGGCTCGCTGGACTTGTGCTTCATTGCCAGCATGCCGCTCGATGAAGTCGTCTCGCGCCTTGAAGGTTTTGGCGTGCCGATCATCGAGGGCCCGGTGATGCGAACCGGTGCCACCTCACGCATCCGCTCGGTCTATGTGCGGGACCCCGACCTGAATCTCATCGAGATATCGGAACTCGCGCCCTGACGGGGCCGGGTTTCGACGACAGCCAAGAAAAACCACCGGAGACAAACCATGAAACCCATCCATCGCCTTCTGGCGATCGGCCTCGCGCTGGCCGCCACGGCATCGAGCGCTGACACCTGGCCCTCGAAGCCGATCACCTTCATCGTGCCGACCGCGCCTGCGGGCTCCACCGACATCATGGCGCGGCTGGTCAGCGAGCCATTGCAGCGCGCGTTGGGTCAGCCCATCGTGATCGACAACAAGCCCGGCGCCAGCGGCAACATCGGCACCGAGTTCGTGGCACGTGCCGCGCCCGATGGCTACACGCTGCTGATGCAGTACTCGGGCTACCACGTGGGCAACCCGGCGCTCTTTCCGCAGATCAAGTGGAGCCCCACCAAGGACTTCGTGCCGGTCGCGATGGTGATGCGCGCGCCGCACGTCGTGGCTGTCAGCGGCAAGCTGCCCGTGACTTCGATGAAGGAGCTGATCGAGTACGGCAAGAAGAAGGAGGGCGGTCTCTTCTTTGCGTCGTCGGGCAACGGATCGATCCAGCACATCGCCGGCGAGCTGCTGTCGCGCCAGACGAAGCAGCCGATGACGCACGTGCCCTACAAGGGCTCGGGCCCGGCGATCAACGACTTGATCTCGGGCAACGTCGACATGTTCATCACCACACCGCCCTCGGTCATCGGGCACTTCGCGGGCGGGCGCATCAAGGCGCTGGCTTACACGGGCAGCAAGCGCCATCCGTCGATGCCGAACGTGCCCACTTCGGCCGAGGCGGGGCTGTCGGGCTATGAGGTGGAGTCGTGGTTCGCGGTGTTCGCACCGGCGAAGACGCCGCCGGAGATCGTCAACAAGCTGAGTGCCGAGATCAAGAAGATCGTCGAGAGCGAGTCGTTCCGCAAGAAGGTGGACGAGCAGGGCGCCTTCGCCACTTACATGGACCCGGCAACTCTGGGCAAGTTTGTCGACCAGGAGCTGGCGACTTGGGCCCGTGTCATCAAGACGGCCGACATCAAGCCCGATTGACGCCGGCGATCCTGCTGCGCGCTACACGGCGCGAACGGGCGTCTTCGGCGCCAGCGGCGAACCCAGGTCCAGACAGCGGTAGACGGCCTCCAGGACGCGTTGCCTGTGCGTGGGGTGCCCGGCCTTCCAGCGCCAGCGAAGGACATACAGCGGAACCACGAAGAGCAGCCACGCACCGACGAACAGGCCGTCCAGAAAGAGCGAGAACGCACGGTCCGTTCCCGTCGCTGCGCCAATGCAGGCGCTCATCGCGAGGATGGCGAGCAGCGCCGCGGTGAGCGCCAGGACGTAGCGGTGTTCGCTTCCGGGCGGGATGCGTGTCGCGGCGTAGGGGGCCGAATTGCCTTGCCAGGTGAAGTGCGCGACATAGACGCAGCCGTCTTCCAGGTTGCGCAGGGCGTACACCCGGCGTTCGCCGGTGGGCGTGAGCGGCGCATCCAGCACGGCCAGCTCGACGCGGTCTCCTTCGGCCAGGAAGGGCGCGCCCGGTTGCCACGAGCGCTCGCTGGTGCAGAACCACATCGATTGGCCATCGACATCGAAGCTGTAGGCGTTGCCCCGCCTGTAGAGCGACTTCGCTGTCAGCTTCTTCAGTCGTCCCTCGACGCGCTGGATGTCGGGCAGTTCAGCGGTCATGAGCTTGCGCACCGCAGTACTTCGCCATCACCGAGGCCATCAATTGCAAGGCGCGCCTGCGACGAAAGCTCTCCCAGAGGGTGCTGAAGAAAGATTCGATCTGCAACAGAGAGAACATCAAGGCGGCCCCAGCCAGGGCGCCGACGACCAGGAGCGGGAAACTCCAGGCTGACGCGATCTTGAGGCCCAGGAAGATTGCGGCGGCCCCGATCAGTCCACTGACCGCGGCCAGCCGCAGCGCGCGGGGCAGCGAGCGCCATCCCTTTTCAAGACGCACCTGCATCGGATTGGGTGTGATGGGTTGCTGCGCGCCTTGCGGCAGCAGCCAGTCCAGCGTGTGGGTGCCGTCGCGCATCTCGAAAACGCCGGCCACGACGGGCGTGCGCTGGTCGGCCAGGGCCTGCAGAGCTTCGGTGGTGGCGGTGGTGTTCTGCTCGCGCAGGCGAGCGTCGACGAGGATGCCGTCGAGACCAAACCGTATCCGGCCGATATCCGCCGACGTGGTGACGGCAACACGGAAGTTGTCGAGCGGGCCTTCGAGCACCTTGATCGCACGCGCGCGGTGATCCCGTTCAAGGGGAATATCTTCTTTCATGGTTTCAGCCGCCTTCGCCGAAGCGAATCCATTCAAGGGGATCGTCACGCCATGCAGGCAAAGCTGCGGCGCGCTTTTTTCGCTCTTCGGCATTTTCTTCCCGAGGCTCTTCGGGAATGTCCAGGTTTTGCCGCTTGGCCCACTCCGGATAGCTGACTCTCAGCCCCTCCACGTACTTGCGTCTTTCACTCGCGTGGATGGCCATGCCGTATTGCAGGTCGAGGGACTTTGGCGTCGCGCGCATGGTGTTTCTCACGGACGGGACGGGGTAGTCCAGCAATGCTTTGCCGGTCAACCGATCCGCGGTGAGGCGCGGATTGTCGATGCGAGGGGTGGGTTCGCTGCTCTTTGGAGGCAGTGGTGCCGCAACGATGACGCCGTAGTACCCCGGGCGCGTCAACATGCGACTGAGCGCGACCTCTGTGTGCCGGCTGTCGCCGTTGTTGGCCCTGATGCCCACATAGAGCGTTCGATTGCGAACTTCTGCAAACGCGAAATTGCTTTCGCTGTTGGTGGCGTTCACGAGCGTTGGAATTTCTACATGCCTCAAGGCAAATGACCTGCCGCCATCCATCGACAACTCGACGCGGATGTAGTTGCAGTGGGTCTTTTTTCTTTCTTCGAGCGTCGAGGCGCGAAGGCACTCTTTCTGCAGGTCGCGCGAGATGCCGTTTTCAAGAAAGACCACGACCTCGGGGTCATCGCTCGAGTAGCCGATGGGGATGTTGTCTCCGCTGTTCAGGAACAGTCTCCCCATCGGCGTCAGCACGCCCGTGCGGCGATCGAAGTAGCGAATGTTCTTCGACATCTGGCCGCGATAGTCGAGGGATTGTTGTGCCAGCAGATACCGCTCGCCGCCGAGGTCGCTCAGAACATATTCGGGCCCCCGGATGGGATAGGCCACGGGGTACGAATACTCCAGGCCGTCATTGAGGGTCCGGACCACGGTGGAACAGGCGCTGAGCATGGCGGCTACCAGAACGACGGCGGCGATTGCGAAACGATTTTTCAAGGACATGGGGGCTGGCGGACGGCAAGGTGCATGGTTGAAGTCGGAGGGCGGTTCCTGATCGGGCTTGGCGTTGGGCCGCTTCATTCGTTGCCATTGCCCTTGCAGTGAAACTGCTTGTCGACGGGCCACTTGCCGACGGGCGGCAGCGAGCGCTCCTTCAATTTGAACTTCGCCCAGTTCTTTTCCCAATCCCAGCCCGGAATTTCCGGCGTGGGGAGGTTCGTGATCCAGGCCTCGTCGTCCAGCACCAGGTAGAGGTTGTCACCGTTGAGGTAGGCCATGCGTCCTCCGAAGCCGGTCGGGCTTCTGGATTGCCATGTTCTGCCGCCGTCGGCCGAATAAGAAAGATGGGTCCGGGCACCACCGCCGCCAGAGGTAACGCCCGATATGTTGTTTCGCCACGGCGCGAGCAGATAGCGGGTGTTGGCGGCGTCGACGACGAGGCGGCCGTCCTTGCCGGAGTACTCATTGCCGCCCCAGTCCTCGACCTTGGTGCGGATGCCTTGCTGCCGGTCCACATACATCATCGTGCCCGTGATGCAGAAGTAGGACTGCCGCGGCACGAACTCGAAGTAGCGGTTGTCGTCGATCCGGTAGACGACCTGCGGCGCGGCGACCGGGCCCCGGTAGGGTTCGCCTTTTTCGGGGGCGTAGCGATCCGCATTGGGGTTCAGCTCGTCCCAGTACCTGAAGTCGAGCACGTCGGGGGTGAGCCGCTCCGTGCCCATGCTGCCGTCCCGTTGGGTGCGAAATTGCAGGGCCTTGAAGTGGACGACATCGCCATCGAGCCAGTACAGCACGAACCCTCGGGCTTCGAGCGTCTTCGTGCCTTTGTAGGTCCGGATGATGTTCTGCGACTCGATCCTGTATGGCTTGGAGCATGCGGGCTGCGCGCTGCGGATGCTTCGGGCCAACCTTTCCCTGCGATCACCCGGCAGTGTGTAGCCGCTCGCGGCATCCCAGTCGATGGCGAGCTGGCGCGTCCCCGCCACTTGATCGGCGTAGTAGATGTTGGGCGCGGCGCAGGGATTGCCCTTGTCCGGCTCGGCGACGAAGTAGTGCTTGTCGTCGATCTTGTTGACGATGCCGCCGGCGCTTGCCAGGGCGGGGGACGGATAGACGTCCTGGTTGGTGCAGCCAGCCAGAAGCAGCAATGCAACGGCCAGTGCGGAAAGGCAGGTTTTTTTCTTCATGTTGTTCTCGCGAGGGCTGATGGCTCGCAGCCACAGCATATCGGGAGAACACAGGAGCCTGCCCTTTCAGTCTTGCTGGTCGATGACCTCGAAGCGCCCGCACAACACCGGCATGCGCAGGTCGGCGGCCGGGCGAGCCGACCGGATCAAGCCGCAGTCAGGGCTTGACGCCGAGCACCGACAGGATGATCGCCGCGAGGGTCAGCGTCATCGGCAACTGGTGAGTGGCCAGTGCGCGGGCCTGCGCCATCGACAGGATGGTTGGTTGCAGCAGGTTCTTTTCGGAATGAAGAGGTGTGGACATATCGGACTCCTGAGTGGTTGCGAACCGTCTGTTCGCATGACTGCAAAGATAGGCTTCAAGCGGCAGGTCGGCACGGGGCTTTCGGGGACACGGCGTTTCCGTTTTCGCAACGATCCGGCGGCATTGGCCTGGAACTTTTTGGGCTCGCCTCAGAATTGGGGGCATGCAAAGGAGCGAACGAATGACCGGATTGAAGATGCGAAAGGCCACGCCGGCCGATGCGGTGCCGTGGACGCTTCTGTTCGATGCGGACGGGCCGCGCGCGGAGGTCGAGAAGTACCTGGCGCGTGGCGAGCAATGGCTTGCCGAGCAGGCCGGTGAGGTCATCGGCCAAATGGTCCTGATGGAGACCCGCGCCGACACCTGGGAAATCATGAACATCGCCGTGGCCGATGCGCACAAGGGCCAAGGGATCGGCACCGCGATGCTGAAGAAGGCGAAATCGCTTGCCACGCAACGGGGCGCGCATCGGCTCGAAGTCGGCACTGGCAACAGCAGCCTGCGCGAGTTGGCCTTCTACCAGCGCTTCGGCTTTCGCATCGTCGGTGTGGACGTCGACTTCTTCGTGCGCCGATGGGGCAAGGCGACGAAGCAGGGCGGCATTCCGCTGCGGGACATGATCCGGATGGAGATGGTGCTCAGGGGCGTTTCGTAGGCGTTGGTTTGGTCTGGCGCTGTTGCTGTTGCTGTTGCTGTTCAGGGCGTCGCTCACGCCGACACGGTGCTCTTTTTCGCGAATGTCCCCCGCTTCGCTCCTCCTTTATTTCGCGAAAAAGAGCCCCGTATCGGCGCGAGCGTTGGACAGCGCAGTGGTTGATCAGCGGTACACCAGCAGCGTGCCCCTGTGCGAATGACGCCGGGTGCTCCCCGCAGCGAAATAAAGGAGGAGCGAAGCGGGGGACATTCGCGGAGGGGAGC
Organism: Variovorax sp. PAMC26660; assembly: GCF_014302995.1. Classification (NCBI taxonomy): domain Bacteria; kingdom Pseudomonadati; phylum Pseudomonadota; class Betaproteobacteria; order Burkholderiales; family Comamonadaceae; genus Variovorax; species Variovorax sp. PAMC26660. The sequence continues at coordinate 5,303,405 of NZ_CP060295.1, forward strand.
ACCCGGTGTCATTCGCACGCGCCCCGAAGGACCCCGCATCCCGAGTTACCCAGCAATCAGCTTCTGCACCAGCTCCGCTGTAGTAGCCGCTGCGTACTTGCGCATCAATCGCGCCCGATGCAACTCGACGGTGCGATGGCTGATGTCGAGCGCCTTGCCGATCTCCTTCGAGGTCAGGCCACGCATTACCTGCGCCGCCACCTCGCGCTCACGCGGCGTCAGTTGCGCAGTGACCGCGCGGCGCGATCCCAGGTCCTCGAAAGTCCAGATGCCGGCCTCGTGAGGCGCAGCGCGGTTCATCGCGTGGCCCGTGACGTGGCACCAGAAGGTCTCGCCGGCCATCGCGCCGTGCAGACCGCCCAGCCGCTTCATCATGCGGTTGTCGGCATAGTGGCCGCTGGCGTTCAGAAAGGGCTCCATCCGCTTGCCGATGCGCTCGAACTCGGCCACGCTCGGGTACAGGATGCTGAACGAATGCCCCACCAACGCAGAGGGCGTTGCGCCGAAAATTTCGCACACGCGCTCATTGCAAGCCACGATGGTGCGGTTGCTCGAAACCACCATGCCGACGGGTGCGTGTTCAAAAGCCAGCCGGTAATCGATCTCGGGCATCAGGTCTCACCATTACGAAATACTACGTATACGGGTAGGTAGTATCGTTGAAGGCTTTCCCACCACTCTCCATTCATCCATCAAGGAGCCCGAGTGAACAAGATTTATCCCTCCGCAGATGCGGCACTCAAGGGGGTCGTGGCCGACGGGCAGACGCTCGCGGTCGGCGGCTTCGGCCTGTGCGGCATTCCCGAAGCGCTGATCGACGCGCTCAAGGACACCAACGTGCAGAACCTCACCGTCATCTCGAACAACGCGGGCGTCGACGGCTTCGGCCTGGGCAAGCTGCTCGAGACACGCCAGATCAAGAAAATGATCGCGTCGTATGTTGGTGAGAACAAGGAGTTCGAGCGCCAGTACCTCGCGGGCGAACTGCAACTCGAGTTCACGCCTCAAGGCACGCTGGCCGAGAAGCTGCGCGCCGGCGGCGCGGGCATCCCGGCCTTCTTCACCAAGACCGGTGTCGGCACGCAAGTGGCCGAAGGCAAGGAACTGCGCGAGTTCGGTGGCGAAACCTACGTCATGGAACATTCGCTGGTGCCCGACGTGGCGCTGGTCAAGGCCGACGTGGCCGACAAGTCGGGCAACCTGCGCTTTCGCCTCACGGCGCGCAACTTCAACCCGGCCGCCGCCATGGCCGGCAAGGTCTGCATCGTCGAGGTCGAGAAGATCGTTGAAGTGGGCGAGCTGGCCCCCGACGACATCCACCTTCCGGGCATTTACGTGCATCGCATCGTGCTCAACGCCAACCCCGAAAAGCGCATCGAAAAGCGCACCGTGAGCGCATCGGTCGATGCAGCCGCCGCCAAGGTCGAGGCCCAGACCGCCATTGCCCAGGCCGCCGCCGGCAGCGAAACGCCCGCCACGGTCGTCAACAAGAAAGAAGGAGCCTGAGATGCCCTGGACCCAAGACCAGATGGCGGCCCGTGCCGCCCAAGAACTCGAAGACGGCTTCTACGTCAACCTCGGCATCGGCATCCCGACGCTGGTGGCCAACCACACCGGCACCAAGGAAGTCTGGCTGCAAAGCGAGAACGGCATGCTCGGCATCGGCCCGTTCCCGACCGAAGACCAGGTCGATGCCGACCTGATCAACGCCGGCAAGCAGACCGTGACCACGCTGCCCGGCAGCGCCATCTTCGGCAGCCATGACAGCTTCGCGATGATCCGCGGCGGCAAGATCAACCTGTCGATCCTGGGTGCCATGCAGGTCAGCGCGAAGGGCGACCTTGCGAACTGGATGATCCCCGGCAAGATGGTCAAGGGCATGGGCGGCGCCATGGACCTCGTGGCCGGCGTGAAGCGCGTGATCGTGCTGATGGAACACGTGGCCAAGAAGAAGGACGGCACCGAGGACCTGAAGATCCTCGAGAAGTGCAACCTGCCGCTGACCGGCGTGGGCGTGGTCGACCGAATCATCACCGACCTGGCCGTGATGGACGTGGTGCCCGAAGGCCTCAAGGTGATCGAGCTTGCGCCCGGCGTGAGCTTCGATGCGCTGCAGGCCAAGACGGGTGCGAAGCTGATCCAGTAGCAAGGCGGTCGACGCAACGACGACAAGGGGCAGGGCAGCGAAAGCGGGCCCTGTCTTTTTCTTTGGATCTTCGGAGATGTGCAATGAATTCGACTGATGCGCTTGCGGGCATCTGGCAACGAGCCCAACTTCCTGCCGAGGCTCTGCAGTTTGCGCGGCTCACGGGCGCCGATCCGGTACTGCCGTCGTCCTTCGCTGTCGGCATGGCCGCGCAAAGCACGATCGCAGCCGCCGCGCTGGCAGCGTGTGAGCTGGGCCACTTGCGCGGCACGCCGCGCCAGCAGGTCAGTGTCGACATGCAGCATGCGGCGCTCGAATGCACGGGCTGGTTCAGCGTCGATGGCCGCGTGCCCGAGACATGGGACACCTTCTCCGGGTTGTACCGCTGCGCGGACGGCTGGGTGCGCGTGCATGCGAATTTCGCGCACCACCGCGAAGGCGCCCTGCGCCTGCTCGGTCTGAACCCGGCCACCGCCACGCGCGCGGAGGCCGAAGCGGCCATGGCCGGATGGCGAGCGATCGACTTCGAAGATGCCGCCTCTGCCCGCGGACTGGTGGCGACCGCGCTGCGGCGCTTCGACGAATGGGGCGCCACGCCGCAGGGAGAGGCCGTCGCAGCGCAGCCGCTCTTCACCATCGAGCGCATCGGCGACGCGCCGCCACTGGCGCTGCCACCGCTGCGCGAAGACCAGCGGCCGCTGAGCGGGCTGCGTGTGCTCGATCTCACGCGCATCCTCGCGGGCCCGGTCGGCGGTCGTGCGCTGGCGGCCTATGGCGCCGATGTGCTGCTGATCAATTCACCGAAGCTGCCGAACATCGAGGCCATCGCCGACACGAGCCGCGGCAAGCTGTCGGCGCATGTCGATCTTCAAACCGATGAAGGGCGTACGACACTGCAACGGCTAGTCGGCGACGCACATGTCTTCGTGCAGGGCTATCGGCCCGGCGGCATCGATGCGCTGGGCTTCGGTCCCGCGGCATTGGCGGCGCAGCGGCCAGGCATCGTGTGTGTGTCGCTCACCGCGTACGGTACGCAAGGGCCTTGGGCCGCCAGACGCGGATTCGATTCGCTGGTGCAGACCGCCATGGGCTTCAACCACGCCGAAAGCGAAGCAGCCGGCGACGGCAAGCCGAAGCCACTGCCCATGCAGATCCTGGACGAAGCCACCGGCGCCCTGATCGCCTTCGGTGCCGCCGCCGCGCTCTGGCGCCAGCAGCAAGAGGGCGGTAGTTGGCATGTGCAGGTGTCGCTGGCGCAGACGGGGCAGTGGCTGCGCGGCCTTGGGCGTGTATCGGGTGGCCTTTCGATCGGCAAGCCCAGTCTTGCGCCCTACATCGAGACCACCGCCTCGGGCTTTGGCGAACTGGCCGCATTGCGACACAGCGCGATGCTGTCGCGCACGCCCGCCGCGTGGCCGCGTCCGTCGATGCCTCCGGGCAGCCATGCGCCGGCGTGGCCAGCGGTCATGGAATGAGTGCGAAACTGGGCGCATGGCCTATCTCGACATCGACAATCTCCAAGCTGTTTTCCTCGATGACGACGCACTGAGCGCGCGTCATCTGCATCGCCAGCCCTGCGGCCCGCTGAACATCACGAGCGGCCGGATCGTGGCCTGCGATCCCCTGGTGCAGCCCGAGCGCGAGCCGTTCGCGCGCAGTGTGAATGGGCGCGGTGCGTTCCCCGTCGAGGTGCTGCACGACAAGGGCCGGCACGCGCTGGCGGTGCTCTGGCTGCGTGAGCGGGGTGGCCTGCAGGTTGCCGATCTGCGCTGGGAGCCAGCGCTCCTCGAAGGGCAATCGCAGGACGGGCTCGGGGACGAAGAGTTCTTCGGCTACCCCGTCGATGCGGGTGTCGGCTGCTTCATGGACGCCGATGCCGCCAAGGCCATGGCCGAGCGCGAGGCGCGCGAAGCCGAAAAGTCCGTCCATTTCAACTACTACGACGATGTGCTCGCCGAGGAACTGGGCTCAGCCGACATCGCCGACCACTACCCGCAAGGGGCCGGCACCGCCAACAACATCCTGATCTTCAGCTCGGGCTGGGGCGACGGCAGCTACCCGAGTTTCTGGGCGCTCGATGCGGCCGGCGAACCCGTGGCGCTGGTGACCGATTTCATGACGATGACCGGCGGCGATGCGCGCGACGAGAACGACAAGCGCAGCGATGCCTACAAGGCCGGCCTGTCACCGGAGAAGATGGCTGCCCTTGATGCGCTGGGCGCGGCGGCCATTGCAGGTGACCTGACGGCCATCCGGTCGCTGCTCGATGCGGGACTCGCAGGCGCCAACGAGATCATTCCGTCGCTGGGAGAAACCGCGATCACCAGCGCCATCCGGATGAACCAGCTCGACGCGCTGCGCATGCTGCTGGGCTCGATGGCATCGTTACCAATGCCGCCGCTGTTCTATACCGGCGACGACGAAGAAACCTATCTTGTCTACGCACGTCGGCTCAAGAAGCCGCGCGTGCCGGGGTTGATCGAGCTGCTTCAGGCATCGGAAGAAACGGCGGCTGCTGTCCCCGTTCCAACCGCTGGCAAGAGCCTCTGGAAGCGCCTGCTTTCCTGAGTCGCTAGGCATCCAGCGCGGCGCGCACCTTCTCGCCCAGCCCACGCAGCCGCTCGACCGGCTCATTGGAAAACACGAAGCGCAGGTACTGCGCGCCGTGTATCTGCCCCCAGCCTTGCATCGCCGTCGCACAGACGCGAGCCTTCAACAGACGCTCCGACAGCGTCTGCCCATCGATGCCGAAATCGCTGGCCCGCAGCAGCAGCGACCAGCCACCGGCCGGAACGCCAACCGGCAGGCCCTTCAGTTCGTCGAGCACCGTGTCGCGCCGCCGCTCCAGCTCGCCCACATAGGGCGCCAGCGTGTGCACCGATTGTTCGAGTGCCGTCGCCACCGCATCCTGCGCGATGCCCACCGGCACCACCACATTCGCGAGCGACACGGCCACGAGGTCGGGCATGTACGACTCGGGCGCGACGGTCCAGCCCACGCGCCAGCCGATCATGCGCAGCTCCTTGGCCGACGAGCCCACCGTGATCGTGCGCTCCGCCATGCCGGGCAGGCCGGCCGGGTGGATCACCTTGCGGCCGTCGTACAGCAGCCGCTCCATGGCCGTGTCGAGGATGAGCGTCAGGTCGTGTTGCACGCACAGCGCAGCGATGGCGCGCCAGTCGTCTTCGTCGAAATATCCACCCGTCGGCATCGACGGCGACATCAGCAGCATCACGCGCACGCGCGGCCCGACAGCGGCCTGCAGCGCCGTGCGGTCGAGCTTCCATTCGCCGCCGGGGTTGAAGTCGAAGGGCACGTACTTGGGTGTGCCGCCCGCCAGCCGGATGCGGTTGAGCAGGCCGGCGTAGGTCGGGTCGGTCACGAGCACTTCGTCGCCCACCTCGACTGTCGCGAGCAGCGCATTGAGGATGCCCGACAGCCCGCCGGCGCAGATCACGCAGTTGCGCGCGCCGCTGTAGGCCACGCCCGACAGCGCCGCCACATGCCGCGCCGCCACGTCGCGCAAGCGCGATTGACCGACGAAAGGCAGATAGCTGTTGTCGCCATCTTCCGACGCGGCACGCACCGTGCGCGCGATGGCTTCGGGGTCGGGCGGAATGTCGACGTCGAGGTTCTCGAGGCGCAGAAAGGGCGGGCCCTCCGCATCGTCGGCGATGGCGCCCATGCGGTCGACGCCGATGCCTGCGATGTGTTCGAGCCTTGCGGGGCGGTGACGTGGCATGCGATCTCCTTGCTAGCTACAAAGCCTGCTTGCGTGGGCGGGGCGGTCGTGGTGCCGCGTTGTCCTTCTCCTCTGGTTTTTCCGAATTCTGGGGCAGGAGCAACAGCGCTTGATGCGCGAGCGCGGTCTGGCGCAGGAAGTCCCACACTGTCTGCATTCGCACCAGGTGCTTGGTCTCTGCCGGCATCGACATCCAGAAGGTCCGCGTGAAGTTGGCCTGCCCTGCGAGCACGGGGCGCAAGGCGCTGTCGTTGTCCGCGATGAAGGCCGGCAGCACCGCGATGCCGGCGCCCGCCACCACTGCTCGATGCTGCGCGAGCACGCTGGTGCTGCGTAGCGCGAAGGTGTCGGGGCGGTGCAGTTCGTCGAGGTACTGCAGCTCCTTGCTGAACAGCAGGTCGTCCACGTAGCTGATGAAGGTGTGGCCGCGCAGGTCTTCGCGCGTCTTGATGGGCTTGTGCGCGGCCAGATATTGCTTCGAGGCGTAGAGCCGCAGGGTGTAGTCGGTGAGCTTGGTCACCACCACCGGGCCGCGCGCGGGCCGTTCGAGCGAGATGACGATGTCGGCCTCGCGCCGCGACAGATGCACGAGGCGCGGCATCGCGAGCAGGTCGATGGTGAGCTTCGGGTGCTGCACCGCAAACAGCGCGAGCTGCGGCGCCAGCACCACCGTGCCAAAGCCTTCGGTGGCGCCGATGCGCACCAGCCCCGACAGGCCTTCGTGCGAAGCTGGCGCGGTGCTCTCCACGGCCTGGAAGGCGCTCTCCATCGCTTCCACCTGCGGCTGCAGCCGCCGGCCCGCTTCGGTGAGCCGGTGGCCGCCCGATTCGCGTGAGAAGAGCGGGGCGCCGACTTCCTTTTCCAGCGCCTGGATGCGCCGCGCCACCGTGGTGTGGTCCACCTCCAGCCGGCGCGCCGCGCTCATCAGCGTGCCGGAGCGGGCCAGCTCGAGAAAGTAGCGCAGGTTGTCCCAGTCCATGTGCGTGCGTGTCTCCAGATGCCATTCGGCGCCGCCCGGTGCAGGGCTCTGCAAATTTGCAAAGCCGTGGCGCATATTTGTCTATTGTCATGGCAAATCTGCAAAGCTAGGATGCGGGCTGCACCGGTTCGAACCGGCATCGCTTTCCCGAGATTCACAGGAGACAAACCCCATGGACGCCACCACCACACCTTCGACCCAGGTCGCCACCGTCAAGCTCTTGATCGGCGGCAAGCTCGTCGAATCCAAGACTACCGAATGGCGCGACATCGTCAACCCGGCCACGCAGCAGGTGCTGGCCCGCGTGCCCTTCGCGACCTCGGCTGAACTCGATGCGGCCGTGGCCTCCGCCAAGGAAGCTTTCAAGACCTGGCGCAAGACCCCCATCGGCGCGCGTGCCCGCATCTTCCTGAAACTGCAGCAGCTCATTCGCGAGAACATGGGCGAGCTGGCCGCCATCCTCACGGCCGAACAGGGCAAAACCCTGCCGGACGCCGAGGGCGATGTGTTCCGCGGCCTCGAAGTGGTGGAGCACGCATCGAACATCGGCAACCTGCAGCTCGGCGAGTTGGCCAACAACGTGGCCAACGGTGTCGACACCTACACGCTGCTGCAACCGCTGGGCGTGTGCGCCGGCATCACGCCGTTCAACTTCCCCGCCATGATCCCGCTGTGGATGTTCCCGATGGCCATCGTCACCGGCAACACCTTCGTGCTCAAGCCCTCCGAGCAGGACCCGATGGTCACCATGCGCCTGTGCGAACTGGCGCTCGAAGCCGGTATTCCACCCGGCGTGCTCAACGTCGTGCATGGCGGCGAAGCCATCGTCAATGGCATCTGCGACCACAAGGACATCAAGGCGATCAGCTTCGTCGGCTCGACCAAGGTCGGCACGCACGTCTACAACCGCGCCACGCTGGCCGGCAAGCGCGCGCAATGCATGATGGGTGCGAAGAACCACGCCATCGTGATGCCCGACGCGAACAAGGAGCAGACGCTCAATGCGCTCGCCGGTGCGAGCTTCGGTGCCGCTGGTCAGCGCTGCATGGCGGTGTCGGTTGCGGTGCTGGTGGGCGAGGCGCGCAACTGGGTGCCAGAGCTGATTGCCAAGGCCAGGACGCTGAAGATCGGTGCTGGTACGGAGAAGGGCGTGGACGTGGGTCCGCTGGTGTCGTGCGCAGCCTTCGACCGCGTCAACAGCCTCATCGAACGCGGCGAAGCCGACGGCGCCAAGCTCGTGCTCGACGGCCGCAAGCCCACCGTGCCCGGCTACGAGAAGGGCAATTTCGTCGGCCCGACGATCTTCACGGGCGTGAAGCCCGGCATGACGATCTATGACCAGGAAGTGTTCGGCCCGGTGCTGTGCGTGGCCGATGCCGAGACCATCGATGAAGCCATCGACCTGATCAACAGCAATCCGAACGGCAACGGCACCTCAATCTTCACGCAGTCGGGCGCCGCGGCACGCCGCTTCCAGGAAGACATCGATGTGGGCCAGGTCGGCATCAACGTGCCGATCCCGGTGCCGGTCCCGATGTTCTCGTTCACCGGCTCGCGCGCTTCCAAGCTCGGCGACCTGGGCCCGTACGGCAAGCAGGTCATCATGTTCTACACGCAGACCAAGACGGTGACGGCACGTTGGTTCGACGACAGCACCGTCTCGCACGGCGTCAACACCACCATCAGCCTCAAATGATGCACGGGCTTCGCGTCGCGGCCTGGGGCGCGGTGGCGACGGTTGCGCTGCTTGCTGGCAGGGCGCAGGCGGCCACCTATGACGAGCCGCTCGATTGCAACCCGAACGGAAACCAGCAGCAGATGAACGACTGCGCGGTGCGCGACTTTCGTGCGGCAGATGCCGTGCTCAACATCCGGTACGGCGAGGTGATGAAGACGCTCTCGCCGCAGATGCGCGTCGCGCTGCGCAACGAGCAGCGGGCGTGGCTCAAGGGGCGCGACCCCGGTTGCAAGCGTGCTGCGAAGGCGAACGAAGGCGGCTCCATCTGGCCGCTGGTGTTCAATTCATGCTTGGAGAAATCGACCCGGAAACGGACCACCGAACTGGATCGCTGGAAGGGTCGCGAACAATGAACTTCGAACTGTCCGAAGAGCAGAACGCCTTTGCGCAGACCGCGCGCGATTTCGCGCAGGCCGAATTCGCGCCCCATGCGGCGCAGTGGGACGCTGAGGCCCTCTTTCCGAAGGAGGCCATCGCCAAGGCCGGCGAGCTGGGCTTCTGCGGCCTCTACGCGCCCGAGCGCATCGGCGGCCTCGGCCTGCCGCGGCTGGATGCGGCGCTGGTGTTCGAGGAGATGGCCGCGGTCGACCCTTCGACCACGGCCTTCATCACGATCCACAACATGGCGACGTGGATGCTCGGCACCTGGGCGACCGATGCGGTGGCGGCGCACTGGGGCGAAGACCTGACGAGCGGGCGCAAGCTGGCGTCGTACTGCCTCACCGAGCCGGGGGCCGGGTCGGATGCGGGTTCGCTGAAGACGCGTGCCGAGTTGCAGGGCACCGAGTACGTCATCAACGGCGGCAAGGCCTTCATCTCCGGCGCCGGCGCGACCGACGTGCTGGTGCTCATGGCGCGCACGGGCGGCGGCGGTGCGGGCGGCATTTCCGCCTTCGCGGTGCCGGCCGATGCGCCCGGCGTCAGCTACGGCAAGAAGGAGCACAAGATGGGCTGGAACAGCCAGCCCACGCGCACCATCAACTTCGACAACGTGCGCATTCCGGCCGACCACCTGCTGGGCAAGGAAGGTGAAGGCTTTCGCATTGCCATGAAGGGGCTAGACGGCGGGCGCATCAACATCGCGACCTGCTCGGTGGGCGCGGCGCAGGGTGCGCTCGACGCGGCGCGCCGCTATCTGCACGAGCGCCAGCAGTTCGGCAAGCCGCTCGCGAGCTTCCAGGCGCTGCAATTCAAGCTGGCCGACATGGCGACCGAACTCGTTGCGGCGCGGCAGATGGTGCGACTGGCCGCGTCGAAGCTCGACGCCGGCCATGCGGACGCCAGCACTTATTGCGCGATGGCCAAGCGCTTTGCGACCGATGCGGGCTTCAACGTCTGCAACGACGCGCTACAGCTGCACGGCGGCTACGGCTACCTGAGCGAGTTCCCGTTGGAGCGGCTGGTGCGCGACACACGCGTGCACCAGATCCTGGAAGGCACCAACGAAATCATGCGCGTCATCGTTGCGCGAAAATTGCTGGAAGGCGACAGCGATATCCGCTGAACGCGCCGCATCCAGGACCTGAAAACAATGACCGACAACGTAGTTCTCTTCGACGAAATCAAGACCGCCGGCGGCCAGCGCTTCGGCGTGGCCACGCTCAATGCGCCAGCCTCGCTCAATGCGCTGTCCGTGGACATGGTGCGCTTGCTCACGCCCAAGCTGCGCGAATGGGCGAAAGACACCGGCATCGTCGGCGTGCTGATGCAGGCAGCGGGCGAGAAGGCTTTCTGCGCCGGCGGCGACCTGCGCCAGCTCTACCAGACGCTGCTCGACTGCGGCCCCGCGCGCAACACCTACGCCGAAGACTTCTTCCGCGAAGAGTACGAGCTGGACCACCTGATCCACACCTTCCCCAAGCCCTTCCTGTGCTGGAGCCACGGCATCGTGATGGGCGGTGGCGTGGGCCTCATGGCCGGCGCCTCGCACCGCGTGGTGACGCTGCAAAGCCGCATCGCCATGCCCGAGATCAACATCGGCCTGTACCCCGATGTGGGTGGCAGCTGGTTCCTGCGCCGCACGCCGGGCCGCACGGGGTTGTTCCTGGCGCTGACTGCCGCCAACATCAATGCGCACGACACCATCTTCTGCGGGCTGGCCGACGTGCTGGTGCCGCAGGAACGCAAGGGCGGCGTGATCGAGGCCATCGCTTCCACGACGTGGACCGGTGAAGGCAAGGCCGATCGCGCCACGCTGTCGCGCATCCTCGCGAAAGCGGGCGAGGGCGCCGAGATGCCGGCTTCGAAGGTGCGCGAGCACTACGACACCATCAACGCTTTGATGGCCGGCGACGACCTGCTCGACATCGCCAGGCGCCTGCGCGCGCTGCAAAGCGAAGACGCATGGCTGCAGACCGCCGCCAAGACCTTCACCAAGGGCGCACCCAGCTCGGCGGCCCTGAGCTTCGAGCTGTGGCAGCGCGTGCACCGCATGTCGCTGGCCGAAGTGTTCCGCCTCGAATACTGGGCGTCGCTGGGCTTTTGCGCGCACAAGGACTTTGCCGAGGGCATCCGCGCGGTGCTGGTCGACAAAGACCGCAACCCGCGCTGGAATCCGGCCACGCTCGAAGAGATCACGCCTGAATTCATCGAAGACCACCTGCGCCCGCGTGGCGAAATGCCGGCAGAGCTGGCATCGCTGGTCTAAGAAGGTGTGAACGAACCCGCCATGCCCGCTCATCCCGTCCAGACACGCCCACTCTGCGTTGCAAATGCTCGCCATAGTCCGAGCTATGGCTGCGCTTTGCGCCTTGATTGGCCGCGTCTGGGCGGTCTGCTCGGCCACGCCGGATTCATTCACACCTTCTGACCCCATCACCCTGCACACAGAACAACGGAGACAAGACACATGAAGATCGCATTCATCGGCCTGGGCAACATGGGCGGCCCGATGGCCATGAACCTGCTCAAGGCTGGCCACACGCTCAGCGCCTTCGACCTCTCGGCCGAAGCCTGCAAGAAGTTCGGCGCCGAAGGTTTGCCGATTGCCAAGTCGGCGGCCGAGACGGTGGCCGATGCCGAGGTCGTCATCAGCATGCTGCCGGCCAGCGCGCATGTCGAGGGCCTGTTCCTCGGCGGCGCCGGCAAGCCCGGCCTGCTCGACAGCATCAAGGCCGGCACGCTGGTGATCGACAGCAGCACCATCGCGGCAGCCACCTCGCGCAAGGTGGCCGAAGCGGCCGCCGCCAAGGGCGTGGCGATGATCGATGCGCCCGTCTCGGGTGGGACCGGCGGTGCGATCGCTGGCACGCTGACCTTCATGGTCGGTGGCGACACCAAGGACCTGGAGCGCGCGCGCCCCGTGCTCGAAAAGATGGGCGCGAACATCTTCCACGCCGGCGCAGCGGGCGCGGGGCAGACCGCGAAGATCTGCAACAACATGCTGCTCGGCATCCTGATGATCGGCACGTCGGAGGCACTGGCGCTCGGCGTGGCGAACGGGCTCGATCCGAAGGTGCTGTCCGAAATCATGCGCCGCAGCTCGGGCGGCAACTGGGCGCTTGAAAAGTACAACCCGATGCCGGGCGTGATGGAAACCTCGCCCGCATCGAAGAACTACGCGGGCGGTTTCGGCACGGACCTGATGCTCAAGGACCTGGGGCTGGCCCAGGAGAATGCGACCTCGGTGCGCGCTGCCACGCCACTGGGTGGCCTGGCGCGCAGCCTGTATGCGGCGCACAGCCTCGCGGGCCATGGCGCGCTCGATTTCTCAAGCGTGCTGAAGTCGCTGCAGAAGGCGTCCTGAATTTCTTCCGGCGAGAGGAAAGAAGTGGTCGGGTGTGGGCCGGCGTTCAGCCGAAGCGGGACTGAACGGCCCACAGAACGCCGATCACGACGACGAACAGCACGAAGAACAGAACCCAGGCACGCGTGAACGCCTGGGTCTCCGTGATGATTTCTTCAGGAGCAGCCGCGGGAGGCGGATTAGAGGCGACGGGCGTTTGTGGAGTCATTCCCGACTGTACCCCCCGCCGGGGTGGGTGAAGCCAGCTTTGCAGAAGAAGCGTCCAGCCTCGACATCGCGCCCATGATCGCTGCCGCCACAAGGTTCGCACCCACGCTGAAGAGAATCGGCAGCATGTAGCTGTGGCTGATGTCGAAGGCAAAGCCCGCGGCACTCGGCCCGATCAGGGTGCCGACTGCCACGCTGGTGTAGAGCACGCCGATGATCGCGCTGATGTTGCGCCCGCCGAAGTAGTCCATCACCAGGGCCGGCAGCAGCGCAACGAAGCCGCCGTAGAACACGCCGTAGGCGAACGCGAAAACGGCCAGCCCCCAGAACCCGCCCGACATCGCCCACACGAGCAGCGACAGCGCCATGCCCGTGGACATCAGCAGCATGGTGTGCGGTCGCCCCATGCGGTCGGCCAGCCCGCCGAGGAAGAAGCGCCCGGCCGTGCTGCCCACGCCGATCGCGCCCAGCAGCAGCACGGCGGAGGTCGATGCCACGCCATGGTCGAGCGCATACGGCACCAGGTGCACGAACGGCACGAACAGTCCGAACGAGCTGATCAGGCACGCGGCATAGAGGCCGGCGAAGCGCCTGGACCGCACGGCGTCGTGCACCGTGAAGCCCTCCGGCCTGGCCGATGTGGCTTGCGGCTGCGGCGGATCGCCATCCGGCCCGAGTCCGCGATCGCGCGGGTCGTTCTCGATCAGCAGCGCCATGCCCACGCCCACCACCGCCGCAAGAACGCCGAGTGCCAGGTAGGCATGCCGCCACCCCAGCTGCTCGATGAGGAAGGACGCCAGCGGCGGCATCACCAGTGTGCCGACGCCGATGCCGCTCACCGCCAGCCCCGACGCGAAGCCGCGCCGCTTGACGAACCAGCGCTGCACCGCACCCAGCACCGGCACATACGAAGCGCCGACGCCGAGCCCGACGCCCAGCCCGTAGGCCAGGTAGATCTGCGTCAGGCTCTGCGCCTGGCTGGCAACAGCCAGCCCCAGCCCGACCAGCACCATGCCGGCCACGGCCAGCCGGCGCGAGCCCCAGCGGTCGGCCAGCGGCCCGCTCAGCACACCCAGCCCGAAGTAGAGAAAGCCCGCGAGCGAGAACACCAGCGAGACCGAGCCGCGCGAGGCGCCGAAGTCTTTCTGCAGCGATTCGAGAAAGGCGCTGAAGGTGTAGGCGCAGCCGAAGCCGACAAAGGTCACGGCAAAGGCGCCGGCGACCACCAGCCAGCCGCGAAAAATGCCTGCGGCCGGCGCTGCGGTTGAGAGGTTCGGGTGTGTGGTCTTCATGTGCTTCTTCATTCAGTCCAAGGGATGGCGACGGTGCCACGCGGTGATGCGCTGGAACGCGGCGCCGGCGCGAACCAGCGTCGCCTCGTCCATGTGCGCCGCAACGAGCTGAAAGGCGAGCGGCATGCCCGCACCGGTCGCGCCACCGGGCAGCGTGATCGTCGGATGACCGGTCATGTCGAAAGGGCAGGTGTAGCGCAGCAGGGCCGACACCAGTGTCGGCGTTTCGCCCAGCGTCTGCATCATGGCAACGGTGGGCGACGCGAACGGCTGTACGGGCACCAGCAGCAGGTCGACGCTGTTGAACAGGGCGGCGACGCAGCCGCGCAGGTTCATGCGGCGCAGCATGATTTTCTGGAGATCGGCGCCGTGCACTGCAAGGCCAGCTTCGATGACCGATGCGAGCACCGGGCCGTATTCGTCCTTGCGCGATGGGTAGGTGGCCTCGTGCGCCACGGCGGCTTCCACTGCGCAGAGGGGAAACCAGTCGGCCACGGCCTGCGTCACGTCCGGCAGGGGCAGTTCGACGAGGTGGGCGCCGAGTGTGCGGAAGGCTTGCGCGGCATGCTTCAGCACCGCTTGCGTTTCCGCATCCACATCCTCGCTGTTCCACGCGGGATCGATGCCGATGCGCAGCCCTCGCGCGTCCTGCCTTGCGGCGGCCAGGAAGTCCGGCGCCGGGCAGAACACAGCGGTGGGGTCGTCCGCATCGCTGCCCGCGATCACGCCGAGCAGCACGCCCGCATCGACTGCGCTGCGGGCCATCGGGCCCACATGGTCCAGCGACGCGGCCAGCTCGAACACGCCATGTCGGCTCACGCGGCCCCAGCTCGGCTTGATGCCGGTGAGGCCGTTGGCCGCGCAGGGAAAGCGGATCGAGCCGCCGGTGTCGGAGCCCAGCGAGCCATGGCACAGCCCCGCGGCCGTTGCCACGCCTGAGCCACTGGACGACATGCCGGACCAGTGGTCCGCGTTCCACGGATTGACCGGCGGCACGATGGACGGGTGATGGTCCGAGTACGCGCCTTCGGTGAGCTGCAACTTGCCCAGCAGTACCGCGCCCGCGTCTTTCAGGCGCCGCACGACGGTCGCGTCTTCGGTCGGTATGTGGTTCTTGTGGATCGCCATGCCGGCCGCCGTGGCGAAGCCTGCGGTGTGGCACAGGTCTTTCACCGCGATGGGCACGCCGTGCAGCGGGCCGCGATACCGGCCGGCAGCGATCTCGGCTTGCGCCGCTTCGGCCTGTGCCATCGCGGCGTCGGCCATCACCAGTGCGTAGCTGTGGAGCGTGCCATCGAGCGTGGCGATGCGATCGAGCTGTGCGCGTGTGGCCGCAACGGGCGAGGTCTGGCGCGTGCGGATGCGCTCGGCCAGCTCGGTGATTTCGAGGTAGTGGAGTCGGTCACTTTCGGTGGCCTCGAGAGAATCAGAATATCTAAGGCTTTGAGGATCGGTTGAGCGCAGCAAGGTGGTTTCTCTTTTGGCTTGGTTGTGCCAATATTCCGTTTTCTTCGTGCCCCGCGCAAACCAGATTTTCTGCAAGTTTCAGATCAGATTAACTAAATGACTGAGCACCAATTGCCGCCGCTCAACGCGCTGCGCGCCTTCGAGGCGAGCGCGCGCCATCTCTCGGTCAAGAACGCGGCGGACGAGCTGAGCGTGACGCCCGGCGCAGTGAGCCAACTGATCAAGACACTGGAGTTGCATCTGGGCGTCGATCTCTTTCGCCGCGTGAACCGGGGCATCTTCCTGACCGATGCGGGGCAGGCCTACCTGCCGCCGGTGCGCAATGCATTCCGGCAGATCAGCGACGCCACGCGGCGTGTGGCCGTGCCGCCGGAGACGGGCATCCTCACCGTGAGCGCCACGCCGTTCTTTGCTTCCGCATGGCTCGTGCCGCGCCTGAAGTCATTCCAGGACGCGCATCCCGACATCGACCTGCAGGTGCTGACCAGCAGCGCGCTCGCCGATTTTTCGCGCGACGGCGTCGACGTCGCGATCCGCCATGGCCTGGGCCGCTATCCGGGCCTGAGCAGCCGGCGTCTGCTGACGGTGGAAATCGTGCCCGTCGCCGCGCCCGCGCTGGTCAAGAGCCTTGGCATACCCGCGACGCCGACCGATCTCACGCGCTGGCCGCGCGTGAACGATGCCGAGCGCAAGGGCTGGGCGCTGTGGTTCCAGGCGCAGGGCATCGAGGACGCAGGGCCCGCACGCGGCCCTTCTTTCGATGATTCCGGCCTGCTGCTGAAGTCGGTGCTCGCAGGGCAGGGCGCGGCGCTGCTGCCCCTGGCCGTGGTGGCTTCCGAGATTGCGGAAGGCCGGCTCGTGCAGCTTTCGGAGGTGACATGGCTCGAAGACTTCGCCTATTACCTCGTCTATCCGGAAAGCAGCGAGGCGCGGCCGAAAGTGGTGGCCTTTCGTGACTGGCTGCTCGAAGTTTCGCGCAATGCGCCCGCTGCCGTGCGCGCAAAGCGCGCTTCGTCAGGTAGCCGCAAGAGAAGTTCGCCGACATTCAAGGGCAAAGCCTCCGCGCCGTCGTCCTGACGATGCAGCTTTGCCGAACATTCCATGAAACTCCCACGACACCGATTTCTTCGCCAAATGGCCGTGCGGCCGCGGCTCTTCATTGCCGCGGCCATTGCCATCGTGGTCGGCGTGCTCCTGCCGTCGGCCCTCGACACACACCTCGTCACGCGCCTGCTGATCGCCTGGAACACGGGCGCATGCCTGTATGTGCTGCTCGCGGCAACCATGATGATCCGGTCCTCGCCGCAGCACATGCGCCACCGCGCCCAACTGCAGGACGAAGGGCAACTCGTCATCCTCGTGCTGGTGGTGGTGTCCGCCATCGCGAGCCTGGCGGCCATCGCGGCCGAACTCGCGGTGGTGAAAGACATGCACGGCCTGGAGAAGATCGCGCACATCACGCTCGCGGGCTTGACGGTGATGTCGTCGTGGGCCTTCACGCAGGTCATGTTCACGCTGCACTATGCGCACGACTACTACGCTGCGAAGTGCCACGGGCAGAAGCCCGGCATCCAGTTTCCGGACGACGAGCCGCCGCTGTATGGCGACTTCTTCTACTTCTCGGCGGTGATCGGCACGTCGGGGCAGACGGCGGATGTGTCCTTCGTTTCCCGGCCAATGCGGCGCATCGGCTCGGTCCACTGCATCCTGGCGTATCTCTTCAACACGACGGTGCTGGCCTTGCTCATCAACATCGGCGCGAGCATGTTTTGAACGCCATGCCCTGCCGTCGATTCGCCTGCCTCTTCGCCGCCGCCGTCGTGCCGTGTCTTGCGCCGGCCGCCTGGGCCGACGATGACGTGCCCGAGCTGCCGTTCAAGCTCACCATCGGCGCCTACCGGGTGTCCGGTGGCGGCCTGCCCTCGGGGCCGGGGCTCGACATGAACCTGCGCTACACGTACGGCGATGGCAATGTCTGGGTCGGCTGGTTCCGCTCGCCGGTGCTCGACTTCGCCCAGCCCCGCGTGGGGTGGGACCACACCTTCACGCTGGGGCCGGTGCGGCTGCTGCCGTCGCTGCAGGCCGCTTCGGGCGGCTTCGTGGGAGGCAGCCTGGCGGTGGAGACGGGCGACAGCTGGTTCGTCGGCACGGGGCTGGGGCGCACGAACCTTCGCAACTACGCCAACCTCAACTTCGACCCCAACGACTCGTACACGGTCTATGGTGGCTACAAGTGGCCGGACGGTACGGCGCTGTCGCTCTCGCTGATCCGCGACAACCGCATGAACCCCGACCAGCAGGACGTGCACCTTGTCTACCGCGTGCCCTTGCCCGATCGCCAGCGCCTGACCGTCGACCTGCTGGCCAAGCAGGGCACGGTGGATGGCCAGTTCATCCGCCGCACCGGCCTGACCGTCACCTACGACTGGCCGCGCTGGTTCGTTCGCGCGGCCTACGACCCGAAGGTGAATTTCACGCCGCAGAACATGGTGCGGCTGTCGGTCGGCACGCGGTTCTAGTGTTTCCCCCCCCCACTGGGGGAGGGTAGGGTGGGGGCTCGACGGCCGCTCCAAAAGCGCGGCGCTTCATTCAAGGCCTGCCCCCATCCCAACCTTCCCCGGAAGGGGAAGGAGCAAAGCCGAAATCGAAGCCCTACAGCAGCTCGATGCCCGGCAGGCTCTTGAAGCAGCTTTCGCGCGTGACGTGCACGAAGTCCGCGAGCCACGGCTGACCTGACGTCGCCTGCGTGCAGGCCATGTAGAGCCGCCCCGTCAGCCCCTTGGCTCCCACGCGGCGCGCCGTGACATAGCCTCGGTCCAGGTAGTTCTGCACCGCCCAAAGCGGCAGCGTCGCCACGCCGCGCCCGCTGGCCACCAGTTGCAGCATCGCCACGGTGAGTTCGGTGGTTCGCCGGTGCGCGGGCTCCACGCCAGCCGGTGCCAGCACCTGCCGCACGATGTCGAGCATGTCGTCGGGCACGGGGTAGGTGATGAGCGTCTGGTCGGCGAAGTGCCGTGCCGTGAGGTGCGCCTTGGCCGTCAGCGGATGGTCGTTGGCCAGCAGCGCCATGATCTCGAAGCGGAACAGCGCGTGGTAGTCGACCGTTTCGTCGGGGTCCTGCTCGGACACGATCGCCACTTCGGCTCGGTTCTGCATCACCAGCGCAATCGGGTCGGGGTGGAAGCCCGAGACGATGTCGAGTTCGATCTCGGGCCAGCGCTGGCGAAAGGCATCCATCGCCGGCATCAGCCAGTCGAAACAGGTGTGGCACTCGACCACGATGCGCAGTTGCCCGCTGCGGCCCAGTGCAAGCCGCGCCACGTCGCGCTCGGCTTCCTCGATCAACGGCAGGGCGGTGTCGGCCAATTGCAGCAGCCGCAGCCCAGTGGTGCTGAACTGCGGCGGCACCGACTTGCGCTCGAAGAGCTGCGCGCCATAGCGGTCTTCGAGCAGCTTGATCTGGTGCGACAGCGCCGACTGCGTGAGGTTCAGCAACTGCGCGGCGCGTACGAGGCTGCCGGTGTCGCGCAATGCGATGAGCGTGCGCAGGTGGCGTATTTCAAGGATCGACTGCAACATGAAAATGATTCAAGCGAATGGGCAAAAGGTTTCGTTTGAATCATATGCCTCAAACGCCGACCATCGCAGATTCCCAAGATCAGCGACCGGATTACCTGCAAATGACCACCCGTACCCACACCCTCGGCTTTCCGCGCATGGGCGCCAACCGGGAACTCAAGTTCGCCCTCGAAAAGCACTGGCGCGGCGAGATCGACCGCACCGCACTCGAAGCCGTCGGCGAGACGCTGCGTGCGCGCCATTGGCAGGCCCAACGCGACGCGGGGCTCGACTTCGTGACCGTGGGCGACTTCGCCTGCTACGACCAGGTCGCCAATCACATCCAGCTGCTCGGCTGCGAGCCGGCACGCTTCGACTTCAAGGGTGACGAACCCGAACTTTCGCGTTACTTCAAGATGGCGCGCGGCGTGGAAGACGAGGTGGGTCATGTGCACGACGCCAGTTGCAACCACGGGACCGAAGGCACCTTCGCGCTGGAAATGACCAAGTGGTTCGACACCAATTACCACTACCTCGTGCCTGAGTTCAAGGCCGACACGCAGTTCAAGCTCGCGTCGTCGCGTCTGTTCGACGAAGTGGCGCAGGCGCAGCAGGCCGGGCACGCGGTCAAGGCCGTGCTGCTCGGGCCGCTGAGCTTCCTGTACCTGGGCAAGGAAAAGGAAGCGGGCTTCGACCGCTTCTCGCTGCTCGATGCGCTGCTGCCCGTTTATGAACAGGTGCTCGCACGGCTGAAGCAGCAAGGCGTGGAATGGGTGCAGATCGACGAACCCATCCTCGGCCTGGACCTGCCTGAAGCCTGGCGCAATGCCTTCGAGCGTGCCTACTGGCAGCTCGCCCGCAGTGCGCCCAAGCTGCTGCTGGCCACGTACTTCTCGCCGTTGTCCGACAACCTGCGCCTGGCTTGCCAGTTGCCGGTGGCGGGCCTGCATGTGGACGCGGTGCGCTCGCCGCAGGAACTGACTGGCGTGGCGGACTGGCTGCCGGCGCACAAGGTGCTGTCGGTGGGAGTGGTCGATGGCCGCAACATCTGGCGCACCGACGTCGATGCGGCGTTGGCCAAGCTCAAGCCCGTCGCGGAAAAGCACAAGGGCGAACTCTGGATCGCACCGTCGTGCTCGCTGCTGCACGTGCCATTCAGCCTTGCGGCCGAAACGAAGCTCGACACCGAGCTGAAGTCGTGGCTCGCCTTCGCGATCGAAAAGCTCGATGAACTGCGCGTGCTGCGGGCGGTGGTCGATGGCAATGAAGCCGCGGTTGCCGGCGAGTTGGCCGTGAGCCGCGCGGCGGTGGCTGCGCGCCGCGCCAGCCCGCGCGTGCACCGTGCCGAAGTGGCGCTGCGCCTGGCGCGCAGCGTGGCCGGTGACGACGCCCGCGGGTCGGCCTTTCCGCTGCGCCAGCAGGTGCAGCGCACGCGCTTTGCGCTGCCTTCACTGCCCACCACCACCATCGGTTCGTTCCCGCAGACCTCGGACATCCGCGCCGCGCGTGCCGCCTTCAAGCGCGGCGAGCTCGATGCCGCCGGCTACCGCGAGAAGATGCGTGCCGAGATCGCACTCGCCGTGCGCAAGCAGGAAGAACTGGGCATCGACGTGCTGGTGCACGGCGAAGCCGAGCGCAACGACATGGTCGAGTACTTCGGCGAACAGCTCGACGGCTTTGCTTTCACCGCCAACGGCTGGGTGCAGTCTTACGGCTCGCGCTGCGTCAAGCCGCCGGTGATCTTCGGCGACGTCGCGCGCCCCACGGCGATGACGGTCGAATGGACGGCCTACGCGCAGAGCCTGACCAAGCTGCCGATGAAGGGCATGCTGACCGGCCCGGTCACCATCCTGCAGTGGTCCTTTGTGCGCGACGACCAGCCGCGCGCCACCACCTGCGAGCAGATCGCCTGGGCGATCCGCGATGAAGTGGTGGACCTCGAAGGCGCCGGCATCGGCATCATCCAGATCGACGAGCCTGCCATCCGCGAAGGTTTGCCGCTGCGCCGCGCCGGCTGGCCCGCGTACCTGGCGTCGGCCACGCGCGCCTTCCGCATCAGCGCCTCGGGCGTGCGCGACGAGACGCAGATCCACACGCACATGTGCTATTCGGAGTTCAACGACATCCTGCCGGAGATCGCGGCGATGGATGCCGACGTGATCACCATCGAGACCAGCCGCTCCGACATGGAGCTGCTGCGCGGCTTTGGTGGCGAGAGCAACTCGGGCGGCTTTCGCTACCCGAACGAGATCGGCCCGGGCGTGTACGACATCCATTCGCCGCGCGTGCCATCGGTCGACGAAATTGTTCGCCTGATGCGCAAGGCCGCCGGCGTGGTGCCGCACGAGAACCTCTGGATCAACCCGGACTGCGGCCTGAAGACCCGTGGCTGGCCCGAGACCGAAGCCGCGCTGTCGAACATGGTCACGGCCGCGAAGCTGCTGCGCAAGGAACTGGCGTCGGCCTGACGTGAAGCCGGGGGAATGCGGGGCGGGCCAATAATGGCGCCATGCATTCCCCGAACCGCCTGTCTCCGTTCCGTTTCTCCCTGTTGCTTCTGTTGCTGCTGACCCCCTTGATGGGGTGGGCGCAGGACCGCGCGCAAACCCTGCTCCAATTCGAGGGCGTGCCGGCGCGCTACCAGGCTTTCTACGGGCCAGGTGCCGTGGTGCGCGGTGCGCGCGAGCAGTTGGACCCGGACGACCTGGCCATCGCGGACAAGGCGCTCAAGGCGCTGGATGTGGCCGCGACGCGTGCCTTCGACGTCAACGCATCGGTGGGCGCGATCCGGCAGGAAGTGGCGACGGCCGGCAAGGGCGGCGCCGCGCCGAGCCCACAAGTGCTGGCCGCGGTGGCCCGCCTTGCACAACTGCGCACCGACTACGCCGCGAAGAACGATGCCGGCAAATCCGAGTTCATCAACCAGCAGCTGGTCCGGCTGACCGATCCCGCGCGCGTCGAGCTGCTCGGGCGCATGGCCGTGGCCGAGATGCGCGAAGTCGACTTCTCGAATCAGCTGCTGCTGGCTGCGGTCGTGAAGCAACTGGCGCGCGGCAACGGCGGCCAGTTCACCTCGTTGCCGAACAGCACCCTCGATTCGGCCCTCGACACGCTGTGGTCGCGCGGCATCACCTCGACACATGCGCGCAACCTGCTGATCGTTGCGCGCGAGGTCGAACGACAGGTGACGCTGGTGTTGCTCGCCGCGCTGCCCGACGAAGACGTCGCGGCCCTGCTGGCCTGGCGCAACGACCCGCAGGCTGCCGCCGAACGCGAAGCGCTGCTGGGCACCTACCGCGCCGAAGTCAAGGCGAGCGGCGCGGTGGCGATCCGGACGATGCTGCGCGCCTGGCCGCGGTCTTGAGGCTGGCTGCCCGTGCGGTGCTGTGCTTGTCAGGCGCCGCGGCATAGGGCATGAAGCGGCTCTGGTTCTCGTCCACGTCGAGCGGCCGCCCCACGAACGGAAAGGCGCGCTGCGGACAGGTCTCGCGCTCGCACACCTTGCAGCCCGCACCGATGGGCGTGGGCACCTCCGGGTCGCGCAGGTCCATGCCCTTGGAGTAGACGAGCCGCGTGGCGTGGCTGATGTCGCAGCCCAGTCCGATCGAGAAGGTCTTGTTGGGTGAGCCGTAGCCGCGATAGCCGTGCGATACGGTGCGTGCGATCCACAGGTAGGCGCGGCCATCGGGCATGCGCGCGAGCTGCGTGAGCACGCGGCCCGGCTGCGCGAAGGCTTCGTACACGTTCCACAGCGGGCAGGTGCCGCCGGTTTTCGAGAAGTGGAAGTGCGTGGCCGACTGCCGTTTCGAGATGTTGCCCGCGCGGTCGACGCGAATCAGAAAGAAGGGCACGCCGCGCGCCTCGGGCCGCTGCAGCGAGCTGAGCCTGTGGCAGATGGTCTCGAAGCCCACGCCGAAGCGGCGCGCCAGCTGGTCGATGTCGTAGCGCAGGTGCTCGGCGGTTTCGAGGAATTCGCCGTAAGGCAACAGCAGCGCGGCGGCAAAGTAGTTGGCAAGCCCGATGCGAGCCAGCGAACGGGCCGTGTCGCTCGACAGTGGCGCGGCCGCCACCAGCTCGTCGAGCATGTCTGCGACCTCGAAGAAGGCCAACTGCGTGGCGAGCTGGAAGGCATGCTGGCCGGGCTCCAGATGAGGGGACAGGCGCAGCACGCGCGAGGCGGGGTCGAAGCGTCGCTGTGCGCCCGCGTCGCCGTCTTCCGCAGGCACCACGTGCACGCCGTGCGCTTCCAGCAGCCGGTGCGCGAGGCGGTCGCCGGGGTTGCCTTCACGCAGCTTCCATTGCGCAGCGAAGGCTTCGGCTGCTTCGTCGAGTGGCGCGATGTGGTTCTGGTGTGCGAAGAAGAAGTCGCGCACTTCCTCGAAGGGCATGGGCCGTGCCTGCGGCAGACGGGCGAGGTCGCCCCGGCCGTCGCCGAGTTCTCCGGCCAGGGCCTCGAGTTGCTCCATGGCGTCGCGATGGCGCTGGTGCAGCGCCACCAGCGCGCGGCCCACGGCGGGCATCTGCGTGGCGACCTCGCGCAGCTCGGCGAGCGCGACGGCGTCGCCCCCGGGGTTGTCGGCCAGTGCTTCGCGCAGGCTCGCGATGAGGCGCGCTTCTTCGTCTTCCGAGAAGGCCTGGATGTCGACGCCCAGCGTGGCATGCAGGCGCAGCAGCACCGGCACGGTGAGCGGTCGCTGGTTCTGCTCGATCTGGTTCAGGTAGCTGGGCGACAGGCCGAGCTGCTGCGCGAGCGCGAGCTGGCTCAGGCCGCGCTCTTCGCGCAGGCTTCGCAGGCGGACGCCCATGAAGGTCTTTTTCATCGTTCGATCCTGTGTTCGAATTTGATTCGCAAAATTCGCAAACCTGAGGGAAGTGCTTCGCAAGCATTTGCTGGATCAGGACTTCATTATGGGCAAGGTCTTGCGGAAATTGCGAATGATGCAAAGCGCAGCGATCGATGTCGCGCATTGGCGCTGCGAACGCCCTTGGACAAGTGCCGTGGCATCATGAAAAGGCCGGCTCGCCGTGCTTCTTCACAGCCACTAAAACACAGGAGAACAAGATGTTTCCCATCCGCTTTGCCTCGCTCGCCGTCGGGCTTGCAGTTTCGATGCTTGCCCAGGGCGCCGCTGCCCAGGCGTGGCCCACCAAGCCGATCCGGCTCGTCGTTCCTTTTTCCGCAGGCGGCGCCAATGATCTGATGGCACGCGCGGCAGCCGAGGGGGCGTCCAAGCAACTCGGCCAGCCGGTCATCGTCGACAACAAGCCCGGCGCCGGCGCGATCCTCGGTGCCGATGTGGTCGCCAAGAGCGCGCCCGATGGCTACACCTTCCTGGTGAGCGCGGCCGGCGTGGTGTCGAACAGCATGATCAAGAAGAGCATGCCGTACAAGGACGATGCGCTGGTGCCCGTGGCCATGATCGCGCTCGCGCCCTCGGTGATCGTGGTGCCGGCCAACGCGCCCTACAAAGATTTGAAGGAATTCGTCGCCGCATCGAAGAAGGCCGGCAGCGGCTTCCACTGGGCGACGGCTGGCACGGGCAGCACGCCGCATTTCGTCGAAGGCATCCTGGAGACGAAGTACGGCAGCAAGCTCGACGTGGTGCCCTACAAGAGCGGCTCGGAGTCGATCACTGCGGTGCTCGGCAGCCAGGTCGAGGCCACATCGGAAGCCAGCATTGTGGTGCTGCCGTACGTCAAGAGCGGCAAGCTGAAGGCGCTAGCGGGCACGTGGACGCAGCGCATTTCGGCCTACCCCGATCTGCCGACTGCGGCGGAAGAAGGCTTTCCTGAAATCCGCATCGCGCACTGGGCCGGCGTGCACGCACCGCGCGGCACGCCCGACGCGATCATGGACAAGATGGCCGCGGCGATCGACGCCGCAATGAAAGCGCCGGCCACCGTTGAACGCTTGAAAGGCATGGGCATCGAGCCCATCGGCGGTACGCGTGCGAGCTTCACCAGGTTCGTCGAGGAAGAGCGGGCACGGCTCGGTGGCGTGGTCAAGGCCACGGGCATGAAGGAAGACTGAGCGCTCGATGAGCGCAAGCAACGAACCACCCAAGAAGCGCCGAGCGACGGCTTCGTGCTCTGCGCCCATGCCGCATTGCAGGGCGCGGTCGCTGGCACGCAATGTGCATTGACTGTGCTGCGCGCGATGCCCATCGGCTGGACGAAGACCCGGCGCTGATAGCACCTTTGGCTCAAAGGCAGCGCCTGGTCGGCAAGCCTCTGCTTGACGATCTAGAGAAAAAGTATGCAAACTAGCAGCGTTTCTGGCGATTGAAGGGCACTTGAGTTAGCCACGTCAGAAAGTTCCCCGTCATTGTTTCAATTTCATGAACACTGCGATTCGATTAAATAGGGTTTTCCCTAGGAATCGTGGTGCAAACTTCAGGGCACCTCAAAGCCCAATCAAGAAGGAAATGAAATGAAGACCTCGAACATCCTCGCCGCTGCCGCCCTGTCCCTGCTCGCCGCCGCTGGCGCCCATGCAGAAACCTACGAAGGCGTGCATTCCGTGACTTCCGGCTACAGCCGCGCCGACGTGGCGCCCCAAGCTGTGGCAGCCGCCCGTGCCGGCAATGTGTACGGCGACAACGGCGGCGCTGCGTCGACCGCAACCCCCGTGCTGGCCGCTTCGGTTGACCGCGCCACCATCCGCAGCCAAGCTGTTGCCGCTGCACACGCACCGGGCCAGAACCTGCGCCCTGAAACCTTCGCTGGCAGCGTGATCCCCTCGCAAGCCAAGGGCCTGACCTTCACGCGTCAAGCCGGTCTGTAATTTGTCGCGGCGCAAGCCGCCTCAGGTCGCAAGCCAAAGAAAAACCGGACCCGGCGAAAGCTTGGTCCGGTTTTTCGTTTGGGGGACGGTATTTACTTGCGTTTGACGCCGTGCCGATGGCAATCGGCCGCATGGTCGTCCACGATGCCCGTGGCCTGCATCCACGCATAGACGATGACCGGCCCCACGAACTTGAAGCCGCGCTTCTTGAGCGCGGCCGACATTTCTTCCGACAGCGGCGTCTTCGTCGGCACACTCCCGGTGCGGTTGACGATGGGCTTGCCTCCCGCCATGCCCCAGACGAACGCCGAAAAATCTTCGCCCGCCGCCTGCATGGCGAGGTAGGCGCGCGCATTGCCGATGGTGGCCTCGATCTTCGAGCGCGAGCGCACGATGCCGGCGTCCAGCATCAGCCGGTCGACATCGGCGGCAGTGAACTTGACGATCTTCTCCGGCACGAAGCCCTTGAAGGCCTTGCGGAACGCATCGCGCTTGCGCAGGATGGTGAGCCACGACAGGCCGGCCTGGAAGCCGTCGAGCATCAGCTTTTCCCAGAGTGCGCGGCTGTCGTGTTCGGGCACGCCCCATTCGGCGTCGTGGTAGTCGGCCAGCAGCGGGTCGGTCTGGGCCCAGGCGCAGCGGATCTTGATGGGGCTTTGGGTGCTCATGGTTCGGTTCTTCGCTGGGCTATCGTTGGCGTGTTTTCAGAATGAGGGAGTCACCCTGATGCAGCAATTTCGTTTTTCATTGTCGGCCCTTTCGTTGGGCGTCGCGCTCGGCCTTGGTGCGCCCGCGTTCGCCGAAACGCTCAAGAAGCCCGCGCTCGACCAGCTCGCCACGGCATGGCAGGGCGGCAAGGCGCCTGCCGATTTCAACGCGTTCCTGGCGCAAGCCGCCAAGGCGAGTCCCGAGTTGCAGCCAGCCGTGGCGGCCTACCGCAGCAAGGCGCCGCTGGCCGGCGACGACCTCGTCAACATCGCGCGCCTGCTCGGCCTGTACAACCGCCTGCAGAACCAGCAGGCCGTGATCGCCAGCATCGGCGCCATGGTGGCGATTCCCACGGTGCGCAACGTGCAGGTGCCGCCGCATGAAAGCCCGCCGATCATCGCGTTCGGCAAGCTGGTCGAGAAGATGGCGGGCGATTTCGGATTGGCCTTCCGCAACGTCGACAACCGCATCTTCGAGGTCAGCCTGAAGGGCAAGGGCAGCGAGGAGTTCGGCATCCTCACGCACGCCGACGTGGTGCCCGCTGTGCTCTCCGAATGGGTGCTGGACGACGGCACGCGCCTGGACCCCTTCAAGATGACCCGCGTGGGCGACTACCTCTACGGCCGAGGCACCATCGACGACAAGGGCTCGATTGCCGCCGTGCTCTACGCCATGAAGGCGGTGAAGGACAGCGGCCTGCCCATCGACCGCAGCGTCCGCCTCATGATCGAGACCACCGAGGAAACCGGCGGCGATGCGATGGTGTACTACCGCACCAAGACGCAACTGCCGGCCTACAACATCGTGCTCGACAGCAAGTACCCGGCGGTCGTGGCCGAGAAGGGTTCGGGCGCGCTGAAGGTGCTGTTCCCCGCGGAGACCTTCGATGCTGCTTCGACCGCCATCACGGCGATGAGCGGTGCCGCATCGGCCAATGCCATCTCGCAGACCGCCACCGCCACACTCAAGGGCGGTGACCTCGCGGCCGTGGCCGCGAAGCTCGACGCGGCCAAGCCGGCCTTCTTGCAGAAGTACGAAGGGCAGGGCGGCAAGTTCTCCATCGACATGGCGCGCGGCGCCGACAGCATCGAGCTGAAGGTCACGGGTGTCTCGGCCCATGGCTCGCGGCCCGAAGAGGGCGTGAACCCGCTGCCGCGCCTTGCCTTGTTCCTGCAGGAGTCCGGCGTGCCACTGGCCGCCAACCACTACCTGAAGGCCGTGAGGTACATCGATGCGCTCTACGGCACCGGCTATCTTGGCGAGAAGATGGGCCTGGGCTACAAGGACGACTTCATGGGCCCGCTGACCTTCTCGCCCAATCTGATCCGCATGGGCAACGACGGCAAGCTCGAAGTCACAGTCAACGTGCGCATGCCACGTGGCCGCACGCCTGACGAGCTGAAAGCCCAGGTGGCTGAAAAGATCAACGGCTGGGCCGTGGCCAACCAGGTGAAGCTCGAGGTGAACCACGACCAGGGCAACTGGATGGCACGCGACCCCAAGGGCGCATGGCTCTCGACGCTGCTCGACATCTACGGCGACACCACGGGCCTTGAAGCCAAGCCCGTGCCCACGGCCGGCAGCACCACGGCCAAGCTGATGCCCAATGCGATCAACTTCGGTCCCGCGATGCCGGGCAAGAAGTACACGGCGCACAACGCCAAGGAATACAAGGAAGTCCCCGACCTCGACGCCGACATGCAGATGTTCACCGAGATGCTGGTGCGCATCGGCAACCTGCGGCAGATGCAATAGCGGCGGCGCTTGTGGTCTAGGGCCTGTTCACCCTACGCAAGCGTCCCCTTGCGTAGGGTGAACATGCCCTAGCGCAGGCCGCGCGCCTGCAGCATGCTCTTGAGCCGCCGCACTTCGTGCTGCAGATCGAGGATCAGCGCGGCCGCATCGAGGCCCACGCCGAAGTCGCGCTCCAGCCGGCGCGCTTCGAGCGCATGCTGAAGGTCGGCGCTGGAGAACTGCCAGTGCTCGGGTTGTGCGTCGGCGGTCGTGACCTGCACGATGCCGACCTCGACCAGTTGCACCACCCAGGCGGTGTCGGCGCCGACGGCATGGGCCAGCTCGCTCAGTGCGAGCGGTTGCGAGGCGCTGATGGCGGTGGCGGTTGTGACGGTGAAATTCGCCATGCTCAGACTCCCAGATGCTGGCGTGGGTTGAACGATGCCGTGGCCTGCGCCAGTTGCTCGTAGGCCTTGCGCGCTTCGTCGCCGTCGGCGGGCGGCAGCGCGATGTCGAGCAGCAGGTACAGGTCGCCGGGCGTCTTGCCCGCGATGCCACGGCCCTTGAGCCGCAGCTTCAGGCCATTGCGCGCGTTGCGCGGCACGGTCACCTCGACCACGCCGCCGGTCGGTGTCGGCACTTGCACCTGCGCGCCCAGCGCGGCTTCGGTCGGCGTGACGGGCAGCGTCATGTAGAGGTCGCGTTCTTCCACGCGATAGAGCTTGTGCGGTGTGAGGCGCACTTCGAGGTACAGGTCGCCGGCCGCTTCGCCGCCGTGGCCGGGCATGCCCTGGCCCGCGAGGCGAATGAACTGCCCCGGATGCACGCCGGGCGGAATCTTCACACTGAGCGTGCGGTTCTCCAATTGCGGACGACCCTGCGCGTCGAGCGTTTGCGCGCGCAGCGTGATCTCGCGCTCGGCGCCATTGAGCGCATCTTCGAGCGTGATCTCGATGGCCGCATGGTGGTCTTCGCCGCGTGCCCGGTAGTTCTGCCGCGTGGCGCCGCGCCGCTCGGCCTCGCCGAACACCGAGGAAAAGAACTCGCTGAAATCCGCGTGGTCGGCCGGCCCCTGGCGCGGACCGCGATGAAACTCGTAACCCGCGTCCCAGCCGGGCGGCGGCTGGAAGTCGCCTTCCGGGTGACCGCCGCGCGCGACGCGGTCGGCCAATGCGTCGTAGGCTGCGCGCTTTTCCTTGTCGCCCAGCACATCCTTGGCCTCGTTGATGTCACGCATGCGCTTCTCGGCGTCGGGCTCCTTGCTGACGTCGGGGTGGTACTTGCGGGCGAGTTTTCTGTAGGCCTTGCGCACCTCGTCGTCCGACGCGGTGCGCTCGATGCCGAGGGCGCTGTAGTAGTCCTTGAATTCCATGGTGCAGCGTTGGTTACCGTGTTTCTTGGGGTTTCAGGACCATTTTGGGACTCAGCGGCAGCATACAAGGACGCTGCCTGCCGCGTCCTGACTCGAGCGAAGGGGCTTGTGCCCATCCTGAGCGATCCGCGAGACCTCCCACGGAGCAACACCACTGTCACGCGGCGCGGCTAGCGTGACGTGCTTCTGTGCACAACAACACCCCCACATGACAGAACCAGACAACGAACACGGCCTCGACCTCAACCGCCGCAGGCTCCTGGCCGCCGCGGGAATCGGCACGGGGGCGTTGCTGACGACCCTGCGCGCTGGCGCCGAAGAGACCCGGGCGCCCGCCACGACCCGCACCGCTGCGGCCGACCCGGTCACCACACCGCCGGTGACGGGCCTGCATCTGCAGTTCGGCGCCGATGCCTCGGCGCAGATGGTGGTGTCCTGGCACACGCTGCAGCCGGTGCGGCAGCCGCGCGTGCTGATCGGTCGGCCCGACGGCAAGCTGGAGAAAACGGTGGCCGCCAGCCCTGCGAGCTATGTCGATGGCAAGTCGGGGCAGACCGTGCATGCCCATCACGCCAAGGTCGATGGCCTGAAGGCGGATACGGCATACCTCTACGCCGCGCTGCATGAGGGCGCGGAGCCGCAATTCGGCACCTTCCGCACCGCGCCGCGCGGGCGCCGGCCCTTCAGCTTCACCAGCTTCGGCGATCAGGGCACGCCCACCCTCGGCAAGATCTTCACGCCGCCCGCCGGCGTGACGTTGCCGCGCACCGTGTACGTCAACGACAACCTCGGCGCGCCCGCGGCCGGCGACACCACGCTGGGCGTGGAACGGCTGCGCCCGCTGTTTCACCTCTTCAATGGCGACCTGTGCTACGCCAACCTCGCCCAGGACCGGGTGCGCACCTGGTGGGACTTCTGGAACAACAACACGCGCAGCGCCCGCAACCGTCCGTGGATGCCGTCGCCTGGCAATCACGAGAATGAGTTGGGCAACGGGCCGATCGGCTACCAGGCCTATCAGACGTACTTCTCGCTGCCTCCGGCCGAAGGCCAGACTGACGCGACGCGCGGCCTGTGGTATTCCTTCACCGTCGGTTCGATGCGTGTGGTGGCCATCGCCAATGATGATGTCACCTACCAGGACGCCGGCGACTCCTACGTGCGCGGCTATTCCAGCGGCGCCCAGAAGGCGTGGCTGCAGAAGGAGCTGGCGGCGGCCCGTGCCGACAAGTCGATCGACTGGCTGGTGGTGTGCATGCACCAGGTCGCCATTTCCACCGCCGACGAGGCCAATGGTGCCGACCTCGGCATTCGCGAGGAATGGCTGCCGCTGTTCGACACCTACGGCGTCGACCTGGTGGTGTGCGGGCACGAACATCACTACGAGCGCTCACACCCCATCCGCGGGCGACAGGCCAACACCACGTTGACGCCCATTCCCATGGCCACCGGCACCGAGGTCATCGACACCACGCAGGGCACGGTGCACATGGTGATCGGTGGCGGCGGCACGTCTGCGCCCTCCAACCAGCTGTTCTTCAATCCGCCGTGCTGCCGGGTGATTACCGGCGTCGGTGAGCGCAGTGCCGTCACCGGCAAGCGAGCGCCAATCTATGTGACGGAGGATGCGCCCTGGTCGGCCGTGCGCAATGCCGCACGCTCCTATGGTTTCGCCGCCTTCGACCTCGATCCGGGCAAGCACCCTGGCGACTTCACCACTATCCAGGTGACCTACTACGACGTGGTGGGGCTGGACGGACAGATTTCGCCCTTCGAGCGCTTCACGCTGCGCCGCCCCCGGCGCGACTAGGCCAGCGCTGAGCCCTCATCGTCGGCATGCCGCAACAGCGGCGTGACGCCCCAGGCGGAGCCGTCGCGTTCAAAACGCAATGGCTGCGCGTTGCCGAGCAGCTCGAAATCGATGGGCACACCCAGCAGCGCGGCCAGCGCATAGAGCGTGCCGCCGTGCGCCACCACCAGCACCGGTGCGGGCTGTTGCTGCAGCGCTGCGTCGAGCGCGGCCCGCTTGCGGGCGACGAACTGCGTCAGCGTCTCGCCGCCTTCGGGTTCGCAGGCCCAGTCGATGTTGGCGGACGACGTGCCGATCAACGCGCCGAAGTTGCGCTCGCGCAGCGCGGCCTGCGGGGTCGGCACGAGCTTGAGCGTTGCGCCCACCGTGTGCGCGGTGTCGCGGGCGCGCCGCGCATCGCTGCAGACGATGGTGCGGATCGGCTCGCCCGCCAGCAGGCCCGCGGCACGTGCGGCCTGCTGCAGGCCGAGTTCGCTGAGCGGCTCGTCCACGTCCTGGAAGATGCGCTGTGCATTGCGGCCGGTCTGGCCGTGGCGCAGGAAGTAGAAGTGGTCGCAGGCCGGCGACAGCGGCTGCGCCGCCGCGATCTGCACCAGCTGGTCGAGACCGCCGGCGGCGGTGTGAGAGGGCGTGGTCTGTGGTGACATGGCTTCAGTATGCAAGCTGCAGCGGCGTGCCTTCGCGCTGTGCCTGCACATCGGCCGGATGGAACGGCAGCGGATGCCACTGCTTGGCTGCGAACAGCGGCAACTGGTCGTAGGCGCGGGGCGATGAAAGATCGCTGCTCTGGCCGTAGGTCAGCAGGCCTTGCGCCACCGGGCCGCGCGCGTCGAAGGTCACGACCTGCATGTAGCTGCTGCCGTAGTTGACGTTGTAGCCCTTGGGGTCGATGAGCGACTGGCCTTGCGATTCGAGCTTGTTGAGCACGCCCTCGAACTCGTCGCCGCCATGCAGCGCGATCTTCTGGCCGCGCACCATGCGCGACTGCGGCACGCCCAGCGGCACATCGGCCGCAAAGCCGGCCGTGCGGACCACGCCGACCGCATCGCCAAGTGCCTTGAACACCGTGTCGCGCGTAGCTGGCGTGGCCATGTCGAGGCCAGCGGGCGTTGCCACAGGTTGTGCGGGATCGAAGGG
This sequence comes from Variovorax sp. PAMC26660, assembly GCF_014302995.1. Taxonomy (NCBI): domain Bacteria; kingdom Pseudomonadati; phylum Pseudomonadota; class Betaproteobacteria; order Burkholderiales; family Comamonadaceae; genus Variovorax; species Variovorax sp. PAMC26660. The sequence continues at coordinate 5,335,824 of NZ_CP060295.1, forward strand.
CACGCGCCAGACCTTCGGCACATCCTTCGTCTTGCGCCAGAACTCGCGGAACAGGGCCGCGCCCTTCGAGTCGGCATTGCTGGTGCGGTCCCAGGCCGACAGCACGCGGCAGCCCAGGGCCTGATCGGCATTCAGCGCACTGCCACCGGCCTTGCAGGCGGCCTGCAGGTCGTCCATCACCAGCATGCCGGCGAGGTTCTTGTCGCGAAAGATCACGCTGCGCAGCTCGGCCGCGCCCATGCGGTTGCCGGGCAGGCCGTCGCTGCCCGCCAGGCGCCCCCGGATTTCCATGATCGCGCTGCGTGTGCGCAGCCGCTGCGGCACGCCGACCGGGCCGACCAGCGGAGAGATGCCCGCCATCGGCGCCGTCTCGGGGTTGCTGAGCCAGAAGCTGTCGTTGCTGTTCTGCACGTAGTCCGGCGTGATGACGACCGGCATGCGGGCCGGCGCGATGAGGCCGGGCGCGGTGGCCGTGCTGTCGCGCTTCCATGCGCAGGCGCTGCGCGAGCCGTCGAGCACCGGCAGGCCGGCCGCGTTGAGCAGCGCCGCCGCGGCGGGCGAGGGCGCGCAGGCCTTGAGCATGTCGGCCGACACATCCGGCACCACCGACAGGTCGGCGTACATCGCATTGCCGTCGCGGTCGGCCGCGATGGTGTTGATCCACGGCATGCCCTGGTTGCCCATGGCGGTGCGCAGTTCACCCACGTTGCGGGCCAGCGCCATCTTCATCCAGCTTTCGGCCGAGCGCATGTTGAGCGTGTTGGCATCGCGGATTGCGTAGGCTTTCTGCGCGGTCCAGCCGAGGCCGGCGCGCGGCAGGGAAATGACGGGACCCCAGTCGGTCGAATAGAAGGTGTGCTGTACCGGTGCCCCACCGCCCGTGGCCGCGGCCGGCAGCACGACGGTGCGTGCCACCATCTTCTTCGGCTGGCCGTCGACCCAGTACACGGTGGGGTCGTTCGGATCGAGCTTCAGCTCGTACAGCGTGAAGCGTTTGCCGGTCGACACGGTGTGCGTCCAGGCCACGTCCTTGTTGAAGCCGATCGCCACCACCGGGCTCAGGCCGCCGGTGGCACCCATCACGTCGAGCTTGCCGGGAATGGTGAGGTGCATCTCCCAGAAGCGGTTGGTGCCGGTCCACGGAAAGTGCGGGTTGCCCAGCAGCAGTCCCTTGCCGTCGGGCGTGGCGTTGCGCCCGAACGCCCAGCCGTTCGAACCCAGTTCACCGCCTTCGGGGTTGGCATTGAAGCTGTGGCGCCCGATCTCGGCCACGGCTTCTTTCAGGTCGACCGGCGCCGCGCCGGTCTTCGTGCCCGGTGCGGGCGGCACGGCTGCCAGCACGGTGCCGGCCAGCGCACCCAGGCCGCCCTGGATCATCGAGTTCTCGGTGGCACGCGACAGGTCGGCCGTGGTCATCGGGCGCACCCACGGTTTGCCGCGGCATTCGGCGGGCAGGCCGTTGGGGCCGGCGTCCTGCAAGTAGCGGTTGTAGCCCGCCACGTAGCCGCGCAGCGCGGCCTGCACGTCGGGGCTGGTGGTGGCCCCGGCACGCGCCAGCGCGGCATCGTCCATGTGATAGCGGATGAACAGGTCGATCTGCGCGTTGGGCATGCGGCCCAGGCCCAGGTCGCCCATGTTCTGTGCGCCGAGGAACTGCGAACGCTCGCCGCGCAGCGTCAGCAGGTGCTCGGCGGTCTGGCAGATGTTGTCTTGCGCCTGCGCGTAGGCGGTGCCGTAGGCCAGGCCTTCGTAGTCGGGCGCCGTGATGTGCGCGATGCCGAAGGTGGTGCGCTCGATGGTCACGCTGCGCGTGCCGGGCGGCGGCGTGCTGGCGCAGCCGGCGAGCAGGGCGACCAGGCCCAGGGACAGGGCCGTCAACGAAAACCGGGCGTGCGAGGTGTTGTTCTTCGATGTCATGGTGCGGGCATGGGTTGAAAAGACAGGAAGCCGATTAAAAGGCGTGCCCGCCACCGCGCAGTGTCGCCAGCGCGGCACGCCGCGCGGTTTTCAGCCGAACTTCATGCCCTTGGGCCGGGCCTGCAGGCGATTGATGTAGGCATCGATCTTCGGGCGGTTCGAGCGGCCGCCGAAGGCGCGGTGCCAGATGAACATCGAGCCGATCATCACGTCGGCCGCGGTGAATTGCGTGCCGAACAGGTAGGGGCCGTAGCGCAGTTCGCGCTCGACCGCGTCCTTGGCCTGCTCGAAGTTGGTCCAGCCGCGAGCGCTGTTGTTGCTGCGGATCTTCAGCAGGCTGTCGCCCATTGCGGGTTCGAGCTGCGAGGTCGAATAGACCATCAGCGACAGATAGCGGCCGCGATGGGGCGAACCGATGGAGGGCGCAAGCTGCTTCTGGGGAAACTTCTCGGCAACGTACATGCAGATGGCCGCGTTCTCGAAGACGCGCGTGTTGCCGTCGACCAGCGCCGGCACCTTGCCGGCCGGGTTGATCTTCAGGAACTCGGGGCTCTTGTGCGCCTTGTCCTTCAGGAGCGTGGGCACGATCTCATAGTCGGCGCCTGCTTCGTCGAGCATCCATTTGGCGACCTGCGAGCGGCTTTGCGGATCGAAATACAGCTTCATGGCGTTGTCTCCTTCTTGTTCGTCAGCGTGGGTGGACGTGGATCAGAACTTGGGAATGCGCAGGGTCTTGCTGATCATCAGCGTGCCCGAGAGCGCGAACAGCAGCACCAGCGGATGCAACTGCCACGGGCCGATGGCCCAGGCGCCGCCCCACACGGTTTCGCCGATGCGACCCTGCCATGCCGCATACGCGAGCACGCCCACCAGCACCACGCTGGTCGGAATGGGCGTGCCTTCGAAATACTTCACCTTGTCGGCGCCTTCGGACAGCGCCTCGGCCGTGACGTTGTAGCGCGCGAGCCGGCTCACGCCGCAGCCCACGAAATAGATCAGCAGCACGCAGTCCCAGCCGCCATTGAGGCCGGCCGCGAAGGCCAGGGCGGCGGGTGCCACGCCGAACGAAATGATGTCGGCCAGCGAGTCCAGCTCACGCCCGAGTGCCGAATGCGTCTGGCGCCAGCGCGCGATGCGGCCGTCGAACACATCGAAGATGAAGGCGGCCGGCGCCAGGGCGGCCGCCCAGAGGAACTGCGCCAGCGAGTGGCTCGCCATGAAAGCCATGGCGAGGAACACGGCACCCACGCCGCAGGCCGCGTTGCCGAGCGTGAAAGCGTCGGCGAGGTGGAAGCCCCGGATCATCGAGAAATGCTTGCGGACCGGTGCGGAATCGGGAGAGTTCATAAGAAGGGATCTGGGTCGTCTGGGCGTCGGTGCCCGGGAAATGCCCAGCACCTTAACTCAGGCGCCGGGCATATTTTGTAGTCGTGGTCCTATACCGAAATTCCGGGAAAGCGCGGGTGTCAGACGCTCTGGCGCGCTTCGGCAATCCGGGCGAAGCGCCCGAGAAGTTGCGCGGCGCTGTCGGTGGCGACTACGCGCTCGCGCAGCGCGACGGGGTCGGCGCCCTCGGCCTTCAGGTCGGTGGCCAGCATGTCGATGTAGCCGCGCATCGCATCGGCATCGAACTCGGGATGGAACTGCACGCCCCAGGCGCGCTCGCCGATGCGAAAGGCTTGCACCGGCTCGTGGTCGCTGCCAGCCAGCTGCACTGCACCTTCGGGCAGGCGCAGCGCGCTCTGCCAATGCACCACGTTGGCCGGGAACTGCGCCGGCAGGCCGCGCAGCAGCGGATCGGTGGCGGCGGCTTCATTCAGCGTGACGGTGACCGTGCCGACCTCCGCACCCTGCGGGTGGTTGGCCGCCTCGCCACCGAGCGCATGCGCGAGCAACTGATGCCCGTAGCAGATACCGAGTACCGGCGTGCCATGCGCCACGAGTTGCGCGAGCCATGCGGCCGTTGTTTCGCTCCAGGGTTCGCGGTGCGACACCATTGCATGCGAACCGGTGATGACCGCGCCGGACACGGCGTCGGGCGCGGGCAGGGCGTCGCCCCGGCGCGGATCGACCACCAGGATCGGCAGCGTCTGCGAGTCCAGGCCGTCGGCGATCCAGTTCTCGAAGTCGCCGCGTTCTGCGCGAAGGGCCGCGAAGGTGTCTCCGAGCTTGACGATGACGAGCGGAAGTGGGTACTTGTTGTCCATGCCCGGGATCATGCCGCAGGTGGGGCAGCGACCTCGCGCGTGGTGTCGCCCCGGCCCCTCAGGCAATGATCAACTTGCTGCACGCCTTGCGCAGCGCCGGCAGGCCGGGCAGCTCGCGCGACTTGGCGTCGGTGACCACCACGTCGATGTCGGCCGTGCGCATGTAGGTCACGCGGCTGGCCTGGCCGATCTTTGCGTGGTCGGCCACGATGACCACCTGCTGCGCCTGCTCGGCCATGGCGCGCGCGACCGCGGCCTCAGGGTGCTCGAAGCTCATCGCGCCGTACTTGGCATGCAGGCCCACCGGCGACAGCAGGGCCACGTCGGCGCGGTAGCGGCGGATTTTTTCGACCGTGATGTCGCCGAGCGTGGCTTGTGTCTTCACGTCGATCTCGCCACCCAGCAGGATGGTCCGGTTACCCGTCAGGCGCCCCTCGCTGGCGCCCGCGAGCTTGAGCGCGATGCTCAGCGAATTGGTGATGACCGTCATGCCACTGAGCGTGGCGATCTCTTCCGCGAGGATCGACGTGGTGCTGCCTGCATCGAGGAATACCGTCTGCCCTGGCTGCAGCAGCGCAATGGCTGCCTTGGCGATGGCGCGCTTCTCCCGCTGTCGCGCCACCAGCCGCACGGCCAGCGGGGGTTCAGGCTCCGCGCTGGTCGCGATGGCGCCGCCGTGCACACGGCGCAGTTCGCCCAGGCCTTCGAGTTCGAGCAGGTCGCGCCGCACGGTCTCGCGCGATACCGCCAGGTCTTGCACGATGCGGTCGACGCTCAGGCGCGAGAAAGTGGCGAGCAGGCTGCGGATGCGCAGGAATCGTTCTTCTTGGAGCATGAGGATGCTGGCGTGTGAAAGAGAACAGGGCGGCGTCAGTGTGACAGCCGCCCCGGTCTGCATTGATTTGAGAAAAAAGGCGCAAGACTTGCGCCATTGTGCCGACCGACACACCGCCGCGGCGGTGTGTCGGATTGCCGATGCTCAGAGATCAGCGAGGCCCATGGCCGGATCGCTCACCGAGTGCTTGCCGGTTTCCACGCGGCCGGCGAAGCGGCGGCGGAAACTGGAGTCGGTGTCGCTGCGGACCTCGAAGTCGTACCAGTGGCCGCTGTTCTCGAGCGTCCACAACTGCTCGGCCTTCGCCCCGCCGTTGACCGTGGCGCCCCAAGGGCCGTCGTTGCGGTAGGCCTTGGCGCGTACCGTGAAAGTGCAGGCGTTGGTGCCGCTGTTGAGCATTTCGAGGTAGACGTTGCCGTTGGCGATGTCGTAGCACACACGCACTTCGGGGTTGGCGGCGTTGCTTGCGCGCAGCGTGTCGAGGTTGCCCTTGAAATGGCGGTGAAATCCGTTGGGCCCGAGCACCCACAGGTCGTACGAGTTGCCCGCGCTGTCGGCGGTGCCGCTCCAGGTGTCGTCCAGCGTCTTGCCCGGCTCGACCATGTAGCGGCGCGGCAGGCGGTCGAGGTTGAGCTTGTCGTAGACATGGAACACGGCGGCAGCCTTGCCGGTGTTCGCGAAGATCAGGCGCATCTGGCCGTTGATCGCATCACTGCGACAGCTCACGTGCAACTCGTAAGGCAGTGCGCGGGAGGGGCGCGTGCCGACGGCCTGCTGAGGTAATGTGGCGTTGGCCGGGGGCACGATCTGGGGTCTTTTCGTCGTGCCGTCCGGCATGAACTCCTGGCTCTTTTTCAGTGCGTTGGCATCGTCCTGCGTGCGCCTTCCCGGCAGAACGGGCAAGGCATCGTTGTTGGGCGTGGCGAAGTTGAATGCGCTCATGAGGTCGCCGCACACCGCCCGGCGAAATGGCGAGATGTTCGTCTCCTTGACTCCGAAGCAGACTTCAAGAAAACGCAGCACCGAGGTGTGGTCGAACACCTGGGAGTTGACCCAGCCGCCACGGCTCCATGGCGATATGACATACATCGGCACGCGCGGGCCGGGGCCGTAGACGCGGCCGTCATTGGGTGCAGTGGTGCTACCCACCAGCGGATAGGTGTGCCGTTCAAGGGCGATGGCGCTGTCGGGCAGCGTGGTCTTGCCTGCGGGCGTTCCGTCCGGGTTGAGCGACGGCGCGGAGGGCGAGGGCATGTGGTCGAAGTAGCCGTCGTTCTCGTCGAAATTGACGATCAGCACGGTCTTGCTCCACACGTCGGGTGATGCAGTGAGCGCGTCAAGCACCTGCTGCGTGTACCAGCCACCTTGTACGGGGCTCGAACCGCTGGGGTGCTCGCAGTAATCGTAGGGTGCAACGATCCACGATACCTTCCGCAGCGTGCCGCCCTTCACGTCCTTGCGGAATGCATCGAGCAGACCGCCATCGGGCATGGTGTTGGCGATGCCCTTGTAGAGCGGGTTCTTCGCGTCGTCGCTGGCGGGATCGTAGGCGGGCACCGTCACGTCCTTGGGCGCGGGGTTGTCGCCGTCGTACAGCACCTTCTTGATGCCCGCGGCTTCGTTCGCCGCGCGGTACTGGCGAAAGCCGCAGAGCGGGTTGTCGGTGAAGTTGTCGGGCATGTTCTGGTAGACGATCCAGCTGACATTCGCCTCCTGCAGGCGTTCCGGATAGGTCTTCCAGTCGGGGCCGACGGCCGATGAGCCGATCAGGCTTTCCCACGTGTTGTCGATCGAGGCCACACCCGCCGGGCCATTGGCCGTCTCACCCGACGGGCCATTGGTGCCGGTCCAATGGAACATGCGGTTGGAGTTGGTGCCTGTGTGCATGCCGCAGTGGTAGCCGTCGCATACCGTGAAGGCATTGGCCAGTGCGTATTGGAAGGTGACTTCGGCTTCCTGGAAATAACCCATCGACGCGGTGTTCTTGAAGCGCGGCCATTGGTACATTCGGCCGCCGTCCCAGGCGTTTTGCGCGTCGCCCCAGCTGTGCGGCGTGCCGCTCACGCGCTGCGCGTTGCCTTTGGTCTGGTCCAGGTGATAGGGCAGCAGCGGCTTGCCGTTGACATCGCTCTGTTGCCAAACGTTCAGGCCCTTGGGCAGCGGAATGGTGAAGCGGTCACCGAATCCGCGCACGCCCATCAGCGTGCCGAAGTAGTGGTCGAACGAGCGGTTCTCCTGCATCAGGATCACGACGTGCTCGACGTCCTGGATGGTGCCGGTCTTGTTGTTGGCGGGAATGGCGAGTGCGCGGCGGATGCTCGGCGGAAAGGCCGAGAGGGCGAGGGCGGCAGCGCCTGTCGTGGCGGTGCCGGTGAGGAACTTGCGACGTGAATTCGTCATGGGTTGGTTCTTCTGGTGGGGCATGGTGCGGGGCTCAGGGTGCGCAGCTCTTCACGGGGGCCGTGCCGGTGTCGGGTGGTGCTGGCGTGGCAGGGGGCGTCGGTATGCCGCCGACGAAACTGCCACTACTTCCGCCGCCGCAGGCGGACAGGGCGCAGGCCAGAACGATCGCGGGCGCAAGGCGCACGCAGAGAAGGGGGCGAATTTGCATGGTTTGAATCCTCTGGAGTCGTCGTTGTCTTGGGGGCTGGGGTGATCAGGGAAACAGGAGCGTCAACAGCGGCTGGCCCGACTTGAAGATGCTGGTCAGCTCGTCGTTCGTGAGTGCGCGGTTCCAGATCGCGAAGTCGTTGAAGTCCATGGCACCGCGCGGCGAGGTGGTTTCGCGTTGGTAGTAGAGGCCGGTGCCGTCCTCGTTCAGGCCCAGGCCGTTGCCCAGGCCGCCGAGCTTGTCGACCAGCGCGCTCGTGATGGCGGTACTGTTGGCCTGGATGCCGTTGACGGGGTCCAGCACGTAGCCCTTCATCGTGAGCGCGGTCTTGTCGATCACCACCGCCACGTAGGCCCACTGGCCCGCGCTCAGGCTGTAGCCGTTGCTGTCGGCGCGCGCACTGCCCGTCCCCACGTTGAAGCGGATCTCGCAGCTGCCGAACAGGCCGATGGCCAAGCCAGCGTTGCCGCCGGAGGTGTAGTTCTTGTTGCCGATCACCGTTGCGCCGTTGCTCACGCCCTGGCTGCAGGTGTTGTCGGTGCGCATCCAGAAGCCGATGGTGAAGGTCGTGACGGCGGGGTTGGTGGTGACGTCGTTGTTCTGTACCAGGCGGTAGCCGGCCATGCCGCTGGCGTTCTTCACGGTGCTGTCGACGCGCAGCGCCTTGACCTTGTAGGGGGGCTTGAAGCCATCGTCGACCACCGTGCCGCCATTGGCGTCGGCCGCCCACGGTGCAAGCGTGGATGCGTTCTTCGCATCGACGCCGGGCAGTGTGTCGAGTGGGTAGTAGTTGAGCAGCCCGTTCTTCAACGTGGCCGCGAGCGGCACCGGCAACTCTGGCGCCGGCGGCTTGACATAGGCGATCTGCGCGGTGAGCGCCACGCTGGTTTCGCCGGCGACGACCGTGTACAGGTAGGTATAGATCCCGTCGCTCGCGGCGACGATGGGGTCGGTGTGGGCGGCTGTGCCGGCCGGCAGCGTGGCCACCAGCTTGCCGTCGCGCAACACCAGCGCAGGTGCGGTCGTGGCACCCGTGAGCGTCCACGACAGCTCGATGCTGCCCTTGTCCGCGCCCGTCTTGGCCGAGAGACCGCGCAGCGACGTGGCGGCCTGCAGGGCCTGGCCGTTGAAACGGTAGTCAGCGGCCGCGGGCAGCGCGCCCAGGTGGCGCAGCACGGTCGGCGCGATGTCCGTGGCCGCGGCGAGCTGGAGCAGCGAGTTGTCGGCCGGCGCCGCCAAGCCTGCGCCCGGCAATCCCGCGAGAGTCTTGTTGCTCGCGATGAAGATGGTCTTGCCGTCGATGGTCTGCAGGCCGGTGCTGCCACCGAAAGCATCGAGGCCGTGCCCCGTAGTGACGATCACGAGCCAGTCTTCCTTCGCATCGTTGGCTGTGCGTTGGGCGATGCGTGCCAGCAACTGGCCGACTGCGGCCGACGTGTCGGTGACAGCGCGTTGGTACGCGTCGCTCTTGAGGCCGCTGGCTGTCGCCGCGATGGCCGGCGCGCCGTATTGCGCCACGATCAGGTCCTGGCCGGAGTCAATGAGCTGCGACGTGCGCTCTGTGACACAGGCGTCCGATCCCGCGCAATCGACGGCCGCATCGACGGTGCCGGGTTCGTTGCCCAGAAGGCTGGAATAGCGGGGATTGGCCGTGACGGCCGCTGTCTTGTAGCCCGCCGCCGTGTTCTGCTTGGCGATGGCGAAGATCGATGGTGCGACCTTGGCGTCGATGCGCTGATCGCTGGTGTCCCATCGCACCCCATGGCGCTGGACCCAGGAGCCCGTCAACAGCGTTGCCGATCCCGGGTTGTCGCTGGTGCGCTGTTCGCTGATCGTGCCGTTCGCTCCGCCGGTCCAGGCGGGAGCGATCTGGAATGCTTGCAGTGCCGTCGCCTTCTTCTGCGCGATGGCATCGCGAAGTGCTGCGTGCGTGAGTCCATCGACCTCCACCACGAGGGCCTTGGGGCCGCTCTTTCCCTGATTGACGGTGGGTGCGGAATTGCCAGTGCCACCCGTCGGCGGTACGCCTCCGGGCGGAAAGTAAGGGCCGTTGCCGCCACCGCCTCCGCAGGCGGAAAGCGCCAGCAGGACGGCCACGCTTCCCCCCGCAAAACCGCAGCGCGCGGTCATTCCTCTGATCATGTTTTCTCCCGAAGAAATTGAAATGCGCACCCATGCGGCTGCGCCGAAAGACTCTGTGTATCTATTTGTGTTTGTGCATATGCAAGCTATTTGCAAAAAAAAGCACAAATACCTTTAATGCCTCAGATCTTGCGTTCCTCAGGTGACAGCGTTTTGACAAGCGTGTGTCGACATTGCAAGCTGATTGCGATGCGTTGACGGAGCGGGCCGAGCCCGGGTGGTGCATTCGCACAAGCTGCGTGCGTGCTGTCGCCCAGTGGCGCGAGCCGCGCCGTTACAGGGGATACACCCGGGACGCACAGCGCCCGCGGGTTGCTGGAACATCGAAGGTCGCACTTCTACGATGCGCTTCGCTTCATCCATCCGACCCAAGAAAGAAAAACGAATGAACTCCCTCGTCCAGCGCCGCACCCTGTTGCTCGCCGCTTCCGTGCTGCCCCTCGCGAGTGCCTGCACTGCGTGGTCGCAGAACGGCCCGCAGTCATCCGCCGAGGCGCAACTTGCCGCGCTCGAAAGCGCCTCGGGCGGTCGCCTCGGCGTGGTGGCCTTCAACACCGCCAGCGGTGCGCGCGTGCAGCACCGGTCGCACGAGCGCTTTCCGTTCTGCAGCACCTTCAAGTTGATGCTGTCCGCCGCCATCCTCGAGCGCAGTGCGAAGGACGACAGCCTGCTCACGCGCCGCGTGAACTACAGCAAGGGCGACCTCATCAGCTACTCGCCGATCACCGAGAAGAACCTCGCCACCGGCATGACGGTGGCCGCGCTGTGTGCTGCCACTGTCCAGTACAGCGACAACGCCGCAGCCAATCTGCTGCTGAAGATTCTGGGCGGTCCGCCTGCATTGACGGCGTTTGCGCGCAGCATCGGCGACCTGACCTTCAGGCTCGATCGTTGGGAGACCGAACTCAACACCGCCATCCCCGGTGACCTGCGCGACACCACCACGCCGGCGGCCATGGCCGACAGCGTGCAGCGGCTGGCATTGGGCGATGCATTGGGTGCAGCGCAGCGCGAGCAGCTCAAGACCTGGCTGTTGGGCAACACCACCAGCACGGAACGCTTCCTGGCCGGCGTGCCCGCGGGCTGGAAGGTGGGCGACAAGACCGGGTCTGGCGACTACGGCACCACGAACGACATCGGCGTGCTGTGGCAGCCTGCCGGTGCCGCGCCGCTGGTGGTCGCGGTCTACCTGACATTCCCGGAGAAGGACGCGAAGGGGCGCAACGACGTCGTTGCGTCAGCCACGCGCATCGTGGTCGCGGCGCTGGCGGGCTGAGGTCGTTTCGGCCGGGGCGAGCCGGTGGTCGACAAGTTGGCGGCGGCAGTCACAGGGCCGACTGCCGGACCGGGCATACTCGCGCGCGCTCTTCCCCGCGATTTCAACAAGGACTCCATGTCAGGACACGGCTTTCACGTGCACGGCCCGCACGACCACGAACTTGAACACGCCGCATCCGGCGGCCACGGCGACAAAACGGAGACACATGCCGGCGGCATGAGCATGACAAGCAAGATCGCGGTGTGCACCGCGGTGATCGCCACCGTCGGCGCGATCTTTTCGTACATGGGCGGCGCCACGCAGGCGAATGCCGGGATCTACAAGAACAACGCCGCGATCAAGAAGACCGAAGCGTCGAACCAGTGGAATTACTTCCAGTCGAAGAGCACCAAGCAGGCGCTGGCCGAGTTCGCGCGCGACACGTCGAGCGACGAGCGCAGGCAGGGCTGGCAGGACAAGGTGGCGCGCTACGAACAGGAGAAGACCGAGATCCAGGCCGCAGCCAGAAAGCTGGAGGGCGAGTCGAGCCGGTGGGATTCGCAGTCGGATGAACAGATGCACCAGCACCATCGCTGGGCCCAGGCCACCACTGTCCTTCAGGTGTCGATCGCGCTTGCCGCCATTGCCCTGCTGACGAAGAAGAAGTGGCTGGAGCGGGCCATGTTCGGCGTGGCGGTTGCGGGTCTGGCGGTGGGCGTGCTGGCGGCGTTTCACGTCTAGCGCTGCGGCTGCGCCGACGAGGGGTCGACGCCTTTCAAGGCGCAGGCGCTACAGCACGAACAATCCCACAGCCACGTAGTGGCTCGCCGTCCCCGCCAGCACGAACAGGTGCCACGCACCATGCGCGTGCCTGAACCCCTGGCGGTTGCGATAGAAGACGGTGCCGGCGGTATAGAGCACGCCGCCGATCAGCAGCCACGCCAGCCCCGCGCCTTCGAGCCGCGCGGCCAGCGGCACGGCGGCCAGAACGCCGAGCCACCCCATGCCGATGTACAGCGGCAGCGAGGGCTTCTTCGGTGCGCTGTCCCTCGCCGGCGCCAGCTCGCGCCAGATGCCGAAGAGCGCCGCGCCCCAGATCGTGGCAAGCAACAGCCCGCCCCACAGGCCTTGCAGCGTGACCAGCGCAAAGGGCGTGTAGGTTCCGGCGATCAGCAGGTAGATCGCGCAATGGTCGGCCCGCTCCCACACGCGCTTGAGACGGCCGCGCGTGCTGTGGAAGAGGGTGGACGCCGCATACAGCACCACGGCGGAGAGTGAGAACACCAGCGCCCCAACGATGCGCGCGGGGTCACCGGTGGGCACGGTCTTCGCGAGCAGCAGCGCGGTCGCGGCCAGCGCGAGCAGCAGGCCCAGCAGGTGGCTGTATCCGTTGAGTCGTTCGCCTCGGTACATGGGGTGTGCTGCGTCGCTGCGTTTCGCGTCAGCGGCCCGTTTCCTTCAGGTAGGACTGGCGCGCCGCGAAGGCGGTGTTGGCGAAGTCCGAGAACACGCCGTCGATGCCCGCGCGGAAGTACAGGAGGTACTCGGCCGTCGGGTCGCCCTTGTACAGGCCCGCGAGGTACTTGGCTTCGTTGCGGAAGGTGTAGCTGTGCACGAACAGGCCGGCCTTGTGGGCGTCGGCGATCAGGCTCGTGGGCTTGACGGTGTTCACGTCGGCCAGGCCCTTGTTGCCGGCGACGAAGGGCTCGATGGTGTGTGCCATCACCTGCGGCTTCCACGGGCCGATGCCGTCGGCATAGGTCTTGACATCGGCCAGGCCGGCGGGCGTCAGCATCTCGCCGAAGAACTTCGGGTTGCCGGCCAGCGTCCAGCTATAGGGGCGGCCGTCGACAAAGGTGTAGTCGTCGGCGGTGACGTAGATCATCGCGCCGGTCTTGTAGTCGACGTCGTTGCCGTCGACCAGTTGCACAGCGCGCGCCTTCATGCCGGCCGAGCGCAGGTACTTCAGGCTCTCGGGCTCGAAGCTCTGCACGAAGATCGGCGCGTCCTTGCGGTTCAGGTCGTTGAAATTCATGATCTTGAGCAGCGCGTCTTCCAGCGGATGACTGCCCACCGGGCCGCAGCCGTTGGCAATGGCTTGTGCGTTGTTCCAGATCGGGTTCTTGGTCTCCGGGTACACGGTGAGCGTGCGGCCGGTGGAGGCGCTCTTGGCCTTGGCGATGTCGATGATTTCCTGGAAGCTCAGGATCGGCAGCTTGCCGTTGAGGTCGGTGGGACGCTGGTCCCTGGCGTCGTAGGTGGTGCCGGCAATCCACTGCTTGAGCTCGGCCATCGTGAAGTCGGTGATCGACCAGTCGTTGGTGTGGTCCTCGCCATCGACAACCAGCGACTTGAGCACGGACTTCGGATCGTTGGGGTCGGTCAGGTCGCTCTTGTATTGCGCCGGGCCGTTCTCGGGGACCGCCGGGTACTTCACGTTGACCAGCACGGGCGGCACAGTGCGCTTGCGGGCTGCGACAGCGTTGTTGGTCTTGGCAACCTCCGCGATGTTGGTGTTGTCGCTGAGCCAGGGGTTGTGGCGGGCGACGAGCACGCAGTCCTTGGTGAGGTGCAGATCGGTTTCGAGCGAATCCGCACCGGCATCGGCCGCGCCTTCGTAGGAGGCCCTGGTTTCTTCAGGGAACAGGCCCGGCAGGCCGCGATGGCCGATGACCAGTGGCATGGAGCCGTCGAGTGTGGCCAGCGGCGCCGGTTGCGCAGGAGGCGCGGGCGTTGGCGTTGGCGTGGGGGCGGGCGGAATGAACGGAAACGAGGCACCGCCGCCACCACCGCCGCAGGCAGCAATGGCGAGGCTGCCGCCCAGGGCCAGCACGGCAGCGCGCAGCGGTCGGAGCGCGGGCGCGCGAACGGTCTTTGTCATGGTGTTTTCGATTGTTTGAAGAGGTCCAAAGGCCGGCGGATGCTAGGTTTGGCCCGTGACGCCACGGTGACCGGCGGGCTGCCTGTGTGGCAGCCGTGTTGGATCTCAGCGCCCGGGCCGGGTGCCCACCAGCACAGGCTGGAAGAACGCGCCATCGATGCGCCTGACGTTTTCCAGCCCCGCCTCGCGCATGAGTTCGCACAGCCGCGCCGTCGACACCGCGTAGTACCTGGAGCGCATCACGCGCGTGCTCACCTCATGCGTCGAGAGATCTTCCGAAATGAAGAAGAAGCCTAGGTCATAGTGCTCGCCCACGAAATCCCAGACCTGGAACAGCACATGACGCATGCCGTTCTCGACCCGCGCGCCATAGTGCTTGACGAGGTTGGTGCCGCGCTCTTCCTTCGCATAGTCGCGCACGCTGACCAGGCAGCCGCCGCCAGGGCGCAGGCACGCGGTCATCTGGCGGAACGCGAGCAGCAGGTCTTCGTCGGTCTGCAGGTGCGGCATGGAGTTGTCGCAGGACATGACGATGTCGAAGCCGCTGCCGTGCTGCGCGTGGGCCTGGCGCATGTCGCACACGGCGAAGTCGATATCGAGGTCGCGAAGGCGTGCCTCGTGGCGGGCGCGTTCGATTTCCCGGGCCGACAGGTCGGAGGCCGTCACCGGATAGCCGAGCCCCGCCAGCGCCAAGGTCTGCGTGCCGATGCCGCACGAGACATCGAGCACCTTTCGGTGGCCCGGCCATTCGGTCTCGATGAGGTGCGAGAGGCTGGCTCCTTGTTGGCGGATGCTAGCGTTCCAGTCGGGGTAGATCAGGTGATAGAGCGGTGCGAGCTCGTCGTAGAAATCAGGCGAGGTTTTCATGGCTCAGGATGATGCCGCACCAGCTTGTTCCTGAAGTCGTCGCGGTGTGGGCAAGTCGGGTGCCACGGCGTTGCGAGCCCACTGACAATCCGGCGTCACCATGCCAAGAAAACTCATAGCCCCCTTGCTCGGTCTGGCCCTGTCCCTTTGCGCATCGGCCTTTTTCTTCTGGGCCTGGTACGCGCGCTACCTGCGCTGGGACTTCAACGAACTGGGTCGTCACTACGACGCCGAAAGCCAAGTCGTCTACACCGATGCCGGGTTCGTCTGGGTGTTTCCCGCTTGCGGCTTCCTGCTCGTGGCGCTGGTGATTGCAGTTCGCGCCCTTCGCCGGCATCGCGCCCACAGGTAACCCGGTCCGGAAGGCGCCAGGCAGCGCAAACCCGAGTCGGGCAAACCCGCTTCCAGCCTCTGTTGCATATCCTTACGATTCGCTCGCCGGGGTCGTCGCCCGGTGTCCGCCCCCGGCGATGGCGCTGATCTTGCAAGGGGCAGGGCTGTTCTCAACCCGAGGGAGAGTCCATGAAAAACATCTTGCCGTGGTGCCGAGTCGGAATCCTGTTGTTGCTGGCGGCGGGCAGTGCGATGGCCGTCCAGGCGCAGGTGCTGCAATTGAAGTGGGGCCATGTCTACGAGCCGACCAGCATCTTCCATCAGCAGGCGGAGCTGGCGGCTCGCAAGATCGCGGAGCAGTCCGACGGCAAGATCAAGATCGAGGTGGTGGCGTCCTCCAAGTTGGGGCAGGAGGCCGACTATCCGCTGATGCTGGCGAACGACTCGATGCAGATCGCCTACGTCGGCCAGGCCACGCTGGCCGAGGGCTATCCGCCGTTGAGCCTGGGAAGCTACCCCTTCGCCTTCAAGGACCTCGACCACATGCGCAAGTACCTCGCGAGTCCGCTGCTGGCGGACTTGATGAAGGGCTACAACGCGAAGAGCGGCAACCGGATGGTGGCTTCCGTGTACTACGGCGCCCGGCAGGTCACGTCGACCAGGCCGCTGCTGCGCCCCGAGGACTTTCGCGACCTGCGCCTGTACGTGCCCGATGCGTCGGCCTACCAGTTGTTCGCCACCGCGCTGGATGCCAAGCCGGTGACTTTGCCCTTCATGAATCTCTACAACGCGCTGAAGAAAGGCGAGGTCGAGGCGCAGGAAAACCCGTTGGGCACGGTCAAGGCGAAGAAGCTCTACGAAGTGCAGAAGTACGTGCAACTGACGGCCCACGTGTACGACACGCTGGGCATCGTGATCGGCAAGGCCGCGTGGGCCAAGCTGACGCCGCCGCAGCAGGCGATGGTGGAAAAGACGCTGGTGGAAACCGCGAAGTGGACCAACGTCGGCGTGATTGCGGGCGAGCTGGAAGATGAGCAGTTCCTGCGCGGCAAGGGCATGACGGTTTCGCCGGTCAACCGGCAGCTCTTTCTCGAGCGGATCGTCAAGCGCTCGACGCCGGAGCAATTGGGTGCGCGTCCGGGTGACTATGCGCGGCTGCAGGCGCTGGCGACGGGTGCTAATTAGGACGCGGTCGTTCTGTTCGTCGCGCTGTGTGTTTTGGGGCGCTGCTGCTGTTCAGGGCGTCGCTCACGCCGACACGGTGCTCTTTTTCGCGAATGTCTCCCGCTTCGCTCCTCCTTTATTTAGCGAAAAAGAGCCCCGTATCGACGTGAGCGCTCAGAGCGGTTGTTGATCGGCGATCACCAGCAGCGTGCCCCTGTGCGAATGACGCCGGGTGCTCCCCGCAGCGAAATAAAGGAGGAGCGAAGCGGGGGACATTCGCGGAGGGGAGCACCCGGTGTCATTCGCACGCACCCTGAATGCACCCACCCCCAACACATGCAACGACAACGGAACTAGACGGCCTGTTTGTGCCGCTCGATACACACGTCGAGCGTTTCGCTGCCAGCTCTCTGCCACCAGTCGAGATTCGAAAAGATCTCGACCTCGCTGAACCCCGCGAAGCCCGCTTCTTCAACCCAGCCGCGAATCTTCTTCAGCTCGACCACACCGTCGCCCATCATTCCGCGGTCGCTCAGCAGGTCGCGCGTGGGCGTGAGCCAGTCGCAGACGTGGTACGCCAGCAAACGCTCGCGCCCCGCGCGGGCAATCTGCTGCTGCAACTTCGGGTCCCACCAGACGTGATAGATGTCGAGCGCCACTCCCAGCATGCCGCTCTTGCCCGCGTCGAGTTCGTCGCAGATATCGAGCGCGTGTTCCAGCGTGTTGATGCAGGCGCGGTCGGCCGCCTGCATCGGGTGCAGGGGCTCGATGGCGAGCGGCATGCCCACTTCGCGTGCGTATTCGAGTGATGCGGCAATGCCGTCGCGTATCTCGCCGCGCGCGCGGGCGATGTCCTTGTAGGCGGCCTTGCCTTCGAGTGCGCCGGGCAGGGCGCCGACGACCAGCACGAGGCAGGGCGCGTCGAGCGTCTTCGCTTCGTCGATGGCGCGGCGGTTGTCGTCCAGCGCGGCCTTCAGGCCTGCTGCGTCGGCAGCGGGGAAGAAACCACCACGGCAGTAGCCCGAGAGGCCCATGCCATACGCCTTCAACTGCCTGGCCACTTCGTCCAGCCCGACGGCCGCCACCTGATCGCGCCAGGGGCTGATCGCACGGATGCCGCGCTCTGCGCACTGGTCGATGATGCGGTCCAGCGGCACCTCGGCGCCCAGTTGCTTGCGCACCGTGGCGGTGTTGATCGACAGCCAGTCGTGGTTCTGCGAGAAGTCGCGCATGCTGGCCATCAACCTTCCACGCCGTGCAGCGCGAGCATCGTCTTCATGCGCTGCACCGCCAGCTCCGGCTGCTCCAACAGGTTGGCCGCATCGGCCAGCCGGAACAGTTCGGCGAAGTGCTGCAGCGAGCGCGTGCTCTGCTGGCCGCCCACCATCGTGAAGTGCTTCTGGTGGCCGTTGAGCCAGGCCATGAACACCACGCCGGTCTTGTAGAAGCGCGTGGGCGACGCGAAGATGTGGCGCGACAGCGGCACCGTGGGGCCGAGGATCGCGTGGAACTTCTCGGTGTTGCCCTGGGCCAGTGCGCCCAATGCGGCGCTCGCTGCCGGCGCGATGGCGTCGAAGATGCCCAGCAGGGCGTCGCTCTTGCCGTGCATCGGTTCGCTGCCGAAGCCGTCGCCGGCAATCAGCTCGGCATAGTTGAAGTCGTCACCGGTGTACATGCGAACGCCACTTGGCAGCCGCCGGCGCATCGCGATTTCCTTGTCCTTGTCGAGCAGGGAGATCTTGATGCCATCGACCTTGTCGGGGTGCGCGGCGATGATGCCGAGCGCCGTGTCCATGGCCGCGTCGACATCCTTCGTGCCCCAGTAGCCTGCCAGCGCGGGGTCGAACATGTCGCCCAGCCAGTGCAGCACCACCGGCTGTTTCGCCTGGCTCAGGATGCGGTCGTATACGCGCTCGTAGTCGGCGGGGCTTTTCGCGACGCGAGCCAGTGCGCGGCTGGCCATCACGATCAGCTTGCCGCCCAGTGCCTCGATGGCGGCCATCTGCTCTTCGTAGCCGCGGATCACGTCGTCGACGCTCTTCACGTCGTCGATGTTCAAGTGATCGGTGCCGCAGCCCGAAGCCACCAGCGCGCCGGGCACGTCCTTTGCGGCATCGAGCGAGCGGCGGATCAGTTCGAGCGAGGTGGGCCAATCGAGGCCCATGCCGCGCTGTGCGGTGTCCATGGCTTCCGCCACGCCCAGGCCCAGCGAGAACAGGTGGCGGCGGTAGGCGATGGTGGTGTCCCAGTCGACCGCGCATTGCAGCCACGGGTCGATGACTGCGAGCGGATCGGCCACGACGTGCGCGGCCGAGTAGACGATGCGGTTGAACTTCACGCCCGCATCGGGCTTCGCTGGCGTGGTGCCGCGCAGCGCGTAAGGCGCGAGCGATCCGCTCGCGGTGGGGAGGGTCAGCGAAAGTGCCATGGCTTCTTCTTCAGACCTTCAGCACGGGCACGTCGACCCAGCGGCGGTCTTTCCACGATTCGAGCGCGGCCTCGACCAGTTGCACGCCCTTGGCGCCTTCGGGCAGTGTCCACTTGTAGGGCTCGTTCTCCACCACATGGCGAATGAAGTGCTCCCACTGAATCTTGAAGCCGTTGTCGTAGACCTGCGAGTCCGGAATCTCCTGCCACTGGTCGAAGAAATTCATCATCTGCTTTTCATCGGGGTTCCACACCGGGCGCGGCGTGGCCACGCGCGACTGGGCGCGGCAGCTCGACAGGCCCGCCACTGCGGAGCCATCGGTGCCATCGACGTGGAAGGTCACGAGGTCGTCGCGGCGCACGCGAGTGACCCAGCTCATGTTGATCTGTGCGATGACCGGTTCGCCGTTGTGGCCGGTCAGCTCGCAGGTGGCGTAGGCCGCGTCGTCGGCGGTGGCCTCGTAGGGCTTGCCGGCTTCGTCCCAGCGCTTGGGGATGTGCGTCGCGCCGATGCACGACACCGACTTCACTTCGCCGAACAGATTGTCCAGCACGTAGCGCCAGTGGCACATCATGTCCAGGATCATGCCGCCGCCGTCTTCCTTGCGGTAGTTCCAGCTCGGGCGCTGGATGGGCTGCAGGTCGCCCTCGAACACCCAATAGCCGAACTCCAGGCGCACGCTGAGCATGCGGCCGAAGAAGCCGGCGCGGCGCAGCATGTCGAGCTTGCGCAGGCCGGGCAGGAAGAGCTTGTCTTGCACGGCGCCGTGCTTCAGGCCGGAGCCTTCGGCCAGGCGCGCAACTTCGACGGCTTCATTGAGGTTGGTGGCGATCGGCTTCTCGCAGTACACGTGCTTGCCGGCGCGGATGGCCTTGGCCAGCAGCGTGGGGCGCATCTGCGTGGTGCCGGCGTCGAAGAAGATGGTGTCGTCCTTGTTCTCCAGTGCCTTGTCGAGATCGGTGCCCCAGCGCGCGATGTTGTGGGTCTTGGCAAGCGCTTCCATCTTCTCGGCGTTGCGGCCGATGAGGATCGGGTCGGGCATCACCTTGTCGCCGTTCGACAGCGTGACGCCGCCTTGCGCGCGAATGGCGCAGATCGAGCGGATCAGATGCTGGTTCATGCCCATGCGGCCGGTGACGCCGTGCATGATGATTCCTAGACGTTGGGTGGCCATCGTTTTCTTCCTTGAGATGCGAGAGAGAGATAGAGAGAGAAGGGGCGCTTCAGTAGACGGAACGCATGGCGTCCCAGGAGATGCCGGCGCCGGGCTTGCCGGTGGAAAAACCGGGCACTGTGCCGAGCGACGACAGGTCGAGCTGTCCGTCGCGGATGGCGAGGCGCACGGCGCCGTCGCTCAGTTCGTAGAGGCCTGGGTGCAGCTTCAGCAAGGCCTGCTGCTCGGCTTCGGGCGCGGCAGCGAGTCCGTTGACGTAGTGGTGGCCGTTGCGCTCGACGTGCGAGAGTCCGAGCCACGCAACCAGCGCCAGGTCTTGCTGCACGCCGATGCCGGCCTGCATGGTCAGGTCTTCGCCCGAGAGAAAGTAGCGGGGCTTGTCGGAGGCCGCATTCCAGTGCGCACAGCGCGCGGCGTTGACGACCGACTTGTAGAAGCCCTTGCAGCTTTTGCTCGACACGCCGGTGTAACCGAGCGCGCGGCCCTGCACGAAGGCATCGAGCGTGGCGTCAGATTCATCGATCAGCAGCGGAATGCGTGCACCCAGCGCGGACACATCGCGCTGCAGCGCGGCATCCCGGCGAATGGGCTGTTCGACGAACACGGTCTTGTGCACCAGTTGTTGCAGCGCAGGCGTGGAGAGCATGCGGTCGAGGAAGGCGCCGAAGGCGTCCGCGTCGGCGTACTGTTCGTTGCCGTCCAGCGTGACGAGCTGCGCAGGGCCGTCGATCACGCGGGCGATCCGTTGGAGCCGGTCGATGTCCTGCGCGGTTTCGCCGCACAGCTTGAGCTTGAAGTGCGTGAGGCCGTAGCGGCGCACGGCGGCTGCGAGCGTGGTCGGCATGCCGTCGGCGGGTGCGTCGGGCTGGGGCTCGGCGTCGTCGATGGCATCGGCCAGACCGACCGTGTGGCGTGCGGCGATTTGGTTGCGTGGTGCCTGTCGCGCAAGGAAGGCAGCCATGTCGAAGCCGGCCAGATCGTCGGCCAGCCCGCTGCCGGCGATGTCGATGCCGCAGAGGTTGCTGCTCATCGCGGCCGCAAAGCTCACACCGCTGTGCAGGCAAAGCGCATCGAGCAGGGCGCGGTCGATCAGCGCGGGGCCGTAGCTCGCCACCAGCGGTTGCAGGCCCTGGGCTTTCGCGCGTGCCTGCAACGTAGCGTAGTTCGACGCGAAGTGCGTCCACGCGGTCTGTGCATCGGCCTCGCCGGTGTAGGCCTCTCGCGCATCGCGCAGGGCAAAGCGCAACTGCTCGAAGTTCTGTTCGTTGGTCAGGGCCGGGTTCTTGTCGAACCACTTGGGCACCATCATCTCGGCGGCGCAGCCTTCGGCCGTGCGGCCGTCCGGCAGGCGGATGCGGGCCTTCACGTAGACCTGCGGGCAGGCGGTGACGGTGGCCGCGCCGAAGCGGAACGGCAGCCGCAGCGCCACGTTGCGTTCGGCGAAACGGATCTCTTCGACGTGAAAGCGGATCGCATCCATGGGGGCGCTTTCAGTGGTCCAGGATGCCCTGGGAAAAGAAATGCGCGCGCACCAGCTTCGTGTACGCACCGAACTCGGCCGAGGCCATCATGTCGAGCGTGCGGGCGCGCGGCAGATCGATGTCGTACACGGCGGCGATGGTGCCGGGCCGCTCGCTCATCACGATCACGCGGTCCGACAGGAAGATGGCTTCGGGGATGCTGTGGGTGATCAGCATCACCGTCTTCTTCGAGGCCATCCAGATGCGCTGCAGTTCCAGGTTCATCTTCTCGCGCGTCATCGCGTCGAGGGCGCCGAAGGGCTCGTCCATCAGCAGCACCGACGGGTCGTGCAGCAGCGCGCGGCAGATCGACGCGCGTTGCTGCATGCCGCCCGAGAGTTGCCAGGGGTACTTGCTCTCGAAGCCCTTGAGGCCAGCCATTTCCATCAGCGCGCGTGCGCGGGTTTGCGACGCCGCCTTGGGCAGATGGCGCATCTCGGCCTGCAGCAGGATGTTGTCTTCCACGCTGCGCCAGGGCAGCAGCACTGCGCTCTGGAACACGATGCCCACGTCCTTCTGCGGCCCGTTGATCGGCTTGCCGGCCAGCGTGAGTTCACCGCCGCTGATCGGCAGCAAGCCCGCCACCATCTTCAGCAGCGTGCTCTTGCCGCAGCCTGAGGGGCCGACGACCGAGACGAACTCGCCTTCGTGGATGGCGAAGTCGAGCGGCTTGAGCGACTCGACCGGGCCGTCCTTGCTGGGGTAGGTCTTCGAGACGCCGCGCGCTTCGATCAGAGGGACTTGGGACATGGGTGCGTGGAAGGTTGAAGCTGCAGCGAGCGCGCGGAAAAGTGGCGAGACGGGATCAGTTGGGCAGGAAGTCGAGGGTCACGTAGTCCTCGGGCTTGCCGCGCGTCGATGCATCCATGCCGCCGTACTGCACCAGCAGGTCGAGCGAGTCGCTGACATTCTTCATCGTCACGCGGTAGGGGCGCTGGTTGGCTGTTTCCTTCGTGTGGAAGAGCGCCACGCTCTGCTTCATGCCAACGATCAGCGTGTCGCGCACACCGGCTTTCGGGTTGGCCTTGAGCATGGCGTCGACGGCCGCTTCCGGGCTCTTCTCGGCAGCTTCGGCCGCCTTGGTCGAGGCGCGCATGAAGCGCTTCACGAGGTCGGGGTTCTCGGTCAACAGGTTCTTGTTGGTGATGATTCCGGAGCTGATCTGGTTGACGCCCGAATCGGCAAAGCGAATGGGCGTCACGGGCTTGCCGGTGGCATCCTGCAGCTTGATGGCCTGGTCCATCACGTAGCCCAGCAGCAGGTCGGCCTGGCCGCTGGTCACGGCATTGAGCTTGGTCTGGCCGTCACCCGAGACGATCTTCACCTGGTCGGGCTTGATGTTGTTGACCTTCAGGAACAGCGGCCACATCTGCGACATCGAGTCGCCGGGCGTGACGGCCACGGTCTTGCCGATGATGTCCTTCGGGGTCTTGATGTTCTTCTCGGTGAAGCCCATGACCGACATCGGGCTCACCTGGAACAGCACGCCGGTCGATTTCAGCGGCGCGCCCTTGGCGGCGGCCTTGATCATGGTGGTCACGTCGATGTAGCCGAAGGTGGCGGACTTGGCGGCCACCGCCTGCGCGGTGACGGCGGAGCCGCGGCCTTCCTGGATGTCCAGGTCGATGCCTTCGTCGGCATAGAAGCCCTTTTCCTTGCCCAGGAAGAAGGGCGCGTGCTCGCTGTACAGGTACCAGTTGAGCATCAGCGTGACCTTGTCCTTCGGTTTGTCGCCCTGGGCATGTGCCGGGGCGATGGCGAAGGTGGCGAGCGCCGCGACGGCGAGCAGCGAGGGAAGCAGTTTCTTCATGGTCTTTGTCTCCGGACTTTGTTGGTGTGTGGCGAAGGAACTCAGTGGGCGTGGCGCTGCGAGGCGTGCCACGGAATCATCACGCGCTCGATCAGATCGACCGCGACGAAAAGGATCACGCCGATGCTCGACAGCACCACCAGCGCGGCAAACATCAGAGGCAGGTCGAAGTTGCCGTTGGCCACCTGCAGCACATAGCCGATGCCCGAGTTGGAGCCGACGAATTCACCGACCACCGCACCCACCACGGCCAGCGTGACGGACACCTTCAGGCCGCTGAAGATCTGGGGCAGGGCTTGCGGCAGGCTGATCTTGAAGAAGGTCTGCAGGCGGCTTGCGCCCATCGAGCGCGAGAGGTCGAGCATGTCGGGCTCGACCGACTTGAAGCCCATCACGGTTGACACCACCACCGGGAAGAAGCCCAGCAGGAAGGCGCTGATCACCTTCGGGAAGATGCCGAAGCCGAACCACACCACGAACAGCGGCGCAATCGCCACCTTCGGGATGCTCTGCGAGAACACCAGCAGCGGGTACACGTACGACTCGACGACGCGCGAGTAGGCAATCACCATCGCCATCGGAATACCGATGAGGATGGTCAGCCCGAAGCCGCCGAGCGTGGCCAGCGTGGTCTTCCAGCTTTCGCTGAGCAGGCGCGGCCATTCGGCGATCAACTGTTTCACGACCTCCCACGGCGGCGGCACGAGGTAGGCCGGAATCTTGAACAGGCGAATCGCCAGGTCCCACAGCACCAGCAGCAACAGGATCAGGATGAAAGGGCGCAGGGCGGGGAAGCGCAGGAGCTTGCGGAGCATGGCGACGGCCGGGGCTTTCTTGCGTGCTGGGTTACTGTTGAACGGAAAGGCCGGCGGCCTTCACGAGTTCGGCGTTGCTTGCGATCTCGTCCTTGATGTAGGCATCGAACTGCGCGGGCTTGAGCGTCCAGGCGTCGGCGCCGAGCTTGAGAAAGCGCTCTTTCACCTCGGGCGTGGCCAGGGCCTTGGTGACCTCGGCGTGCAGGCGATCGACCACGTCGCGCGGCGTCTTGGCGGGCGCCATCATTCCGATCCAGAAGTTGAACTCGGAGCCGGGCACGCCAGCCTCGGTGGTGGTGGGCACGTCGGGCAGGGCGGCGGCGCGCTTGGGCGAGCCGACGGCCAGCGCCAGCAACTGGCCTTCCTTGATCTGGCCGATCACCGGGGCGATGGGCGAGAAGTAGTAGTCGACGCGGCCCGACAGCACTTCGGTCACGGCCTCGCCCGATCCCTTGAAGGGGATGTTGGTCGCGTCGATCTTCGCGGCCATCTTGAACTTCTCGGCGTTCAGGTGCGTGGCGCTGCCCTGGCCGGCCGAAGCGAAGTTCATGCTGCCCGGCTTGGCGCGGGCCGCGGCCAGCAACTGCGGCAGCGTCTTGATGTTCTTCGAGGGCGAGATGACCAGCGCGTTGGGGAGCGACGAGATCGGCGTGATGCCCGCGAAGTCGTGCACCGTGTCGAAGGGCAGCTTGGCGAAGGTCGACGGGCTCACCGTGTGCGAGGACGAGTGAATCATGATCGTGTAGCCGTCGGGCGCGGCCGTGGCCACCGCCTGTTGGCCGATGGTGCCGCTGGCGCCGCCGCGGTTGTCGATCACCAGCACCTGGCCCATGCTGGTGCCCATCTTGTCGGCGATGGCGCGGGCAATGATGTCGGTGGTGCTGCCTGCCGCGAAGGGAACGATCACGCGGATCGGCTTCGTGGGGTAGCCGTTCTGCGCGAAGGCCACGCCCGGCAGCAGGGCGGCCAGACTGGCCAGCGCCGCGAGTGCGGTCACGGCGGTGGTGCGTGCAAGTTGCTTCAAGGTTGTCTCCGCGCGGTCGGGCCGCTTTCTTGGGTCGATCAATTCACCATTAAGTGAATTAACGATTTTAGAAAGGCCCGCCTCACAGCGTCAACCGCCGCTGCCTAGTAGATACCCGAGGTGCCGGAGAAGCCTGCCGGCTCAGTGAAGGACGTAGCCCAGGACCAGGTCGGTCATGTGCGAGAGGCGTTGCGCCATCGCCTTGGGCGCACGCAGGTCGCGGCCGAAGATG